>JACZUI010000031.1:0-366 GCA_022573225.1 Acidobacteriota bacterium
GGCGGTCGGGATTCGGATGCGGCCACCGAGACGGACGCTTGGTAGTTCTCCGTTGCGGACCCACGAGTAGGCGGTGGCTGGGGTGACCTGGAGGATGCGAGCAGCCTCGTGGACCGATATGGCTGGTGGATACTCAGTGTTCGATGTTGAGGTCATACCTCAATCATGCGTGCTGGATGTAATCGTTGCCAGACGCATATGTCTGGATATTAAAGAGATGGTCTCAGCCTATTGCTATATCCAGGAGTGTGGCTTAGGGTCCGGGCCATGGACATTGAATACGACCCGTACGTACCACCAATGGATCCGCCGCAGGGTAGAGAACGACTTCGGCAACACTGGGGCGAGGCGATGTGGGCCAAAAGT
>JACZUI010000031.1:378-33179 GCA_022573225.1 Acidobacteriota bacterium
ATTCGGGTTGGATTTTTGCCGCCCTCCTCCGCCAGGAAGGTTCACAGTTCGTGATACAGGAGTTCCGGGTGTTCCCGGCGGGTTCCGCCAACTTCAACGACCAACCCTCTTCTGATAGCGCAGCTCCCATTCCTGCCAATGGCGTGACAGCATCCGTCGTACGCAACTTCAGATACGGGACATTCAACCAGGACGCGATCAGAGGACTCGTAGTCCCACAATCCTTTTCCGAGGAAGCCGCTCTCGACTGGCAGGACTTACTCATGTCGGGAGGGTTTGAGCCGGAACACGTCACCCCAGAGTCCGGGAAAACACGGCGGGGCAGGCCACCGCTTCTAAACGAGGAACTCGCTCAGGTGGCGTACCACTACGACGAAGCCATCAGAAAACAGGTCAAGTCTCCCATCTCCTACGTGGCCGACGCTATCGACGACCCCAACCCAGATCGTGTTCGTCAGGTGGTTTCCAAGTGTCGGCAGCGTGGATTTCTGACCAAGGCTCCCGCCAAAGGCATACGCGGAGGCAGCATCACCGAAAAGGCGATTGCGATTCTCCGGCAGATCGAGATTGAAGGAAGACCACAAGAAGGAGAAGCAGGATGAATGGGAGTGTCGACTACCGACCGGATAGGCCGCGGCCCTGGCGTGCCAGGTACACCGGCCCCGACGGGCGACAGCACTCGAAGAGTTGGAGAACCAAGGTAGAAGCGCAACGGTGGCTACGGGCCGAAATCGGCAAGATAGATCGTGGCGATTGGATGGACCCCGCTGGCGGAATGCAGCTCCTGAGTGACTATGCACTTGCCTGGTTGGCCAGACGGGTGAAGGCGAACGAGAAGACCAAAGAGTGGTACGACGGCATTCTTCGGTCACGTGTTCTCCCGATCTTCGGCGAATACCAACTCCGGCGGATAGATGCGGCAAGCATTCGAGGATGGGTGACGGCCATGATGGACGATGGACTGTCTCCGGCGAGGATTCGTCATTCTCACCAGGTTGTCCGGTCGATCTTGAATCAGGCAGTCGGGGATGGCCTCATCGGAAGTAATCCGGCGACCGACATCTCCTTGCCGAGGGAGCATGCCAGGGAGATGCTGTCCTTGACCCCAGAACAGTTGCGTGATCTGGCTCGGCATGCAGACACCGTCAATGAGGGCGAAGGAACTCTCATCACCTTCCTCGGATACAGCGGACTCAGATGGGGCGAGCTGATTGCTTTGCGCGTTCGATCAGTTGATCTCATGAACGGTCGTATCCAGGTGAAGGATGCGGCGACCGAGGTTGGTGGTCGTCTTGTTTTTGGTCCGCCGAAGAACCATCGCCAACGTGTCGTGATACTTCCCAAGTCCGTAGTTCGGCTTCTCGAAGGGCGACTGGCTTCTGCTGCGCTTGACGACTTGGCCTTCACTGCCCCTGAGGGCGGGCCACTTCGTAACTCAAACTACCGAAAGAACTTGTGGCTTCCGGCAGTCGCAGCTTTGGCTGTCGAACACCCGCACCTAGTCGGTCTCAGGATCCACGATCTACGTCATACCGCAGCGAGTCTGGCCATCTCCTCCAACGCCAACATCAAAGTGGTGCAGAGGATGTTGGGACACAAGCACGCCTCAATGACCCTTGACCGTTACGGACACCTCTTCACAGAGGATTTGGAGGCGCTCGCTGACCGACTAGACGAGGTCTATCGGAGGGCAGCCTGATCTCGAACTGGACCACCCATGGACCAAAGCGGTGACGATTGTCCGGCTGTCCCTATCACAGGCACCTGACCAGGACGTTCTCAGTGGGTCCCGTGGGAATCGAACCCACAACCTTCGGGTTAAAAGCCCGCTGCTCTGCCAATTGAGCTAGGGACCCTTGCCGTGACAGAGTACCCGAGCCTCGCCCGGTCTATAGATCGGATCGACCAACCCAAATGGAGTCACAAGGCCAAATTTCGGGTGGGACCGGTGCCGCTCAGGCTTCGATGGGTGCAGGGCGGCTGACACCGATTCCGCTCAGGGTTTCAGCGCCGTACTTCGCTATTTCTGCGGTGATGTCGAGGGCCCGGACCGTCGGGGCAGCATCGCCTTCAATCCGATCTGCCGGCACCAGCCATGCCACTTCGAAGTCGATCCCGTCGGGATCTCGCCCGTAGAGAGCCTTGGTCGTTCCGTGGTCGGTGGCGCCGACGAGAGCTTTCTCGGCGGAGAGGCGGTCCGAGATTTCGGCCAGATCCTGGAGGGTGTCTACCTCCCAGGCGAGGTGATAGAGGCCGACGGTCTGTCGTCCGGCCATCGAGGGACCGGCGCCCTCGCCGATCGAGAAGAGCCCCAGGTCGTGATCGTTGCTAGACCCCTCGGCCTGCATGAATATCGCACCCGGGAGCTCGAATGGGAGCCTCCTGAAACCGAGGACTCTCGAATAGAACTCAGAGGACTTTTCTGCGTCCCTCACGTAGAGGACTGCGTGGTTGAGACGGTGAATGGGCATGTGTCCTCCAAGTCTCGGGCGAGGTCAGATATTCCTCTACCGTCCTTGATCCAGACTCTGATCGACGAGTTCATCGGGAAGTGCCGAGTCGGTTATCGCCCCCGCTATTCCAATGATCCCGATCCAGGCCAGCAGCCAGCTGAATCGGTTGCCGGTCCGGATCTGGGAGATCGGGCAACCGTCATCCCTTACATCATCGCGGTCCCGTCCGTTACGAATCGGTTGCGAAACCGATCATCTCGTAGCCTGCTCGGGTGAGTTCGATCAGATTCGGGATGTCTCGGCTCCCTTCTGAGGGATCCGACCACGCGTCGTTTCTCGATGACCTGGTCTCGAAGGGCCACCGTGCCCTGGAACTGCCGTTTGTCGATGGTTTCCCCTGGAAGGAGAAGCAGTCCCGCTCGTTTGGAGAGCTTGCCGCTGCCCGCGATCTCCGGCTCTCGATCCATGCTCCCTACTTCGCCGGGCTCACCCTGCCCGACGAGGAACGGGGCAGGCAGTCGCTGGCCGCCCTAGAGCACACCATGAAGCTGGGACGCTGGCTGGGAGCGCCGGTGATCGTTGCCCATTTCGGGAGCAACTATGAGGAGGAGCCCGAGATTCTGATGGATCGGATCCGGTCCCGACTCGACCGTATCGGTGAGAAGGTTGAAGAACTCGGGGTGGGGCTTGGTCTGGAGACCGCCGGAAACAAGAGGTCATTCGGAAGCCTCGGTGACATCGCCCAACTTGCTTCCGAGTACTCGTTTGTTCGCCCGGTGATCGACTGGGCCCATGTTCACGCCATGACCGGTGGCGGGCTCACATCGAAGGAGGCCTTTGCCGGGGTCCTCGCCTTTGTCTCCGAAGGCTTCCCGGGGTGGATGATCAGCCCCCTTCAGACTCAGTTCTCAGACAATGAGTTTGGTGATGCTGGAGAAATCAAACATGTGCCATACGGGGAGGGATCCCTGCGGGTAGGCCCGCTCATCGAGGCTGCGGCAGAGGCCGGCGTTTCGATGGTGGTGATTTCGGAGGCTCGCGACATGCCCAGTCATGATCTGATCTGGCAGGAAGTCCAGGCTCACATGAGCGACCCGCCACATACCGAAGGCGTCTCCGTTGCGACCGCGCCGATCGAGTTCCCTTCGCCGGTCGTCGCCACTCGGGACGGCAAGAAGTATCAACCGGTGGGACTGGAGCGACCCCTCGGCCTTTCCAATCTCGACAAGGTGTTCTTTCCAGAAGATTCGTACACCAAGGGCGACATCATCCAGTACTACGCCTCCGTGGCGCCGATGTTGCTGCCGCATCTCGAGGGACGTCCGATCTCGATGAACCGATACCCCGACGGGATCGGAGGGCCCTCGTTCTATGAGAAGAGAGCCCCGGGACATCAGCCAGAGTGGATGAGAACTGGCTCGGTGCCCTCCGACTCGCAAGGAGGGAGCATCGAGTTCCTACTTGCCGACTCACGAGAATCCGTGATGTGGTTTGCCAACATGGGTTGCGTCGAAGTGCATCCGTTTCACTCCCGGATCGGCGCGCTGGACCACCCCGACTACGCGATCTTCGACTTCGACCCCGCAGAAGGCTCGACTTGGTCCCAAGTCGTCGCCGGCGCCCAGTTGCTCAAGGTGGCCTTGGGTCAGCTCGGCCTGGTGGGTTATCCCAAGCTCTCCGGATCGCGGGGCCTTCATGTCTATGTGCCGCTGGACCCTGTGCACGATTACGCCCGGGTACGGAGATTCGTGGGGGAGGTGGGCAATTATCTGGCGGCTGCAAATCCCGACGACATCACGATGGAGTGGGATAAGCCAAAGCGGAGAGGGAAGGTTTTCGTTGACCACAACCGCAACGCCTTTGGCCAAACGGTGGCATCGGTCTATTCGGTCAGGCCTCGTACCGGGGCCCCGGTTTCTGCACCCCTGACGTGGGATGAGGTGGCCGTTCTGCGCAACGGCGACATCACGATTGCCAACCTGTGGGACCGCCTCCAGCGCCTTGGTGATCTGTTTGCCCCCGTCGTTCAGGGCGGACAGACCCTGGACTCGGCCGAGAAGGCACTGGATATACCTCAAGGAGGGCAATAGGTTCGATTGAGCCTATTTTTCGCGAGGTTGCCAGGGACCGCTAGATTCAGGGCATGAAGATCTATGCCCGGGTGAACATCCTTGGTGGATTGTCGGTTCGTTTGCCCCATGGCGGACTCGACGAAGCGATCGCACTTGACAACGATCCGATCGGGCGCGCCAAGAATTGGGCCGAGCAGGGTGTCGATTATCTCCACATCGTCGACCTCGATGCCGCCGCGTACGGTGACTATCGAAATCGCTCGCTGATAGATCGTCTCGTCGACGAGCTGGACATCCCGGTGCAGGTTGCTGGTGGCATCAGGTCCGAGGGAGAGGCAGAGCGGCTCATTGCGAACGGAGCCTGGCGGATCGTGATGGGCACCGCGGCGATCGAGAACCAGAATATGGTGTGGGATCTCTGTCGCGAAAACCCCGACAAGATCGTCGTGTCACTCGACGTGGTGCAAAACGAGGAGATCGCCACCCGGGGTTGGACTCAGAACAGTGGCCGTTTTCTCGAAGAGGTCCTCATTGAGATGTCATCTGCCGGTGCAGTGGCCTTTCTGGTTGCGGAGGCCGGACGCGATGCACTCGAGGAACCACCCAACCTCGAAGTCCTTTCGGCGGCCCTGGCAGCCGTTGACGAGCCGGTAATCGCGTCGGGCGGGGTCAGAGACCTTGACGACCTTCGGACGCTGACTCGTCTTCAATCGTCGGGTCGGATGCTCGACGGCGTGGTGGTGGGTCGGGAGGTTACGGCCGGGCGTTTCACGATCTCAGAGGCGAAGCAGGTTATGGCCGGTGGAGGCCCGATGCGCGCCCCCGGCGGAATCAACGCGACGACAGTGAGAGTGGGGGTCAACTCACTCGAGGCCTCGCTGGGCTTCTACACCGACCTGCTCGGGTTCGCCCCTGTGCGTACCCCCAATCTTGGAGTGGCCGCGGCCGTGGTGCAGTCGGGACCTGGACAGCAGATCGAGCTCGTCGAGAACCCTGATGCAGGTCAACCCGACAGTCTGACGGTCGCAGTCGACGAAATCGAACGATGGAAGGAGCACTTCGGCAACGTCGGCATCGAGGTTCAATCAGGCGATGCCGTTTTGGAAATCATCGATCCCGACGGGTTGACCATTCGATTCGAAGAGGGGTAGCTAACCCCTTATCAAGGTTCTGGACTGCTCTCTGAGGAACTGCCGCAGGTACCAGGGTCCGCCCCCGCCACTCCCCGAGGTGCCCGACCCTTTCCATCCGCCGAAGGACTGGATATCGGGCCATGCCCCTGTTGTAGCCCCGGCGGCGCGATTCACATAGGTGACACCGGCCTCGATCCGGTTAAACCACGACTCGATCTCATCGTCATCGTTTGAGAAAAGGCCTGCAGTAAGACCGAACTCGGTGTCATTGGAGAGGGCGATTCCTTCTTCGAGTGACGAGACACTGGCTACCAGGACGAATGGCATGAACAGCTCTTCGGTCCACACCCATGAGTCGAGCGGCGCCGTGGCGAGCGTCGGCTCTACATAGAACCCTTTGTCGAGTCCGTCCCCCTTGAGCACGTTGCCACCGGCGAGAATCGTCCCCCCGTTGTCCTGGACCTCGTCGACGGCGCGTCGAAACCTCTCGACTACTCCGCTGTCGATGACTGGGCCCATGAATGTCTTCACGTCGAATGGGTCGCCAACCGTGACAGTCTCGGTTGCGGCGACGAGCTTGTCGACAAGTTCCTCATACACGCCGTCCTGGACGTAAACCCTCGATGTGGCGCTGCACTTCTGCCCACTCAGGCCGAACGCCCCCCGAATGATTCCTTCGCTTGCCACATCGAGGTCGGCGGACCTGGTGACGACCACCGGGTTCTTGCCACCCATCTCGCATGAGACAGGCTTGGGTCGCTTGTCGTTGGCAGTTCGAAGGAGGTTCATGCCTACCGGATATGACCCGGTGAAAGTGATCCCATCGATGTCGTCATGGTGAGTCAGGTGATCGCCGATCTCAACGCCACGGCCCGTCAGGATGTGGAGAGCACCGTCGGGCAGTCCGGCCTCCTGCATGACGCGGTAGAACTCCAAAGCCATCAACGCCCCCGTGTTGGAGGGTTTCATCACCACAGTGTTTCCGGTGATCAGCGCGCCGATACTCGGACCGCCGGCGAGGGCCATCGGAAAGTTGAAGGGGGAGATGACCACCCAAACTCCAAATGGTCTGAGGACGGATGTGTTGACCTCGTTCTCGCCTAGGGCGTTCAGTTCAGTGACATAACCGTCGTTCTTGGCGATCTGGCGTGCGTAGTAGCGGAAGAACTCCACAGTCTCTGCAACGTCTCCAAGGGACTCGAGGCGGCTCTTGCCGATCTCAAAGGACATCAATGCCGCAAGTTCAAAGGTGTGCTCATCCATGATGTCGGCGGCCCTGAGCATCAGATCCCGCCGTCGTTCCCAACCCCAAGCTTCCCACTCTGGGGCAAACGCCTTGGCCGCGGCAATCGCGTCATCTACGTCCTGGATCGTGGCTTGGGCATATCGCCCGACGACAATGTCCTGATCGATCGGCGACAGTTCTTCATACAGATCCCTGTCGACTCGGCTTTCGCCATTGACGATGACCCCATGGGTCTGTCCGATCCGGTCACGAACTGCCTCAACCGAGGCTTCGTAAGCCTCGTTCAGCTCCTTGTTGTCCACCGACATCGTGGCATAAGTGATCTTCATGACCATGTGCAGGGTCCTCCGTGTCAATTTGGGCCGACTTTACAGCCTTTTGACCAGGGTTCGAATCGCAAATGTGCCTGATCGGGACCGACCTTGGAGCAATCGTCAATAGGTCTATAGACCGGTTCGGGCTAGCACGGCTGATGCCGATGTTTTGATATGTCAACCAGAATCTCCGACACCCTTCTCGGGGCACAGTCGGACATGATCCGCGTCCACCGGCGAGTAGTACACGTCGGAGCGGCTGCTGCCTGGTTCGCCGCCGCACTCCTTCTGATCGCAGGCTTCATCTCAGGCGACCAGGAGCTCCTCGTTGGAGCTGTCGGTCCCACCATCGCCGCAGCCTTCATGACCGCCCAGATACTTCTCCATCGCGAGAACGGCAGCATCGCCCTCGTCGGGTCGGCCGTAGTTGTCGTGGTCATGTACACCGTGGTCGGGACCCCCGACACCCTGTTGCCCGCCGCTCTCGCGCTCGTCGTCATCTCCGCTATCGGGATGCTTCTCGTGGCGAAGCATCTGATCCCACTCGCAGCCGGCGTTGCCGTCTTCCTCGGTATCGCCCCCCAATTCTGGAGTCTGTCTCTCGTTGAGGCGGTGCAGCTTGGATCGGTCATGGCACTGAGCTTCGTGATGACCACGGTCATTTTCCAGACGGTGCGCAACGCTGCGACGGCACTCGATACGAAGTTCAAGGTCATGTTCGATCAATCGCCCACAGCGATGTTTGAAGAGGACTGGACGGATGCCATTGAGTACGTGAGATCCGAGTATTCCGGCCCTCCGGAGAGGATCTCGCAGTTTCTCGGCGCATATCCCGAGGTGGTTCGCAGGGCTGTGGGCAAGGCGACGATCATCAGAGTCAACGACGCGGCCATCAGCCTCCTCGAAGCATCCGGGCCAGAAGATCTCTTGGGCCCGAGCGATCCGGGGAGAGTCACCGACGAGAATATCGAGTCGTTTGTCGATGCATTGGTTGCCCTCTATCAAGACAAGGAGTCCTTCGAACGTGAGTTCTTGGGGCACACGCTCCAGGGGCGCAAGATCTGGCTTCAGGCCCGATGCGTCAAGAGCACGACAGGAGAGAAACCAGGCAGCTTGCTGGTGGCGCTCGCCGACGTCACCCACGCCCGGGCCAAGACAGAGGCCCTGGCCGACCTGATCCGAGCCAAGGACTTGTTTATCGCTTCGGTCAGCCACGAGCTGCGGACTCCGCTGACAGCCGTTGTCGGGTTTACCTCTGAGATGGCCGGTTCGTCGATCAGCGGGGATGAGATGGCAGAGCTGATGAAGTTGGTCTCCGGTCAGGCCGAGGAGATGTCCTACATCGTCGACGATCTTCTTGTGGCTGCGCGTGCCGAGATCGGATCTGTGTCGTTGGACGTCGGCGAGGTGGATCTTGGCGAGCAGCTTCACGCGGTCATCGGTGGAGTGGGCGTCAATATCGGTGAGACTCCCTCACGGCTGCCGACCGTGAGTGCCGATGCGACCAGGGTTCGTCAGATTCTTCGCAACCTTCTCACCAATCTCAACCGATACGGCGGCCCCGAACGCCGGATCCTCGGTGGGGAGAACGGCGACCTCGCTTGGATCGAGGTTCGCGACAATGGTGAAGGCGTCCCGGCCGAGGATGCCGATCGGATCTTCGAGCCGTACGCGACGGCCCACGCCGGGGTCACCGGATCAGTCGGGTTGGGTCTAGCGGTTGCCCGGCAGTTGGCCGAGCTCATGGGGGGATCGCTTCGCTACCGCCGCGACAAGGATGAGAGCGTTTTCCGGCTTGAGCTACCCCTTTCCAGGAAGCCAATCGCGGCCTGACCGTCCGATTCGAGCCTGGCTAGTCTCGGATGTCCGAGCTAGCGTTTCCCTTGATGCCGGCGACCTTAGATCTCATGTATTGGCCGCTCCTGTTGGTGGGGGCCTATCTGCTGGGTGCCGTTCCCTTCTCGCAACTTATTGCCAAAGCTCGCGGGCGGGACCTCCGATCGGTTGGCACGGGAAACATCGGAGCCGGCAATCTCAGCAGGCTCTTCGGGTGGCAGTGGGGACTGATTGCGGCTTTGCTGGACGCCGCCAAGGGCTTCCTTCCGGTCTTTATCGCTCAGCGGATGGGACTCGGCCCCGGGGCCGCGGGGCTGGCCGGTGTTGCAGCTGTCGTTGGACACAGCTGGTCGATATTCATGAGGGGCCGCGCCGGTCGGGGTCTCGCCACATCTGCCGGCATGCTGCTTGCCCTCAACCCGGTGCTGCTCGTTTGGGTGGGAGGTTGGGCATTGGTCGGTCGAAGGTTTGGCAGCGGTTTCGGCGGATTCCTGGGGTGGGCCCTCCTCCCGATCGTGGCTGCGGCTATGGGGCGGCCCGGGACGGAGTCGTTCCTGCTGCTGCTTTTGACGTTTGTTCTCATGGCTCGCCGCGCGCAGGGAAATCACGACAGTGAGCCTGGTATGAGACCAGCGATGGAGCGGATCATCTACGACACCGACAAAGTCGTGCAGGAGTTTCCGCGAGCAGGCCACGATCCACTGGCTCCATGAGTCCTAAGAGGGTCATTTGGATCGCCGCAATTGCGGCTGTTCTCTACATAGGCTTCGCCGTCTTCATCTTCACCAACTTCGAGTTGCCGGAGATGAGCCCTTCGGCGCTGAGTTTGGTGGCTCTGGCAGCCATCGTCCAGATCGGGGCAAAGTGGTTTTTTGGCATGCTGTTCAGGGAGTCGGTGCGGGAGTCGGGCGGCCAGCTTCGACGCTTTTCGGCGTTCAAGGGCGCCCTTGTTGGCGCCGGTGTGGCACGGCTCATTCCCGCTGGCGGTGCGATCACACCCGTTGCAATGTCGTGGACGGTGAGGGATGAGGCAGATGGAACGACTGGAGCAGGAATCAGGACGGTGCTTCTCAACTATGCCGGCCTCCTGATTCTCGCCGGTGGTGCCGTCCTACTGGCTCGACCGCAGGAGGGAGCCTCGATCGCGTCGGTCGGTCTCGTGGTGTCGGCGCCGTTTGTTTTGATCGCCGGCGTCGTCCTCATGTTCGGATCTGGAAGGCTGGGCTCGCTTGCGAAGTATCTGCCGGGGTTTATCCGCAGGAGGCTCGATGCATCGGTGATCAATCACATGCCGGCGCTGGAATCCCAGCTCTATATCTGGGGACGGTTGAGCCTGGAAGCTGCGGCCCTCGGGTTGGTGCTGTTCGCGTTTGGCATCGATGCCAACCCTCTCCAGGTGGCGGCCGCCTTCGGAGTTGCCCAGTTGGCCGGTGGCCTTCCCGGCATGCCCGGCGGGATGGGCATCACTGAAGGCGCCCTCATTTTCATCCTGGCCGCATATGGCTTCCCGGCTGCCACGACGATCACGCCGGTGTTGATCTTTCGCCTCATTTCCTATTGGCTTCCTGCGGCACTCGGTTTCATGGCCGGCGGGATGACGTTCCTGAAGTCGGACGCGGCGAAGGCGGCGGCCTGAGGTCTGCTCCTGATCCTCGGGGTATCGTCCTCAGAATGACCGAAACCATCTCATTCAGCCTTGCCAATCAGGACGGGGAGATCGTCTCCTCCGAAGACTTCGCCGGGCGCCGGCTCGTCATGTTCTTCTATCCGCGGGCTATGACCCCCGGGTGTACCAAGGAGTCGTGTGATTTCAGGGACAGCTACACCGAGTTTCAGGAGGCGGGCTACGACATAGTCGGAGTGAGTCCCGACCCACCGTCGCGCAATGCCCGATTCAGGGAGAAGGAGGGCCTCAACTTCGACCTTCTCTCGGATGAGGACAAGACGCTGGCGACCTCACTGGGAGCGTGGGGCGAGAAGAAGAGCTACGGGAAGGTGTTCCAAGGGCTGATTCGCTCAACGTTCGTCATCGGTCCGGACGGGAAGTTGGAGAAGGCTTACCGCAACGTCAAGGCCACCGGGCACGTAGCCCGGGTCAAGGCCGACCTCCTCGGCTAGACCCTTCGAGCGTGTGTAAATCACGGCGTCCAGCCCCGGGATCTGCACACGCTCAGTCGCCGAGACGGATCCCGGCCAACCCCTCGAGAGCCTTGACCAGGGCATGGTTGCCTTCTGATCCCAGCCCCTGCGCCTGAAGTGACCGGTACAACTGGAACACGAGCGCCACCCCGGGCACTGGGACGCCAACCTCGTCCGCGGCCTCCAGTACCAGCCTGAGGTCCTTTTGCTGGAGGTCGATGGTGAAGCCCGGGCTCCAATCCCGCTCGATCATCTGCGGGCCCCGGTTTGACAGCATCCATGAGCCCGCCGCGCCTCCTTCCACGGCCTCGAGAGCTCGTTTGAGATCGAGCCCAGCGCCTTGGGCGAGGAGGAGCGCCTCGGATACAGCCAGTTGATTGAGCACCACCAGCACCTGGTTGACCGCCTTTGCCATCTGTCCCGATCCGGGCTCGTCGCCGACATGGACCACCGACTTCGAGTAGGCGTCCATGAAAGGACGGACTCGTTCCAGGGCGACCGGGTCCCCCCCGACCATCACGGCAAGGGTGCCGCGTTTCGCTCCCTCGGATCCCCCGGACACAGGCGCGTCGAGCCAGATCACGCCCAATTCGGAAGCCTGGGCTGCGAACCCCTTGGTGGCACCCGGCGAGATGGTCGAATGGTCGACCAGCACGTCGCCGGGCGTCATTCCGTGGATGACCCCGAGGTCGCCGAAGACCACCTCCTCGACGTCGGGCGTATCCGAAACGCTTACGAACACCACATCGCTCGCCGGGCCGACATCCACAGATCTGGCAACCAGGTTTGCTTCGAGACCCTGAGCCTTCGACGGGGTGCGGTTCCAGACAGTGAGGTCGTGCCCGTGCTCGAGGAGATTCGCGGCCATCCCCCGGCCCATGATCCCAAGTCCAATGAAGCCAAGTCGTGTCATTTCCCGGACAATAGGAGGCTCCTGACTCTGCTAAACCCATGCCATGCCTCACGACCGACTCGACGCCGCCCTCGTCAGCCAGGTTGAAACCCTCGAGCAAGCCGGCACCGCCAAAGGTTCGGAAACGATCATTACCGATGTCGTGGCCCCATCCGGAGGTTCCGGACCGCGCTATCGGCTGGCCGGTGTCGACGGTGCCTTCCTGAGGATGAACTCCAACGGCTACTTAGGGCTCTCCCGGCATCGGGCGGTGGTCGACGCCGAGGAGACCGCCACCCGCAGGTTTGGCGCCGGCCCGGGAGGGGTGCGCTTCATCTCCGGGTCCTACCAGGCACACATCGACCTAGAGGAGCGACTGGCCCGTTTTCATGAGAGGGAAGCTTCGATGATCTTCTCCTCCGCCTACGCCGCGGTTGTATCCACGCTCACCTCGTTGATCGATTCCGAAACGGTGGTCCTCAGTGACCAGCTCAACCACAACTGCATCATCAACGCATTGCGGCTGTCCCGACCCGCCAGACGGGAGGTGTATCCGCACCTCGATTTTGATGCTCTGGGGTCGGCGTTGGGGCGACTTGTGGGGGAGGGGCGTCGAGCGATGGTCGTGACCGACGGGGTCTTCTCAATGCGGGGAGATCATGCCGACCTGTCCAGGCTCCACGATGTCGCGCAAGCCCATGACTCCTCGTATCCGGAGAATGTCGTTGTCGTTGTGGATGATTCGCATGGAGTCGGCGCGCTGGGAAACACCGGGCGTGGCACGGAGGAAGTCGCCGGTTCGGGCCCAAGCGACGTGCTCATCGGCACTCTCGGGAAGGCCTTCGGAGTGAACGGCGGATATGTGGCCGGGAGCCGTGCTCTGGTGAGTTTCTTGCGGGAGAAGGCTCCGATGTACATCTACTCCAACCCCATCACCGTTGGCGAGGCGGCCGCGGCCAACATGGCTCTGTCCATCGTGGATTCGACCGAGGGTCTTGAGATGCTCTCGCACCTACGTGAGATGACGAGAAGGTTCGAGCATGGTCTCGTCGACCTGGGATTCGAGACGATACCCGGACCCCACCCCGTGGTCCCTCTCATGGTTCGGGACACAGCACGAACCACCGCCCTTGTCGCCCATCTTCGGGACAACGAGATCCTGGCCACCGGGCTCAACTACCCGGTGGTGCCCAAGGGTGACGAGGAGATTCGATTCCAGGTGAATGCCGATCACACCACCGGCGATATCGACTTGGTGCTCGGGGCTCTCGCGTCGTTCGGCTAGGCGTCTGCTGATTGCCGTTGATTGGCATGCATTGCTTTACTCCTCGGAAACCACCACCAGGACGAGGTCAGCCTCAACCTGGTCCTCGGCCTGGCAGTTGATCTCGGTGATCCGGCCGGCAAGGGGAGCCTTGATCGCGTGTTCCATCTTCATCGCCTCCAGGACGAGGAGCACCTGGCCGGCCTTGACGATGTCGCCCTCCATCACATCCACTCGGATGACCTTGCCCGGCATAGGCGCGTGAAGGGATCCGACAGCCTCATCTGTTGATGCCTTGGGAAATCGTGATTGAAGATCGAGCCGTGTGGACCCAAGGTCGGAGTCGACGAATCGGATCTGTCCGTAGCGAGCCACTTCGAAGTGATAGTGGATCTCGTCGACAGTGAACTCCACCTCATGAGGGGTGCATGAGATCAGATCAAAGTCCTGCTGGCCATCGATGGCTGTCAAGTTCCCTGACATCGTGTATCTGATGTCATGCTCGCCTTGGGGGCCCGTGTAGGAGGAGCGCTGAGGTTGGCTTCCGGAGTTTCGCCAACCCGATGGGATAGTGCCCAATACGTTGGATAGCCGTCGCCGTTCCGCCTGATCGGCCAAAGCAGCGGCGATCGCGGCCAGTCGCTCCTCCTCCTCGTTGAGGAGCGGAGCGGCGAGCTTCTCGATGTCGTGACGATCTAAGAAGTGGGTGTCAGTCTCACCATCCGCGAATTGCTCGCTTTCCACGACGCGGACGAGCAGGTCGCGGTTGGTCTTCGGTCCGTGGATATGTGCGCCGCGGAGAGCAGTGGCGAGGCGGCCGATAGCCTCTTGGCGCGTAGATCCACTGGCGATGACCTTGGCGAGCATCGGGTCGTAGTGGACCGACACTTCCGAACCGTTCTCGATGCCCGAATCGACCCGTAGCCCGTCCGTCTGGTCGCTGAAAGCGAAACGGTGCATTGTTCCGGTGACGGGAAGAAACTCGTTGAGGGGATCTTCGGCATAGAGCCGGGCCTCAATCGCATGGCCGCGCATCTCCGGGCTCAATGCTTCTGGAGGGAGGGGAGACCCTTGGGCTACCTCGATCTGGAGGCGGACGAGGTCGAGGCCGGTGACCATCTCGGTGACGGGGTGCTCCACCTGGAGCCGGGTATTCATCTCCAAGAAGAAAAAGCTGCCGTCTTGAAACAGGAACTCGACTGTCCCGGCGCCGACGTAGTCGACGGCCTTGGCCGCGACGATTGCGGTCTTGCCCATCTCCTTCCGGGAGCGGTCGTCGAGGGCGACGGACGGTGACTCCTCGATGATCTTCTGGTGTCTGCGCTGGATTGAGCACTCGCGCTCGAAAAGGGAGACGACATTGCCGTGAGTATCGGCAAACACCTGGATCTCGATATGTCGGGCGGCTGAGAGGTACTTCTCCAGGAAGAGGGTGTCATCACCGAATGCGCCGGCCGCCTCTCTCTTTGCGGCTTCGATGGCGTTCAGAAGGTCGTCCGGATCCTTCACGATCCGCATCCCTTTGCCGCCTCCGCCGGCTGAGGCCTTCACCAGGATCGGGTAGCCGATCGACATGGCGGCACTCTTTCTGGCCGAGAGTCCCGCCAGTTCGATGCTGGGAAGCGTCGGCACATCGGCTTCGCTCATGAGCTGCTTGGATGCGATCTTGGACCCCATCACCTCGATTGCATCGGGTGGAGGGCCGATCCAGGTGAGCCCCGCCTCAGCGACCATCCGGGCGAAATCGGCGTTCTCGGATAGAAACCCGTAACCGGGATGAATCGCGTCGGCCTCCGTTGCGATGGCGGCATCGATCACGGCCTTTGCGTTCAGGTACGTCTCGCCTGGGGTCGCTCCGGGCAATCGGACTGCCTCGTCGGCCTCGAGGGCATGGGGTTCCCCGACGTCCGGATCGGAATAGACGGCGACAGTGGCAATCTCCATCTCTCGACAGGTTCGGAACACCCGTCTCGCGATCTCACCGCGGTTCGCCACGAGGATCTTGCTGATAGCCATTGGGGCGGCAGGCTACCGACCTCCCACCCAACCCGTTCCTGGTCTGCTTTGCCACCGACCCCGCTTCCATAACGGGTTCGGGATCCTCTACATCCTGAATACGCCGAAGCGGTCGGTGCCTTCGACCGGGCCGGAGTGGGCGGCGGAAAGGGCGATGCCCAGGACATGGCGGGTGTCGCGGGGATCGATCAGGCCGTCGTCTCTGACCCGTGCCGTTGAGAAGTAGGCCTGTTCCTCCTCTTCGATCTGAGCCTCGATCGCGGTGCGCCTGGCCTCGTCAGCCTTCTCGTCGAACTCCTCGCCGCGAGCCTCGGCTCCCTGGCGAGCGATGATCGACATCACACCGGCAAGTTGCTTGGGACCCATCACGGCGACCTTGTGAGTGGGGTATCCGAAGACAAAGCGCGGATCGTACGACCGCCCGGACATCCCGTAGTTGCCCGCTCCGTAAGAGACTCCGGCCATCAAGGTGATGTGAGGCACTTCTGAGTTGGCGACGGCATTGACCATCTTGGCCCCGTCCTTGATTATCCCCCGCTGCTCGTAGTCCTTGCCCACCATGTATCCGGTGGTGTTGTGGATGAAGATGATCGGAGTGTCGTGCCGGTTGCACAACTGGATGAATTCGGTCGCCTTATTGGCTTCCTCGGAGAAGATGACGCCCTGCTGATTGGCCACGACTCCGATCTGGAACCCGTGGATCGACGCCCAGCCCGTCAAGATCGACGTCCCGTAAACCGTTTTGTACTCCTCGAACCGCGAGCCATCGACGGTCCGGCCGAGGATCTCCCGCATATCGAACGGCACCCGGAGGTCGGTGGGGATCACTCCCAAGAGGTCGTCGACATCGTGGATCGGCTCATCGGGATCCTTGGTCGGGCCATAACCCTGTTTTCGCCAGTTGAAGTGCGAGACGATGTCCCGGCCCATCCGAATCGCCTCATGTTCGTCCTGGGCGAAGTAGTCGGAGAGCCCGGATACCTTCGAATGCATTTCGGCGCCACCAAGCTCCTCGTCGGTCGACTCCTCGCCCGTGGCCATCTTGACCAGCGGTGGGCCACCCAGAAAGACCTTGGCGCGTTCCTTGACCATCACGGCGTAGTCGCATAGGGCGGGGAAGTAGGCGCCCCCTGCGGTTGAGCTGCCGAAAACGATTGCGACGGTGGGAATTCCCATTTTGGAGAGCTGGGTGAGGTTGCGAAACCATTTTCCTCCCACGATGAACACTTCGGCTTGGTCAGGGAGATCGGCTCCTCCCGATTCGACGAGATTGATCAGGGGCAGCCGGTTCTCTCGGGCGATGTCCATTATCCGGAGGGTCTTCGCCACTGAGTATCGGTTCATTGAGCCTGCCTGGCTCGTCGGATCGTGAGCGAGGATTGCGCACTCGACTCCCTCGACGACCCCGATCCCCGTGACGACATTGGCGCCGAGCCTCTTGTCGGTGCCCCACGCTGCCAAGGTTGACAGTTCGAGGAATGGCGAGTCCTGGTCGATCAGCAATTCGATGCGCTCCCGCGCCAGGAGCTTGCCGCGGTCCCGGTGACGCTGGATGTACTTCTCGCCACCTCCCTGTCGCGCTTGCTCCATCAGCGCCTCGAACTCGGCCAGCTTGGCCTCCATCGCCGCCCGGTTCTCCTGGTATTCCTCTGACCGCGGGTCGATCTTGGTGCCTAGGACCTCCATCGGGGCGAGAGTAGTGGCGACCTGCTTTGGTAAGGGTTTCCAACATTGAGGAGTGTGTAGTGCAGGCTTCGGATCTCGAACACTTGGTCGGCACCGAGATCGGTGTCTCCGACTGGCTGGAGATGACTCAGGATCGGATCGATGCTTTCGCCGACGCGACCGATGACCACCAATGGATTCACATTGATCCTGAGAAGGCTGCGGCCGGGCCTTTCGGCCAGACAATCGCCCATGGGTTCCTGACTCTTTCGCTCACCGTGCCGATGACCTACTCGATCGAACTGGATGTCGGCGAGCCGAAGATGGCGATCAACTACGGACTCGAGAAGGTGAGGTATCCAGCACCGGTTCCGGTCGGCTCACGCATCCGGGCTCGGGTCGGGTTGGCCTCGGTCCGCGACGTGGGCGGTGGAATTCAAGTCAATCGAGCGGTGACGATGGAAGTCGAGGGAAGCGAGAAGCCGTCGATGGTCGCGGAGACGGTTACCCGGTACTACTACTGAGTTTTCTCCCCCTGGCGAACGAAGTGAGCTGCCCCTTCCGCCCCTCCGGGGCACCTCCCCCAAACTCGCTCCGCTCGAGGGGTAGGAAAAATCTCGCTCCGCTCGAGGGAGAGGAAATATGCCTGGCAGGTTTTAGGACAGACTCCGGCCTCCACCCGCCACGACTACATGGCCGGTGATGTAGGAGGAGAGCGGCGTCAGAAGGAACCACACCACGTTGGCGATTTCGTCGGGCGTGCCCATCCGTTCGAGGGGAATCGCCGACACCATCTTGTCGAGCACATCCTCGGGGATGGCCATCGCCATCTCGGTCCCGATCAGTCCGGGTGCGATCGCATTCACTCGAACGTGCGGTGCCAGTGACAAGGCCATCGCCCGGGTCATTCCCACCACTCCGCCTTTGGACATCGAGTAGTTGAACTGTCCGAAATTTCCCAGGTACGCCCGTGATGCGATGTTCACAATGCAAGCGCCTTCGTGCATCAATGGCGCCAACTCTGCCGATAGGGAGAAGGCTGCCCCCAGATTGACGTTCAATACCGCGGCGAAGTCGGCGTCGGTCATGTTGATCAGACGCGAATCCCGAGTGATGCCGGCGTTGTTGACCAGTCCGAGCAACGGCAGCCCGGTTGCCTCGACGGCCTCGCGCACGATGCGGGGTCCGTCGTCCGATGTCAGATCCACCTGGACCGCGGTGATGTGCTCGGAGATGGCTAGCTCCGCTGCCAGATCAACTCCCACGACGGTGAATGGCCCACTCGCTGCCAATTTCTCCGAGATGGCTCTGCCAATCCCTCCCGCCGCGCCCGTTACGACGATGGCGCCATTCATGGCAGCGCTTTTCCGATATGGCCGGGGCCGATCCTGACCAATTCGCCAGTGACGCCGTCAGAATCGAGCAAGCGCTCAGCCCATCGCGTCACCGTTTCGGGGTCGGTGCCCTCGTCATATGCGACGACGTTGGCAGTCCAGCCCTTTCGACTGCCCTCGATTGCGGCAGTTCGAGCTGCGGAGATGAGGCCGCCGGCGACCATTGCCCTCCCCGCTCCTCGCCGGCCGAGCAAGTCGTCCTGGCACACCACAAAAACGAAGCTCTCCTCCGCCTGGGCTGCGGCCCGGCTCATCTCGAAGGCTCGAGTCAGCTCGGCAAGCACGTCAGACCATCCGTCGCCAACTTCCGCGGCCCAGTGGATTCGCTCCATGGACGTCACGATACGACCGCGGTCCCCTGTTCGATCATCGTCGAAATGGTTTCGTCGTCGAGCCCGAGTTCACTCAGAAGCGCACTGGTATGTTGGCCAAGCGTCGCCGGGACCAACTCGGCGCGGGCCGGCGACCCGTCAAACCTTATTGGTGAACCGGTGGTCCTGACCTTGCCGGCGACGGGGTGCTCGACCTCGAAGAGCATCTCGTTGTGTCTGGCCTGAGGATCGTTCAGTGCTTTCTCGAGGGTGAGCACCCGTCCTACGGGCAACCCGGCGGCCTCAAACAGCTGCACCCAGTGATCTAGCGGCTCTTGACGAAACAGCCTTCCGAGTTTCCGCTCGAGCGAGTCACGGTTTGCCATCCTCAGCTCATTGGTTGGAAAGTCTTCGAGTAGATCCGATCGCTCGAGGGCGTCAGCGAGAAGCTCGAAGTGACGGTCGGAGACAATGGCCAAGGTAAACGGCCCGTCCGCAGCTTCGAACACTCGGTTGGGAGCCAGAAACGGACTAGCAGTTCCGGTTCGGTCGGGCTGTGTCCCGGTCGCCAGGCCAATCGCGTTCCAGCCGGATTGAACCGCCAGAAGGCCATCACGAAGCGAGACATCGATTCGTCGTGCGGTGCGGGTTCGCTCGGCGAGGGCAGCCGACACCGCCAACGCTGTGTTGGTCCCGGCCACATAGTCACCGATCGTGGTGGCCGTCTTCCTGGCTCCGTCTTTTGGTTCGCCGGTTATCGAGATCATCCCCGACTCACCCTGGAAGATGACGTCGACACCGGCCCGGTCGGCGTAGGGACCCTCGGCTCCAAAGGCTGCCACCGTGGCGTATATGAGCCGGGGATTCATCTCGGTAGCCCGATCGTATCCGAGGCCGAGACGCTCCATCGCTCCGTGGCGGAGGTTGTGGATCAGAACATCCGCCTTCCTGACCAGGTTGTCGAGGATCCGCTTCGACAACCAATCCTTTGTGTCGATCGCCAGCGACTCCTTGCCCCGATTCAACGCCATGAACAAGGCCGACTCCCCTTTGATGAAGGGCCCGAACTGTCGGCTCAGATCGCCACTCGGAGGCTCGACCTTTATCACCCGGGCCCCCAGGTCGGCGAGCAGCATGGCCGCGTATGGGGCCGCTATCAGGTTGCCGAATTCGACGACTGTGGTGCCATGGAGCGGTTCCGTGGCACTAGACACGCTCGATGACCATGCTGATTCCCTGGCCGACGCCGATGCACATCGTCGCCATGCCGTAGCGGCCTTCCCGACGTCTCAGCTCGTGAACAAGAGTCACGAGAATCCTCGCCCCCGACGCCCCGAGAGGGTGCCCCAGGGCAATGGCGCCTCCGTTCACGTTGACCTTCTCGGGATCGAGATCGAGAAGCTTGATGCTGGCCACCGACTGGGCGGCGAAGGCTTCGTTGACCTCCACGAGGTCAAGATCGCCAACCGAGAGGTGTCCCCGGTCGAGTGCCTTCTCACTGGCGGGAACCGGACCGATCCCCATGATGTCGGGATGGACTCCCGATGCCGCCGACGACACCACCCGTGCAATCGGTTCGAGGTCATGTTTTTTGAGACCGTCCCGGGTCGCGAGGAGGAGTGCGGCAGCCCCGTCGTTCATCGGCGACGAGTTGCCCGCAGTAACGGTGCCGCTGTCTTTGAAGACGGAACGCAGCTCGGTGAGCTTTTCCAGAGAGGTGTCGGCCCGCGGTCCCTCATCCGAGCTGACGCCGACGACGCTTCGGCTTTTCGCGTCGCCGGGCGCATCCAACGGTTCGATCTCATCCTTGAACCGGTTGGCCGCCATTGCAGCAAGCGCCTTCTGGTGGCTGGCGAGAGCGAAACGATCCTGGTCTTCGCGGGATACGCGGTATTTCTCGGCGACGACCTCGGCAGTCATGCCCAGGGTGATTGGCGGGTACATCTCGGTCATGGTCTTGTTGACAAGCCTCCATCCGAGAACAGTGTCTGCAGCCTCGGGAAATCCAGTAGCGAAGGCGCGGTCGCCCTTCATCATCACGTAGGGGGCTCGGCTCATCGACTCAGATCCGCCGGCGACCATGATGTCGCCCCACCCCCCGGCGAGTGCGTGGGTTGCAGATGCAACGGCCTGGAGGCCGGAACCGCAGAGGCGGTTCACCGTGACGCCGGGGACCTCGATGGGCAGCCCGGCAAGAAGGCCTGCCATTCGCGCCACGTTTCTGTTGTCCTCACCGGCCTGATTGGCCGCTCCCCATTGGATGTCCTCTATCGCTGCCGGATCGAGGTCGGGGTTCCTCTCCATCAATCGCCGCACCACATGAGCGGCCAGGTCGTCGGGCCTGACGTGGGCAAGTTGGCCACCAAGCTTTCCCATCGGGGTCCGGCAGGCGTCGACTATGAAAATCTCACTCATATGTGTCATGCGGACGGCATTCTCGCGATGTCTCGTCGCTGATAGATGGGCAAACCACTAGGTGCGACATGGAGTCCTCACCTTATGGTGGTCGCGGGAGTGACACCCGTGAGATAGGACGAATCGCAGAACGGGTAAAGAGGACCGCGATACGCTCGACCGTATGCCCGACCGACTCAACTTCACCGATTCCGACGATGCCAACCGCCTGCTCGCCAGCGACGGCCTTGCTCTGCTGATCGGGATGCTGCTTGATCAGCAGTTCCCGATGGAGCGTGCCTTCTACGGTCCCTTTCTTCTCAAGGAGCGTCTCGGGGAGGACCTTGACGAGAGTCGTATCGCCGACTGGGATCCCGAAGCGATGGAGACAGTCTTCAAGGGACCGCCGGCCATTCATCGGTACCCATCGTCAATGGCCAAGAGGACACAGGAGCTGTGTCGAACGATCGTGAATGAGTACAGCGGAAGCGCCAAGAACATATGGGTGACGGCCGATGACGGCGCCGAGTTACTCACCCGTCTCGAGGCCTTGCCCGGCTTCGGCATCGGCAAGTCGCGCATCTTTGTCGGTCTGCTCGGCAAGAGGCTGGGTGTTGCTCCGGTCGGCTGGGAGGAGAGTGCCGCCGACTGGTCGAGCATCGCCGATGTTGCTTCTTTCGAAGACGTCGCCTTCCTTCGTGAACAGAAACGTGTAATGAAGGCTGCCAGAAAGACCTGAACCTCGCTTAACCATCTGGTCGGTCCTGCCGATAGGCAGTGGTGGAGGAGCCGAACCATGGAAGGACAAATGCAGCTCTCGGGTCAGCTCTCTGATTGGAGCATCAACGACCTGTTGCAGATAATGCAGGTCACCCACAGGACCGGATCCCTGGATATCGAAGGGAATCAAAGGGGCCGTGTCCATTTTCGAGACGGCCGGGTGACCGGGGCCGAGCTATCGGGGCCGAACGGAGGCCATATCGGATCCGATCGCAGCGGCGTCGCCGACGTCCTCTATGTGCTTTCGAGGAGCGATGAGGGCTCATTCGCCGTTGGGGCCGCAGACGGTCCCGACGTCGAGGGTTGGTCCATCGAAGAGGTTGTCTCCGACGTGGATGATCTCCGCGCGCTGGAGAGCGAAGTTGTCGACTCGGGCCTTTTCGAGGCAAGTGGGGTTCGCCTCGTCCAGAAGATCGAGGAACCGATGACCGTCGAACCGGAGGACTGGCACATCCTGGTTACCTTGGTTCGTCCTTTCACCTTCGATTATCTCGAGTCTCAGTACGGGCGCGGCACCGCTGTTCGCATCTTCCACACCCTTGATCGGCTCGGTATGGCAGAGGCCATCGCTGCCGGAGACGGTGAAACAGAGTGGCTCGACCGGCTCGCTGAGGATGTCTCGCCCGGTTCAGGAGAGCCGACCTGGCTGGAGGATCTCGAGAAAAAGGCGTCTGAGGATCCGGAACTCACCGGATCCGCCGATGAGGCTCTTGTCGCAGTCACCGATCGTGCCGACGAAGAGTCGGGCGAAGTCGAACCTGCCGATGAAGAGCCGCTAGTCGTGATCGAGCCTGAGTCTTCCGAGAAGCCGGATGCCGGAAAGAAGCCGACCAGAAAGAGGAGAGTGTCGGCGGATGTCCAGGGAGTGTCCGCCCCAGCCTCGACCACCCTCACCGACGGTGTCTATGACGAGATCCGTCGGCTGCGAAGCAAGGTCAGCGAGAAGTAACGTCTCCCTCAGGCATGCCTGAGCGGAACCCCTGGAAACCCGACCGACCCCTCTTCATCGGTATCGCTGGAGGTTCCGGTTCGGGAAAGACGACCATCGCTCGAGCAGTGGTCGATCGACTCGACGGCAGAGTGGCTTTGCTTCAGCACGATGCCTACTACCGGCACACGCCGGATCTGTCGTTCGATGAGCGGACGAAAGTCAACTACGACCACCCGGCTTCCCTGGAGACTGAGCTGCTCGTGGACCATCTCGTGACGTTGAGATCGGGAGTCGCCATAGAGAGGCCCATCTACGACTTCGCCAACCATATGAGGTCTGACGACTCAGTGCGTGTCGAAGCTGCTCCGGTCGTGATAGTTGAGGGGATCCTTGTACTGGCTGAGCCTGAGCTTCGGTCCGAGCTCGACCTCAAGATCTTCGTCGACACCGATTCCGACTTGAGACTGGCGCGACGACTGAAGAGAGACACCGAGGAGAGGGGGCGAAGCGTCGACTCGGTGATTGATCAATATTTCTGCACCGTTCGACCTATGCACCTCGAGTTTGTCGAGGGCTCGAAACGATACGCCGACCTCATCATCCCAGAGGGCTACAACCCGCGTGCAGTGGCGACGGTCGTGGAGTTGATCCGTTCTCGTCTGGACTGACAACACTTTCCCTGGTCGCCTGGCGAAACCGGAGCCCGCGGACCGTTCATAGAATCACCTCATATGTCAGGTCACGCTTCAGTTGCGATTCTCGGTGTTGGCGCCATGGGCAACGCTCTCCTCACAGGGCTGTTGCGCGCCGGGTGGGACTCAGAGGACGTTTCGCTCTGCACTCGGAGGGAAGAGAAGGTCGAGGAGTTGGCGCAACGCACCGGCTGTTATGTCACCCTCGATCCCGCCGAAGCCATCCGGGGCCGCCAGGTGATCGTGGTCTCTGTAAAGCCTCGTGACGTAGAGGCTCTTCTTCAGTCGCTCGAGGGCAGTGTGGAATCGGGTCAGCTGGTGCTTTCACTTGCAGCGGGTGTCACCACTCAGACATTCGAGAAGCATCTGGGAGACGTCCCCGTGATCAGGGCCATGCCGAATACTCCGGCGCTGGTGGGAGAGGGCGTGACCGGGATTGCTGCCGGAGCACACGCCGGCTTGTCGGAGTTCGATCTGGCCCGGGAGGTTCTTGATGCGGTTGGGTCGGTTCGGATGATGGACGAGTCTCTCCTGGACGCCGTGACTGCCGTTTCCGGTACCGGACCCGCCTATGTCTTCTTGCTGGCTGAAGCTCTGATCGAGGCCGCACTACGCGAGGGGATACCCCGCGACATTGCGGAGCGCTTCGTCAACCAGACGATTCGAGGTGCCGGACATCTCCTCACCGACACCGGGAAGTCGCCAACCGAATTGCGGTCGCAGGTGACATCGCCCGGCGGGACCACTGCGGCGGCGATGCACGTTCTCGAGGAGCGCGGATTCCGCGCCATCGTTGAGGACGCGGTGCGTGCTGCTGCCAAGAGGGCGACTGATTTGGGCGGTGGGAATTGAGTATCTTTTCGAAACTGGTTGTGACCACGACTCAGGCGCGACCCGTCGAAAAGGTAATCACCGGAACTCGACCTGGAAGAGCCCTGGCCGGCAGGTTCGTCGCCGGGGACACCTTGGATCAGGCGGTGGCTGTCGCCGAGACTCTCAACGCCCGAGGCTTTCTGGTTTCGTTGGATCTCCTTGGCGAGGAGGTGCATGATCTCGACTCGGCGAAGCGTGCCCGTGACGAATACCTGGAGTGTCTCGATCGGATCGAGACCGATCGGTTGGACTCCAACATCTCGGTCAAACCCACCCAGCTCGGTCTCAGTGTTGACGAAGATCTAGCGGCGGAATCGATCTCTGTCCTGGCCCGACGAGCCGTCGAAGTTGGCACGACAGTCACGATCGACATGGAGGACTCCAGATACATCGAAGCCACGGTGCACCTCTACGAGGAGGCGCAGTCGGAACATGGCAACCTCGGTATCGCTGTCCAGTCCTATATGCGACGCACCCCAGATGATCTGGAGCGTTTGATGGGTCTTGGCGGCCACATACGGCTCTGCAAGGGCGCGTACGTCGAGTCGGAGAAGGTCGCATTGACTTCAAAGTCCAAGGTAGACGCAGCCTTTGCCGAGCAGTTGGAGACTCTGATGGGGAACTCGGTCGCCAAGCCCGCTGTCGCCACTCATGATCTGAGGCTCATCGACCTGACCCGTGAGCTTGCCGAAGCCAGGGAGCTTCCCTTCGAGTTCCAGATGCTCTATGGGGTGCGAACCAGTCTTCAAGATGAGTTGGTCGCGGCGGGCTATCCACTCAGAGTGTATCTCCCGTTTGGATCCCAGTGGTACCCCTACCTGACACGCCGTCTGGCCGAGCGCCCCTCTAACGCGTGGTTCTTCGCCCGCTCCGTGTTTGGTCGCTAAAGCGGCCTGTCTCACAAGTGGCTCCGGCTCGGACCACCTGTGCGAGAGACCACTGAACACCTCGCGGGGCACTCCTACACTCGCCAACCATGGCTCTCACCCAGGAGCGACAGGAAGAAGACACCGAAAAGGCGCGCCCAAAGGCGTCGCAGATCATCGAAGGACTCGGGATCGCGGGAGCCTTGGGAACACTCGCCTTGGGCCTGCTGGGGACCCTCCCCGAACACCCCGACTTCGACATAGGCCGCGAGGTCTTTGGGAACATTCCCGACTCTCTTCAGGTCACCTTCTATGTCGCGGTGGCCGTCTTCATCTGGCTGACGGCGCATCTCTTCGCCCTGCGGGCCGCGAGTTGGCAGCAGGGGAAACCCGAACGTCGAGCCGGTCAGTGGCAGAAGCGACTCAATGATCTCGCTGCCGGGCTTTCGATGAAGACGCTGATGCGCGACCCCCGTTCCGGCGTCATGCATTCACTGATCTACTACGGGTTCGTCGTTCTCTTTCTCGGCACCGTCACCCTCGAGATAGATCACCTTCTGCCGGGGGATCTCAAGTTCCTTCACGGGGGTGTCTACCAGGGCTACTCCGCGATCCTCGATCTGGCGTCACTCGCTTTCTTGGGCGGGCTCGGCTTGGCGATTCTCGGGCGCTATCTCGTTCCAAGTTGGCGGATCCGCTCCAAGACCAGACCCGAGGATGGGCTGATCCTCGCTGTTTTGGTGGGCATCGGCCTCACCGGGCTCCTTACCGAGGCCGCCCGGATCTCCCTGATAGGCCGGCCCGACTTTGAGGTGTGGTCATTTGTCGGATACCCGCTCTCGGCACTCATCGACGCCTCATCGGCGGCGTCCTGGCAGAGAGTCCTATGGGTTTCTCATGTGGGTCTTTTCATGGCCTTCTTGGTGATCCTTCCGATCACCAAGCTACGTCACATGGTGACCTCCCCGGTCAACATGTTCCTGTCGGCAAGGGATCGCCCCAAGGGGGCCATGAGAGAGATGCCCAACCTCTTGGAGGTGGATGACATCGAAACCATTGGCGCGTCGATGGTCAACGACCTCACCTGGAAGCAGATCTTCGACACCGACTCCTGCACCGTCTGTGGGCGATGCACTTCTGTGTGCCCTGCCAACATCACCGGCAAGCCTCTCGACCCGAGAGAGATAGTTCTCAAGACCGGCGAGGTGGCAGCGGCAGCGGCGAGCATCTCGCCGCCTGTCGGCTCGATAGCGGCCATAGACGGGGATGGCTCGCTGTTTGACCGGGTTCGACCCGAGGAAGTGTTCGCATGTACCACCTGTGGCGCGTGTGATGAGATCTGTCCCGTGAACATCGAGATCCTCGATCGAATCCTCGACATGCGTCGCTATCTGACCCTGATGGAGTCCGAGTTCCCTCCGGAACTGAGCAAGGCATTCGTGGCAATGGAGAATCAGTCGAACCCGTGGGGAATGAGCCAACAGACGCGGGCAGATTGGACGAAGGAGCTCGATTTCGAGGTGCCGGTTTTAGGGGAGAACGGGAAAACCACGGCCGAATACCTGTGGTTTGTTGGGTGCGCGGGCTCGTTCGATGATCGCAACACGGCGGTGTCGGTCGCCCTGGCCCGTCTACTCAAGAAGGCCGAAATCGACTTTGCCATTCTCGCCCAAGCGGAGAAGTGCAACGGAGATCCCGCCCGGCGAGCCGGGAACGAGTTTGTGTTCCAGCAGCTGGCCCTCCAGAACATCGCGACTTTCGAGGAACTGGGCGTCAAGAAAGTCATCACCCAGTGTGCCCACTGCTTCAATACCATCGCCAACGAGTATCCGCAGTTCGGGGGCGACTACGAGGTCGTTCATCACAGCCAGTTACTTGCCGAGATGCTCACCCAGGGTCGGATCGAGGCGCCCACGAAAGCAGACGGCCAGCCGAAGAAGATTGCCTACCACGACCCCTGCTACCTGGGGCGCCACAACGACATATACCTGGCACCCCGGACCGTTGTGGGGGCGGGTTTCAACGAGGTGGTCGAAATGCCTCGACACGGCACCCGCGCTCTCTGTTGTGGTGCCGGCGGTGCCCGGTTCTGGATGGAGGAGCACACCGGGAAGAAGGTCAACATCGAGAGGGCCGAAGAGGCGCTCGCGACCGAGGCCGACGAGATCGCCGTGGCCTGCCCGTTCTGTCTGGTCATGTTGGATGACGGTGTGAAGGAGTTGGGACGCGAGGACGTCCCGGTTCGCGACATCGCCATGATCTTGGCCGACGGGCTCGAGGCCCCGATCCCGGGAGAGGCCTGATTCGCGTGGTCGCCCTGCTCGTCGCCGGGCTTGTTCTGGTGACGGCGTGCACCAACGGCGATCAATCGCCGTCGTCGACAGATCCATATCCAGTGACGACCTTGCCGACGGAGACGCTCACTACAACCATGCCCATCAACCAAGGAGTGGAGGCATTCAGGAGTTGTCTCGCGGAGCAGGGTGTTGAGATCGATGTCATTCCCCTCGACGCCACCGATCGACCCCGGCTCGACCTCGTCGTGGAAGGGCTGGACCTGACTGATCCAGTCCTAACGGAGTCAATGGCTGCCTGCTCCCCGGCTTTGGAAACCGGCGCTCTCGACCTCAGCTCAGAAGAACTGTTGCGGATCCTTGTGGTCGACCAGTTGTCGGCCTTCTCACAATGCGCCCGCGATATGGGTGTCCAATCGTTCCCCGATCCGGTACCCGGGTTCTCTGGGGTCGGCTCGCCATACGCTGTCGCGGAGATTCCGTATTCTGATCCTCTTTTCAAACGAGCTGTCGAGATCTGTCGGAGTCGTATTCTCGCCGGCCTCTCGGGAACCGAATAGCCGGCGTACGATCGGGCGAATCTATGGCGTTGCCTGTCATCACCCCGGACACTCACGAGGACCAGGATCTAGACCGTCCCTGGCAGGTCGTCGTCTGGAACGACCCTGTCAATACGATGACCTACGTCGTTTACGTGTTCCGCAAGTTGTTCGGGTTCAATGAGATGAAGGCAACGGAATTGATGCTTCAGGTTCACCACGATGGCCGTGCGATCGTCAGCGATGGGCCTAGGGAAAAGACTGAACTCGAATGCTACCGGCTTCACAGCCACGGCCTGTGGGCGACGATGGAGAAGGTTTGAAGCCGCGTTTTCGCCGCAAGGGCGATTCGATAATCGTGAATCTGCCCGCCGAGGAACGAGGGGTTCTGGCTCAGGTGCTCGACCTGTTGGCCGATGTGGAGCGGGTGGAGGATGATCCTGCCTATCGCAGGCTGAAGGTTCCTGTCTATCTGGATGACGCTGAAGCCAACGAAGAGTGGTGGCGGCTCATGGGTGACGAACTGGACCAGTCTCGTGCTCACGATCGGGCTGTCTATCGGGGGCTCATGGAGACAAACGACCGGGTGGTGTTGTCGGACGCCGAGGGAGATGCTGTTCTCCGCGTCCTCAATGAGGGCCGTTTGGCGTTCGCTGCCAGACTCAAGCTCGAAGTGGAGGAGGATCACGATCAGCTACCCGAAGCGGACCGGGCGGCGCTCGACTTTCTCGGGTGGATTCTCGAGGACTTGACCGTTGTGTTGATGCAGGCTCTCTGACTCCGCCCACATTCGGACCATTGGTGAGACAGATCAACAGTGGCCCGTCTTACAAATGATTGTGGTGTCTCTCCGGCCCTCGACGTCGCTCGCGGTGTCCTCCGCCTCGCCGCACCTACGGGTGCGCCTTCGTTGTGCGTCCTTGCGAGTCGGCCGCCGATGACTCGGAGACACCGCCTCCGGTCCCTCACACCATTTGTGCGACAGACCACTAGGTTCGTGGGATCTGCCGCAGTTCGGGTCTACTCGAGAAGCTGGCCGGGCAGGAGGTGGTGAGTGCTTGGCGATCCAATAGCCGGGTTGAGAAGCCCAACGGGATCACTTCTTTCGGTCTATCTCGATCATCCCAGCCGTGGTGGCGTCTCGGCTCTGACCAGCGACATGCTCCGGCCGATCAAGGAACGAGCCAGCTCGATGTCGAGAAGCGTTCAGAAGAGTGTCCGCCGGGACTCTGATCGAATCCATCAGCTCGCAGAGCAACTCGAGTTGGATCCTGCCCCCTCCTTCGCGGTGTTCGCGTCTGACCTCGACGGCATCTTCGTTGTTGAGTCGTTGACGCACCAGGTCGACAGCACCTCGACCCTCGGTCCCCGGCCCTATTTGCGCCCGTTGCGAGCGGCGCCGCGGCCGTTGCGAGCCGGCGTTCTCGTGGCCGATCGGACTGAGGCTCGGGTCTTCATAGCGTCGGGCGAGTTGGTTGAGGAACTGGGCGAGCCTCTCACAGCCGACATCGGCAGGCCGAACTACGGCGGTTTCTCTGGATATCGCGAACACACGGCGCGGGCCCACGCAGGCGAGACAACCAGTCGGATGTGGAAGGAGGCTGGGTTGAGGCTCCTTGGGGTTCACCAGGATCGGCCTCTCGACTATCTCGTGATCGGGGCCCTTGATGAGTTCGTCGAGGAGATTGGCCGCGGGCTCCACTCCTATCTTGGCGGCCTGTATCGAACTTCCTTCGCGGTACGTTCTCGTGGGTTGAGCCTTGCAGTGCTGCGAGCAGAGCTCGTCGATCTCGGTGCGGAAGTCCGACGCAACCGTCAAGCTGCGCTGGCCGGTCGCGTATGCGATACCGCGTGGAGCGGCGGCCATGCGGTGCTCGGCCTTGCCAAATCGATCGAATCGGCCAACGTGCAGGCCATTGACACTCTGGTCGTGTCCGGATCCTTCGCTCGACCGGGCGTGGTCTGCAACGGGTGTGGGCACCTATCCCGGTCGGGGGAGGTGTGCCCCGTGTGCAATCAGACGATGTTCCAGGTTCACGATGTCGTAGCCGCCGTCATGGATTCGGTAGTTGCCGCTGGAGGCAAGGTGCACCACATAGGCGTGTCCTCGCCCCTCGACGCCGAGGGTATTGGCGCGATCACGCGCTTCCAGATCCAGAATTGAAGGTCAAGTACCCTTCGTTCTTATGAGAGACGTACTGGAGAAGGCGGCAAGCTGGAAGAAGCAGGGCAAGAGCGTTGCCAAGGCCACCGTTGTCAAGGCGTACGGATCTTCGCCTCGCGGCCCGGGCTCGGTGATGCTCGTTGCCTCGGACGGCAAGATGGAAGGTTCGGTCTCCGGCGGGTGCGTTGAGAACGACGTCGTCGTACGAGCCCTCGATGTTCTCGAGTCTGGAAAGCCGGACCTGGTGACCTATGGGATCGCCGATGAGGATGCCTTCGCCGTGGGTCTGGCTTGTGGCGGCACCATTCAGGTCTACATCGAACCGTGGTGACCGACCCGGTTCTTGAGGCAATCCAGGATCTGGTTACTTCCGACTCGTCGGGTGCGGTGGTGACTGTCATCGAAGGGCCGGAGCGGGGTGCCAAGTCGGTTTTGGACCGAGAGGGGTCGGTGCTGGCCGGATCCCTTCCGGGAGCCATGGCTGATGCGATAACCCGCGACGCCACGGTACTCATCGACCGGGAGCGGAGCGTGACCCTGGGTTATGAAAAGAGCGAGGTCTTCTACGAGGTTCTGGCGCCTCGGCCCCACCTCTTCGTTTTTGGTGCGGTCCATATCGCCCAGGAGCTTGTGGCCCACGCATCTCTGCTCGGATTTCGAACTATCGTCGCCGATCCTCGTCCAGCGTTTGTCACCGCGGATCGGTTCCCCGAAGCCGACGAGCTGCGCGTCGGCTGGCCTGACGATGTGTGTGATCCCGAGATGCTCGGCCCCCGGACGTTCATCGTGGTGCTCACCCACGACCGACGGTTCGAAGATCCGCTGTGGCCTATCGCCCTCGAATCTCCGGCCCGGTATATCGGAGCCATGGGTTCGGCGAAGACGACCGCCCGAAGACGGGAGCGACTGCTGGCCGATGGGTTCTCGGTCGAACAGGTCGATCGAATCCACGGACCGATCGGGCTGAAGATTGGTTCACGCACGGCAGGCGAGACCGCTATTGCCATCCTCGCCGAGATGATCACCGCCCGGTATGTCGCGAATGAGCCGATGGCTCTGGCTGGTACGCCCCTACGGGCCTAGTTCAACAGCTAGTGCAACATCGCGAAAGTCTGTCGTCAAGAACCTCTGCGACGCCGCACTAGCGTGCCAGCGATGTCGATAGCAGCCCTCATCCTCGCCGCCGGAAGCTCGCGGCGTCTCGGCCGACCCAAGCAGCTGGAGCCGTGGGGCGACTCAAATCTCCTCGAGCATGTTGTTCGCCGTACCTCAGAATTCGCTGTCGATGAGGTCTGGGTTGTGCTCGGGTACGAATTCGAGAGGATTCTCGCGGAGAGCGACCTCGGGGACGCAGGAGTGGTGGAAAACCCGGAGTGGGAGGAGGGGATCGCTTCGTCGATTCGGATCGGGCTGGACGCGCTCACCCGGCTTTCGAGGTGCGACACGGTGGTTCTAGTAATCGGGGACCAGCCTGAGATCACGACTGAGGTGGTGGATGAGTTGTTGGCTTCTCACGCCGGCGCCGGTCGGCCGGCGACCGTTCCCAAGTATCGCTATAGCGGGGGCAATCCGGTGATCGTGGAGCGATCACTGTGGCCACGCCTGATGTCACTGGAGGGGGATGAGGGGGCGGCCCGCCTCTGGCAGGCCCACCCGGAGTGGGTCAACGAGGTGTGGTTCTCGGAGCTGGCCCCCCGCGATGTCGACACAGAGATCGATGTCGTGGAAATGAGACCAAAGCACCCTTCCTGACCCCCCTTGCATTGGTATAGAGTCGCGGCCACGTTTGAGCGAAGCGGAGACGACGGGCTATGGCGCGAGTCGACCAGGTTGCAGGGATTGATCAGAAGAACGCCACCAAGCTGCGCAAGGTTGGCGTAAGGACAGCGAAGGGGCTGAGCAAGACTGCCAGCACGCGGACGGGCCGGTCCGAGCTGTCGAGAGTCACCGGAATCGACTCCCGCCGATTGCAGCAATGGGTCAACCACTCGGACTTGCTCGCCGTGCGCGGTGTCGGCGCGGAGTACGCCGAGCTTCTCGTCTCTGCGGGCGTAGACACGGTAAGGGATCTGCGGCGGCGCAACCCGACGGCTCTGTCGGCGAAGATCATCGCGCTCAACGGCCAACGAAATGTGGTTCAGCGCCTCCCCACCGAGTCGATGGTTGAGGGCTGGATCGAAGCGGCGGGGACGGTCGAACCCACGATCTGACCGCGGTCCTGCCCCCTCCGCTCCTGGTCCCCCGGCGAACGAAGTGAGATGTTTCTCCCCCCGGCGAACGCAGTGAGTTTTTGGGGGGAGTAGCGGCGGAGCCGGGGAGGGGGGCTCCTTCTCGGTCTTTCTCCGTCATGGCTAAAACGAAAAAGGGGGCCCCGAAGGGCCCCCTTATCGTGTGAGGAGGAGGTGAGCTCAGGAAGCCTTCTCGGCCTTGGTGTCCGGAGCCTTGGTGGCCGGAGCCTTGTTGGCCGGAGCCTTGTTGGCCGGAGCCTTGTTGGCCGGAGCCTTGTTGGCCGGAGCCTCAGTCTTCACTTCGG
>JACZUI010000002.1 GCA_022573225.1 Acidobacteriota bacterium
GAAGGTTAATCATCTGGGTCTGGCCCTCTCCGATCACCAGGTCGAAGGTCGCTTCGCCATTCGCGTCGGTCTCGATCTCGAACTCCTGCGAGCTGCCGTCGGCGGCGAGGACTTGAACCGTCATCGGCCAGCCGGAGAGCGCACCACCACCAAGCTCAACGCACACAGCGAACGTCGTGGGGCCTGATGATTCGACCTCTAGCTGCTCGGCTTCACAGTCCGTCCCCACGCTCCACCTGATCACATGGCTGGCCCTTGCCGGGAGGCAACGACCAACACGACGGCGACGACCATTAGAGCCAGCATCCAGCGACGCCCCATCCTTGTCGAGCCGGTCAAATCTCCTCCTGCACCAGTACTCCGTGGGCAAGCTAATCACCTACACTGGCACCTGCTTGGGCTGAGTCGCGCTATCAGCAAGGGGACCGAAGGACTTCGATGACGACATTCGCGCCGATGATTGTCATTGCGCCGGGACCGGCACCGGAACACGACTTTCCGGAAGGAACCGCGGCAACGGTGACGTACGTCATAGCCTCGGTGCAGCGGTCGGGGAGCTCCCTGTTGGCCCGGGGGCTGTGGGAGTCGGGCGTCGCCGGAGCACCAAACGAGTACTTCAATCCGTTGCAGCGCCGTCTTTTTGACCAGCGGTGGGGCCGGCTGCCGAATAGGCCATTCGTCTGGCGTCTCCGCCGTCACCGAACTTCAGAAAATGGGCTCTTCGGAATCAAGATTCACTACGACCACATGCGTCGTCTCGGTATCGACTTGCCAGCACTGCTCGGCCCCGCCCGTTACATCGCTACCACCAGGGTCGACGAGGTGGCCCAGGCGGTTTCATTCGAGATCGCCCGACAAACCGGAGTGTGGACGTCCGAGTTTCCCGGATTCGGTCGCGATCCGGTGTACCGCAAAGCGGCGATAAAGCGGCGCCTGGCCGAGATCCGCCGCGCAGAGATCGGTTGGGAACGATTCTTTGCCCGACACGGTGTAGAACCGCTCAGGCTCACCTACGAGGCCATCGCAGAGGACTACGAGCGGTCGCTGCGAACTGCGCTCGACTTCCTGGGCGTCGATGGAACCGATGTGCCGATCGCGACACCGTCGCTGCAGCCTGTTGCGGACCAAACTGCGCGTGAGTGGTGCGAGAGTTTCCGCGGCGAACCCAACCAGGACGACCCGGGCTAACGCGTCGGTTGCACTCTCTTCTTCGTGATCCGGACTCCCCTTTGTCTCAAATTCGATGGTTCCGCCGAAAGAGTCTGCGACCCCCAAAAGCGGGTGCTCGACATCAAGAGACGGGCGGAGGATCTCGATGCCATGGAATGTCGAGAGCCAATAGCCCCCGGTCGGGTGGCCTGCTTCCTCGACGATCGCCGGTATACGCCAGAGGGTGCCGACCTCAGACTTCACCGATCACGTTGAACGTGTCGAGGACCGCGTCGAGAGCGTCGAAGTCGCGATCGGCTACTGCCTGGAACTGAACCACGACGACGTAACTGAGATCGTCGGGCGTCGCCGCCAGCACCACCACTGTGGTTCCCACCCCACCACAGTTCACATAGAGGTCGTAGAACCCGGCGAAGACCGGGTCGACGTAGACCTCACGTCCTCCGTACTCACACGAACCGAGATAGGTGTCTTCCACACCGTCGAGAATCGACTCCTCGGTCTCGAAGAACGCGAGGTCGGAGGAAGCGGTCACGCTCACCCCCGGCACGTCCCACGAACCCAAGAATCCGATGAGATCGGGGGCGGCGCTCACGTCGAAGAGAAGATTGCCGGCGTCGTCCGTGTAGGAACGGCCGTCGACGTCCAGCCACTCGGAGGGGACATCCACCACGATCGCTCCGGTGTCGTCGGAGATCGACGTGTACGAGGTGTAGCCCGTAGTAGGGCCCTCGTCAACGGTGCCGGACAGCTCGTTGGCGAACGACACGGAGACCTCGAGTGGCGTTCCGTTGATTCGTCCTTCCAAGAACTCGTTGGTGTCGTAACGCAAGACCTCGACGGCCAGGACGTCCCCGGCCGTGTGTGAGCGGATCACGTCGCAGTACTCGGCCATCGTTCCGTCGGTCGAAAGCGAGACCCCTTCGAGGGTGAGGACGACATCGCCGGGAAGGATCTCGGCCAAGTCGGCGGGAGAGCCAGACTCGACCGATGAGACCCACACCCCGGTCAGTCCGGACGCGTCGTCGTATATCGCAGTGCCGTTGAGACCGAGCGCATCCACGTTTGACTCTCCGCGAAGCTGTTCAACCAGGGTCTGGGCGGCGACGACGCTGATGGCGAAGTTGAAGTCGTAGGTATCTTCACCGGCGTAGTTGACGCCTATCACCTGACCGTCGGAAGTGAGCAGCGGGCCCCCGGAGTTGCCGGGCCGGATGCGGGCGTCGTGCTCGATGACATGGTCGACCGATGCCCACGCCGACTCGAGAACGGTGTCTTTCTTCGACACGATGCCTCCGGTCAACGTGTACTCGTCTGTCCCGAATGGGAAGCCGGCCGAGAACACCTCGACTCCCGGCTTGATCTCACCGTCGTACCACGAGAGGTAAGGAAAACCCTCCCCGTCGATGTCGATCACCGCCAGGTCGGAGCATTCCGAAACCGCCAGGACACGGGCGTTGAGCGGCGAGGTTTGGTCTTCGCCGACATACACCTGGAGGATCCCGGCACCCGTCACCACATGGTTGTTGGTAACAGCGATACCCGAGGGGTCGATGATGAATCCGCTCCCGCTTCCGGCGGACTCGAAGGCTCCGACCGCCTGGTCGACGAATGTTCCCCGCGCCTCGATCCGGACCACCGCCGAGGCGGCGTCGTCGAGGGTCAAGACTTGGCCGCTGGGAGTGGTGGTTTGGGTGGTCTCAGCGACGGATTCCAGTGGCGATGTGGCGCCGGTGGTGGTCGATGTCGATCCGCCACCACAGGCAGCCAGCAGGAGCACGAAAGCCAAGCAGCCTCCCCCGAACCACCCACGACTCATGTCTCCTCCTTTGAAGTCACCGATCGCCGTCGGGATGGTAGGCGAACCGCCGATTCTGGTAGGTGATGAGGAGAGGTCGGCTCCGTATAGGCTCCGTCTATTCGACTGTTGAGCCGTCTGAGCGGCTCAGTAGCTTCTCATTACGGGAGGAAGGCATGAGTGGAATTGCGGGCCTTGCGGCCCTCGCTCTCATCGCAGCGGCGTGCGCCGGCGTGGCAGACGAGACCACGACGCAGCCGACAGCGCCGGCCACAACTCAACCGGCACCGCCCACGACCCAACTGGCATCGCCCACGACCCAACCGGCACCGCCCAGTACCGAGGTCGATTCGGGCACATTCCCCCCCGGCGTCGACACGTTCGACGTGGTCGGCGTAGAACCCGATGACGTCCTCAATGTGCGTTCCGGTCCCAGCACGCAGAACGACGTCATCGGTGGCTTCCCTCACAATTATTCGGGTGTCGTCACCACCGGCACCCGTGCCACCACATCCGATGGGGCGAAGTGGTGGGAGGTCGAGTTCTTCGACGACGCCATCGGCTGGGTCAACTCGGCATTCCTGGGGCCGGTTGCGCCGACGAGCGCTCCCTTCAGCGCCCACCCCTGCGGCATCGCCCCCGCGGACTACGTGTTCTCCGGCCTTGTCGCCACGTCGCCCGCTTCCGCCAGCACCGCCGATCATGTGTTCTCTATCGATCACAGCAGCCATCCGGACTGTGAGCGAACGGTGATCACCCTGGGCGCCGACTACGACTTCAACGACGACCCCGCCAGCACGCTCAGTCCGGCCGGCCAGGTGCCGGGCGGCATCCAGGTCACCAACGAGGGCCCCTTCTTCAACGTCGATCTCGCGGCCATCGAGTTAGTGCGGATCGGCGCCACCGAATCTGATCGCGACGATGACGGTGTGGAGGACGTCTTTGTGGTGAACCGGGCCGGATCCGACTCGCTCTATCTCAACGGCCACTTCGATCACAACCTCGGTGTCCTGGCCTTCTTCCTCAGCGACCCGGCACGAATCGTGGTGGATACGATCTCGGCGCCCACGGACACCGGCCTGGCGGTCGGTCCCGTGGTGGGGGATCTCGCCGTCCTCAGCAGCCCGATCGTGGTCGATGTGTTCGGTCCTCCTCCAGCCCCGCCGGTCACCGTCGCCGGGTATGCTCGCCCCTTCGAGGCGATCCTCCTCATCCGGTTACGCCAACCACCCGCCCCCGGCGCCGACCCGGGGACCGGCGCCCCTGTCGCGGCCACCTTCTCCGGCAGTTCGTTCCTGGGCACGATCACCGACTCTCAGTATGCCGTCACTACGACCGACTGGGCTTTGGCCTGGGGCGAATTCGAGTTCACCATCGACGCCCTGCCGGCCGGCACCTATGAGCTATTCGTCGGTTGCGAGGCACCTACCGAGCCTCCTGTGGAGCTTGGCGTCTACCACGAGTTCACCGTCGGGCCCCCTCAAGGCGGGTGAGATTCGCGCAGAGACTCTCCGGGCCCGATGAACAATGCACTCATCTCGACCAACGGCACCATCGAACAGACTCCTAGAACTGCTCCGCTTCGGTCGAGCCTTCCAGCGCCAGGGTCGAGGCGCTGCCCCCTGATATTGCCTGGCTGACCAGGTCGAAGTAACCCGCCCCGACCTCCCGCTGATGCTTGGTTGCGGTGTAGCCGGCCGCCTCCAGAGCGAATTCACGGTCTTGCAGCTCGACGTAGGCGCTCATGCCGGACTCGGCGTAGCCACGGGCCAGCTCGAACATCGACGCATTGAGCGCGTGGAACCCGGCCAAGGTGATGAACTGGTAGCGATAGCCCATCGCACCGAGCTCCTTTTGGAATCGGGCGATTGTTTCCGCATCGAGATGGGCCGACCAATTGAAGGATGGCGAGCAGTTGTAGGCCAGCATCTTCCCCGGGAATTCGGAGTGAATCGCCTCGGCGAAGGTGCGCGCCTCGTCCAAGTCGGGGCGAGCGGTCTCACACCAGATCAAGTCGCAGTACGGCGCATATGCCAGGCCACGAGCGATCGCCGAGTCGAGCCCGCCGGACACCTGGAAGAAACCCTCAGGTGTCCTATCCCCATCGATGAAACGACGGTCTCGCTCATCGACGTCCGAAGTCAACAACCTTGCGGAGTTGGCGTCCGTCCTGGCCACGACGATCGTCGGGACGCCCATGACGTCTGCGGCGAGACGGGCCGACTGGAGCGTGCGGACGTGCTGGCTGGTGGGAATGAGGACCTTCCCGCCCATGTGCCCGCACTTCTTCTCCGCGGCCAGCTGATCCTCGAAATGGACCCCGGCGGCTCCGGCCTGAATGAAGTTCTTGGTCAGCTCGAAGACATTGAGAGCCCCGCCGAACCCGGCCTCACCATCGGCGACGATCGGGGCGAACCAATCGATTTCCATATCGCCCTCCGCCCAGTGGATCTGATCGGCACGACGAAGGGCATTGTTGATGCGCTCCACCAACGCCGGGGCCGAGTTGGCCGGGTACAGCGACTGGTCGGGGTAGACCTGGCCTGCCAGGTTGCCGTCACCGGCGACCTGCCAGCCAGATAGATAGATCGATTTGAGACCGGCTTTGACCATCTGGGTCGCTTGACCGCCGGTGAGGGCGCCCAGCGCGCTGACGTAGTCCGTGGTGTTGAGAAGCTCCCACAGCTTCATAGACATTCGATTGGCGAGGGTGTACTGCTCTCGGATGCTCCCGCGAAGACGGACGACATCTGCGGCCGTGTAGTCGCGGGCTGTTCCTTCCCATCGTGGATTGCTATTCCATTCCGAGGTCAGGCGGGCGGCTTCGTTGGCGAAGTGGGGCACAGATTCCTCCATCAGTTGATGAGCTCGTATGCGGGCAGGGTCAGGAATTCGACGAAGTTCTCGCCCAGAGCGACTTCCTCGAAGACCTTGCGGGCTGAGTGCAGATGTTCAGAATGCGAATCTCCTCTCACCTCGATCTGGCTCACGATCTCACCAGCCAGCTCTCTGACCAGCGACTCGGTAATGGTCGTCCCGTCTTCCATTTCGACCCCATGGTTGATCCATTGCCAGATCTGAGACCGAGAAATCTCGGCGGTGGCGACGTCCTCCATCAGGTTGTCGATGGCAACGGCGCCGTTGCCCGCCAGCCAGGCTGCGATGTATTGAATGCCTACCGCAACATTGGTCCTGACGCCTTCGATGGTCACTTCCCCGTCGAAGTCGAGATCGAGGAGATCATCGGACGTCACCGTCACGTCATCAGTGGATCGGCCGATCTGGTTGGCGTCGTCACCCAGTACCCGGTCGAATTCCGACCATGCGATCGGGATCAGATCGGGATGCGCCACCCAGGTTCCGTCACAGCCGGCAGCCGCCTCGCGGGCCTTGTCTGCCCTCACCGCGGCCACGGCAGCCGCCGTCACATCCGCATCCCGCCGATTGGGGATGAATGCAGACATTCCTCCGATGGCATGCGCGCCCCTACGGTGACAGGTGCTGATCATGAGTTCGGTGTATGCAGCCATGAACGGGACCGTCATGGTCACCTGGGAACGATCGGGGAGGACGAACGCAGGATCATGGCGAAACTTCTTGATGACCGAGAAGATGTAATCCCACCGGCCCGCGTTCAGTCCGGCAGCGTGGTCCCTCAACTCGTAGAGAATCTCGTCCATCTCGAAGGCAGCAAGCACATTCTCTATGAGGACCGTCACCTTGATCGTCCCCTGGGGGATCCCCAAACGCTCCTGAGCCCAGACGAACACATCATTCCAAAGCCTCGCCTCGAGGTGGGACTCGAGTTTGGGGAGGTACAGATAAGGTCCGGTGCCGGCTTTCAGCGCAGCCCGCCCGCCGTGGAACAGATAAAGCCCGAAGTCGAACAGCGATGCCGACATCGGCTGGCTGTCCACCAGGAAGTGCTTCTCTTCCAGATGCCATCCCCGGGGCCGAACCATCAGAGTCGCCACCTCATCGTTGAGTCGATAGGCCTTTGACTCGGTATCCAGGGCCAGGGTCCCCCGATATGCGTCAATGAGGTTGGCCTGCCCTTGGAGAAGGTTGTCCCATGTGGGAGACGTGGCGTCCTCGAAGTCGGCCATGAAGACTCGGGCCCCCGAATTCAGAGCGTTGATCATCATCTTGGTGTCGACCGGGCCAGTGATCTCGACACGCCGATCCATCAGGTCGGCAGGCACTGGGTCGATCGTCCATTCAGATTCGCGGACATGAAGCGTCCCTGACAGAAAGTCAGGTGTCATCCCCCTCTCGATATCAAGTTGACGCGATTGACGAGCAGAGAGAATCCGGCCGCGGCGCCAGCCGAATTCCGACTCGAGGTCGATGAGAAACGTCACGGCATCAGGGCTGAGGACTCTTCGCTCGGCGGCAAGATCTTGAACCTGTTCCATAAGTAGGCATTATCTTGTCACTAAGCGCCCTGTTCGAGGCATTCAGATGATAAGATCACTCACTCTTTCACCAGGAGACAGAAATGGACGAACTTCGGTCATTGGATCCGCTCATCTTGGGCCGACGACTCCGACATCACCGCAAAGCAAGAGGCCTGACCCTTGACCAGCTCGGGGAGAAGGTGGGCAAACCGGCGCCCTACCTATCGCTGTTGGAGAACGGGAAGAAGGAACCCCGGATCAACCTCCTTCTCGAGCTCGCGTCTGCTCTGGACGTCGAGCTAAGCGATCTGCTCGACGCGACTCCCCCAAACCGACGGGATGCGCTCGAAATCGCCCTCCTCCGATCGCAGGAAACAGCCCTCTTCGAATCTCTTGACCTCCCCACGGTCAAACCCACCGCGAGACTCGACACCGAGACCCTCACCCACCTCGTCGGGCTCCATGAGGCGTTGCGAGAGCGCTCCGGCCTTGACACCGCCGGTTCCGACGAGGTTCGCCAGGCGAATGCGAAGGTGGCCGCGTATCTCATGGAATCCGACGGTTACCTCGCGAACGTCGAGGCGGCCGCCCGAGAGGCGCTGACTGCTTCGGGTTACACGGGCGAGGGGCCTTTCACTTCGAGGAATCTCATCGACCTGACTTCGCATGCCGGTTTCGAGATCCATCCAATCGAGGACATGCCCTCCTTCGCCAGATCAGTGATCGACCTCGAGAACCATCGCATGTACATCGCACAGCGCAATGAGCTCCGGACCCGCCAGGCCCGAAAGGCCGTCCTCCAGACGGTGGCCGGCTTTCTTCTCGACCATGAGCTCGAGCCCGATCTCGATACGTTTCTGATGCAACGAATGGAGACGGCCTACCTGGCCTCTGCGGTCCTCGCTCCAGAGGATTGGGTCGTCGCCCGTATCGCCGCGGCCAAGGGGAACCACGACATCGATGTCGAAGATGTAAAGGAGTTCTTCTACATCTCCTACGAGATGGCGGCGTGGAGAACTGCAAACCTCCTGACCCGTCACTTCGGGATCAGGAGCCACATGCTTGTCAGCGACGAGATGGGGTCAGTGGTCAAGGGCTACGCCAACGATGGCGCTCCGGTCGCTCGCGACATCCATGGTGGGATGGAGACTCAGCGTTTGTGCCGTCGGTGGGGCGCTCGAATCACTTTCGATTCGTCTGACAGGTTCGACACCCACCACCAGTTCACCGACACCCCCAAAGGGACCTACTTCTGTACCACCCACGTCGAGGCAGGCCGGGAGCCGCTCCATGCGATCACTCTGGGAGTGCCCTTCGCCGACGCCAGGTGGTTTCGGGGAAGAGAAACACCGAACCGGGAAGCGTCCACATGCCCCGACCCCGCCTGCTGTCGGGAGGCTCCGAGCCAACTCACCGAACGATGGGGGGACAAGGTCGTTGTTTCAGCTCGGTCTCAGAGCCGGATTCTCGGTCTGATGGCACCGGACCCCTATCCGACGCTCGACATCCCCGAGATTCTGGCGATGGTCGACGCTCACGCCGGCGACTGAGCCCTGGTCACCAGCCTCCTTTGGCCGGTGTGCTACTGCAATGCGGCCTCGATGGCCGTCACCGCATGAATCCTGGTGGTATCGAACCCAGGAACCATTCCGTCATCCTCATCGAGGATCAGGCTCAGTTCGGTGCAACCGAGAATCGCCGCCTCGGCGCCCTCATCAGCCATCGCATCGATCGCATCGACCAGAGTTCGGTGTGAGCCATCATCGATGACCCCTCTGACCAACTCGTCGAAAATGATCCGGTCAATCTCTTTCCTGGTCGCGGCTGATGGGACCTCGCACTCGATCCCGTTTTTCCTCATCCGCTCGACATAGAACCCGTCCTCCATGACAGCCGCGGTTCCGATGAGACCTGCCCTGGTGATCCCCACTTCCTGCAACCGTCGGGCGGTGACATCGATCATGTTGACGACCTGGACCCCGCTCACCGACTCGACCAGATCTGCGGCGACATGCGCCACGTTTGAAGCGATCACCAATAATTCGGCTCCGGCCGTGGCGAGTTCCTTGGCTGCGTCGCAAAGAACCCGAGCAGTGCGATCCCAGTCCCGTTCGGCGGTAGCTTCCGCGAATGGAGCGAAGTCACCCGACCAGATGAGCAGGTCGGCGGAGTGCTGACCACCGAGCCGAGCGTTGGCCTCCTCGTTGAGATAGCGGTAATAGATGAGCGTCGACTGCCAGCTCATACCACCGAGGACGCCGATCCGTTTCAAATGCTCTCCTTGACGAAGTCACGAAGATCGCCTGCCAGCTTCTCCAGCGAGGCCTTGTGGACGTACATCATGTGGCCCGCCTCGTAGCACTCCATGCGGACATTCGATCGCAGCTCCTTTTCCAGGCCGAGATGGGTGAAGGTGTACTCGGTGGCGAAATGTGGTGTTGCCAGGTCGTAGTAGCCGCTTGCCACGAAGACCTTCATCGCCGTCGAGCGTGACATCACATCACGCAGATTCTCCGATGTGTCCACGTAATGGCCCTTGAAGTCCTCGTAGTCCCAAGCCTTGTGCGTCTTCATCGACAGAATCTCGTAGAAGGCGTCCGACTCGAACTCCAGCTCCTTTCGGAGGTAGTCGTTGAGGGTGGCCGCGAATGCGCCTGTCACTTCATCGGCGCTGGGATCGTTCTCCAGGTTGTCTCCGTCGATGATGCGGTCGATTCCGACGTATCGAGAGTCGAGGCGCCCCACGGTACGGCGTTGATCCCGTGTCAGCTCCTTGCAGAACCGAAGGATGTGAACCCGCAAGTCGTAGCGATCGACGTAGTCGGCGGGAAGCCCGGTGTACTCGGCAAGTTTGTTCCGGACTCGGACCCTCTCCCGTTCGTCCAATCGATCACCCTGGGCAAGCGCCGACCAGTAGCGGCCGAGGGCGTATTCCTCCACCTCGTCGAGAAGCTCGCGCAGGCTCTTGCTCTGATGCTTCTCGGGGAGACGGCCGTGATACCAGGCGGTGGCTGCATAGGTGGGGAGGTAGAGCATGAAGGGAAGGTCGTTCCCGGGCCGGAACACCCAGGTATCGCTCTCCAGGCCGATGGTCTGGAAGTTGAGGGCACTGGAGATGAGGATCAGGCCATTGAGCTCCACCCCGTGTTCGGTGAAGAGCTTGTGGGTGATGGCGGCGCCGCGGGTGGTTCCATAGCTTTCACCCGCCAGGTACTTCGGCGATGCCCACCTGCCATTCCGATTGAGATAGTCGACGATGAAGTCGGTGAATACCTCGATGTCCTTGGAGAAGTGGTGGTAGTCCTTCGCCTTGTCTTCCGGAGCGGCCCTGGAGAGACCGGTCCCGATGGCGTCGACCATGACCAGGTCGGTCTGGTCGAGGAGTGAGTGCGGGTTGTCGATCAACCGGCCCGGGACAGATGCCCGGAACCCCTCGTCGTCGAATTCGACTCGCTTGGGTCCGAACAAACCCAGATGGAGCCACACCGACGACGACCCGGGGCCACCATTGAAGCCGAAGAGGATCGGCCGATCGGCCGGGTCGGCGTCGTCTTCGGTGTACGAGACATAGAAGAAAACGGCCTTCTTGTCGTCATCCCTCTCCAGAACCCGGGTGGCGGCCGTTGCGGTGTACCCGACTGCTCGCCTGCCGAACTTCCCCTTGTAGGACTTGGACACAGTCTGCTCCTCGACTGCGGGCAACTCGGTGGGCTCTGTCTTCTCCTTGTCGTCCTTCTCTTTGTCGTCTGGCATGAATTGAGACGCTAGTGGCCCATCTGATGATGTCCCCGGCCGGGAGTGGTCTCATCGGGTTTATAATGCCTTGCTCCCGATGGGGAGCACATGGCCCGACCCTTCATAGATCCAGGATTTGAGCACGACGCCTGTGGCGTCGGATTCATCGCTGCTCTAGATCGGGCACCCTCGTACCGGCTGACCCGGCTTGGCGTCGAATGTCTTCAACGACTCGATCATCGCGGGGCCCGGGCGGCCGATGGCACGGGTGATGGGGCCGGTCTGCTCACTCAGATCCCTTACAAGGTGATCCACCGCGAGTTGCGCACGCACGGGCTGTCGATAGAGCGCGATCGGCTCGGCTTGGTCATGTGCTTCATCCCTCCAATGGACGCACCCGCGTCAAGGTCGATCATCAGCGAGGCCCTGGAGGCCCAGGATTTGCGAATCATGTTCTGGCGATTGGTGCCCATCGACCCGTCGGTGCTCGGAGAGCATGCCGGATACGTTCTGCCACTGATCTCCCAGGCTGTGGTAACTGGTGACGTGGAGGGCGACGAGCTGGAGCGGAGGCTCTTTCTCGCCAGGAAGAAGATCGAGAGAGACGCCAATCCCGGGTTGTCAATTCCGTCGGCGTCGGGGCGAACGGTGGTCTACAAGGGTCTTTTCACGGCAAGCAAGATCTCCGACTTCTACTGGGATCTGCGCGATCCCGACTTTGAAACGGCGTTTGCGATCTTCCATCAGCGCTTCTCGACCAACACCTTTCCTTCCTGGGACAACGCCCAGCCGTTTCGGGCCCTGGCCCACAACGGTGAGATCAACACGATCCAATCCAACCGATCGTGGATGAAAGCCCGTGAGAAAGCAGCAACACCGGGGGTGTGGGGAGACCGGTTGCCCGATCTCTTTCCCTTCCTCCAACCCGACATTTCCGACTCTGGCAGCCTCGACAATGCCTACGAGCTCCTCCTCCAGAGCGGAAGATCGCTAGCTCACGTCAAAGAGATGCTCATACCGGCAGCCTGGGAGAACGTCGCTGATCTCCCGCCCGACCTCACCGCCTTCTACGAGTATCACGCCTTTCTCACCGAGCCGTGGGACGGACCTGCCGCGATTGCCGTCACCGATGGCGTCTCCCTACTCGCCGGGATGGACCGCAATGGACTTCGTCCCTCCCGGTGGACCGTGACTCCAGACGTCGTCCTCGTCGCGTCCGAGGCCGGGGTCTGCCCCGAAGAGGAGGCACGCGCCCTGGAAACAGGCCAGCTCGGCCCTGGAGAGATGATGCTCTTCGACGGCATCACAGGCGAGGTTCGGCATTCCAACTCGGTGAAGACAGAGTTGGCCTCGAATCTTCCTTACGAGAAGTGGGTCAACAGCGAGGCCCTTCACATCCAGGCGCCATTCGACCCGGATGCAGACGACCGTTTCGACGCCGGCGCCCTTGCTCGGGTATTCGGGTACACAGCCGAGGAGAGACGTCTCATCCTCGCTCCCATGGCGGAGGGCAGATCCCCCATCGGATCGATGGGAGACGACACCGGGCTGGCAGTGCTGTCGGAACGGCCCCGTCGTCTCACCCAGTATTTCCATCAGATGTTCGCTCAGGTCACCAACCCTCCGATGGATCCGATCAGAGAGAATTTGGTCATGTCGCTGCGCATTCAGCTCGGGCGGCGAGGACCTCTCCTCGAGGATGCGCCCCGGCAGGCGCATCTCATCGAACTGTCAAGCCCGATCCTGTCGGACGCAGAGTTGGAGGCAATCGTACGGTCGGGCGACACCAGATTCTTTTCCCACTGGATCGCCGCAACCTGGCAGACCACCGAGGGACCGGAAGGCATGGATGCCCGTATCGACGAGATCTGCGCCGAGGCGGCGCACGCGGTGAAGCTGGGGGCAACCATCCTCGTCCTTTCCGACAGGGAGACCGGCCCCGACGAATCTCCTATTCCAATACTGCTCGTGGTGGGCGCCGTCCACCATCACCTGATCGATGCCGGCGTCCGTGGCCACGTCTCCCTTGTCGTGGTGTCGGGAGAGCCGCGCGATGCTCATGATGTTGCCTGTCTGATCGGGTTCGGCGCATCGGCGGTCAACCCCTACCTGGCCATCGACCAGGTTCTAGGTCTTGCGGTATCGGGCATGGTGGACGTCGACCCGGTGACGGCCCAGGAGAACTACCGGGCGGTCCTCGAGGCCGGCCTTCTCAAGATCATGTCGAAGATGGGGATCTGCACGCTCTCCGCCTACCGCGGTTCTGAGCTCTTCGAGGTCATCGGCATCTCGGAGCAGCTATGCCGCCGGGCCTTCAGAAACGCACCCCGAAGGTTGCGCGGAATAGGGATTCTCGAGCTGGCAGGGCACGCCCTCGAGCGACACCAGAGCTATCAGGACGGGAAGCACGAGTCGGGAGGCTTTTACAAGCATCGGAAGGGCGAGGATCCTCATGTCACCGGCCCGAAGGTGGTTCTCGACCTGAAGAAATCGGTTCGATCCGGCGAGATTGCAGCCTGGAGCCAATATCTCGAGACCATCAACGACCGGAGGCCAACCCTGGTTCGTGACCTCCTGACCTTCGTCCAGAGCGAGCCGGTGCCAATCGGGGAGGTCGAGCCCGCCGAACGAATCATGCGCCGGTTCACCACCGCCGCCATGTCCCATGGCGCCATCTCCAAGGAGGCCCATGAAGCTCTCGCAATCGCAATGAACATGATCGGCGCCTCCTCAAACTCCGGGGAAGGTGGCGAGGATCCGGCCCGATTCCACACCACGCGGAACTCGGCCATCAAACAGGTCGCCTCCGGTCGATTCGGGGTCACTCCCGCGTATCTGAACTCCGCGGAGGAGCTTCAGATCAAGATGGCCCAGGGCTCGAAACCGGGAGAAGGAGGCCAACTCCCGGGCCACAAGGTCTCCGCGGAGATCGCCAGGCTGCGCCACACCGAGCCTGGCGTCACGCTGATCTCTCCGCCGCCACACCACGACATCTACTCCATCGAGGACCTCGCCCAGTTGATCTACGACCTAAAGGCGTTCAAGCCGACCGCCCGGGTGGCAGTGAAGCTGGTCAGTGAGCCCGGCGTGGGGACAATTGCAGTGGGCGTGGCAAAGGCAGACGCCGACGTGATCACGATCTCCGGGTCTGAGGGCGGCACAGGAGCGTCTCCCCTTGTTTCGATCAAGCATGCCGGCTCGCCATGGGAGTTGGGGCTGGCCGAAGCTCACCAGGTCCTGGTGGCCACCGGCCAGCGCTCCCAAGTTGTGCTGGAAACCGACGGCGGCCTCCGCACCGGTTGGGACGTGGTGGTGGCTGCTCTGCTGGGCGCGGAGCGATTCGGGTTCGGCACCCTCCCCCTCCTCGCCTTGGGCTGCAAGATGGTTCGCCAGTGCCATCTCAACACCTGCCCGGTCGGGATAGCCACTCAGGACCTCGATCTGCGGGCAAAGTTCACCGGCTCTGCCGATCAGGTGGTCGTCCTCTTCCGCCACGTCGCCGAGGAGATCCGCCATCACCTGGCAACCCTCGGGGCACGCTCCATCTCCGAGATCGTGGGAAGAGCCGACTTGCTCACGCCCATCGATCCAAACCATCCGCTGGCACCTGACCTTTCTGCCATTCTCGTCGAGTCGAAGGGCCGCAAACATCACGACGGGTACAAGCCCGTGTCACTGTCGAGTCTTTCGTCCCGATTGGTTGCCGATGCGACGCCGGCAATTTCCTCCGGGCAACCCGTGGATCTTGCCTATCCCATACGAAACGTCGATCGCACGATTGGTGCGAGGCTGTCCGGTGAGATAACCGCTCGCTATGGCGCCGAGGGGCTCCCTGACGGGACGATCAACGTGCGACTCTCCGGCACCGCTGGACAGAGTTTCGGCGCCTGGCTGACCCGAGGAATCGCGCTTCGTCTCAAGGGCCCGGCCAATGACTATGTCGGCAAGGGCATGGGCGGTGGGCTGATCTCTATCGCGCCGCCCCGTGGCCACTCGATCCCCCATGCCGCCGGCAACGCCGTCCTCTACGGAGCAACCGGGGGTCGGATCTTCATCTCGGGTCGTGTGGGCCAGCGATTCGCAGTGCGCAACTCGGGGGCCGTGGCGGTCGCCGAAGGATGCTCCGATCATGGCTGTGAGTACATGACTGGCGGAGTGGTGGTGATCCTGGGCGAAGCGGGTCGAAACTTCGCCGCGGGCATGACGGGCGGCACTGCCTTCGTCTGGGACCCGGCAATGAGCTTCAAGGGCCGACTCGCCGAGACCGCCCCTCCCACCCGCCGTCCATCCGACAGCGAGATCGGGGTGTTGCGAGGCCTCGTCGAGGAGCACCTCGCCGCTACTTCGAGTCCGATCGCCGCCGATCTCATCGGCGGTGAGCCAGGCAGTTTCAACGATTTCTGGGTGATCTCCGCGGGCGAGCCGTTGGAGGAAAGGTCGCTCATTGCCTTGGAGGAAGTCCCGCTGCCACGCGGATGAGGCAAGGCCTCACCGGCGCTAGCCGGCCAGAAAGAGAGCCGGCTCTTCCAGGTTCTCCATGACCTCGGCCATGAACCGACGGCCCAAGCCGCCGTCGATGACCCGGTGGTCATAGGAGAGCGATAGTGGCATAACCGGAGCGATCACAAGTTCGCCATCTGCAACGATGGGCTTCTGCTGGGCGCGACCGACAGAGAGGATGGCGGTGGTTCCCGGTGGAACTATCGGAGTGCCATGGCCACCACCCACCGCGCCGATGTTCGAGACCGTGAATGTCTGACCGCTGAGCTCGTCCACTCCCAGCGTCCGGTTCCTGGCCCCCTCGCCGAGACGACGTACTTCGGAGGACAACTCGAGCACTCCCTTGGATGCCGCGTCACGGATCACCGCCACCAGCAATCCGTCCGGCGTGTCGACTGCGATTCCGATGTCATGGGCGCCATGAATAACCAGATCGTCACCGTCGAGTGTCGCATTGAACTCAGGAAAGCTACGCAGAGCAGGGACGATGGCCTTTACCACCAGAGCCTCCAGCGGAATCTTGGTTTCGTATCTGCTTCCCAGAGCCTGTCGTACCTCGAGCAGCCGGGTGGCGTCGACGTCATCGAAGGTGGTCACATGCGGTACCTCCGCCCAGCTCTTCGACAGGTTTGCCGCAATCGTCCGACGGAGGCGAGAAAGCCGTCTGCGCTCGTCGGTTCCGGCTGAAGGGCCGGGAGTGGCCCCCTCCTCGGCTGCGGCGACTCTCTCCTCGGTGGGTGCAGATACAGTCGCCTCGCTGGGCTGAGAAACCGGAGCAGGTTCTGCTACCGCCAATAGGTCTTCGCGAGTTATCCGACCGGCTGGGCCCGACCCCGGCACCGTGGCCAGGTCGATGCTCATCTCTCTGGCCAGCTTTCGGACCAGGGGCAGGGCCTTGATCTGTGACGGGACAGGCTCATCCTCGCCTGGCGCAGATGGCGACAGGTCTTCGGCATTCTCATCTAGGGAGCCCACAATCGGCGCTGCAGTCGCCACGGAAACTGTCTCCTCATCGGGTGAATCGAGCTCGGTGGAGGGCAACGTGAACTCCGCTGAAAGCGGAGCGGACTCCGCTGAAAGCGGAGCGTCTACGGCGATCTCATCCGAAGCGGCATTTTCTTCCTCGTCGCCGACCACGACCAGGACTGATCCGACTTCTATGGTCTCCCCTTCAGCGGCGCCATGACGGAGAACTGTGCCCGCATAGGGGGACGGGATCTCCACCACTGCCTTGTCGGTTTCGACTTCGACTACGGGCTGATCGGCCTCCACGTACTCACCTTCGGCAACAAGCCACCTGACGATCTCTGCCTCGGTCAGGCCCTCGCCGATATCGGGAAATCTGAATTCGTTTGCCACTAGCCCTCCAGAATATCTCTGGCCGCGTGCACGATCCGGTCGACACCGGGAAGGTAGTGGCTCTCTGAGCGTTTCAAGGGAAAGACCGTGTCCCAGCCCGTTACCCGACGCACCGGCGCCTTCAGCGAATACAACGCCCTCTCGGCAAGTACCGCGGCTATCTCGCCTCCGAACCCGGCCGTCAGGGGGGCCTCGTGGATGATGACCGCCCGGCCGGTCTTCTCCACCGAGGCAGCTATTCCATCACGATCGAGAGGCGACAGAGTCCGGATGTCGATCACCTCAACCGAAACCCCATCGTCCTCAAGGACGGCGGCGGCGGCACGGGTCTCTTTCATCATCGCCCCCCAGGAGAAAAGGGTGATGTCGTCGCCGGATCGCTCGACCCGTATCGGTCCGATCGGCGTGGTGTAATCCCCTTCATCGACTTCTTCCTTGACCGCTCGATACAGACGGATCGGCTCCAGGAGGAGGACCGGGTCGGGATCCTCGATGGCTGCCAGCAACAGACCCTTGGCGTCGGCCGGTGTCGACGGGACCACCACCTTGAGCCCGGGAACATGGGCATAGATCGACTCGGTCGACTCCGAGTGATGCTCGGCGGCCCCGATGCCACCGCCAAAAGGGATCCTGATGACCATCGGGACGGTGAAGCGATGAGCCGACCGGTTCCGCATCCTGGCGACGTGATTGATGATCTGGTCGTAGGCGGGATAGGAGAACCCGAGAAACTGGATCTCGGCCACCGGTTTGAGCCCGGCGATGGCCATGCCGAGGGCGGCGCCGACGATTCCCGACTCCGCAACCGGCGTATCGAACACCCGGTCTTCCCCGTATTTCTCCCTGAGCCCGTCCGTGATCCGAAATACTCCACCGGTTCTCCCAATGTCCTCGCCGAGGAGGACGACGTTGGGATCCTTCTCCAGCGCGAGATCGAGACCGCCGTTGAGGGCCTGGGCAAGGGTGACAACGCTCATTCTTCAGCCTCGGCGAGCTGTGCAAGGAGTGCATCTGTCGGTTGGGCAAACACACGGCCGATCATCTCGCCCACCGTTGGTTCGGCAACTGCCTCGGCGGTGGCCACCGCCTCCTCGATTCGCTCACCAGCAGTGGACTCCAGCTCGGCCTGCCACTCCGGGCTCCATCCACCTGCCTTCTCCAGAAGGAGCCTTACTCGGAGCAAGGGATCTTTGGCGGCCCAGTCCTCGGCATCGGTGTCATCCCGATAGCGGTCCGGGTCATCGGCGGTGGTGTGTGGGCCCATCCGATAGGTGATTGCCTCGATGAAACTCGGCCCCTCGCCTTCGCGTGCTCCGGCCACCGCCTCGGTGACGGTGGTGAGGACACCTATCACGTCGTTGCCATCAACTTGAACACCGGGCATTCCGTATCCCTCGGCCTTGGCCGCTATCGACTGCGACCGGGTCTGCTCGGAACGCGGGTAGGAGATGGCGAACTGGTTGTTCTGGCAGAAGAAGACAACGGGCAACTCGTAGACGGCGGCAAAGTTCATCGCCTCGTGGAAATCGCCTTCGGAGGTGGCTCCGTCGCCGAAGGAGGTGAAGGCGATTCGATCCGAACCCTTCAGCTTCTCCGCCCAGGCGAGCCCGACAGCGTGAATCATGTGCCCACCCACTGTCAAACACGCGGGCAGGACATTGACCCCTTCAGGCGGCGCTCCGCCCCGTTCGTCACCCGTCCTGCCCAGGACCATGAGATCCCAGGGGTAGCCGGCTTTCCACATGAGTGCTGCGTCGCGATAGGTGCCAGCCACCCAATCGTCGGATCGGAGCGCGGCGGCGGCGCCGATCTGTGCGCCCTCCTGCCCCTCAAAAGGGGCGTACGTGGCAATCCGACCCTGCCGTTGCAACGCCATCGACTTGTGGTCATACACCCGCGACTCGACCATGTCGGCGTAGAGAGACTTCGTTTCCTCGATGGATATCGGAAGACGGTCCCGGACGGTGCCGTCCGGGTTGACCAGACTGAACATGAGGCGGCGAGCTTAACCTTGGCCCTCAAACCGTTCTGTGAGTGAAAAACAGTGTCTCAGACCCAAAAACACTCACAGATGGTCCGGAATCAGACCGAGACCGACTGACCGGCTTGCAGCGCTTCCAATTCCTCAACGGTCATCAGCACCTCACGAGCCTTGCTCCCCTGCGAGGGCCCGACCACGCCTCTGCTCTCGAGGGTGTCCATGATCCGGCCGGCCCGGGCAAAGCCGATGCGAAGCTTTCTCTGCAGCATCGACGTCGAGCCAAGCTCGCTGCGAACCACCAGGTCCATCGCCTGGCGGACGAGCTGGGCGTCATCGTCGTCCTCTTCCTCGGCCTTGGCGGCGGCCACCTTGGCGACGGTCTCGAGGACTTCCTTGTCCTTGTATACCGCCTCCCGCTGCTTCGTGACCCACTCGACGATTTCGTGAACCTCCGACTCGCGCACCCATGCGCCCTGAATGCGCTGCGGCCTTGGCTCCTTGGCGGTGACGACAAGCATGTCGCCCATCCCCACCAGCTTCTCCGCCCCGGATCCGTCGAGGATCACCCGACTGTCGGTCTGGCTGGCCACACTGAAGGCGAGTCGGCTTGGGATGTTGGCCTTGATCACCCCGGTGATGACGTCGACCGAGGGTCGCTGAGTCGCGATCACCAGATGAATGCCGACCGCTCGCGCCATCTGTGCGATGCGGACGATCGAATCCTCGACCTCCCGACCGGCAACCATCATCAGGTCGTTCAGCTCGTCGATGAGCACCACGATGTAGGGGAAACGGTCAAAGCCGTCGGGGTCCAACTCGCCGGTGTCCCACTTCCCGCGATAGCCCTCGATGTCTCTGACCTTGGCGTCGGCCAACAGGTCGTAGCGGCGGTCCATCTCGGAGACAGTCCACTTCAGGGCATCGTTCGCCTTCTTCGGATTGGTGATAACCCGGGTGAGCAGGTGCGGCACCCCGTTGTACTGGCCCAGCTCGACACGTTTGGGATCGATCATGATCAGTCGCACATCGTCGGGATGCGTCCGCATCAGGAGCGAGGTCACGATCGTATTGATGCAACTCGACTTGCCCGCGCCGGTTGCTCCCGCGATAAGCAAATGAGGCAGCTCGGCGAGGTTGAGCAGCTTGGGCTCCCCGCTGATATCCATGCCGAGGCCGATCGTCAGTGGATGGAGGTCCGCGCCAGCCTGCAATGAGGAGAGAATGTCTCCCAGCGACACCAGCCGGCGCTTGTGATTCGGAACCTCGACCCCAATCGCCGACTTCCCCGGAATCGGTACAAGAAGGCGAACGTCGGGCGTAGCCAGCGCATATGCGATGTCATGGGACAAACTGGACACCCGGTTGACCTTCACGCCGGGCGCAAGCTCGATCTCGTAGCGGGTGACGGTGGGGCCCGGAACGATCCGGGTAAGGGCTGCGTCGACACCGTGCTGGATGAGGGTCTCCTCGAGCTGTCGGGCGGTGTCCTCGAGGTCCCGTTTGTTGATGTCGCCCCCAGTCCCACCGTCGAGAAGACTCATAGGAGGAAGTTCGTACCCGGCCGAAGTGAGATCAACGGTGAGCGTGGGAGCAGGCTCCGCCTTCTCAGGAGCCTTGGGAGGTTTGGCATTCGCCTTCGGGCGTGACTGCTTCGGCTTGGCGTGCCTTCCCTTTGGAGCACCGACCGCCACGCCTCGGGGAGCGACATGGGCCTTTTGCTGATCGACCTCACCCACAAACGCCTCCGTGGCGAATCTCCGAGTCTTCCGCCACATGTCCGTCAGGCCCAGGAAAAGCTCACGCACACTGGTGTGGGTCATCACCAGGACGCCCATTCCCATGACCGAAGCGAGGACCACGAAGGCCCCCCATGTGCCGAGAATGCGCCGAAGCGGGAAGGCCAGCAGCGCGCCGACTGCGCCACCGCGCTCCTTGACGAGATCGACATTCGGGATCAGGGCAATCGCGCCGGTGAGGAGATGAAAAAGGGCTAATGAGCCGATGAAGGCAGCGAGGCCACCGACAACCAGGCGGCGGGCCCCCTCACGGGGCTTTTCCACGATCAAGGCCACCCCGATGCCAGTCAGTGCGACCGGAACGGCGTACATCCAGACCCCGAATAGGAACCGGCTTCCCGTTTCGATCCCTTCACCAACCGGGCCTGCCTTGTCGACGTAGGCAAGCGTCACGAGGATGGCGAGGACGATGAGAACCAGACCCCAGACGTCGTCCGTTTGACGACCCAAGGTCTCGCGCACCGAGGTTCGAAACGCCGCCAGCCTCTGGCGAAGCGAATTCGTCTGCGCTTTCTTCTTCTTTGGCTTGGACACCCGCCTCCGCCCGGAGGCACCCTTCCGGGTGGGCGTCTTTCTTGCCATGTGTCGAGAACAATAGCCCCCGGCGCCGTCTGGTGGCCGACTTTGCCCTGGTCGCAGACGTTCTGTGGCTTGCTCTGGTGTCGATCCGGTCACTTTCCGGACTACCAAGCAGTCTGATTCGCCGTCGGCGGCCGTTCCAGGACACCGGTTGCGGGCCCGATTACTGTCGTCACATGCCCGCACAGATGATCCCCTACACACAGGAGCGCCTCGACCCAGAGGAGCAATGGCGACGTGCAACGGCGTTTCACGAGAAGATGGAACGTCGGCGCTCCGTGCGTTTCTTCTCGAATGACTCTGTGCCCAGGGAGCTTGTGGAACTTGCTATCCAGACAGCCTCCACGGCGCCGTCGGGAGCGCATCGACAGCCCTGGACCTTCGTTGTGACAGGAGACCCGGAAGTGAAACGACAGATCCGGGTGGCAGCCGAGGAGGAGGAGCGAGTCAACTACGAAGGCGGCCGTATCCCCGACCACTGGCGAGAGGCGTTAGAACCCCTTGGGACCGATTCGAACAAGCAGTACCTGGAGACCGTTCCCTGGATCGTGGTCCTGTTCGAGCAGCGTTATGGCCTCGACTCGGACGGGGAGAAGGTGCACCACTTCTACGTCAAGGAGAGTTGCGGCATCGCTGCCGGGATTTTCATTGCGGCCCTCCACCACGCCGGTCTTGCCACCCTCACCCACACGCCCAGCCCCATGAAGTTTCTCACCAGGCTCCTGGGACGGCCTGGAAACGAGCGGCCCTTTTGCATGTTCCCCATCGGCTACCCGTCGGACGATTGTGTGGTGCCCGACCTGCGACGCAAGGATCTCGATGAAGTGATGGTCGAAGTAAGGGCCTGACGGCGGAGACTCCCGAACCACTCTTCGATCGTGCCATAGCGGGACTTCGATCCAGACCGTCTTGCCGCTACAGCTCCATTACCACCGGGACGATCACCGGTCTGCGGGAGGTCTCAGCGCGAATCACCTTGCCCGCGGCTTGACGAACTGTCTTCTGCAGATCCCCCATATCGGTGCGACCCGACTCGTGCTTCTCGATCGCCTGCCGCACCGCATTGGCCGCCTTCTCCAGGACCGCCGTCGGGTCGTCCATGACACCGTGACTGTCCAGAGCGGGCCCGTAGAGGATTTCGCCGTTGTCATGATCGACCCCCACCGTCACCACCACCACGCCATCGTCGGCAAGGTGGGATCGGTCGCGCAGGACGGCGTTCTTCACATCCCCTACACCGGATCCGTCGAGATAGACATAGCCGGCAGGCACGGCACGTCTGTCAACAGTTGTCTTCTTCCCCGCGATGGTGATGCGGTCACCATCTTCGAGCACCTCGACCGTCTTCACCCCCATCGTCCGGGCAAGTTTGGCGTGGGCATCCAGATGGCGGTACTCACCATGGATGGGGACGAAGGCCTTGGGCCTGATCACGTTGAGATACGTCAGCAGCTCATCGCGCGCGGCGTGACCCGACACGTGGACGTGGGCGCTTCGACCGTGGATGACCGTCGCTCCCCGGCGAATCAGGTTGGAGATCACCTTCGAAACCGCCGTCTCATTCCCCGGAATCGGCTTGGCCGAGATCAGAACCGTGTCGTCCTTGCCCAGTTCAACGAACTTGTGACGCCCTTGAGACATCAGTGAAAGCGCGGCAAACGGCTCCCCTTGGCTGCCGGTCGTTATCAGCAGCTGTTTGTCGGGCGGGAGGTTCCCCAGGTCCTTGATGTCCATGACGGAGCGTTCGGGGACGTTGAGTACGCCGAGCTCGGCGGCAATCGTGGTGTTCTTGTGCATGGACCGGCCGAAGAAGGCGATCTTCCGGCCCGCGGCGACGCCGGCGTTGGCAATCTGTTGGACGCGGTGGACGTGTGAAGAGAAACATGCAGCAATCACTCGGCCTGGGGCGTCTCGAACCACATCCGCGATGGGCTGGCCGACCGAGCTCTCCGACGGCTCGAAACCCGGCTTTTCGGCATTGGTGGAGTCTGACAAGAGAAGCCGGACTCCACGGTTCCCCAGGGAGGCGAATGCCGGAAGGTCTGTGGGTCTCCCATCGATCGGCGTGGGGTCCAGCTTGAAGTCGCCCGAATGGATGACAATCCCCTCAGGGGTGTCGAGCACCACCGCCGACGCCTCCGGGACCGAGTGAGTCACCGGGATCATCTGGAATCGGAACGGCCCGTGATCGACCCACTTCTTTGAATCGATGGTTCTCAGCTCGGCGTCCACACCCAGTTCGTCGATGCGGCCGCTCGCCATCTCCAAGGTCAACCTGGTGCCATAAACCGGAACGTTGATTTCCCTGAGGAAGTAGGCGAGGGCACCCACGTGGTCCTCGTGACCGTGAGTGATGATCACGCAATCCACATCACTGGATCTCTTCGCCAGCCAGGACCAATCAGGGAACACCAGATCGACTCCGAGCATGTCCTCCTCGGGAAACATCAAACCGCAGTCGATCAGGGCGATCCTGCCCCCGATCTCCACGGCAGCGCAGTTGCGACCGATCTCCCCCAGGCCACCGAGAAATGTGATTGAAACGCTCATAGACCCTGGATGACCCCCAACGCCTTCTCGACGGCGGCAACGGTGTCGTCGGAGGCGCCGACCAGAGGAAGGCGAACGTCTCCCACCGGTTCCCAAAGGCGATTCATCGCGGCCTTCACAGGAGCGGGATTGGTTTCGAGGAAGCAAGCCTCGCACAAGGGCAGAAGAAGATGGTGGAGTTTCCGCGCCTCCTCAGTGTCCCCAGCCGCGGCAGCCTTGACCATTGCAGCGACGGAACGACCGGCCAGATGAGCTATCACCGACACCACGCCTATCGCCCCTACCGACATCATGGGGAGGGTGTACGAGTCCTGACCCGAGTAGACCGGGAGAAGAGGCACACGATCGACCGTCTCAGAGGTGAAATCAATGTCCATGACGGCATCCTTGACCGCGACGATGTTGTCGTGCTCGGAAAGCCGAGCGAGGGTGTCGACTTCGATCAGAGTGCCTGTCCGGCTCGGGATGTTGTAGAGCATTACAGGAACACCCGCATCGGCAATGGCGGTGAAGTGGGCAGTCAGACCCTGCTGGCTGGGGCGGTTGTAATAGGGGGCCACCGCCAGGACGCCATCAGCTCCGAGTTCACCAGCCTTCACGGTCATCTCGACCGACTCGGCGGTGTTGTAGGTGCCGGTGCCGGCGACCACCAGGGTGTCCTTCTCGCCAACCGCGTCTATCACCGTCTTGTAAAGAGCCAGCTTCTCCTCGACGCTCAGTGTGGGTGACTCGCCGGTCGTCCCGGTTACCACCAGGGTGTCGGTGCCGTTGTCGGACAAATGTCGAGCCAGCCGCCAGGCCTTCTGATGATCTACCGGTCCCGAGGAGTCAAACGGGGTGATCATCGCCGTGGCAACGTGGCCAAAGGGTCGCTGGGGTGAGAGTGTCACGGGGCAAGGTTACCGATCAAGCGACTAGAACCCTCTTCCATGGAAACCAGACTGCCGGCGCCGTGTGTGGTCGTGCTGGTCGGTGCGAGCGCGGCAGGCAAGACAACCTGGGCGGCCGACCACTTTGGCGCGAACGAGGTCGTCTCCTCCGACGGTCTGCGGGCAATGGTCGGAACCGGGTCCGACGATCAGGAGGCCAGCACAGCCGCTTTCGCCCTCCTCGAGACAATCGTCGAGGAGCGTCTACGCCGACGACTGACCACAGTCATCGACACTCTTGGATTCGATGCAAAGCGCCGAAGCGGCTGGATCGAGACAGCTCACGGTTTCGACATGCCTATCTATGCCGTCCTATTCGACACACCCGGTGACGAATGCGAACGACGCAACTCGAAACGAGACGCCCCGTTACCCAAGTCAGTCCTTCGCAAACAGGTCGCTCGTTTCTCCAAGGTGTCCGACACCATCGGTGACGACGGTTTCGACGACGTGCTCACCGAACAGGCAATCGCGGTGGTGCCCCCGCAATTCATATCGATGCCAGATGCTGAGCCAGAAACGTCAGCCTCATCCTCCACATCACACACATTCGGGCTGATTCTGAGCCGATTCGACTGGCCCGACGGGCCTGAGAGTCGAGCCGAGCAGTTGAGCTCGATAGCGGGTCGGGCTGAGAAGGCGGGGTTCCGCGACCTGTGGGTGATGGATCACTTCCGACAGATTCCGCGGGTGGGAAGGGCATGGGAGGACATACCGGAGAGCTACACGACCCTTTCCTATCTCGCTGCGGAGACCAGCACGATCCGGCTGGGCACCCTGGTCACAGGTGTCACCTACCGAAATCCGGCCCATCTGGGCAAGCTCATCGCCACCCTCGACGTCCTCTCGGGAGGTCGGGCCAACTGCGGCATTGGCCTCGCCTGGGACAGGGCTGAGCATCGCGGCTATGGGTGGGATTTCCCTGACACCAGCGATCGATATGACCTTCTCGAAGACACCCTTCAGATGCTTCCGCTGCTTTGGGGAAAGGGGTCTCCGAGCTTTGAGGGCAAGGTGCTCAAGGCCGAAGAGCTGACCTGCTACCCCCGGCCGATCCAGGAGCGAATTCCGATTCTTGTAGGAGGGTCTGGCGAGACCAGGACACTCAGACTCGTCGCCTCCTATGCCGACGCCTGCAACCTCTTCGGTAATCCCGACCGGGTGAGACACAAGGTCGACGTCCTCCATAGCCACTGTGAAGCGGTGGACCGTGATCCCGCCGAGGTTGAGGTCACCCACCTCACCAATGCCCTCGTGACGCCTGATCGCAGCTCGCTCCGCGACCGCATCGAGGCTCTTCGTGGCCGCAACACGTCGGCGGAAGACTTCTCCCGGCGCAACAATGCCGGCACAGCGGAAGATCACATGGATCTGTTCTCGGCGTATTCGGCGGCGGGCGCCTCACACTCCATCGTGTCAATGCCCGATGTTCACATCGAGGGGAGCATCGAGGCTTTCGCCGAAGTCATTACAACTCTGTCGGAGTCATAGACTCGACCCATGGCTGTTACATCAACAATGCTCCCCCTCGGGACCAAGGCTCCCGACTTCACCCTCCCTGACACAGTGACCGGCGACACCGTTTCACTCTCCGACTACTCGGACAAGGAGGGGCTCTTGGTCATGTTCATCTGTAACCACTGCCCCTATGTGAAGCACGTGCGAGAGGAGCTGGCAAGGATCGGAAAGGACTACGCCGACACCGGCCTGGGCATCGTGGCTATCTCCGCCAACGACGTCGCCGAGTACCCACAGGACGGACCGGATGCGATGAAGGTCGAGGCCGAGACCTTTGGCTACACCTTCCCGTATCTGTATGACGAGGAGCAGAATGTGACGGCGGCCTACACGGCGATGTGCACTCCCGATTTCTTCCTCTTCGGCGCCACCGGCGAACTGGCCTATCGGGGCCGGCTCGACGAATCACGGCCTGACAGCGGTATCCCGGTTACCGGCTCCGACCTCCGCACCGCAATCGACGCAGTCCTGTCCGATGCGCCGGTCGCCGACGAGCAATGGCCGTCGATGGGCTGCTCGATCAAGTGGAAGGCCGGCAACACCCCCGTCTACTTCACCTAAAACCTCGCTACCTCAGGTAGGTGGCGCCATATGTGGCGCTATCCAGACACAGAAGGTGGCGGCGCGCTGCCGCCGAATCTGCCCTCGCCGACCTTCGCAGCGAGTAGCGACTCCCTGACCAAACCCTTTGACAAAGCCCGCCAGGGACTCATCTCGGCCGTGTCTGTCGAGGATGACCCCGTGAGTTTCGCAACGATTCTGGGCAAGTCTCGTGCCTCTATCCTCCTCAGCCATGGCACAGAAACAGTATTCAGCACCCCCGGAGATGACCATTGACCTTGCCAAGAGGTACACGGCAACACTGCACACCAACAGAGGTGACATCGTCCTGAGCCTGGATGCAGAGCGCAGCCCTCAGACGGTCAACAATTTCGTTTTCCTCGCCAGAGACGGCTACTACAGCGGCTGTATCTTCCACAGGGTCATCAGTGGCTTCATGGTCCAAGGCGGCGACCCCACCGGGACTGGCACAGGTGGCCCTGGCTACAAGTTCAGAGATGAGATCGAGGGCACAGGCGAATACTCGAGGGGCACCCTGGCAATGGCCAATTCTGGGCCACACACCAACGGCTCACAGTTCTTCATCACTCACGCAGATGCCGGACTGCCCCATAGCTACACCATCTTTGGCAATGTCATTGACGGCCTGGATGTGATTGATGACATTGCAGGCTCAGCCACGGACCACGCCGACAAGCCCCACGACCCCATCACCATCGGCTCGGTGGACATAGAAGAATCCGCTACGAACTGACTGAGCCACTACTTCGACGTACCGCGGCGACCGCGTGGGTGAAGATCTGGTAATCAACCTGATGACCATTACCGAGAAATAGTCACAACACTGCCAGATCTACTACCGTTCCAACCGCTGCTTCGGCGGCGACTCGTTTGAATCCCGCAGTTCACTGCGACCGGACTGAGAGCAGGGTCGTACCGGACATCACAGGTGAGGGCCGCCAAGAGGCCCTCCATCAGAAAGGACGAGTCGCAGCATGAACATCTACGTAGGAAATCTTTCCTTCACCACGAGCTCACAGGATCTGGAAGACCTGTTCGGTCAGTACGGATCGGTCGAGTCGGCCGCAATCATCAACGACAGAGAGACCGGCCGCTCCCGCGGTTTCGGATTTGTCGAAATGGAGAACGCCGCCGGCGCGAAGGCCATCGAAGAACTCGATGGCAAGGATTTCGGAGGTCGCAACCTCAAAATCAACGAGGCCCGACCGCGGGAATCGAGAGGTCCTCGCCGTTAGTTGAAGAGGGCTGGGGACACCCAGCCGGTAGTTTTAAAAGGCGGCTGGTCAAGAAAAACCCGGCCGCCTTTTTCTTTCTACCAGGAGCCCACTATCGCAGGCGGGGGTTCTGGGTGTAAGTGCCCGTCACCGAGGCCTGGGCAAGAATATGCCCTGCGACGGCGGCCCTTGCATCTTGGCCACCAAAGTCGCCTTCGACATCGGCCATTTCCACGCCGAGCGCGTAAACAGTGAACACGTAGCGATGGATCAGTGAATCATTCCATGGCGGCGCCGGCCCGTCATAGCCGTAGTAATTCCCCTCCATGTCAGGATCACCGCTGAACCAACCGGTGTAATCGTTCAACCCTTGACGACAACCATGCGGACCATCGGCAACCTGCTGGCCGTGGGGCACCACTCCCGAGGAGAACTCGCCTTCTTCGCTTAGTCGAAGGTCGGCCGGGAGATCAACCGCGGCCCAGTGGAAGAAGTCGACCCGGGGAAGATCAGCCGGCACCTCGCGGTTCGGCTGGTTGACGTCATCGGGTTTCGAGGGACAGACGGGGTCATGACAGATGATGGCGAATGACCTGGTGCCTCCGGGGACATTCGACCAAGCCAGATGCGGGCTCACATTCTCAGAGAGAGTTACCGGCCCACCGGGCACTGGTTTGGCCAATGCGTATCGATCGGGGATCACTCCCCCATCTTCGAAACTGGTACTCGTCAACTCCACAAACAAACCCTAGTTGCGGACATCGGACGGAAGCAGGGCCAGCACCTCGCCCAGCTCCTCGACCGCGGCGGCGTCGATCGGGTCGACGACCAGTTGCAGATGATCAATACCCGCCGAAGCGAACCCAGCCAGGGCCTCTGCCATAGCTGGCGCGTCACCGGCGATGGGCTCGACCTTGGGCCTTGTTTCGCTTCCCGCGATCCGACCCCCGCCGCGTGACAACTGGACATAGACAGCCGCTGTCTTCTGAATAGTGGCCGGGTCCCGTCCCGTATCGACGCAGGCGGCCTCTAACTCGGCGACCAACGGAGCGAGGCCGTCGGCCATGTTGTTGAACCAGACAAACCAGGAGTTCCACATGTCGATGTGGGGAGCGGTGATTCTCAGCATGCGAGGCCCGTTGGAGCCAACCATGAGCGGGATGTCGGAGCGTGGTCGGGGCAGAATCTCTGTCTCTCGGTGGGTGTAATAGGCGCCTTCGAAGTCGATCGACCCCTCCCGGAGAAGTGTTCTGATCACGGTGAAGGCCTCCTCGAATCGGGACACCCGGTTGTCGTATGGGAACCCGAAGGCGTCATATTCGGGCTGGTTCCATCCGGCCCCAAGTCCGAGGATGAGACGACCGCCCGAGATCTCGTCGACAGTGGCGGCCTTCTTGGCCAGCATCGCCGGGCTATGAAACGATGTCGCTGCCACCAATGGGCCCAACTCGACCCGCTCGGTGGCCTCGGCGAGAGCGGCCAGCATCGACCACGCCTCCCATGGCCCCTTGGTCCCCGTGATCTCGTCCTTGAAGAGGAGATGGTCGCCAACCCAGATGGAGTCGAAACCGACCGCTTCGACAGTTAGGGCAATCTCGCGGATCTCCGGCCACCGATACTCGCGCTCCACCTCGGGGAGCTGAATGCCAATCTTCATTCGGTTGAACCTAACGCCGCCTCTCCCCTAGGAGCCCGCTACCTCGGCGTCGGTGGGGATGGCGGAGCTGCTGAAGTTGCTCACTGCGTTCCACAGGATCCACCCGACATCCCGATCCTCGGCCGCCTGAATCGACCGGCGAATCTGGGTTGGTCCACCAGAAAGCCTGTAACCAGGGCCGCAGAATCGTCCCAGGCTCGATCCGACGAAGCGCGTCCTCTATTGCATCGGCGGTGACGTCGTAGGGGTGGTCATTGGGCTCCGCCAACCCCAACCAGCCGTCTTCGTAGTGACTCGGATAGACCATCGGGCTGAACGCGTCGAGCTGTCGAGTCAGCTCTTCGGGCCGTTGTCCTATTCCCTGGTCGTTCTCAGAGGCAACGACGATGCCGAAAACGTCTGCGCTGACTGCACAGCCAAGAGGATGAATCCGCGTTTTTGCCTCCCTTAAGAACCCTTCGATGGCTCCGAATCCGCTCCGCCTGCGACATTTCGAGTTGACCGCTGGTTTTGACAGTCTCGCCGGAGGGGAAGCGGACATAGTCGAACTGGATTTCATCGAACCCCAATTCACAAGCCTCGACCGCCAGAGCCAGCGGATACTCCCAGGCTTCAGTGTTTGCTGGATTGAGCCATGGACCGTCAAACGCCTCTTCGGGATAGGCATTCGCCCGGTATCCTCGAACGTGACCACCCGGGTGATTAGATATAGGCCATGCTCCTTGGCCTGGGCGATTCGCTTCACCGGGTCGTAGGCGTTGACCACGGCGCCAATGATGTGAGCGTCGGAGACCGACGTGTTGTAGAGAACCTTGCCGCCCTCCTGCTTGGTGTCGAAGACGAGGCCGTTGACAGCCGTCTCGTCCGCCAGCGCAAGCAACGCGGCGAACGCCTCATCGTCTCCAGCGGCGGCAGCGTCGACCCTCAGCGCCCGCACCTTGAACGGCTCAACAGTGATCTGGAGGAAACCTGACGAACCATCCCAGGCGACCTCGGCGCTCTCCCATGCCGGCTTGGACACAGCTACAGCTCCGATGCTCGTGGTGACCAGGTCAAACCAGCCGTCTGCCGCGGTCAACGTCGACTCTTCCCCCACCGACACAACGGCATCCGACACCGGGACACCATTCAGATCCACAACCTTGCCCACGAGTTGGAAGGTCGGCCACGTGCTCGCGGAGACGGCAACCGGGGAAAGCCCATCCGGACCAGCATCACTGGCCCCGGTAGTCCGCGTCCCGTCGTCGGTGACCAATCCCTGTGTCGCTCCGCCACATGCGGATAGCAACACGGTAAGGGTCACCCCTGTGAATACAGAGCCGCGGCTCAACGCCATTTACCCGAGACGAACAACCATTGCGGTGATCGTGAACAGCAGCAACAGGGTGTCAACCGTCCCGAATGTCGCCAGACGAGCGGCGGCCGTCTTTATCGCACCCTGATCGCCCGACTCGACAGCCACGGCTGCCCTCTCTGATCCCGGCTCAAACACGAACTTCCCAAGCAGGGCCCCAATCACGATCATGGCAAATCCCATCGTCACGAACACGCTCCCGAAGCTGTACGCCTCACCGCTCTGTAACACCAGGACCACGCCGGTGACCAGTATCAGAATGGCTGCGGGCATATAGAGCCTGGTCGAAAGTCGGCCCGCAATCCGGTACCAGCCGGCCGCGGTCTCCCCACCCTGCTTTGCCGCCATCGTCGGAACCATGGCCTGGACGACGTTGGCGCCAAGCCACGCACCGACCCCGGCAATGTGCAGCACCAGCATGATTTCTCGAACATCCATCAATTCTCCAAAAGTGTGTATTCGTTTCGACGGTAATGGCCCGGTAACTCCTATACCGACTTACCATCGCCGCTCTTGTGACCAAGCAAACCGAAGCTCCAGGCTGCCGTGACGCGGCGATAGCCACCGGCTTTCTCCTCGGATTCGGCGTGGCCCTGTTCGCCATCGGGCTCACCCTCATCAACCGTGATTCCTGCGCCGGACTCTGCGAGACCGCTGGTCTCGCCTTCCTCTATGCAGGGGGGCCGGTCTCGGCACTTTTTGGCTTACTGACCGACTCTGTCGTCGTTGCCTGGCCGTTGGATGTGACGCTTTGGGTGGTACTCGGCTTCACTGTCGCCCGATGGGCCACCAACCACCAAAGAGCACTATTGGGTGTCGCAGTCCTGGTGCTCATCTTCTTCCTGGTCTATGGACTAGTCCTTTCGCAGTTCGTGGAATTAGCAGTGTGAGAACCGCTCTCGCCATTTAGCGTGACGGTTACATGCAGCACGTGACCGAACGAAGAAATTTGGGTCTGGCCCTGGCTGCCCTCGCCTTGATGGCGGCATCGATCACGGGAACAGCCGTCTTCGAGGCGTCCTCCCCTGGTGCCAACCTCGCACCGTTGAACGGCGCCGACGAGTTGGTCGAGATTCTCCAGACAAACCAGCGGGTCTTGTGGACGGCACTCAACGGATCTGTGAGCTCCTTAGTCGTGAAAGGCTGGCCAGTTGAGATCGGGGACGCCGAGCTCGGCGGCGGCCTGGTCATTGAAAGGCCAGAGGACGGGTCTGTCGGCGTAATCGACTTCGGTGGGAAGCCGATGTCGGTCAGATTCGAACTGGTCGACTAGATCTCTACGTACTGCTTGAGATCAGTGGCGTCGAACGGCCCGGTGGCGCCAATCACCCGCTCCGACGTATAGAGGTCGTTCGCCGCGGACTGGACGTCTTCGAGAGTTATGTCATCGAGCTTCTTCAGGCGCTCGTCGACGGAAAGATGCGGCATGCCGGCAAGCTCATCCCTGCCGAGGCGGATCATACGGCTGTTGGCATCCTCTAGGGAGAGCGCCAGCCCTCCTCTCATCGATCCCTTGGCCCTGTCCAATTCGGCTTTGGTGATTCCGTCGGCGACGACCTTGTCCAGCTCACCGAGGATCACGGTCATCGCAGTGTCGATCTGGCTGGGCGTGGTGCCGACGTAGACCCCCCAGGCACCGGCATCGCCATATGCGAGCCGAAATGCATAGATCGCGTAAGCGAGACCACGCTCCTCCCGGACCTCCCGGAACAGCCTCGACGACATCCCCGAACCCATCACATGGTTCAAGATCTCAAATGCCCAGCGTCTTTCGTCAGACCTTTTGAGACCTTTCCCTCCCAGGACGATGTGAGCCTGTTCGGTGTCGCGCCGGGTCACCTTCACATTGGATTTAACCGCGGCTTCCGCCGCTTCATGATCGACGCCATCACCGGACCAATCACCGAAACGTTCTGCCACCGTGGCAACCAGCGCTTCGTGGTCAACCGAGCCTGCCGCCGCTATCACCATTGAGCCGGCTCCGTAGCGCCGATTCCAATAGCCGTGGATGTCGTCGCGAGACATCCCGAGTATCGACTCTTTGGTTCCCAACACCGGAGCCTCGAGAGGGTGGTCGGCAAACAGGCTTGTCGTGAAGTTCTCGAACGCCACGTCGTTGGGATCGTCCTCGTTCATGTTTATCTCTTCGATCACAACATTCCGCTCGGCATCGATCTCATTCTGACGGAAGGCGGGTCGCTGGATCATCTCGGACAGAACATCAAACCCGGTTTCGAGATCCTGATCGAGGAGACGTGTCCAATAGCAGGTGGCTTCTTTCGATGTGAAGGCGTTGGACTCGGCGCCGATCGAGTCGAGGATCTCGGAGATTTCGCGGGCGGAGAGCTTTTCGGAGCCTTTGAAGAGGAGGTGTTCGAGAAAGTGGGAGGCGCCGTGCTCGCTGGGCACCTCATCGCGGGTTCCGGTATCGATCCAGCATCCGATAGCGATCGAGCGAAGGGAGGGCATGGCCTCCGAGATGACTCGGAGGCCGTTGGGAAGAGTGGTGAAGTCGTAGTGCACGTCGAGGAGTGTATGGCCCCGCCAGTGGTACGTCGGAGGCGCTACCAACCGTTTGACATTCGTGAGACAATGCTCGGCTATGCGCGGACGCGACCAGACCTTGCTATCTGAGCTGATCAGCCCGGAAGACATCGCTATCGAGTCGGTGGTGGCCCGATACCAGCGTGTGGCCCCGGCCGTAACCAGATTCGCCCGCACACTTTCGAAGAACCCCAACCTCAGGGTTCGTCTTGGTTCGGAGACGGCGGCAGCCGAAGACGAGGTGGTGTGCGACCCGAGAATCTTCCAAGCGGCCTACCACCGCAATGCGCCGGTCACTCCAGACGAAGTTGCTCTCGCCTCGGCACTTCACGAGGTCATGCATCTGGTTACGACCAACTTCGACGAGAAGCGGCCTATCCCGGAAGGCTGGCCGGTCGAGGGCGAGGTGATCCCCGACGTGGAGGTTGACCTGCTCACTGCTCTGGAACACACCAACCGGCCGGTAGCCGAGGTTCTGTTCTTCTCACTCGAGGACGCCCGACAAGAACGTCAGGGTCTCTCCGTCTATCCGGGGGCACGATCGGTTCTGTCCGACCTGTATTTGTCCTCGCTCGCTCTGGCTATCTCGCGTTCAGGCGCTCTGAGCCAGTTTGTTCTCGGGTGTTTTCTTCTCACGGGCGACTATGTCGAGAGGGAAGTTCTCGAGAAGCAATTCGATGCAAGGGCTGCAACCGCCATCGACGATGCCGCCGGACATTGCGCCGACGCCGCCCAGGCCGAAGACCCCTGGGAGGTCGCTCAACTAGCGTTGGAATTGGAGGCCATCGCTCGGGCCAACGGCCTTATCACGGAGGTTCCCAAGTCGGCCACCAACGCTCAGACCCAACTCATCCAGGATGGCGACGCCGAGAAGGCGGCTGAGGGAGTCGACATGGTTCGGATGACCTCCCCGATAGTCGCTGATTCTGATTCGTACCAGGACACGAAACGCTCGGCCGATGCCCGCTCCGGCAAATCGGATCGCAGGGGCGCCTCCGACCTGGCCAACGACGAGGCGACCGACCAACTCCTCCGGGTCAGCCAGGCTCCGGAGATCTACCTGCCCAACGGCCAAACCGGCAAACTGGTGGTCTCACCCATCCCGACCTCGTTCTCGAAGTTCAGCCAGGAGGGACTCAATGCGCTGGGCGAGGCCTCGAAGCGTTGGGAGGTCGACCAGCGGAGAGTGTCAGGAGAGCTGTTCCCGCTCTTTGCCGCCAACCAGAGGCGCGGTCTTCGCTCAGGGTATGACCAGGGCGACGTCTCCCCCCATGCCGCACTCTTCATTGGTGCCGGTCTCTATGAGCGCCTGTATGAACGGCGCGCCGCGCGGACGCGGCGGACCTATGCAGTGTCTCTGCTGGTCGACGCATCGGCGTCGATGCTGAGTCCCGGAAGGGAGCGTGGAAGGAGCACTTCCTGGGCCATGCCGGCCGCCCTGCTCGGAGCTTGGACCATGGCTCACCTCTGCGACGAGCTGCAGATCGACTTCGAGGTTGCACTGTTCAACAAGGGGTTTGCCGCCCGTCAAGAGGACACCGAGGACGGCTATCGGCGAAGGCGGGCCGCGGCGACGGCGGGGCTGAAGCAAACCCAGGGATCGGCAGCCGACAGGCTGACCACCACTGTCAACCATTACATCGTCAAGCCGTTCGAGCGGCGATGGCGCGAATCCGAGCCGACATTGGCTGGGCTGTTCTACACGGCATCCGAACCGCGGCGAGCGGCCGCCTTGGCCAGACGCGATCCAGATAGCGCCCCTCCGGTCTCCCTTTTCGAGAAGGCGGCCAACGTCGACGAGTTCAATCTCATCTACGCCGCGGAGCGTATGGCGCGGCTCGGCGCCCAGGTTCGCGTGCTCATGGTCCTGGCGGACGGCATGACACGCGGGTCGATGGACGCGCTGGTTAGGTCGGTCGCGGCAGTCGAGTCGGGGGGGACCACTGTGATCGGCATCGGAATCGGCGACCACACGGTGGATGCCGCCTACAAGCGTCATGAGGTAGTCGAGAAACCACAGGATCTGGCTCAAGCGATGGTCCAGGGCACCCGGGGGGCCCTGCGGCGGAGTCTCGCCTTGTTTGGGCTCGACACCTCGTGGTTCAGAGCTTCAGAATTCACAAACCGACAGGAGAAGTCAATTGCCTGAGACAGCCATCTTCGAGGACCCGACCGGCGAAGGACCGAGAATCGAATTGGAGAAGTTCACCGTCGACGACGACCTTTCAGATTCAGAGCTTCGCAACCGCAAGATTCCCCTGCCAGATCCCCACTACGTGGACCTGGGAATGCTCTACCGATTCGCCCAGATGGAGCAGGCGCGGAGACATGGAACCGATGGGTTGGTCCCGCTCCACATCGCGGTGCGCGGCCACATGGGAACGGGGAAAGACCATGACATCGAGCAGTTCGCGGCCGCCATGAATCTGCCCTACTTCAGGATCCCTCTGACTGGGGAGGTCCGAGACGTCACGCTCATCGGCTCGACCCGCCTCCAAGGCGACGGCAAGGGCGGAACCGAGAGCAGATGGGAAGACGGCGACATCACCCGGGCGCTGCGCGGGCCGGCGTTGCTCAACCTCTCCGAATTGAACGCCGCCGGAGCCGAAACCCTGTTCGCGCTTCACGCTCTGCTCGACCGATATGCCGCCATCGACCTCCCCAACGGCGAGACCGTGTCCCTCCGGGAGGATGTTCGGGTCTTTGGCACAATGAACCCGACCGACCTCAGGGACTACGCCGGAACTCAGACCCTCAACAAGGGCTTCGCAGACCGCTGGGTGATCTGGGAGAAACAATTCCCCGGTCGCGATCAGATCGAGGAGATGCTGAACACACGCTATCCCAGGCTCAAGAGCGAATATGTCGACGCTATTGCCCGCCTCACCGTCGAGATCAACACGTCGTTTGAGGCCCAGGACACCGAGGTCCGGGTCGAGACCCCATTGTCTCTTCGCTCGGCACTCGACAGGCTCCCGACCGGTCTTCTGATCTTTGCCGACCGCAATGACCCTCTGCGTCACGCATGGGAGGATTTCGTTCTTCCCCACGTGGACCTCTTCGACCGGGATCACTACGAAACGGTGTGGAACGCCGTTGTCAGAACGGGGCCATCGGTCAGCCCCTACTGACCACGGTCCGAGATCAGGCCAACCCTCACTACCGTCATCCACATGCCGTACGACTTGGGAAACCCCGACCTCGACCGCCAGCTAACCCAACTCGTGGCGGCTGCGTCGAAGAATGACAACCAGGATCTGATCGCAGAATTGGTGACCACAGCCCTCAAGATGCATCGCGACGGCGCCAGCCGCGCCGACCTGAAGTTGATCAACACCGCTCTGAAGGAGATGCGGTATTCCAACCTCGTCTTCTCCCGGCACCATGAGCCCAAGGTCACCATCTACGGATCCGCCCGGGTCGGCGACGACGATCCCAACTACGCCATAACCGAGCAGTTTGCCTCGATCATGGCCTCTCATGGATGGGGTGTGATCACCGGAGCCGGGCCTGGAATCATGGAAGCCGCCAACAGGGGCGCCGGTATCGACAGCTCATACGGTGTGAACATCCGGCTTCCGTTCGAGGACAAGGCCAATCAATACCTCGATCCTGAGAAGACGGTCAATTTCAAGTACTTCTTCACCCGGAAGCTGGGCTTCGTCAAGGAAGCCCATGCATTTGTGATGCTCCCGGGAGGTTTCGGAACTCTCGACGAAGCGTTTGAGCTACTCACTCTGATTCAGACTGGCAAGAGCGACCTCCACCCTGTTGTGCTGTTGGAGGCTGATGGCTCCAATTTCTGGGGTCCGATCATCCGTTTCATCCGCGATGAGCAGCTGGCCCACGGACTGATCTCCGAATCGGACATGGCCCTGTTCTTCCACACCACTGACCCCAACGAGGCCTGTGATCACATCAGGCACTTCTACGCCAACTATCACTCCCAGAGGTACTGGGGCGGCAAACTGATTCTCCGACTCATGCAAGGGCCCGACGCAGAGTTACTCGAGGAGCTCAATCGGGAGTTTGCCGACATCGTTGTGGAAGGGGTCATCGAGCGGACGGACCCGACCCCGGCCGAGGTTGACGACAACGATGCGCTCGAACGCGACCGGATCACATTCGTATTCAACCGACGACGTTTCGGGAGGCTGCGTCAGCTCATCGACCGTCTCAATGACGCCGTGGTCACTCCTGAGACGTTCCAGTTGCCTGTTCCGATGACCGAGGAACATGCAGAACGGCCCTGGTAACACGTGCTCGTCTGGGACTAAACAACCGGCCGTTACTAACATCGGGTCGTGCGCGACATCCTTTCAGACCTCGTAGCCGAGCAGCAGTTCCTCGATCAGTCCCTACAAAGGATCCCCATCAAGATTTGGGACATGGTGACGCCGTCGAAGCCGTGGACGGTGAGGGACACAATCTCGCATCTCGCCGATTTCGAGGAGTTGGGCGCCGACAGCATCGCCGGCGGCGACCGGATCAAACGTTGGCAAAACGCATCTGACCTTCGTCCCCTCCGCCAGGAGGCGATCAAGAAGGGACGGGCGATGCGGCCCCAGGATGTGATCGAATGGTGGCGCGGCGGCCGAGCCAAAGTTGTCGAGCCCCTGTCCCATCTGTCTGGTGATACCCGCATCGAATGGATCGACGGCGACATGAGTGCACGCACCTTCGCCACGTTCCGTTTGCTGGAAACCTGGATGCACGGTCTCGACATCTACGCCACACTCAAGATCGACGTCGAGGACACGCCCCGGATTCGTCATGTGTGCTGGTTGGGCTGGAAGACACTTCCCTACGCGTTCAAGCACGCCGGAGAGGACTACGAGCCCGTCCGGATCGAAGTGATCGGTCCCGGGTACTCCAGATGGATATTCGGTCCTGATGACACCGATCAGCTGATAAAGGGTTCGGCCTCCGACTGGGCCAGGATCGCAGTTCGGCGAATCGACCCCGCCAAGACCCGACTCAAAGTTACCGGCGAATACGCCGAGAAAGCCCTACAGGTGGCCAGGGCATATCTGTGAGTGACATCCCCCGTCTGGTGGGGATGATCCATCTTCTCCCTTTGCCCGGAGCGCCCCGCTTTGGCGGCTCCATGGACGAGGTGATCTCCACCGCTGCCGCAGATGCCCGTGACCTGGCAGACGCCGGTTTTCCGGCCCTCATGATCGAGAACTTCGGCGATGCTCCGTTCTTCGCCGAGGAGGCACCTGCGGAAACGATCGCGTCTATGACGGTTGCTGTCCACGTCGTCGCCGAGCAGGCCGGTCTTCCGTTTGGAGTAAACGTCCTTCGCAACGATGCCCGCTCTGCCATCGCGGTGGCAGTCGCCACCAGTGCCCGCTTCATACGAGTCAACGTGCTCACCGGGATGATGCACACCGACCAGGGGCCGATCGTGGGCCGTGCTGCGGAGGTTCACCGGGTACGGACATCTCTGTCCCCTGAGGTGGAGATCTGGGCCGATGTGATGGTGAAGCATGCGACTCCCCCACCTGGCGCCGACGTTCGCCAGATGGCTGCCGACACAGTGGAACGCGGCCTCGCCGACGCGGTGATCGTTTCGGGAGCAAGCACCGGCGCCCAGCCGGACATCCATGAAGCGTCACTCGTCCGCTCTTCAATCCCGGACTCAACCCGTCTGGTGATCGGGTCGGGTGCCACCTCGTCCAACCTGCCGCGACTACTGGACATCGCCGACTCGGTGATCGTCGGCTCCTCGATCAAAGTCGACGGCTTGGCCACCAATCGAGTCGATCCATCCCGGGGTGCCGCCTTTGTGGAGGTTGCCTCCCGGCACGGTCTCGTCTGAGGCTTGGGCATGAGAGCTAACGCCTCAAGGTCGGCCCCCGTCCTTCCGACATTCTCTTGGACCTCTGGACAATTTGATGCGTAGGACCCATACGGGCTCTCACCGTCAGTGGCCAGACTTCACCGTGGGTTAGGAAATGACAGACTTACCAAGAGACATTCTGATCGATGTGATGGAGGACGTTATCGAGGACCTCCACGGCCACGTCCACCGCGTATCAGACCTCGCCGTGGATCTAGGCACCGGTTTGGGGCTTCCCGAGGAAGACCTCGACTGTCTTGCATTGGCCGGTGTGCTCCACGATGTCGGAAAGATCCACCTCGACTCGACCATTCTGGGAAAACCCGGTCCACTCGACGAGAGCGAACGGGAACTGATGCAGCGGCATCCCGAGCTCGGGTTCGCCATGACCCGCAACCGTCTCGACGCCAAAGTCGCGGAAGCCATCCTCTACCACCATGAGCGTTTCGACGGTCAGGGCTACCCGTTCGGGCTCATCGGCGAGGGAATTCCCATCCTCTCGAGGATCGTCTTGGTGGCCGACGCGTTTGACGCGATGACCTCCACCCGGGCCTACCAGCCGGCTCTTCCCATTGAATTCGCCGTGGGCGAGATCCGCACCCACGCCGGGACCCAATTCGACCCCTCAGTGGTCCAAATCTTCCTGGAGCTTGCCACCGTCGACAGGCTCCCCGTCGAGCTCAGCGCCTGAAACCTTCACGCCGGAGTCGGCCGAGCAATTCAAACTGTCTCATCTCTCTGATACGTTCTCGGGGTGGACCCGCTCGCATCGTTCTCCCAAGCGACCAGAACCTGGTTCGAAGCTTCCTTCGCTGAGCCGACCCTCGCCCAGGAGTTGGGCTGGCCAGCTATCGCGGCCGGTGGGCACACCCTCATCCACGCCCCGACCGGATCGGGAAAGACGCTTGCAGCTTTTCTCTGGACTCTTGATCGACTTCTAACCGAACCGGTTCCCGACACGGCCGACCGATGCCGGATCCTCTATATCTCGCCACTCAAGGCGCTCGCACACGACATCGACCGCAACCTACGGGCACCTCTCGCAGGGATCAGGCACGCCTCGGAAAGGCTGGGGGGGCCGGCACTCCCCCGGCTCGAGACTTTCATCCGGACCGGCGACACACCCCAAGACCAACGACGGCGAATGCAGCGTCGGCCGCCCGACATTCTGATCACCACACCCGAATCGCTCTATCTCATCCTCACTTCAGCAGCACGCGCCGTACTGAAGACGGTGCGCTGGGTGATCGTCGATGAAGTTCATGCAGTGGCCGGGACCAAACGCGGTTCGCACCTGGCCCTCTCCCTCGAACGGCTCGAAGAAATCACCGAGGTACCGCCTCAGCGGATTGGGCTCTCGGCAACCCAACGACCTCTGGAAACGATCGGTCGGTTCCTGGGCGGAGGGACAGTCGAGGACGGCATCTGGACACCGAGGCCAGTGAATCTCGTCGACGTTCCCAGCGACCGTCCGCTCGACCTCGAGCTGGTCGTACCGGTCGAAGACATGAACGAGCCAGTCGACCCCGACCCGCTCGATCCCGACCGGCAGGCCACCCGCTCGATATGGCCGGCCATATACCCGGCCCTGCTCGCCGAGATCATGGCTCACAAAAGCACCATCGTCTTTGCCAACTCCCGCCGTCTCGCCGAGCGGATTTGCTCGGAGCTCAACAACCTGGCCGGTAAGGAAATCGCTCGCGCCCACCACGGTTCGGTCGCCCGTGAACACCGCCTTCAAATCGAGGAAGCCCTGAAGCTGGGCAACCTCAAAGCGGTGGTTGCCACTTCATCGCTCGAGCTTGGCATCGACATGGGGGCGGTCGACCTCGTCCTCCAGGTCGAGGCACCCAACTCGGTCGCGTCGGGACTTCAGCGGGTTGGGCGGGCCGGACACCAAGTCGGCGGCGTCTCCAAGGCGAAGTTGTTTCCGAAATATCGGGGCGATCTCTTGGTGGCTGCTGTCATCGCCGACCGAATGCAACGCCGTCAGGTCGAATCGACCAAGATCCCTTTGAGCCCTCTCGACGTCCTCGCCCAGCAACTGGTGGCACAGACAGTGTCGGGTGACACCGACGCTGACGCCTTGTACGAGATCGCTCGGCGTGCCGCGCCATACGCTGAGATGTCGCGCAAGGTCTTCGACGAGACACTCGACATGCTGGCGGGCCGGTACCCGTCGGACCTCTTCGCCGAGCTCCGTCCCAGGATTACCTGGGATCGGGTAACTGGAGAAGTGGCGGCCCGGCCGGGAGCGCTTCAACTCGCCGTCACCAATCCCGGCACGATTCCCGACCGGGGCCTCTACCGGGTCACTCTCCCCGACGGGAGCCGGGTGGGAGAACTGGACGAGGAGATGGTTTACGAGTCGAGAGAAGGCGACACCTTCTTACTCGGCTCGACCGTGTGGCGCATCACCCAGATCACGCATGACAAAGTCGAGGTCGTGCCCGCTCCCGCCGAGAGCGCCCCCCGGATGCCGTTCTGGCATGGCGACATGCTCGGTCGCTCGATGGAAACCGGGCGGGCCGTCGGTGAGTTCGTGCGCGAGATCGCCGCCATGGAAGAAGAGGCTGCGTTCCAACACCTGCGGACCAATTACCACCTCGACGAGTACGCCGCCTCGAACCTCGTGGCATATCTCACCGAGGAACGCACCGCCACCGGGATCCTCCCCACCGACCAGACCATCGTCGTCCAACGCTTCCGGGATGAGATCGGTGACTGGAGGGTGGTCCTCCTGTCGCCCTTTGGCGCCCGAGTCCATGCCCCTTGGGCCATGGCGCTACGTCACAGATTCAGTGCGAGGTTCGGCACCGAAGCAGATGCCATCTGGTCGGATGACGGGATTGCATTCAGGTTCCCCGATACCGACGACCCGCCGGATACAGACGAAATGATCCTGGATCCCGAAGAAGTCGAGAAGCTTCTCGTCGACCACATCGCCGATACCGCTCTCTTCGCGGCCCGATTCAGAGAGGCGGCCGGACGGTCGCTGCTGCTTCCCAGACGACGGCCCGGTGAGCGGACCCCTCTCTGGTTGCAGCGAAGGAAGGCAGCCGATCTGCTCGGAGTTGCCAAGCAATTCGGATCGTTCCCGATTCTCCTGGAGGTCTATCGGGAGATCCTCCAGGATGACTTCGACCTGCCGGGCCTGATCGACCTTCTGACGGACATTCGCTCACGCCGAATTCGGGTGGCATCGGTCGACACCTCCGGCCCCAGTCCGTTCGCATCCTCGTTGCTCTTCTCGTTCGTTGCGGCCTTCCTCTATGAGGGGGACACGCCGCTGGCAGAGCGACGGGCAGCGGCTTTGACCCTCGATCGAGATCTGCTCCGCGAACTGCTGGGCGAGGGTGAGCTGCGCGAGCTGATCGATCCGGAGGTTATCGCTGCGGTCGAGTTGGAGCTGCAACGCCTCACTGATTCCAGGAGGGTGAAAAACGTCGATGGAGTGCACGACCTTCTCCGCGACCTGGGTCCACTGTCCACGGAGGACATCGAGGTTCGCACGGAGGCGGTCGATGTCGTCGCCGCCCTCGAATCGCTCCAGGAGCAACGACGAGTTGTTCCCCTCACGATGGCCGGATCTGCCAGGTGGGCGGCCATCGAAGATGTGTCCCGGCTCCGGGATGCACTCGGCACCCAGCCACCGCCGGGAGTGCCCCACACATTCCTCGACCCGGTGGAAGACCCTCTCGGCGACGTCGTCGGCCGCTATGCCCGCACTCACGGACCTTTCACCGCACTCGAGGCCTCGGGAGCACTCCACCTTCCCAGCGCAGTGGTAGACACCGTCCTGTCTCAGCTGGAGCAGGCAGGCCGGGTTGCGCAGGGTGCCTTCCGCCCCAAAGGGCAGGGCAGAGAGTGGGTAGACGAGACGGTGCTGAAGCGTCTCAAGAGACGCTCCCTGGCAGTCCTCAGGCAAGAGATCGAACCCGTCGAGCCCGCTGCCTTGGCCCGTTTCGCGGTCGCCTGGCATGGGATACGCTCCGATCCGCCGCGTGGGCGAGACGCCCTCGCCCAGACCCTCCATCGGCTCACCGGTGCCCAGATACCCGCCTCGACATTGGAACGCGACGTGCTGGGCGCAAGGATTGCCGACGCCGAAACGGGGCTAGATCGGATGTTGGCCGCGGGCGAGTTGGTTTGGGCAGGCGCCGGGTCGCTCGGCTCCCGTGACGGCAGGGTCATGTTCTTCCCGCGCGACAGCCTTTCCATGCTGTGGCGAGGGCCTGATCCCGACTTCGACCTCACGGAAAAGGGAAGTCGAATTCTGAAGTTTCTCGAGGACAATGGTGCCAGCTTCTTCAGGGACATATACGAAGGAACGGGGGGAGAAGACCCTGAGGTGGCCTTATCTGCCCTCTGGGATCTCGTTTGGAGCGGTCACGCGACCAACGACACGCTCGAGCCGTTGCGTGCCTACGGCAAGCGACGATCCAACCGGGCCGGCCGCCGGATGCTGTCATCGAAGTTCCCGGCTCACGCCGCAGGTCGCTGGTCGCTGATCGAGGCCATGGTTCGCAAGCACCCCGAGACAACCGAGAGACATGCCGCCTGGGCACAGTTGATGCTGGATCGTCACGGGGTCGTAGCCCGACCCACCGCTTTGGCCGAGAGCTATCCGGGAGGGTTCACTGACCTCTACCCGGTCTACTCCCATCTCGAGGAGACCGGGCGGATCAGACGGGGCTACTTTGTCGAAGGCCTCGGCGGTTCCCAGTTCGCTCTGCCGGGTGCTGTCGATCTTTTGCGCTCTGAGTCCAAGTCGGAAACGGTCGTCCTCTCCGCGACCGACCCCGCCAACCCCTACGGGTCGATACTTCGCTGGCCCGAATCGCCCGACGTCCGGCTGGCCCGCGACGCCGGAGCGTACGTGGTGCTTCACGGCGGCGAGTTGATTGGATACCTGGACAAAGGAAGGAGAGGTCTGACTCTCTTCGACCCCGACTCTTCTCTGTTTGGTGAGGTTTCTGGGGCACTTGCCGATGTCGCCTCACGCTTCCGCCGTCTGACTCTGATAACTGTCAACGGCTCCCCGGCGCCTACATCGCCACTCGCCCCGGCCCTAACCGAGTGGGGCTTCGCCACTGCACCCCGCGGCCTCACCTACCGCGGCTGAGAACGGCTACACCCGGTCGAGGATCTCGTAGGTCGTGTTGCGCAGCGCCGGAGTCCGGCCGGCTCCTTCGATCATTTCGACAAACTCGGCCGGAGTCACTTCCTGGCCATGCTCGGCTCCGGCCGCCCTGGTGATGATCTCCCCCATCAGGGTGCCTCCGACATCGTTGCAACCGGCATCCAGAAGACGTTGACCGCCGTCTAGGCCCAGCTTCACCCACGAGGCCTGGATGTTGTCGATTAGGCCATCGAAAGCGATCCGGGAAACGGCGTGAATCAGCACCACCTCGTCCCAAGTCGGCCCCGGGCGAGAACGGCCCCGAAGGTAGATGGGTGATCCCATATGAACGAACGGCAAGGGAACCATCTCGGTGAAGCCACCTGTCCTCGTCTGGATCCGACGGATGACCTCCAGATGGTTGGCCCACGACCGCGGATGGTCGATATGACCGAACATGATCGTGGAGGTTGTCCTCAGCCCAAGCTCGTGGGCGGTGATCATCACCTCAGCCCACTGCGACGAGCGGACCTTGTCCGGGCAGAGATGGCGCCGGATGTCGTCATCGAGGATCTCTGCGGCCGTGCCAGGCAAGGTTCCCAGTCCGGCCTCCTTCAATTCCTCCAGGAACTGTCGCACCGGAATACCGAGCGTCTCCGCACCCTGCCAGACCTCCAGCGGTGTAAACCCGTGAATGTGCATGTCGGGCAGTTCCGCTTTGATCGCCTTGACGACGTCGACATAGAAGTTTCCGGTGAAATCGGGATGAATCCCACCCTGGAGGGTCACTTCGATCGCCCCGCGATCCCAGGCTTCCTTGGCGTTGCCCACGATCTCGTCGAGACCCATCAGGTAGGGCTCGCCCCGCAGGTTGAGACTCCTCGGTCCTTTGGAGAATGCGCAGAACCCGCACTTGAAGTAACAGAGATTGGTGTAGTTGATGTTCCGATTTACAACGTAGGTGACGGTGTCGCCGACGGCTTCGGATCGGAGCCGATCGGCCACATAGGCCACAGCGTCGATCTGGTCACCCCTGGCTCCAAACAGCTGCTCGAGCTCGGAAACCGTTGGACGGTGCCCATCCAAAGAGCGTTCCAGGATCGGGGCAAGAGCTCCCGCTCCGCTAATCCCTTCCGGAGCGTGTCCGTCGACCCATGTCTCATCCGGCCACTCCGCCGAGAAACGGTGCTCGGGAACAGGCAGCGCTTGATCTTTTCCTGGCGCCCACTGATAGCGGGGGCGCACCGCTCCAGAGCCGTCGACCTGATTGAGCCAGGTCTCGAACACCCCGGTCGAGAGTTGCTCACGGGCCTCATCGATCTCCAAGCCGATCGGGAAGAGGCTGCGCTCTACCAGCTGATTCTCATCGACACGCGACCGGAGCTCTCCGATCCGCTCGGCTCCCCAGTCGCGGAGGACAAGATCGGTGGCACCCTCCCCCACGGCTGCAAGTGCCTGGTCGACGTTGTCGACAAACACCGAGACCGACGTTGCAATCCCGGGTAACGAAGCGAGAGATGCCGCCCCACCAACGGTTGAGCGCTTGCTGCGGAGAAAGGCCGCTCCAGATCGGGCAAGGGCGTCGAGTACCTCTTCTCTGCCTCCGTCGGCACTGAGGGTTATCCGCCAGCCCGGAACTCCCCGATCAGAGAGCTCGAGGGCATCGGCGGCTCCAACCACCCAGGTGGCGGTGTCCTCGGCAGCGGGGCTACCGCCGGCAATCAGCAGTCCGCCGCCATGGGCCGCGTCGAGATCGGCACCCGACGGGTCCGCTATCTCGACAGCGGTAGTGCCATCGCGGCGTCGGCTGGTCGCCGTCGGCTCCGCGAGCGCGTCAGCGACACGAGCCCGAAGAAAGGTGATCCTGTTCATGCAATTGCCTGCCTTTCACGCGTAAGCGCCAGTCCGTCGTCATCGACGGCTGCCATGACGTCGTCGATCAAACCTTCGTCGATCCACTCCGAATCGATGAACTCGGGATACACGGGGAGACGGGGCCTCAATTCGAACCCGGCCGCCCTGGTGCGCTCCTCCAACTCACCGAGATGAGGCCACGGCGCCTCGGGATTGACCCAGTCGATCGTCAGCGGCGAAACCCCACCCCAATCGTTGATCCCGGCGTCGAGATACATCTCGAAGCGGTCGGTCAGGTTGGGCGGGACCTGGACGTTGGCTTCGGGTCCCATTATCCATCGTGCCAGCGCAACGATGCGGGCAAACCACCTCGGGATGGGCTCGGCCGACCATCGCATGGGAGTGTCGGCCTTGGCCCGGAAGTTTTGGATGATGACCTCCTGGATCGCCCCGGTCTCGTCGGCCAACTCCTTCAAGGCGAACAACGAGTCGACGATCTCCTGGGTGTTCTCGCAAATTCCCACCAGGATCCCGGTGGTGAAGGGCACCCTGGTGCGGCCTGCCGCCTGGATTGTGGCGACGCGGAGGATGGGGTCTTTGTCCGGGCAGTTGTGATGGGGCATCCCGGGCTCCATCAGCCGGGGGGAGATGTTCTCGAGCATCAGGCCCATCGAGGGATTGGTCGGGCGCAGCATTGCCATGTCCTCGTCAGTCATCAGGCCGGGGTTGGCGTGAGGAAACAGCGATGTCTCAGATCGCACGAGATCCGACATCCGGGCCACGTACTCCATGGTTGACGCCAGCCCCTTCTCGTCAAGGAACTCTCTCGCCTGGGGCCAACGATCTTCCGGCCGATCTCCAAGGGTGAACAGGGCTTCGGTGCAGCCGGCCTCATCGCCGGCCTTTGCCACGGCCAGCACCTCATCGGGCTCCAGGTAAACGCCACCGGCTCCAGGAGGCTTGGCGAAAGTGCAGTAAGTGCACCGATCTCGACACAGTGTGGTGAGCGGGATGAACACCTTCCTGCTGTAGGTGACAGTGGTGCCCTTTCCCTCATTGCGCAGATTCCGGGCATGTTCGAGCAGTGGCGCGTCGTCACTCGAACCGCTCAGATAGGCGAGGGCTAGGTCTGGGTCCGGGCTTGGGTGCACTTGGCGGCTCAGGATATGCCGGATGATGAGGCTTCGGTCACACCCCCGTCAACCGGAACGATCGTCCCCGTCATCCAGGAAGATGCGTCCGAGGCAAGAAAGACAATCATTCGGGCCACATCGTCGGGTTCACCAATCCGTCCCAGCGGGTGCATCCGCGAAACGGCTTCCTCATTCTGAATCAGCATCCCGGCAAGACGGGTGCGCACGACCGCGGGGGCTACCGCATTGACCCGTATCGAGGGGGCCAGTTCGAAAGCCAACTGGCGGGTCATGTGGACAAGACCTGCCTTTGAGATGTTGTAAGCACCCGTTATCGGCCCCGGTCGAAGCCCGGCGACCGACGCCACATTGACCACCGTTCCCCCATTCTTCTCCATCCAGGCGTGATAGGCGGCGCGGACCCACAACAACGGAGCCCGGAGGTTGACGGCCCAGGTCTTGTCGAGCGCTCCCAGATCGACGTCCATGAGGTCACCGGCCGAAGGGTTCGTACCTGCGTTGTTGACGAGAATGTCGCAGGCGCCAAACGTCTCGAGAGTCCTCGCGACGGCATCGTTCGCCGATTCCTCCGAATCTGCCCGTGCCGGAAGGGCCAGGATCCTGTCGGCGTCGACTCCTTCCGCAATCATCACGTCTCGCGCCGATTCGATGTTCTCGGGCTTGCGCGAGGTGATCGTCACTCCCTTGGCGCCGCTATGGGCAAGTTCCAGCGCGGTCGCCAACCCGATACCCCGGCTCCCTCCCGTAACCAGGGCGACCTTTCCTTCAACTGATACGTCCAACTCGAAGCTCCCTTGTCCGCTTTCTCAGTGGCCGCCTCTTCTGACGCCCCCATACTTCATCCTCGTGTCCGACATCGCAGCCGCACGGGCATCGTCGTCCTCGACCCCGGCCGCAACGATCTCCCCGGCAAAGAACGTGTGGGTTCCCATGTCGAGTTGATGACGGACCTCGCACTCCATCCATGCGATCGCCTCGAGGAAGATAGGGACGCCCGTCACTCCCCGTCTCACACGACGACCGTTGAGCGTGTCACCGTCGTGGCTCGCCGGTTTGGAGAACTTCACGAAAACCCTGGTGTCATCGGCAGACCAGAGATTGACGCTGAATGAACCGCCCTCGGTGATGAGGCGGTGGGTCACCGCCTTGTTGTCGACGGCGATGCCGATCAAAACAGGCTCCATCGAGACCTGGGCGATCCATGATGCCGTCATCCCATTCCACTCCTCGCCAGACCCCGACCCGATCAGCGCCAGCGCGTTGGGAATCTTCCAGGTGACTTTGTTGAGTAGCTCAGAGTCCACGGGACCTCGATGCATGGGGGACTGAGAGACCCTAATCTCCATCGCGTGCGGATTCTGATCGCCACCACCGGGGTGCTCTCCCCTGCACCGGTTGCTGATCTCACACAGCGCCTGAACTCCGGCGACGACAGGGTCATTGTGATGACGGTGATACGTGTTCCTCGCTCGTTCCTCGACGCTCTCGATGACGATGTCCGACGTTCATTCCTCGATGACACAAAGGATGAGTCGGACGCCGAGGCGAAGGCCGCCTCGTATCTCGAGGAGCGGGGGAAACGTGCGGTGGACCCGATTGTCGCCGCGCTTCAAGCGGTCGGGTTCGAGCCTGACGTCCGCTACGTGGAGGGCGACGATCCCACCGAAGCCATCATCAACACAGCGGAGGATGTTGGAGCTGAGTTGGTGATGATGGGCGCCACCAAACGCCTCTTCACCGAGGAGGCGTGGCGGAGCGTGTCGGCCCGTGTCATGGACAAATCACACCTACCGGTGTTGCTGGTGCCCGGATCACGAATCGAAGACACCCAAGAGATGGCAATCATCGAGTTGTAGGAGTTCGACCGAGGATTTCTTGTCACACCCACCTCGTAGCTTCTTCTCCATGAAGCTCAACGACTCGGAATGGTGTGAACACAAGCCGACCTGGGTGGGGAAAATAGCAGTTGCGGCCTGTGGCGAATGCGGCCGTGTCGACTGGTTCTCTGATACCGGACCCGTTGACCCGGCCGAAGGCCTCGCCTATCTCTTCGGTAACTATGACCTGATCGACCATCTCGACGCCCTCCGGGCGCCCTCACCGACCGTGCTGGCCTACTCGGCCCCTTCTGCAAGAAAGCGGAAGAATCTGGATGCCTTGCCGGCCAATGTCTGGCTGAAGGTCGCCCCTGACCTCTGGCTCTCACATGACCACGAAACGCTTCTACTGTCGACCAACCACCAGTTACTGCTGGACAATCTGACCAGAGGTGCCTGATTCAGGCCGAGGCCCGCTCCTCGAACTGGGTCCGGTACAAGGAGGCATAAAGACCACCGGCTTCGACCAGATCGTCGTGCGTGCCACGCTCGACGATCCCTCCGTCGTCAAGGATCAGGATTTGGTCGGCCGCTCTCACGGTAGAGAGACGATGGGCGATCACGATCGAGGTGCGGCCGGCCATCAGTATCTCCAGCGCCTCCTGGATGAGGGCCTCAGTCATCGAGTCGAGATGCGACGTTGCCTCGTCCAGGATCAGGATCTGCGGATCCTCCAACAGGACCCGGGCAATGGCGACCCTCTGTTTCTCACCACCCGATAGCCGGTATCCGCGCTCCCCCACAACGGTTTCATATCCGTCCGACAACTTGGAGACCATTTCGTGAATGTTTGCCGCCTTGGCAGCCTCAACCAGTTGCTCGAGGCTGGCGTCGGGGCGTGCGTAGCGAAGATTGGCAGCGATGGTGTCGTGAAAGAGATAGGTCTCCTGGGTCACCACTCCTACTGAAGAGGACAGTTCCTGGAGGCTCACGTTCCTGACGTCGTGACCGTCGATCGTGACTGCGCCCTCGGTGACGTCGTAGAGCCTCGGGACGAGATAGGAGATCGTTGTCTTTCCCGCACCGGAGGGTCCCACCAGCGCCGTGAGGCTCCCCGGCTCTGCCACGAAGCTGATATTCCGCAGAGCCCAATCCCTGGTCCTGGCCTGTGTAGACGGCTTTATCTCATCCTCTGACATTCCATGCCAGCTGAATCGCTTGACCGCCTCGAGTCCCTCCGGCTCGTCGCTCTGATATCGGAAGGAGACATCATCGAACTCGACGCGCCCGGAGACCGGAACCAGCGGCACAGGTCTCTCGGGATCTGGGATATCCGTCTTGAGGTCGAGTACCTCGAACACGCGCTCGAACGAAACCAGCGACGTCGCAAACTCGACGCGCGAGTTGGAGATGGCCGACAGGGGTCCATAGAGCCCAACGAGCAAGGTTGAGAACATCACGATCGTTCCCAAAGTGATGTCGCCATTGATCACCATGTACCCACCGACCCAGAACACTGTGGCCGTACCCACCGCGGACACCAGGCCGAGCGCTGCAAAGAACCCGCGGCCAACCATCGCCCGACGCACGCTGTAGTCGCGCACGAGGGCAGCCTGGTCGCCAAAACGCTTCGACTCTTCGTCCCAGCGTCCAAAGAGCCGGACCAGGAGCGCGCCACTCACGTTGAACGTCTCCTGGAGGATCGCAGACATCTTTGCGTCATGTTCCATCTGTTGCTGAGTGACCCGCCGCAGGATTTTGGCCACTCGACGTGCCGGAATCACGAAAAGCGGAAGCGCCGCAACGGCGAGGAGTGTCAGTCGCCAGTCGGCTCTCACCATCACGATCAGGATGAACACGACGGAGACCACATTCGAGATTATGGACACAAATGTCCCGGTGATGGCCTGCTGGGAGCCCACAACGTCGCTGTTGAGGCGGTTCATCAACTCGCCGGTCTTGGTGGCGGTGAAGAAACGAAGCGACATCCGCTGGAGATGGGCAAACAACTCCCGCCGGAGGTCAAAGATGATCCCCTCGCCCACCGATGACGACCACCAGCGCTGGGCCACTCCGACAAGTGCGCTGATGAGGGGAACCAGGATCATTCCGACCCCGAGCAGGGTCAGTTGGGAGATATCGCCATTGGGTATCGCTTCATCAACGAACGCCCGGATGATGAGCGGAGGCACCACCCCGAGGCCTGAGATGACAAATATCGTCGCCAGAACCCCGAGCAGCCCGCCCACATAAGGCCCGCCGTAGCTCCAAACACGTCGAAGAAGATCCCGATCTATGTCGGGACGATCCTGATCCTCGTCGTACTTGAGATAGCTCCACCAGCCACCAGAATGAAAAATAGCCCGCCTCCTGGAATCTGATAGGAGGTTATCCGGCAGCGGTAGTTACACCCGACAGAGGAGTGAATGTGGGGATCATCTCGATGAGAGCTTCGACGGGTACGAACGTCCGACCAAAGAGCTCGTAGCGGTAAATCTCGTCATACCAGACAAAGGTATGGCCGTTGTCGGCCAGAAGCGACCACACGGGCACACCATCGAGATCGAGGATCTCGCAGCTCACCGTGGTGCGATCTGCGAATCGGGCACAGGAGATCTCGGCACTGGATTCAGAGACCTCGGCCGCTCCAGCCGGATCCGTGGCAACCTGGAGCACGACAATCTGGGCGACGGACCGCGATCTGGTGTATGGCTCAGATGACCAGATTCCGAAACCTACGGTTGGATCATTGGACAAGGCCCCGGTTCCGTCGAACACAACCTGCGATGTGACGTACTCCCCGAGACTGGGCACAACCGCAGGAAACCTCACCTCGGGGAGGAGCGCCGATATCTCAGCGCGGCTCGCCTGGACGATGAGCTCACCCCCGCGACGGGCGAAGATCTCGCTCAGCAACGCTTCCTGGTCGTCGAACGAAGTGGTGACAATCGTGTCGTTGAACCACTTCAACAGGCCACCCCCGATTACCACGGGCACCGTCGTCGGAACAGTGGTTGTGACAATCACCGTTGGCTCACTGATCCAGTTCGAGCTTGCTTCGCCCAGGCTCTCAAACGGCGCGTCACCGCAAGCAACCAGTGCCCCAGCTGCGAGTAGCACCGACAGGGCGCGAGCTATCGGCTGCACAACTCTCCGGTCATCGTCACCCCACTCATTCGCTCACTCAACGAAGGACCCGCCCTGGCCGTTCCCGGTCGAAGGCGGGTTATGCATGAAACGCTAACAGTCATCGACTTATCCTCAAGGCTGTGAATCAGCTCAATATCATCCGTCAGGGCTTCGTAGATCATCCGGCAATGGACGTGGCGGTCAGCTACGCCACGTTGGAAGCCGTGGCGAGAGGAGAGCTTGGCGAGGTGCTGCGCCTTCACGTACCTGCTGCCGTCGTCGCGTTCGGTCGCGCCGACAGAGTCCGAGAGGGTTATCCGTTTGCCGTTCGAGCGGCAGAAGCCCACGGATTCGCCGCTGTGGAGCGTTTGGCCGGGGGCCGGGCGGCCGTGTTCCACGAAGCCACGCTGGCCTTCGCCTGGACGGCCCCAATGTCAGACCCTCGGGCCGGCATCCGAGACCGATTCGAGAGCATCACCACGACCATGGTGAGCGCATTTCGGAGTCTCGGAGTCGACGCCCATGTCGGCGAGATCCCAGGTGAGTACTGCCCGGGCCAGTGGTCGGTGAATGCGGGGGGCCGGGTCAAGGTCATGGGTGTGGGGCAGAAACTGGTGAAGGGCGCGGCCCATGTCGGCGGAGTCGTCGTTGTTGACGACGGCCAGCGGATCAGGGATGTCCTGATTCCCGTATATCGAGCTCTCGGTCTCGACTGGGACCCGCGAACCAGTGGCTCGTTGGCCGATCTTGCACCGGGGCTGGACACAAACCGGGTGACCACAGCCATCCTCAGTGAGTTGGGCCGCCGGTTCAATCTCGAAGATTCGGCGCTGCCCGAGAGTGTCATTGAGAATGCGAGCGCCCTCATCAGCCAGCACCTCCAGAGGGTCGCATGAGAGTCTCCGTCATCAACGGCCCCAACCTCAACCTTCTCGGCACCCGCGAGCCTGATACCTACGGCACTGAGACCCTTGCCGGTCTCGAGGCCCGCGTCGCCACCTGGGCGCAGAACATGGGCATCCAGGTCTCGCTGTTCCAGTCCAATGATGAAGGTGCAATGGTCGAGGAGATACACGCGGCGGCCGACGATGACGGAATCGTTATCAACCCCGGCGCCTTCACCCATACTTCTAGAGCGATCGCAGACGCCATCGCGTCAGTCGAGGCACCCGCCGTAGAGGTCCACATCTCCAATGTCATGGCCCGCGAGCCGTGGCGTGCCAGTTCGGTGCTCGATGGCGTCGCGCTCAGGACGATCTTCGGACGGGGAGTGGTCGGCTATCGCGATGCGATGCGGCTGTTGGTCAACCTCCGGGTTCCCTCGACCACGATCCGATATGGGCCACATCCCGAGAATGTGGGCGAACTTCGAATTCCCGACGACCCCACCGGTTTGGTGGTGTTGCTGCATGGCGGTTTCTGGCTGAGGGAATACAGCCGGGACACCATGGATTCGCTGGCGGCCGATCTCATCGCCCACGGATTCGCCTCCTGGAACATCGAATACAGGCGCTCGGGGACGGGAGGTTCGTGGCCCGGATCGGGGCATGACATGAAGTCGGCCCTCGACTTCATCCCCCAGATCGACGGAGTGAGAGACACGCCGATCGCAGTGATCGGACACTCCGCCGGCGGATACCTTGCCCTCTGGCTCTCGACCAGGGCCGATTTGGCACTAACGGTGGGTCTGGCTCCGATCACCGATCTCGAGGCCGCAGCCTCCCAAGGGCCCGGGCAGGAGGCGGCGACCGACCTGTTGAGTCGGGGCGCTCCTTCGGTCATGACCGGAGGACGATCCGACATCTTCTTGCTTCATGGCGGAGACGATCAAATCGTCCCTGTCGAACATTCGACGCACCTCGAAGCCGCAGTCCGCGTCGAGATCATGGAGAACATGGGACACTTTGAGCTGCTCGATCCCTCGCGGGCTCACTGGCCCCTGGTGCTGGAGTCGCTGACCAGCGCATTCTCCTGACGCACCCGAATTGTCGGACTTATCCACGGGAAACCGTTTTCGGTCATTTGGTGCCTGCATATTTCAGGATCCGATCAAACCCCGGAGCTGTCCCTGACGGGGCGAACAGAACCAGTGCGGCCTCGTCACCGTCCGTCCCGATACACCCAACGACCATCTGGGCTCCAGGACGTCAGACATGCCCACCTGACGGCTCCGATCTCAGGGGTTTGCTGTGGAGAACGATCACTTCAAGATCAATCTCTCCAGTGATCCGAGCGTTTTCATCAATGGCGACAACACGTATTCGCTCGATGGGCGAAACGTCGAACGTGCATACTTTTCCACAGTTCGGTAGGGTCTCAGATCTTGGGGCGAACGGGTATCACCCGTTTTGGAGTCACCTGTATGCGTTTGAGGCGCTTGTCATTCATTGCTGGTTGGGCGGCGGTAGTTCTTTTGGCTGCCGTTGGCTTCGCCGCGTTCGGAACTCCGGATGAACCAGTCCCCGGCGGCGACATTCAGGCGGCAGCCACCAACATGGGACATACCACCGGCGCATACGCGGGTCTGGCCTTTGCCTATCTCGCTGCCAACCCCGACGCTGAAGGCTTCTCGACCTCATCCCCGGATACTCCGGGCGAAGAGGACTTGTTGAGTGGAGTGTCCTCGCGGTCGGAGTCGCCGCCTACCACTCAGGCGCCAACCGAGGTGGATGCCAGTGGCTGGCTCTCCCAGATTCAGGTCAGGACGTTGGCTTCGATGTACTTCGACGCCGCCGATGTCAACCAGGCCGTGCGGGTCGCCTGGTGCGAATCACGTTTCAATCCTTCCTCGGTGAACTTGAGAACCGGTGGCATCGGGCTGTTTCAGCATCTCCCCCGCTATTGGTCAGACCGCGCCCAAGCCGCCGGGTTCCCCGACGCCGATTCGACCGACCCGGAGGCTTCTATGGCTGCTGCCGCGTGGGCGGTATACAGCGGCGGCGGCTGGGACGTGTTCACCTGTAGGGGCTAAGACATCGACAACGGCGCTGCCTTGTGTTGCAGGGACCTCTCCAGGAGATGCTCCACGACATAGCGGGCATTCGGTTGGACCCCGGTGAGGGTCTTTGACCAGAGAGCATGGAGAAAGAAGAGCCCGACGAAGTACAGGCCCGACTGTCCCGGCGCTCCTGAGGGTGAACGCCAAATGAGACAAGAAGTGGTAAATGCTCTGGAGCGACTCGAGGCCGGTGACCGCGATATACGGGCCTTTCTCCCCGAGCCACGCCGTCAGCAGCGGGTGCTTGGTGACTTCGATGATGCCGCGAAGCAGTTCAACGATTCCGCGCCACCGGACCTGTTCGGTGTGATGATCGGCGTCAAGGACATCATCAACGTTGACGGGTTATCCACCCTGGCCGGGTCTGAGCTTCCGTCTTCCCTATTCGATGGGCCCGAGGCCGCGATGATTCGGCGTCTTCGCGGCGCGGGAGCACTCATCGCGGGGAAGACCGTCACCACCGAATTCGCATTCTCGGAGCCCGGCCCAACCCGCAACCCCCGGAGCCACGCGCACACTCCTGGCGGATCGAGCAGCGGATCCGCCGCGGCAGTCGCCGCGGGCCTGGTTCCGATTGCAATTGGAACTCAGACGGTGGATTCCATCATCACGCCAGCCGCATATTGCGATGTCGTCGGTTTCAAACCCAGCTTCGGGCGGATACCTCTCGATGGCGTCGTTCCCTTCTCTCCTTCGATGGACCACGCCGGCCTGCTCGCGGTCGACGTCGGGACTGTCGGCCGCGGAGCATCAGTGATCTGCGACGCCTGGAGCGACGTCAAGACACGACCTGGTCTCGTCCTGGGTGTTCCAGACCTCTCATATGTCGGTCTGGCCGACCCTGAAGCTGTCTCCATGTTCGAGGCAAACCTCGAGGCGTTGCGGGCCAGGGGTTACTCCATCGTGGAAACATCTCTTCTCTCCGACATCGATTCCATCAGATCGACCCACCGGCGGCTCAATGCGGCGGAGTTTGCGGGGGTCCATGCCGATTGGTTCTCCCGCCATGGCCACAGATACCGGCCAAGGACGGCAGGACTCTTTGCCGAAGGCGTCGCGCTCCCGGAATCGGCCGTCAGAGAGGGCCGGGAAAGCGGAGAGGCGTTGAGACGCTCGCTGGAGGATGAAATGAACCGGCACGGGATCGCGGCCTGGATCTCGCCTGGCGCCACCGGCCCGGCCCCACTTGGTCTGGATTACATCGGAGATCCCATCATGGCTGTCCCTTGGACCCATGCCCATCTGCCGGTAGTTGCGCTGCCCGCCGGTGAAACGTCAGACGGTCTCCCGCTCGGCATCCAACTCGCGGGACGATTCAACGAAGACGAGAGGCTGCTGGATCTTGCTGCGTCGGTTGAGGAAGCGTTGAGGAGGTTCGCTGAGGTCACCGGAAGTCCCTAGACCTCACCGTCTGCACCCCGAGCGGCTCGAAGTCGCGGGCGACGATGTTGGTGACCCCATCGTGATACTCGAGACGACCATGGATCACGAGGGCCGGGCTCTTCCGGACCACATTGCGGTGTTTCGCCCACACATCAGGCAGAACCACGATGTTCAACAGCCCCGTCTCATCCTCCAGGTTGAGGAAGTAGACCCCCTTGGCGGTTCCCGGCCGTTGCCGATGGGTGATCACCCCGGCCACCTTGACCCGTGAGCCGTTGCGTTTCATATCCAATGCCTCCGCGGCGGTGAGACAATCCTCCAACTGGTCTCTGACAAAGCTCATCGGATGGCGCGCGGAAACCCCGGTGGACCACAGATCGGCTCGATGGGATTCCTCCTCGGTCATCTCTTCCAATCCAGGTGCCTCGACACCGGGCGAAAGCGGGAGACGTTCCGGGTCGATCTCGGCAAGAGCACCCGCCGCCCACATCCCCTCCCGACGTTCCAGGCCCACCGACTCCAGCGCACCAGCGGCAGCCAGACCTTGCAATGAGTCGACATCGAGCCCGGTGCGAAACGCCAGGTCTTCCGGTGAGGTGAACTCACCACCCAGAATCCGGGCGGCCTCTACCCGGGTGACCTCTTTCTCCCCCAGGTTCTTCACATAGCGAAGCCCCATCCGCACCCCCACCGGCGGTCGGATCGGATCGTCGACCGTCCCTCTCCCCCGTCGCCACTCCTGGCCCAGATAGCGAACGATGTCGTCGGGATCGGCCTCGATCGCCTCGATGGTGCAGTCGTGCCAGGACACGTTCACATCTGGGCCGAGTACCACCACACCGTGACGTTGGGCATCCTGAGCCAGTGAGTTTGGGCTGTAGAACCCCATCGGCTGGGCGTTGAGCAACCCGGCGAGATACTCGGCCGGGTAGTGGAACCGGAGCCAGGCCGACATGTAGACGATGTAGGCGAAGCTCACCGAGTGACTCTCGGGAAAGCCGAAGCTGGCGAAACCCTGGAGCTTCTCCCAGATCTCGTCGGCGGCCGCACCGGTGATCCCGTTTCCGGCCATCCCCTCATAGACCTCGCCCTGGAGCCGGGCCATTGCCTTATCCGACCGTTTGTGGGTCATCGCCTGACGGAGACGATCGGCCTGAGATCCGTTGAAACCAGCACAGATCCGGGCCAGCTCCATCAGTTGCTCCTGGAAGATGGGTACACCCAGCGTCTTCTCGAGGACCGGCTTGGTAGAGGGATGGGGATAGCGCACCGGCTCCTCGCCGTTGCGTCTCCGCAGATACGGGTGAACCGACTGCCCCTGGATCGGCCCGGGCCGGATGAGGGCCACCTCAACTGCGAGGTCGTAGAAGGTCTTTGGCTTCATCTTGGGCAGGGTCGCCATCTGCGCCCGTGATTCGATCTGGAAAAGCCCCACGGTGTCAGACCGGGTCATCGACCGATAGATCGCCGGCTCCTGGGCGATCCGAGCCAGGTCGATCTCGATCCCGTGGGTGTCCTCGATCAGGTCGGTAGCCAGATGTAGAGCGTTCAGCATCCCCAGTCCGAGCAGGTCGAACTTGACCATCCCCACCGCCGCGGAGTCGTCCTTGTCCCACTGGATGACAGTCCGCCCCTCCATCCGACCCCACTCCAGGGGCACCACCTGCCAGAGAGGGCGGTCGGCGATGACCATCCCCCCGGAGTGGATGCCGAGATGACGGGGGTACCCGTCGAGACGCCAACAGATGTCGTAGATCATCTCGGCGGTCATTCCCTCGGGCAATGGGGTGTCCATCCGCAGCTGAGCCGGGTCGCGGGTGTCGACATAGCGGGAGAGACCGTCTACCTGCGCCTGGGTGAAACCAAACGTTTTCGCCACATCTCGCAACACCGACCGGGCCCGATAGGTGATGACATTGGCCACCATCGCCGCCCGCTCCCGCCCGTACTTGCGATAGCAATACTGGATTACCTCTTCACGGCGGTCGGCCTCGAAGTCGATATCGATATCCGGGGGCTTGCCCCGCTCCTCGGAGAGGAATCGCTCGAAGGGAAGATGGAGCCGGATCGGATCGACCCGGGTCAGTCCGATACACCGACACACCGCCGAGTCGGCCCCCGACCCCCTGATCTGGCAATAGATGTCCTGATCACGGGCAAAATCGACCAGGTCCTTGACCACCAGGAAGTAGCCGGGGAACTCGAGTCGCTCGATGATGTCCAGCTCGTGCTCAAGCCGACGCCTGGCCTCAGGGTCGATACCGTCGTCGGACCCCGGGTACACGTCCCGTGCTCCCTCCCAGGTGAGATGACGGAGATAGTCCATCTCGTCGCGGAAGTGTTCCGGCATCGGGAAGTCGGGCAGCCGCGGGGCAACCAGACCAAGATCAAAGGCGAGCCGTCGTCCCATCTCGCCGGCTCGAGCAACCACGCCCGGGTAACGAGCAAATCGGTGGGCCATCTCCTCGGGGTGTTTCAGATACCGCTCGTCGCTGGCCGGCCGGAATCCGTCGGCCTGAGCCAGAGTCCGGCGTCCCCCGATGGCGGCAAGCACTTCGGAGAGATAGGCGTCTCGACGATCGTGATAATGAACCTGGTTGGTTGCCACCGCGGACAAACCCAGCTTCTGGGCCACCTCCCACATCAGATCGTTGCGTTGGTCGTCCTCGGGCATCCCGTGATGCCACAACTCCATGTGCAGACGGGGACCGAACAGCTCCCTGAGCCGTGAGGCTGCCCGGATGGTGGCCCCGAGATCACCGTTGGCCGCCGCCTTGGGGACCGCTCCGGCGTGGCACCCGGTGAGGGCGTGGATGCCGGTGTTGGCAGCGGCGGTGGCCAGGTCGCCCCAGTTGTAGATGGGATGGTCCTTCTCACCTCTCATCTGAGCTTTGGTGATCAGATGAGAGAGCTCCCGATACCCATCAGGGGACCCGGAGAGCAGAACCAGATGATCGGATTCGGGAAGATCGGTGGGCTTGGTCCCATGGGCGCGGACACTGCGTCCCCTCCGCAACCGGCCCTGGCCGCCCTTGGTGCGGGCGTATCGTTCCTGATCCCACGACTCGGCCCTGATAATCGGGTCGGACGCACCCCCGGGGTTCATCTCCAGACTGATCTCGACCCCATAGATGACAGGCAACCCGGTCTCCTTGGCTGCCTGCCAGAACCGCGATACCCCATAGAACCCGTCGTGATCCGTTACGGCCAGGGCCTCATAACCAAGCTCAACCGCCCGTTCCGCAAGATCCTCGGGATGAGACGCCCCGTCGAGAAACGAGAAGTTGGTGTGACAGTGAAGTTCTGCATACCTGCTCACCCCTCACACTATATCGAACATATGTTCGATATGTTCATGACATGCCCCCAATGCACAGCCTCGGCGCCAACTACCCGGGTATGAAACGGTTCCAGGCAGTACCTTGTCGATATGCACGACCTAGCGGTACCCGTCAACGGCGGAGACATCAACGTCTGGTATCGCGAGGCCAAAGCCGACTCCCCCACGGTCGTCCTCATCCACGGCCTGATCGGCAACTCCCGTTGGTGGACTCCGGTCATTTCACATCTTCCCGCCGACCTAGGTCTGATCGCACTCGACGTCCGCGGACGGGGGGCCAGCTGGGAGGCACCAGGCCCTTACCACCTCAAGACGATTGCCGATGATGTGGTGCTCTGTCTCGACCGTCTTGGAATTGAGTCCGGCACGGTGGTCGGCTATTCGATGGGCGCCTGGGTGGCGAACCTGATCGGCAAACACCATCCCGATCGAGCCGACCGCTTGGTGCTGGTCGACGGTGGCTTTCCGATCGAGTTCGACGAGGGGCTGGATGCGGAGGAAATCCTCGACCAGATCGTCGGCCCGTCACTACAACGGATATCGATGGAATTCGACTCCGTCAACGAATACTTCAGCTTCTTCAGCCAGCATCCTGCTCTGGCGGGGCGCTGGAATCCGACACTGGAGACCTTCCTTTCCTACGACGTGCACCAGGTCGACAACAAATGGACGGCTCGGGCCAATCGTGAGGCGATCATCCAGGCCGGCTACGACTTCACTCTTGACCCCGACACGGTTTCGGCTTGGCGCGAGGTTGAGAGTTCGACCACTCTCCTCGTGGTCGACCACGACATGACCGACCAGCCTGGTGGATTCATACGGCTGGAGATCGCCCAAGAGGCCGCCGCCGCCAATAGGAAGATCCAGTGGAGACTCTTGGAGGGTCTCAACCACTACACCCTGATGTTCGGCGACGGCGCTCCCCTTGTAGCCGAGGCCATCGTGGGTGACGGCAGCTACCGTCAGGCGTAGGAGGAAGCATGTCGTCTATCACCAAAACAATCCGTCTCTCCGGAAAGGCCGGAGACTCCATCGAGGACGCGGTTAGAACCGTCCTGGCCCGGGCCGCCTCGACCATCTCTGATATTCAGAAGTTCGAGATCGTCAAGGTCGGCGGCGTCGTCGACGACGCTGGCGCTCCCACCCTGTTCTCCGTGACGCTCGACATCACCTTCGGCATCAAGGATCCCGTCGAACACGGATGATGAGTCTGGGCGCAGCTAACCGCTGATGCTCTTCGATAGCGGTGAGATGAACACGATCCATGGGACGCTCCGCTAGCCGCTCGTAGGCAATGACGTGTTTTGAGTTGACGCAGGGGATATCTTCGACACGAAGTCGATTCCGTATTGATCGTAAGAAGAACGTGCATGACGGAGTGTCGCACATGATGCTTTGCGGTCGCCGGCCGCTTCCCGACAGATGCGTCATGTGGAGTCGCCACGAACTGTCAGCCTCTCATTACGCTGCCGTACCTGTTGCCAATGAATCCATGTCAGCGCTTGGCGTTTCTTCACCGATGAACACAGCCAATTCCAAAGCGCTGGTGGCATCCGATGACTTCCCGGCCAGCCATCGATCCGCATATCTGAATACCGCATCGGTCTGTCTGGTGTACGCCGGAGCCGAACACGCGACTACTGCCTGGTTCGCTGATCTGGCGGAGCACGGCACCAGTCAGTTCGATGAGAAAGCCGAGACCGCGGTGTTTGCCGGCCTCCACGCTGCGGCCGCCAAACTCCTCAATTCAAGGCCCACCGACATCGCGGCGGGCTCCAGCGCCACCGAGCTGATCGCCTCCATTGCGTGGGCAGTCGCCCCACCACAGGGCAGCAATATCGTTGCGGTCGAAGCGGTGTTCCCGAGCACCGTGTATCCGTGGATGCGGGTGGCCACACATACCGGCGCCGAGATGAGATGGGTGGGCAAGGGTGGCGGGCTGGTGACAGATGACGACGTGATCGCTGCGATCGATGAACGGACTTCGGTCGTGGCTCTGTCACATGTTGAGTATCGGACTGGATATCGCTACGACCTGGGTCGTTTGGCCGACGCCGCCCACGAAAACGGTGCACTCCTGGTCGTGGACGCCAGCCAATCTGCGGGGGCAATCACCATCGACGTCTCGTCAAACGAGGTCGACGCCCTGATCGTCGGCTCCTACAAGTGGCTCTGTGGGCCATTCGGTGCGGCCTTCATGTACCTCGACCCAGCACTACAGGCCACACTCGAGCCTGGTCTGGTGGGCTTTCGCAGCCATCGCAACATGTGGGACCTCGAGGCACAACGTATCGAGTTTGCCCAAGATGCCACCCGCTTCGAGTTCAGCACTATGGCCTATGGATGTGCGATCGGCCTTGCCACGGCAATCGACTACCTGCTCGGCGTCGGAGTGGAAACAATCTTCGAGTGGAACACGAGCCTCGCCGACCTGCTCATCGATGGGCTCGACCAACTCGGCGCCGACGTGATCTCCCCTCGCTCGGGTTCCGAGAGGACGTCGATCGTGGCTGCCCGTTTCATCGGCACCGATGTCGACGGCCTCGTCCACGCCTTGGACGAGGCCGGGGTCGTCGCCTCGGCTCGAATAGGCGCCCTCCGATTCTCCCCTCATCTCTACAACACAACGGATGACATCGACCGGGCACTCGAAGTGTTGCGGCGCACCGACAAAGCATCCGGGTGACTCCCCTGACGACCCCAGCACCCCTATCCCTGGGCAATGGGATCCATCTGGTTCCGGTGCCACTCCCATTCAAAAGCCCGCCCTGGGTCAATACCTACGCCGTCGAGGCCAACGGTGGACTGCTTCTCCTCGACTGTGGGACCGATTGGGATCGTGGGCGTGAGGCGATCAGAGAGGGCTTCTCCACTCTCGGCTTGGAAGAATCGGCGGTTCATACCTTGGTCGTCTCCCATCTCCACCCGGACCATGTCGGGATGGCGGCCCGGCTGATTGAAGAATGGGGTTGTCGTTTCGTCATGCATGAGCGCGCCACGAAGCTCGTCGATCGCTACAACGACACTCCCGGGTACATAGAGCGTCTCACTCGAATCGCCACCGGCCACGGTGTCCCCGACTTCACGATGGCGGAGATAACCGACGTGGTGCGCCCCGACTACATGCCACCCATTTCCCCTCCTGACAAGACGGTGGAGGACGGTGACATCATCGACATCGGCGGGGGACGATCCTTGGAGGTCGTGCACACTCCGGGCCACGAGCCAACACACATCTGCCTCCGCGACAGCCGAACCGGAATCCTATTCTCCGGCGACCACGTGCTCCCTCGGATCTCGCCGGTGATCATGTACGACGAGGATCTCGGTGACGTTCTCGGCGATTATCTGGGCTCGCTCCAGAAGCTTCTCGATCTCGGCATTGGTGTCACCTATCCGGCCCACGGCACCCTCATCGACCAGGGCGGAGAGAGAACACGGCAGCTCCTCCTCCATCATGATCGACGTCTCCTCGACATGGCCGAGCTGGTCCGAACCGGCGACACCAACGCCTGGAAGGTGATGCTCAAGTCGTTTCGCCCCAATCTCGAGCCACTTCAGGCGCGGCTTGCCTTTCTGGAGACTATTTCGCATCTGGAACACCTCCGACTGACGGGGCGGATCCAGGTCGAAGAACGCAACGGACTGATGATCTATCTGAGCTGAGTTTCTTGTCAGACGCCGCTTGTAGGTTGGTTGATATGAGAAGAGGGGAACTCGAAACCGATCGGTTTCTGCCCAGCCCGACCGGCACGTTGTCGGCTGTTCGACGGGGGGCGCTCACACCGGACTAGCTCCATCAGATAATCATTGACCGGGAACGCGACATTTCACGAGCTCGCGCCGATCAGATGGCGGCGATCCGTGCCCACAAGGCGTTGCAGACTCACACCGCCGACGGCTACCGCTCGATGATCGACTGGCTGGCAGCCCGCGCCGACGTCTCACATCGGACCGCCCGGGCGATCTGTTGGACCGCCACCCGACTAGATGACGCTCCCGACGTGGAGAGGACCCTTGCTGACGGCGAGATCAGCTTCGACCGAGCCGAACAACTCGCCCGGCTGCCTAAGGAGAAACGCGAGAACCACGAATGGTTTGATATCGGCCAACTACGCAGACAGGTCGCCCACCACCGCCGACTCAGCCGGAAGCGGGAGCGAGCAACCTCCTCACCGTATCTCTACATCCACACCACCCTCGACGAAACCCGGTACGACCTGTGGGGCGAGTTCGGCGGTCTCGACGGTGCAGTCGTCGAAAAAGCGCTCAATCAGCGAGCCGACGAACTCGACGGCAGTGAACAATTCGGAATTTCCCACCGTCGCGCCCTCGCTCTTGTTGCCATCTGCCAGGACTCCCTCTACCAGACCCACCACTCGGATAGCTCGCCCACATCTGAGGTGTCGATCACCATCGACGCCAGAACCGCGGTCGAAACCACCGGGGAGTCGGGCGTCGCGGTCCTAACCGGGCCCAGAATCGGAGCCCAGGCACTCGACGCCATACTTTGTGATGCAATCGTTGAAGTCGTCGGTATCAGCGAAGAAGGCACCCCGCTCAATATGGGGCGAAGGTCGAGAACCGTTCCGCCCACACTGCGCAGACACATCCTCACCAGGGACATGGGCTGCACCGTCGAAGGTTGCTCCTCCCGATACCGGCTCGAAGTTCATCATTCCCAGCCCTGGTCACGAGGTGGACGCACCGACGCGGAAAGCCTTGTTTCACTCTGCTGGTTTCACCATCAGATCGTCGTCCACCGTGAAGGATTCGAGATCATCCCGGTCGGACAGTCAAGGGTCAGGCTGACCCGACCTATCTAGGGGTGGCCCTTCCCCACCACCCCGTCGGTACCATCACCCGCAATTGACCGACACTTCCCCCTTCCCCTCCGGACTGACCACGCGCCCTGCACGTCAGGACGACCTGCGTGCAGTGACAGAACTCCTGCGAGGCTCCGAATTAGTCGACCGGGGCGAGGCCGAGATCACACCTGAGGATGTGGCCAGCGTATGGAGCATGCCCGACTTCGACCTCGACAAAGAGTCCAACATGATCTTCGACGACGATCGACTGGTTGGCTACGGCGAGGTCTACCAATGGAGAGCAGAGGCCACCGTGTACCCGGACGCAAGGGACCGAGGCATCGGCACCGGGCTCGTCGCGTGGACTGAGCAAGCCACCCTCGCAAGACGATCGGCCAGCGAGGAGGCGCGGATCGGCCAAACCATCATCGACTCCAACCACACGGCGATCGAACTCCTCAAGCGAAACGGCTACACCCGGCGCCACACGTCGTGGGCTCTTCGCATGCCGGGCGATGTAGAGATCAAGGATCAGCCCCTTCCCGACGGGTACGCAATCAGGCTCTTTGATGAGAAGGACGAACGTCAGGTTTTCCAGGTCGTCGAAGACGCCTTCAATGAGTGGCCCAACCGGACACCAAGCACCTTCGAGAAATGGCAGGGTTGGGTCACCCTGAGAGACGACTTCGACCCGTCCCTTGTCTTTGTGGCCATCCATGAAGAGGAGGTCGTGGGTGTCGCAGTTGGGCTTTCCTACCCAGACGAAGGTTGGGTCCATCAGCTGGCGGTTCAACGCGACCATCGGCGCAAAGGCCTGGCGAAGGCATTACTGAAGACGACCTTCGACCAGATGAGGACGCTCGGCTTTCCCGAAGTCGGGCTGAGCACAGATTCGCGTACCGGCGCGCTCGATCTGTATCTGGACCTCGGCATGGAGGTGCGGGAGTCCTACACCCACTACAGCAAACTGCTCAGGCCGGCTGCAATCGCCCAAGAGGCCGACGGATGAATCTGAGCGCATCTCGGGACATACATCGACCGGCCGCGGAGGTCTTCGAGTTCTTCGCGAACGCCTCCAACAATCCGCGCTGGCAGAACGGCATGGTCTCATGCGAGTGGACCACGCCACCGCCCATTGCCGTTGGCTCGACGTATGAACAGCACGCCAGGTTCATGGGAAGGGATATCCGCTCAGTGTTCTGGGTGACAGAGTTCGACCCAGGGACCCTGATAGCAATCGAAACCATCGAATCGACATTTCCGATTCAGGTCCGACGATCCGTCTCATCGACCGGACCCGCTACCTGCCAGGTGAACGCTGAAATCACGGGTGGACCCGGCGGATTGATGAAGTTGTTGGAGCCGTTGATGGCGCGGTTCGCCCAGCGCTCGGTTGATGCCGATTATGACCGGCTCAGGACTTTGCTCGAGTCCGCATAGAGCTCAGCTCCTCGGCTCACACCAAGCCTGGACAACCGACTGGATCTCGTTGGCAGCAGACTCAACATCGGCAGGGTCTGTGAACTTCATGTACCGAGCCGTCTCGCCGCCGCCTTCGAGTCGGGAATAGACGCCGGGAATTGATGCGCCGGTGTGAAACATCAGACTGACGTGAGCCTTGGTGCGGGGATCGAAGCTGGTCATATTCCCCATGTACATGAAGGTTGGGCTCTTCCACCTGATTGTCTCTTCCATCCGATCGTCGGAGAGGACGATCTCCCGAACTCGGAGCATTGAGTCTTTCGCCGGATGCTCATATTCGGCGAACCACGAATCGACATCGGGATTCATGTTCATCGTCGAGAGCCTACGCCTTCGTCCACACCCTCCGGGTAGGGTCAGACCGGCCAATCAAAGGAACCGGATGAAAGCCCGCAGGTCACTTGTGACGATGGTTCTGCTCGGTCTGTTGGGTTCGGCATGCTCGCCAAACTCCGTGATAACCACCATCCCACCGACCACCACAACTTCTGAAGTGCCACCGCCTCCTGCCACAGGATCTTTGTCAACGACAACGACGATCACAGAGCCTGAGACCACAACGACCGTGACGGAGGAGTCCGGTGACGTTGACGCTCAGCTCGAAGAGGCCAAGAGGCTCATGGATACTCCCGAGTTGGTCGAAGGCGGGACACTTGCCGAGAACGGCGCATTTGATGAGTCCTCACCTGGAACGAACCCGTTCGGAGAACTTGAGATCTACTCGTTCGTCAACAAGGAAGGCCGGCTCATCATCTATATCGAAGGACCGGCGGAGCTCGTGCGAGCTTTCTGGGCCGAATTTGACGCCGTCGATGAAGCGGGAGCGGTGGTGAAGGACACCAGCTACCTCGGGGACAAAGTCGTAGGCCCCCCGTGGGCGGGTACAGCTGAGAACGGCACAGAGGCGAAAGTCGCTGACAATCCTCCGAACGACCCGGCGCCCGGGAGCCGATTGGGTGCTTTGATCCCAACAGACATCACCACACTCGAGGAATTTTTTCGCGTCTCGATATGGCTTTATTCGGGTCTCGTGCAGGGAAACTACGACTTCTCTCACTATCAGCTGCTGAAACAAACGATGCTCGAAAACAGCGAAGATGGGCTTCTCGTAGCCGCGATCTTCTTCGGGCTGCTGGGATTCGGTCCCAACAGCGCACCCATACTATGGGTCGAAGGCTTGTAGATCAGACCCAGGAAATCATCAGGTTCAGGGCAACGAGAATCGGGACGAGCATCACCAGGGAGTTGACCACCCACCTAATCCAAATCGTCTCGATCGGGATCATTAGGACGGCGGTTACAGCCAGGCCGAGGCTGAGCAGAACCATCAGGGTGGCTCCCAGTGTTGGCTCGCCACCCGTCACCCCAAGATCGCCTGTAAGAGACAACCACCACGAGGCCACCGCCAACACCGTGCCCCAGAACCGGAGAACCCACTTCTGTCGTGGCTCCAAGCCAGGTGTATCGACCAGACTCAGACCTCCGCCAACACCGAGTCAACAGCAAACTCACCCTCGGCGTAGGTGACCAGCGCGGCGCGAGTCGCCGCAGCAAGATCGGGCTCGGCCTGCCGCACCAGTTCAATGGAACTCTTCTCGGCCGTGATCGAAACCGAATCCACTTCAGCCCGCATCGATGTCTTGGCGTCGGACTTGGCACGGCGCACCGAAGAAAGGACCTGACTGGTCATCTCGAGCACCCCTGGATCTCCTGCCACTTCGCTCAACTCGTCGAGGGAAGGCCAGTTTGCCCTGTGAACGGAGCCTTCCCGCCACCAGGACCAGACCTCTTCGGTGACAAAGGGAAGGAACGGCGCAAACAGTCTGAGATAGATGCTCAGCGACAACTGCAATGCGGCATGAGCTGAGACACCGGTGTCGCCGCCCTCATACGCCCGGGTCTTCACCAACTCCAGATAGTCGTCGGTCCAGGACCAGAAACTCTTCTCGGCGGTCTCGATGGCTCGGGCGTAGTCGTAACGCTCAAATGCAGAAGTGGCGGTCGCAACGACTTCTTCCAACGCAGCGAGCATCGAGCGATCGAGGGGCTCAGATATGGCCGACGGGTCGACATCGTCGCCAAATCCGAGCACAAAACGGGAGGCGTTGAGGATCTTCAGGGCGAGACGACGCCCCACCCTCATCACCCCGAAATCGACCGCGGTGTCAACGCCAGGACGGCCGTTGCATGCCCAGTAGCGCACTGCCTCGGAGCCGTATTCCTCTATCAGTGGAGACGGCGTAACGACATTGCCTTTCGACTTGGTCATCTTCTTACGATCGGGATCGAGGATCCACCCGTTGATCGTGGCATGGCTCCACGGGATCTCACCGTGCTCGTAATGACTGCGGAGGAGCGTCGCGAAGAGCCAGGTCCTGATGATCTCAGGGCCCTGGGGACGGACGTCCATGGGGAACACCTTCTCGAACAGGTCCGGGTCGTCGTCCCAGTGACCCGCTATCTGAGGGGTCAGTGAAGAGGTTGCCCAAGTGTCCATCACGTCCGGATCCCCGGCGAAGCCACCAGGCTCGCCTCTCTGCGACTCGTCGAAGCCGGACGGCACCTCAGATGTCGGATCAATCGGCAGCGATTCGATGTCAGGGAGAATTGGCTCGTCGTAGACGATTGCGCCCAACTGGTCTATTGGGTACCACACCGGGAGTGGGACCCCGAAGAATCGCTGGCGAGATATCAGCCAATCCCCATTGAGCCCCTCCACCCAATGCTTGTAGCGAACAGCCATGAAATCTGGGATCCAGTCGAGCTCCTCGCCCTGACTCAGAAGGTGGGCGCGTAAGCCGTCATCCCGACCGCCGTTGCGGATGTACCACTGACGGCTGGAAACGATCTCCAAGGGGCGGTCGCCTTTCTCATAGAACTTGACCGGATGGGTTATCTGGCGGGGCTCACCATCGAGATCCCCCGACTCGGCCAGCAATTCGACCATCTTGCGACGCGCTTGATTCGGATAGAGACCACCGATCAGCGCGTACGTCTCACGCCCATCGGCATTCTCGATCCAATCAGGGGTCTCCTCGGTAAACCGGCCGTTGGTCTGGAGGACGCTCCTCGTGGGTAGGTCGAGCTCACGCCACCATGTGACGTCGGTGGTGTCGCCCCAGGTGCAAATCATCGCCACCCCGCTCCCCTTTTCTGGTTCGGCCAGTTCATGGGCAACGACGGGCAGCTCGACATCGAATAGAGGCGAGCGGACAGTCGAGCCAAACAGTGGCTGGTAACGCTCATCATTGGGATGGGCGACCAATGCGACGCATGAGCAGATCAGCTCGGGTCGGGTCGTCTCGACGTGGACCGACGTGCCGTCCTCGCGGTGGAACGCCACCCGGTGATTGGCGCCGGGACGCTCACGATCCTCCAGCTCGGCCTGGGCAACGGCCGACTTGAAGTCCACATCCCACAAAACCGGAGCCTCCTGCGAGTAGGCCTCGCCCCGCGCCAGGTTGTTGAGAAACGCTCGCTGACTGGTACGCCGGCAGTGGTCGTCGATTGTGGCGTAACTCTGTGTCCAGTCGACGGAGAGCCCCAAGGTTCGCCAAAGATTCTCGAAGACCTTCTCATCCTGGACGGTCAGCACATGGCAGAGGTCGATGAAGTTGCGACGGCTGATCGACATCGGCGGTTCGGGCGGATCATCCGGCGGCTCAAAGGCCGCGTCGTAAGGCAGCGAAGGGTCGCATCTCACCCCGTAGTAGTTCTGGACCCGCCGCTCGGTGGGAAGACCGTTGTCGTCCCAACCCATCGGATAGAAGACTTCCTTGCCTTTCATCCTCTGGTAGCGAGCGATGGCGTCGGTCTGGACATAGCCAAAGACAGACCCCATGTGGAGCGATCCCGAGACTGTCGGGGGCGGGGTGTCGATAGAAAAGATCTCTTCGCGGGTCTTGGTGCGGTCGAACCGGTAGGTCTCGTTGGTTTCCCAGTGTTCCATCCACTTGGCTTCCAGGCCTTCGAGGCCAGGCTTCTCAGGAACGTTGCGTGTCATCGAATCGGGAAGGGTAACGGCGTAGTGTCGAAAGGCTGAGACGAGCTAGAGCCGCGCCCCGAGATAGGACGCAAGTCGCAACAGGTCGGCAAACACTCCCCCGGCGGTCACATCAGGGCCGGCGCCCGGTCCCTGGACCACGAGCGGATTCTGGTGGTATCGGCGTGTCTGGAACTGGACGATGTTGTCCGTCAGTTGAATCCGGGCGAAAGCGTGGTCGGCCTTGTAGGGCCGCAGAGCGACAGAGCAGCCCTTCTCGGGGTCGATCACACCAACAAACCTCAGGACTTCACCACGGGCCCGCGCCTCCTCGACCGTCACCAGCATCGCGTCATCGTGATCAGTCAACCGTTCGAGGAACTCATCGACCGACCCTGACTCGAGGCCTTCCGGCACCAGTCCATCAATATCGAGGTCGGAGAGACTCAGATCGAGACCCATCTCCCGAGCCAGGATGACCACCTTCCGGGCGACGTCCATGCCGGAGAGGTCCTCACGTGGGTCGGGCTCGGTGTAACCGGCATCTCTGGCCACCCGAACGATCTCCGAGAAGGGCCTGGTTCCGTCGAAGCTGTTGAACAAATACGAGAGAGTTCCGGAGAAGATGCCCTCTATCCGCTTGACCTCATCGCCGGTCTGGACCAGGTCGCGCAGGGTTTGGACGATGGGCAGGGCGGCGCCAACTGTCGTTTCGTAGAGATAATGGGCGTCGGCCCGACGACTGAGCTCCATCAATGACCTGTATTCCTCGATCGAAGCGGTGTTCGCCTTCTTGTTTGGTGTTATGACATGGATGCCTTGGGACAGCCATTCGACGTATCTTGCTGCCACCTCGTCACTGGCGGTGCAGTCGATGATGACTGCGTGTGGTACCGAGTCGGTGTGGACATGGCTGGTCAGTTGGTCGAGGTCGGCCGGGATCGTTCCCGGATCGGATGAGTTGAGACGATCGCGCCAGTTGTCGAGATCGATGCGGTGCTCGTCGAGCAGCATGACTGTTGATGTTGAGATGGCCCGCACCCGCAGATCAACCCGGTACTCCTCCCGTAGCCAGTCGAGCCGTCGACCCAACTGGTCGAGCAACGTCGCCCCAACATGGCCCGGTCCGATCAACCCGATGGAAAGGGTTTGTCTCGAGAGGTAGAAACTCGAGTGCACCGCCCGCAATGCCCGGGTCGCATCGGCCTCATCGATGACTATCGAGATATTGCGCTCCGACGCCCCCTGAGCGATGGCACGCACGTTGACTCCGGCACGAGCAAGCGCCCCGAAGAAGCCGGCGGCCACGCCCGGCGTTCCCGCCATCGAGTCGCCGACCACGGCAAGGACCGTGCAGCCTCTGGTGACCTCGAGCGACTGGATCTGGCCGTGCTGGCTAATGCCTTTGAATCCGCTCTCGATCGCTCGCTTCGCCGTGTCTGCCTGGTTCTCAGGAAGGACAAAGCAGATCGAGTGCTCCGAGCTGCCCTGGGAGATCATCACAACCGAGACGCCGGCCTCCCGAAGAATGCCGAAGAGGCGCTCAGAGATGCCAGGGACGCCGACCATCGCCGACCCTTCCAGGTTGAGAAGGGCCATGGCGCCTATGGAGGCGAACCCCTTGACCGCCGACTCCGTGCTCGAGGTGAGATGGATGCGCGTACCTGGCGCCGAGGGGTTGAACGTGTTTCGAATGAAGATCGGAATCTCATCTTCTATTGCGGGCGACATGGTGGCCGGGTGAATCACCTTGGCCCCGAAGTAGGCGAGCTCCATCGCCTCGTTGTAGGAAAGCTCGTCTAGGACCTTTGCCTCAGGAACCAGGCGCGGGTCGGCGCTCAGCACACCATCGACGTCGGTCCAGATGGTGATCTCGTCCGCTCCGAGCAGAGAGGCGAAAATCGATGCCGAGTAGTCACTTCCGTTGCGCCCGAGTGTGGTCGGGGCGCCTTGTGGGTCTGATGCGATGAATCCGGTGATGACGACCATGTCCGCGGGGTTCTCGGCAAGCCAGTGGCTGAGCCTGGCCCTCGAGGCCTTCCAGTCGACCATTGGCGCCACATCGGCCGGATCAACCACCAACACCTCTCGGGCGTCGAGCCAGACGACATCGTGTCCGCCGGATACGAGATGCTCCGCGAGAAGACGAGCCGACCAGAGCTCTCCGAAGCCGGCGACTGTGGCGACCGCGTTGTCTGTGGGCGCGCCCATCACCCGTGTCGCCCGGAGGACGTCTTTGATGTCCCCAAAGTCCTTTTCGACTCCGGCCAGAAGCTGGTGCGCCCGGTCTTCCGGTATCAGAGCCTCAGTCAGAGAGACCTGTTTCTGTTGGAGGAGTTCGACGTGATCCTCGTATGAAGAGTCCCGGCGACCAGCCCTGTTCACCAGATCGATCAGCCCGTCGGTCATCCCCGCCATCGCTGAAACGACGATGGCTCGTTTGGCCGACGTGGGCGACTCGAGGACAGCACCAACGGCCTTGTAGGCGGCAGCGTCGGCGAGACTGCTACCGCCAAATTTGTGAGTGATCCAGCGTTGGGGCATCCGGGATTGTCACATGTTCCGGCGGTAGCGGCCGCCCACTTCATACAGAGCGTTGCTCATCTGGCCCAATGAGGCCACCTTGGCCGTCTCCATCAACTGGGCAAAGACGTTTTCTCCATGGACCGCCACACGCTGGAGGTCGGCGAGAGATGCGGCGGTCCGTTCGGCATTGCGTTCCTGGACCGCCCGTACATTTGCGATCTGCCGGTCCTTGTCCTCGGTGGTCGACCGGATCAGCTCATTGGGGATCTCAAATGGCGAGCCCTCTTTGGAAAGGAAGGTGTTGACACCCACAATCGGATAGTCGCCCGACTCCTTCTGCTGCTCGTAGTAGAGCGACTCCTCCTGGATCTTGGTCCGCTGATACTGGCGTTCCATCGCACCCAACACTCCCCCACGACTGTTGAGCCGATCAAACTCCGTCAGCACGGCTTCTTCGACCAGATCGGTCAGCTCCCGGATGATGAAGCTCCCCTGAAGCGGGTTCTCGTTCTTCGCCATGCCCAGCTCACGGTTGATGATCAGCTGGATGGCCAACGCTCGACGAACCGACTCCTCGGTTGGCGTGGTGATGGCCTCGTCGTAGGCGTTGGTATGAAGGCTGTTGGTGTTGTCGTAGATCGCATATAGGGCCTGGAGAGTCGTTCTGATGTCGTTGAAGCCGATCTCCTGGGCATGGAGCGACCGGCCCGATGTCTGAACGTGGTATTTCAGCTTCTGCGACCGCTCGTCACCCCCGTATTTGCCCTTCATCGCCTTGGACCAGATCCTCCGGGCCACCCGGCCGATGACCGCGTATTCGGCATCGATGCCGTTGGAGAAGAAGAACGACAGATTCGGGGCGAAGTCGTCGATCTCCATCCCCCGGGCCAGATAATTCTCGACGAAGGTGAATCCGTTGGCCAGGGTGAAGGCAAGCTGGGTAATCGGGTTGGCTCCCGCCTCGGCCATGTGATACCCGCTGATCGACACCGAGTAGAAATTGCGCACATCGTTGTCGACGAAGTACTGCTGGATGTCGCCCATCATCCGCAACGCGAACTCGGTGGAGAAAATGCATGTGTTCTGGGCTTGATCCTCCTTGAGGATGTCAGCCTGAACCGTCCCGCGAACCCGGCTCATCGTCTTTGCCTTGATCTCGTCGTAGACGTCCTCCGGGAGCACCTGATCTCCGGTGACGCCGAGGAATCGGAGGCCCCGGCCCTCGTTGCCCGCGGGCAGGTCCCCGTGGTACACGGGTCTCGATAGGTCACCGTGAATCTCGTCGATACGCAGGCTGACCTCGTCCCACATATCGTTCTCGGTGATGTATGTCTCGCAGGCCTGGTCGATCGCCGCGTTCATGAAGAAGGCAAGGATCATCGGGGCCGGCCCGTTGATCGTCATCGAGACAGATGTCATCGGGTCGGAAAGGTCGAAGCCGGAGTAGAGCTTCTTGGCGTCGTCCAATGTCGCGATGGATACCCCCGAGTTGCCTACTTTCCCGTAGATGTCAGGTCGTTCATGGGGATCCTCGCCATAGAGGGTCACCGAGTCGAAGGCCGTTGACAGGCGTTTTGCCGCCGTGTCTGCGGCCAGATAATGGAATCGACGGTTGGTCTGCTCGGGCGGGCCCTCGCCGGCGAACATACGGGCCGGATCTTCTTCCTCCCGCTTGAACGGGAACACGCCAGACGTGTAGGGAAACTCCCCGGGCACGTTCTCCTGAAGCAGCCACTCGAGACGGTCACCCCAACTCCGGTACTGGGGCAGGGCGACCTTGGGGATCCTCGTGTGCGACAGCGTCTCGTGATGAAGTGGGACCCGAATCTCATGTCCCCGTACGTGATAGATGAACTCCTCACCGGAGTACTCCGCCTGGAGTGCCTCCCATCGCTCCAGCTTCTGTCTGTTCTCGGGCTCGATGTCCCCCTTGGCGGTCTCGACCAGCCGCGCCAGCTCAGGGGCGTCCGTCTCCGACAACCGGTAGAATCGCTCGGCGGCCTCAGCCTGCGATTTCGCCCAGGCGTCATAGCGGTGGATCTCCTCGACGATCTCCGCCAGATAACGCGACCGTTCGGGCGGCACGACATGCTGTTTGGCCGACTCGGCGAGCGGCAGGTCGATGGTCGAGTCAAGACCCATGCCCCGCCCGGCCAGGGCCGAAACGAGAGCCTTGTAGAACCGGTTGATTCCGGGGTCGTTGAAGTCGGATGCAATGGTCAGATAGATCGGCAATTGCCGATCGTCGACATCAAATTGGAGATGATTCCTCTTGTATTGCTTGCGAACGTCGCGAAGGGCGTCGAGGGCACCCTCCTTGTCCGACTTGTTGATCGCGACCAAATCGGCAAAGTCGAGCATGTCGATCTTCTCCAACTGAGTTGCCGCTCCGTATTCAGGTGTCATCACGTAGGTCGCCACGTCAGAGAAGTCGACGATCTCGGTGTCCGCCTGGCCGATTCCGGATGTCTCCAGGATGACCAGGTCGAAGCCCGCCGCCTTGACGATGTTGATCGCATGACGGACATGGGGGGAAAGTGCGAGATTCGACTGTCTCGTGGCGAGCGACCGCATGTAGGCCCGCGGGTGTGGAAGGGAGTTCATCCTGATTCGATCCCCGAGCAGAGCACCGCCGGAACGACGCTTGGAGGGATCCACCGAGATGACGGCGAGTCGCTTCTCCGGAAAATCGATGAGGAACCTTCGCACTATCTCGTCGACAAGGCTGGACTTGCCCGATCCACCCGTGCCGGTGATCCCAACAACTGGCGCCGTCGACCCCAATGCCCTGGTTTCAACCTCCTCGAGAAGGTCGACGTACTTGTCCCCGTAGTTCTCCGCGGCAGAGATCAGCCTTGCGATGACCTTGACGTTTGCCGTATCAAGCAGTGACAGGTCGAAATCCTCCCCGAGCTCACCAGCAGGAAAGTCCGACCGCGTCAGCATGTCGGTGACCATCCCCTGGAGACCCATCTCGCGCCCATCGTCGGGCGAGTAGATCCTGGTGACTCCATAGTCGCCAAGCTCCCTGGCCTCTGCCGGGAGGATGGTGCCACCGCCGCCGCCAAAGATCCTGATGTGGCTGGCATCGCGTTCAACCAGAAGATCGCACAAGTAACGGTAGAACTCCATGTGGCCGCCCTGATACGAGGTAACCGCGATGGCGTGGGCATCCTCCTCGATGGCAGACTCGACGATGTCCAGCCCCGTCCGGTTGTGACCAAGATGGATGACCTCGGCTCCTGAGGCCTGAAGGATGCGCCGGAAGATGTTGATTGCAGCATCGTGGCCATCGAACAGTGTCGTGGCGGTGACGAATCTGACCTTGTTGGCGATGTTCGGCCTGCGTGAAGAGGCGTCTGGCATATCTCCCTTCCAGGGGACTAGTCCAAACTGTACCCAGGAATATGTTCTCCATTCCGATTCACCTTGTGGAAAACTCCGCTAGATTGACATGTGGGATGGCTCAATTCGTAGGGCGCTTGCAGGGTTCGACACTCGAACCTAGTTTTGTGACCGTTGACGTGTCCGAGGGACGATTCAGGATCGTCGCCGGGCGTCGGCAGATGGGTTCGTGGCCTCTGGACAGGATCACGGTCGAGAGAACTTCGATCTACCGGTTCGCTCTGAAGATCGACGGCGACAGCTTCGAGTTCTTCCCAGAAGATCCATCTCGCTTCTCCGATGCCGTGGGAGTCGTCATCGATCTTCGGGAGACAGAAGGTCGCTTCGGCCTCAAAGCGCGCATCGAGCGCGCCGCGAATAGCTGACAACCGGCAACTGCTGGCACAATCAGAGGATGGTTCGCCGTCTGGTCACCCGCGGAGCCCTTGCTGGCGTCTTCCTTCTGCTTGTCGAGGCACTGTATGCCGTATTTCGCCCATCCCCGAACCTCGAGGAGTTTGATCCCTCCGGCGAGTTTGGAGACCCCTCACTCCCCTCACTCCGTGTGGCGGTCCTGGGGGACTCGACCGTCACCGCCCCGGGGGTGTCCGATCCCGATGAAATCTGGATCCGATTGGTCTGTCGTCGTCTCTCCGACACCTTCCACGTCGAGTTGAAGTCTTTCGCGTCCGGCGGATCGATGACACACGACCTGGTGCGTGAGCAAATGCAGCCGGCCCTCGACTTCAATCCCGACCTGATCCTTGTCTCGGTTGGTGGCAACGATCTGATCAAGGGCGTCTCGAAGCGTGCCTTTGAGGATGACCTCAACATCCTGATTGCCGGCCTGTCTGAAAGCGGAGCGATCATCGTCCAGAGTGGCCTGGGCGATCTTGGAACTATCCCCCGGCTGGTGCCACCGCTGCGAAATCTGATCTCTACTCGATCTGAGATGTTCGATCAGATCCACCGCGCAGTCGGCGCCCGGTACGGAACCCACATTGTCGAGCAGAGGTCAGATTCGCGAGAGGCCTGGTTCGAGGATCGCACCCTCTGGGCAGACGATCTGTTTCACGTGAGTGCCCGGGGGCACGAACGGTGGGCGAGTGTGATCTGGCCCACAATCGAGTCGTCGCTATCGGAGCTCCATGGAGCGGGCTGAGGCCCTCGAGCGCCTCGCCCGGACCCGGATCGGTCGGTTTGCGACCAGCGGCCCCGACGACGGGCCGCATATAGTGCCGGTGACCTTCACAGTCGTCGGCACGGCCCTCGTCCACATGGTGGATCACAAGCCAAAGACGACATATCGACTCAAGCGGATCCTCAATCTCGAGGACGAAGCCAGAGCATCGCTTCTCGTCGACCACTACAACGAAGACTGGGAGACGCTCTGGTGGGTTCGGGTCGATGGTCTCACCACCGTGGTCTCCTCAGGACCCGAATGGGAGATCGCCCGAGCCGCCCTGGCCGACAAGTATCCCCAGTATGTGGAGGCACCTCCTGACGGACCGGCGATCTACCTGTCGATGGACCGTGTCACCTCCTGGGAGAGCACCAACTGACACCCTCCTCGGTGGCCAGCCAATCAACCCGTTGATCGTGATCCTCGGTTGGTAGCGACTCGATGAGACGGTCGACAACCGTCACACCGACGACATCGCAGTCGGATCTGCGCTGGGAGAGAGCCCGGTCGTAGTAGCCACCTCCGCGGCCGAGCCGGTCGCCCGAGCGGCCGAAAGCCAGTCCAGGCACGAGTATCACATCCAACTCCGGAACCGGGACAGCGGGCCCGGAGTCGATCGGCTGCACCATGCCCCATGGGTGCGTCTCCCGGGGAAGATCGCGATCTCGGAACGTGAGACTTCGGTCCTCTTCAATTCGTGGAAGAACCCACCGCCAGCCCGGCAGCCGACCTACCAAACCGGATAGATCAACCTCGTCACTCATCGCCACATAAAAGGCGATGGTTCCGGGAAGACGACCGGACAGCCACGAGAACAACCCAGAGGCAACAGCGATACTCGCCTCCGACTCAATATCGCCTGCCTGCCTGGCAGCTTCCCGCAATCGCTCCTTGCTCATGCGGTCCAGGCTAAGTCCTCTCACTACGCTCGGCTCGATGCGCTGGCTCATCGACGTTCCCCGCACCATCCTCACAGTCATCGCAGGAGTCTTGGCCACCGTTCTGGCCGTCGCCATGCTCCTTGTTGTCGCACTGTTCAACCGAACCAGCCCGACGATCGACCGGATCATCAGAGGTTGGAGCCGGGTGTGGCTGATCATGTCGGGCACCAGGCTCGAAGTGGACGGGCAGGAGAACGTCGATCCCGATCGGTCGTATGTGGTGGTGGCCAATCATCTATCGACCCTCGACATCATGGCTTGCCTTGTTGCGGTTCCCCTGCCGATTCGGTTCCTCGCCAAGACAGAGCTGTTCAAGATCCCGATCCTCGCCCAGGGGATGAGGGCCGTGGGGATGATCGAAGTCGACCGGGCTGCTCGCGGCACCATTCACACCAGCGTCAACCGTCAAGCCAAGGAGCTCTTGGCCAGCAAGCGAAGTTTGATCATCTACGCAGAAGGCACTCGCCCTCGGAACGGAGTGATGACGAGGTTCAAAAAGGGAGCCTTCACGATGGCTATCGCCGGTCAACTCCCTGTGCTGCCTCTGACACTGCATGGCTCCTATGAGGCATGGCCACCGGGGCAACCCTGGGTCCATGGGGGTCGCATCACCGCAGTAATCGACCAGGCGATAGAAACCGAGGGAATGACCCACGCTGACACGGGAAAACTGCGTGATCAGGTCTACGAGATCATCTCGAAACGGGTGGCGGAGAAAGGCGGCACGGTCGCTTGACACAGATCGAAGTCGGGTCGGCGGGATGGGAACCCGCTGCTCCTATGGCGGTGCACGCTGGCTCGCCGGCGATGCTCAGTCATAGACCCCGGCGAGAAAGGCCCTGCCTTCGGCAACCACGCAGAGAAACGCACCCACCGATGTGACCAGCTGATAGCGATCGGCGTCTCTCTCCCCCGCCCACCAGCGGCCACTGAGACGCCAGGGACCGCTCCAGGTGAGAACCGGTTCCCAACGAGTTCCAAGACGGATCCTGGTCGGCATCCCGCCATCCCACTCAACCTCCAGAGGCTGGAGACGGGGAGGCACCAAGGCCGGACTGGGAGAAGGAGTCGCTCCCGGCCAGGGCGCCTCAGGGTCACGTTCTTCGGGGATCTCCGGCTCACCCCAACGCGACCAGGCCACCCTCTCCTGAGGCATCCGGCCGCCCTGTGGTTTCCCCCGGAGGACTCTCTCGGGTCCGAGCAGTGCCTGAGCCCGCACCAGAGCACGCTCGGTCTCGATGCGTGAAGACTCGTCCTGAAGAAGTCCAAGCTGTCGTCCCTCACCGGAAAGGTCGGCCGGCTCTATTCGCAGCCTGACAATGCCTCCCGGCACACCCCCGGCCTCCACCCAGGCCCGAAGTTGCCACCACACCCGATCGGACAACGACCGCTCGGTAAAGGGATCTGCCGAACGCCACACCCGCTCTCGTGGAGGACCGTGTGCCGCCTCAGCCATGATGGTCACCCGGTGCGGTGCAACTCCCGCCCGACGCAAACCATCGAGAACTCTTTCGGCAAGAGCCCGCCCGGCGAAGGCCACCGCATCGAGGCTCTCCAACGGGTCCTCGAAGCTGGCATCCACCGCCAGGTCGGCAGGGACGTCGCGGGGGTTGACGAACTGATCCTCACCGCTGGCAAGACGATGAGCTGTTACCCCCTGGTTGCCAAAGCGGGTGGCCAGAGCCTCTCGGGGCAGTCGGACGATATCGCCAAGAGTGGAGACTCCCAGCCAGCGAAAGGTATCGATCAGCTCCTCGCCGCCGATGCTCTCGCGCAGGGTGACCAGATCGAGGCGGGAGAGGAACCCGATGGTGTCGGTGATGACTTGGGGCTCCCCGACAATGGCCGCAGCCGCGGCCCAACGAGCGGCAAAAGGACCGTCGGCGATGCCAAGGAGCGCATCACCCCCACGCAGGTGGCCAAAGACGCCGTCCAGTTCCCTGGCCACCCGACCGGCAAGGGCCTCCTCCCCCCCGTAGTAGTTGACGGCGCCGGCGATAAGGACAAAGACCAGGCCCGGCGCCACCACCTCCACCCGGGGGACCAGATCTTCGATGACCTCTACCACCGGTTCGAAGCGACGCGCCTCGTCACCCACATCCCTGACCAGGACGGTGGCAAAAGGAGCAAGTGCCTCTGCCTCGCGTCTCGCCATGCCCAGACTCACCCCGGCGGCCAGCACGTCCTCGCTTGCCCCGGTAACCCGGTCGTCTCCAATCAGTACTGGATCATCCGACGACGCGTCCGGCCTGGTCAACGACCACATCGGAAACCACACGCATAACGTCCGTGCCTTCATCATCCACCTCGAAACGCCGGGTGACCCCGGCTGACCCTTTCCCCGACGCCTCCAGCATCAGACGTCTCCGCTTCAGCCTCCCATGACCCTGATCTGCCCCTTCCCAGGTTGCTCCGAGACCACGCAACCGGAGATGAGCCACGCCTGTTGGCAGACCCTGGCCCAGAGGGCGCATCGCCACCGCTGCCTTTCGGGCGCGGGCCAAGGCAGCGAGACGACGGAGATCCTGATCTCGGGCTCCGACCGGCACCTCGGCATAGAGAGCACGGACCCCTTCGAGAAGAGCGGCCGCCACCTTGGGCCAGATATGTAGTTCGTCACAACGGACGACGATCAGGCTCTCGGCGATGACACCGACCTCCCAGGCGGCCTCTGGTGAGATCCATCCCCGAACGTCTAGAGCGACGACTGGCGCCAGTCGGGAATGTGGGGCGAGGAGGCTCAGGCCAAGACGGGTCAGCCCGGATCCGGGAACACCGACCAGTTCGGTGACCCGCCCAGGTTGAAGTTTGAGATAGCCCTCTTCCCGCTCATTTAGATCGAGAAGGGATGCAGTGGTGGCTCCCTCGATGGCCTCGATGCCCAAGCTGACTCCGCTGTCGGGCACTCCATCATATCGAACATATGTTCGATGTAAAGAGGACTATGCCAGTCTCAGACCGTCGTGCGTGCAGAGCGTCCCGGAAAACGAGACGTTAGGCACGACGGTGAGCCTCAGCCCTCCTATCACTCACTTTTCCGCGTATTGTCGCAACATCGAACGATGCGGAGATGGGACGTGCGTCGAAGTCACAACGCGGCTGTCGCCACACTGGTGGTCCTCGCCATGGTGGCCGGGGCATGTAGCGGATCAGGTAGCGAGCCTCCGTCTGCCTCCAAACTCGAGACCAACTTCGACGTCACGCCGCAAGCGAACGCGGTGATTCTCGACGAGAGCCTGGTCGAGGATCTATTAGTCAGCTCTGATCCGGACGCCGGTGAGTATCGATTCCGGGGCTCGAAAGACGACATTGGTTCCCCCGAGATCGGCCAGGCGGTCGCCCTCGGCGGTGCCGGCTTCGGCATCGTCAGTTCAGTTCTGGAGGAGGGGGGCGAGACAGTCCTCCAACTCAGCGAAGCCACCCTTGGTGACATTGTCGACACCGGAACCCTGGAGTGGGACTACGACGTTTCGTGGGCCGACTTCGAATTCACCTTCGAAGAAACCGCCGGACTGTCCGGCCCTGTCTTCGCAGCCATGGCGCCCGTTGTCGCTCAGACGTCACAAAAGACGACTATCGAGTTCACCCACCAAGGTTGGAAGTTCACCATCGAGCTCGAGCCCAAGGACGAGAGGCTCAACTTCAAGTTGGTCGGCTCACTCAGCATCGGAACAAGCCCCGCACAAGCTTCAATCTCCGGCCAGGGCTGGGTCAGCGGATTCAACTACTCCTCGACCCTTGAGTACGAGGGCGGGTCGCCAGTGGACATGACGACCGATATCAACGGTCTCCAAGGAGAGATAGAGCTCAAGTGGGCCGCCTTCCGCACACCCCAGCAGGCCATAACCGAGATCGTCAAGTTCAACGCCCCACTGTCGCTGCCCATCCCGATTCCGGGCCCGTACGGAATTCCGATGGCTCTCCAGCTTAAGGTGGCCGGTCGGATCGTCCCCGAGCTCTCCGCCCTCGAGTCGTCGAGCGGCGGCAGTTGGAAAGTGAAATACTCCAGCGATCAGGGATTCAAAGTCGAGAGCGACGGGGTCGGCCTACCCCAAGGAGTGCTCAAGTCGGACGCCATCGACACCTCAGGCGACACCGTCACGGCCGGTCTCGGACCGGCCGGATTCGGACTAGGTGTCGAGTTTCCCAGATTCGAACTCGGCTTTGTCGGCTACAGCCCGTTTGCATTCATCACAATCGACACCTACAGCACCAGCTTGTGGACACCCGGCACCACCCTGACGGCCGACATACCGCCCTGTCAGTACGGGTACACCAAGTTCTCGGCCATCGCGGGCTATCAACTCAAGGTCCTTGGCTGGGCCTCTTTGACCGACCAGTACACCCTGTGGGAAAAGCAGGTCGACAAGTACCTCGACGGCAAGGAGTGCACCCTCTCGGGCGACTAGCGCGGACAACGTCGTGCGTGCAGAGCGTCCCGGAAAACGAGACGTTAGGCACGATGGTGAGCCTCAGCCCTCTTCCATCTCCTCGATGGTCTTGGGCCAGTCATCCTTGAGCAAACGAGACAGCGAACGGTCTGCGAGAAGCTTGCCATCGGTCTGACAGGTTGCGCAGTAGTTGGTCTCGTTCGAGGCATAGACGATTCGCTGCACCTTCGACCCACACCGGGGGCACTGCTCGCCGTACTTGCCGTGAACAGCCATGTCATCCCGGAAGGCCGTCACTTTCTTCGGCCAGTCCTCCCCCACCTCGTCACGCAAAAGCTGGGTCCATTCCTCAAGCGAGGTCACTACGGCATCGTGAAGACGCTTCACCTCATCGTCGCTGAGCTGGGAAGTCCGCTTCACCGGAGACAGCCGACCCTTCCACAGGATCTCATCGGAGTAGGCGTTCCCAATCCCGGCGAAAATGCGAGGATCCGTCAAGGCCCGTTTGAGGGTCCTGTTCTCGGTCTTGAGCGCAACGCCGAACTCCTCCGCGGTCACATCCAGCGGCTCCACTCCCCCGCGATCCAACGCGGCGACGCCGTCATATCCCCGGCTGAGCCAAATCCCGGCCCGCCTGCGAGTGCCCTGCTCGGTGAGGATCAGCGACCCGTCGTCAAAATCGAAGGCCGCCAGCCCGAGCTTCTTCGGAATGGCCTTCCCCGGTTGCTCCCAACGAAGTCGGCCGGCCACCATCAGATGAATCACCAGGTAGAGATCCCCATCGAACTCGAAGACGATCCGCTTTCCAACCCGCTGCAACCCGACCACATCGAGCCCAACCGGAGCGTCATAGGGCGGATCGAAGGTCCGCAACACTGAGGGCGAGGCAATTCGGACCCCGCGCAGCGTCCTACCGAGCACCCTGCGTTCGAGGGCTTCGATGTAGACGACAATGTCGGGAAGTTCCGGCATAGCCGAGACGCTAACGATTCAGTCGTTCAGGCTCCCGCTGAACACGACAGCCACGCCGACCACGATCCCACCGGCGATGAAGCCATAGGCAGGCAACTGATTGGAGCTGATTGATGCGGTCTGAGCCGCCATGGCAAAAATCCCGATCACCACGGCGAGCGCGGCGAACGCCGCGATGCGCGCCCATTTCGTCCCAATGGCCAGGATGTAGGCGACCGCCGCCATCAGGAGGCCGCCCACGACAAACGCAACCCAAAACTGCCCTGAACCACCAGGGGAGAGTGATTCCTCTCCTGACACCGAGACAGTCGGCATGGATCGAAGCACTGTGCCGCCTGCCAGCACCAGGACGCCGCCGACAGCGAAGACGATGGCGCCAACTCGAGAACGGGGAGCCTCCACGTCGGGTTCCGGCTCACGCTCCTCGGGGGCATGGGACTTCGCTACCTGCCGGGCCAATCGGGGGGATGTCGCGGCCATACCGAGACCCTCGGCAAGGCCGGCGTCGTTCTCCGTCTTGAGAATGAATTCTTCGCCCTCGGCCCTGACCGCGAAACCCTCGCTGAGTGCGCTGATACCCAATGTGGCCGACTCCCAGTCACCGATCAACTCGTCGCCCGATACCAGACGGATACGCGAGCCATCAACGACGACACTGACGGCGATTCCTGCGCCGCCTTCGCCCCGCATGATGACCGTTCCCTGCGTTTCGAATGCCAACGGTCTATCCCGTGCTGCTGCTTCGAGTCGATTGTATGACCACGCGAAAGGAGGGACAGGCATTTGCCTGTCCCTCCTCTCAAGTCTGAGAGGGTGCGTCAGTTCTGATGCACCCTCGTCTTGCGTCAGTTCTGACGCGCCTCCTCGAAGCTTTCTTCGAAGCTAGGTGCGCTACGACGACCCTCGCCGGCGGATGAAGGCTGTCCTCCGTCGCCGCTGCGACTGTCGCTCTTGCCGGCGCCGCGATCATCACGACTGCGATTGCGGTCATTGCGTCCGCGGTCACGGCCGCCTCTGCCGCCGCGATCGTCACGACCGCGATCGCCGCCGCGCTTGGGCGCCTCGCCGGTAGGCAAGGTTGCGCCCTCCAGAGCGTCGACCAGTTCGAGACTGACCTTGCCGCGATCGATCTCGCGGACTCTCACCTTGAGCTCCTGACCATCGTCGAGGTAGTCCTCAACACGCTCTACTCGCTTCGATCCGTCGAGACGAGAGATATGAAGCAGACCGTCGCGTCCGGGGAGGATGTTGACGAAGGCGCCGAACTTGGTGATGTTGACAACCTTCCCGTCGTACTCGGCACCGATCTCTGCTTCGGGTGGGAAGGCGATCTGCATCACCCTCTCCTTGGCAGCCGCGAGGGCGGCACTGTCGGCTGAGGCGATTCTGACGATTCCGTGACCGTCGGCCTCGTCGATCTCGATCTTGGCGCCGGTCACCTCTTCGAGTTCGCGGATAACCGCACCCTTGGGGCCGATGATCTCGCCGATCTTGTCCTTCGGGATCTCGATCGACTCGATCCGTGGCGCCCATTCGTTCATCTCGCTCCGTGGCTCGGCAATGACCTCAGCCATGGCGCTGAGGATGAACAGTCGGGCTTCACGAGCCTGGCTCAGTGAGTTCTTCAACACTTCGGAGGGAAGACCCTGGATCTTGGTGTCCATTTGGAGGGCCGTGATCACACCAGCCGTGCCGGCAACCTTGAAGTCCATGTCGCCAAGAGCGTCCTCCGCACCGAGAATGTCGGTGAGAGTCACGTACTTGCCGTCCTGATGGATCAGACCCATCGCGATTCCGGCAACCGGATCGGAGATCGGCACGCCGGCGTCCATCATCGAGAGACTCGACGCACAAACTGATGCCATTGACGACGAACCGTTCGAGGCAAGAACCTCCGAGACCAGACGTAGCGCGTAGGGGAACTCATCCGCGTCCGGAACGACCGGGAGAAGGGCCTTCTCGGCGAGGGCGCCATGACCGATCTCGCGACGCTTGGGACCGCGCATGAAGCCGGCCTCACCAGTGGAGAACGGTGGGAAGTTGTAATGGTGCATGTAACGCTTGGACTCCTCGAGTCCGAGGGTGTCCAGCATCTGCTCCATCTTGAGCATGCCCAGAGTCGTTATGTTCAAGACCTGGGTCTCACCACGTTGGAACAGAGCCGACCCGTGGGTCCGCTCGACGGCACCAACCTCGATGGTCAGCGGCCGGATGTCGGTGGCGCCTCGTCCGTCAAGACGAACGCCGTCTTCGACCACCCTGTCACGGGCGACCTTCTTGAAAACCGACTTGAAGGCTCGCTTGGCTTGCGCCAGGCCATCGGTGTCGTCCTCCGCAAGACCCGACTCGGCGATGACAGCCTCGAGAAGCTCTGCTTCGGCGTCTTGACGCTCGCGCTTGCCGGCAATGGCGACAACAGCACCCAACTTGGGAGTGGCTGCGGCTTCGACCATGGCATAGATCTCATCGCTGTAGTCGACTACGACGGGCCACTCGGCGGGCGTGACCGTCACGGTCGCAGCCAGCTCGAGCTGGAGATCGATCATCTGACCGATGTACTCCTTCGACTCCTCGAGGCCCTCGGCTACCGCATCCTCGTCAGAGGGACGGTCGCCGTCGGCGATGAGAGTCATGGCATTAGGGGTGGATCCTGCCTCGACCATGGTGATGTCGATGTCACCGTCGTCATTGCGACGACCAGCGACGACAAGCTCGAAGACCGACTCAGTGAGGTCTTCTTCAGTCGGGAACGGAACCCACTCGCCCTTCTTCAGCCCGAGGCGGACAGCGCCGAGCGGGCCTTCGAACGGGATGTTGGATACCGAGAGCGCCGCGGACGCACCGTTGAGGGCAATGACGTCGAACGGGTTCTCCTGATCGACGGCAAGCGAGGTGACCACGATGTGGGTCTCGTTGCGATAGCCATCACGGAACGATGGGCGAAGCGGGCGATCGATGAGCCGACAGGTGAGGATGGCCTGCTCCGAAGGGCGGCCCTCCCGACGGAAGAACGAGCCGGGGATCTTGCCCACGGAGTACATCCGCTCTTCGAAGTCGACGGTGAGAGGGAAAAAATCGATGCCCTCTCGCATCCTGGTGTTTGCGGTGGCGGTAACCAACATTTCGGTACCGCCCAACTTGGCGACGACGGCTCCGTTGGCCTGGCCGGCAAGCTTGCCGGTACTCAGGACGAACTCTTTGCCGCCGATGGTGCCTCTTACTGAGGTTTCGGGCACTTAGTGCTCCTTACATTGGGAGCCGAACCCGTTGGCAGTGGCCGTGTCTCGCATGATCTGAGACATCGCCACTGACAACCGGCAGGGCTCGCGTGTCTTGGTGATCCCGGGCTCTATAGAAGGCCCAGAGCTGTTTTGGGGCTATGCCCCATAACCATGAGGAGCGGGTTTGGCCGCACCTCATGAAAATCTTGGTTATCGACGAAGTCCCAACTTGGCGATGAGGCCTCGGTAACGATCGGCGTCCTGACGGCGCAGGTAATCGAGGAGACGACGACGCTTGCCAACCATCATCAGCAGTCCGCGACGGCTGTGATGGTCGTGCTTGTGGTCTTGAAGATGTCCGGTGAGGTGGTTGATGCGCTCGGTGAGGGCCGCAACCTGTACCTCGGGAGAGCCGGTGTCGCTCTCGTGCGTGCCGTACTCGGCGACGATCTCGGTGGTTGTCTTCATTGCGCGTAAAACCTGATTGGTAAAGGGAAACCGGCCAGAACCCTAACAGCTTCACCACTTCAACTCATATTTGACGGCGTCGATTCCAGAATGGCTCTCGTCTCCACGATGTCATGATCCATCCGCGCGACGAGTTCGTCGGTCGACTCGAAGCGAAGCTCATCACGGAGGTTCTCGACAAATTCCACAGTGAGTTGCTCTCCGTACAGATCACCGTCGAAGTCGATCAGATACGCTTCGATAAGGCGATCGCCTCCACCGAAGGTCGGACGCACCCCGACATTGACCGCAGCTCGATGGACCTTGCCCCCCACTCGTGCGTAGGCGGCGTAGACCCCGTCACCCGGAATCACCTTTCGCTGCGGCGGGACGAGATTCGCCGTAGGGAACCCGATGGCTCGGCCTCGCTTGTCCCCAGCCACGACCTGACTGGTCAAGCGATACCTGGCCCCCAACAGCTCGGCGGCCTCCGCAACTCGCTGGGATTCGATCAGCCCGCGTATCCGGGATGAAGAGACTGTGCCATTGGAAACAACCAGATCAACGACGTCGACCACAAATCCGAGCTCATCGGCTTGAGACCACAACATCGCGATGCTGCCTGCCCGGTTCTTCCCAAACTGAAAGTCGACACCCGCAACGATCCTCTTCGCACCCAGCCTGCCGACCAGAACCTCCGAAACAAACTCCTCCGGGGCAAGATCCCTGATCTCGGCCAGGTCTAGGACCGCCACCATGGACACACCAAGAGAGTCGAGAAGTTCGATCCGCTCATCGATGGTTGTGATCAGTCGCGGCGGTACGCCCGGAGAGAGCACTTCGACGGGGTGTGGCTCGAACGTCACGACGGTGGGCACGAGACCATCTGTTGTCAGTCGCTCCAGGAGCGTCCGATGGCCGCGGTGCACGCCGTCGAGGACCCCGACCGTAATTGCCGCCGGTTCGGCGACCGGGCTCCAGTCCATCCACGGACCGTCAACAACCTTCAAGCGGGAATCACCACCTCGGGTCGGGCCTGGTCACCGTGACGAAGGTAAATGGCGATCAGATCCCCCGATTCGTCGAGAACCCGAAGAGGCGTGTCTTCCGGAGCGTCGATGATCTCGCCACCGACAAACCTCATGCCGTGTCTCACTCCTTGCGCTGTCTTCTGGCCAACGATTACCACGGGAAGGTCGGCGAGTGCCTCGGTTGGGGTCAACATCTTCTGCTCCCAGGTCTCGAGCTCATCGACAGCGATGCCGTACTCAGAAAGGCTGAGCGATCCGATCCTGGTTCGCCGGAGCGAGGTCAGATGAGCCGATCCCCCCAACGCCGCGGCAAGGTCGTCGGCCAACGATCTCACATAGGTGCCCTTCCCACAAACGACCCGAAAATCGACTTCCGGGTAGGGCCCGGCGCCCACAGACAGGATCTCCAGCTCGTATACGTCGACGGGACGCGCCTCACGCTCTATCACCGTGCCTTCCCGGGCGAGCTCATAGAGACGGCGGCCCTCATGCTTGAGGGCAGAGACCATCGGCGGAATCTGGTGAATCCTTCCGACAAATCGTTTCGCTGCATCGATCACCCCCTCCTCGGTGACATCCATGGGCTCTCGGGTCAGGACGGCGCCATCTGCATCGAGAGTGTCGGTGGCGACGCCGAACAATGCGGTGGCCAGATACTCCTTGGGCAGATCCTGGACAAAGCGGACGAGTCGGGTAACGGGGCCGATGGCCACCACCACCGCACCCGTGGCCATTGGATCCAGTGTCCCGGCGTGACCGACCTTCTTGATGCCGGTCGCCCTCTTCACTTTCCCGATCACAGCATTCGAGGAGATTCCTGAGGGCTTGTCGACAACGAGGAATCCCGCCGTCATCTGTAGCGGCCGATCCTCGTGCGAATCTCATTGAGAGCGCCGGCGACATCGCCGTTGTAGGTGAATCCGGCGGCGAGCCTGTGCCCTCCTCCACCCAGTTCGGCCGCCAGCGCGCCGACGTCGGTCGCTCCACGAGATCTCATGCTGATCTTGACCCGACCGTCGTCGTGGACCTTGGCGATCACTGCCGAGTCGGCTTCCTGAGCGAGGCGAATCGTATTGATCAGGTTGTCGATATCCCCCCAGTCGATCCCCGCCGATGTGAGATCGTCCTGGGTTATGAAGGTGGTAACCAGGCTGAGCTCCTCATCCAGTTCGGCACGGGACAATGCCGCTCCGGCTGCCTTCAGATAGCCAAAAGGGGCTTCCTCGTACACATGGCGAGAGATTTCGTCCGGCTGAGCCCCGGCGGCAACAAGGCGCGCGGCAAGCGTGAGGGTCTCGGGACGGGTATTGGTGTATTGGAAACGACCGGTATCGGTGACGATGGCGGTGTGAAGACAGGTGGCGATTTTGGGAGTTATTGGCCATCTCAGGCTGTCCAAGATCATGGCCACCAACTCCCCGGTTGCTGCCGCGTCCGGGTCGACCAGCGGAATGTCGCCGAATCCCTGATTGGTCACATGATGATCGATCACGACTACGGTCGCCGCCGCCTTCGCATTGACGGCCAACTCGCCTAGCCGATCGGCCGAGCCGGCGTCTAAGACAACCATCGTCTCCGGATTCTTGGGGAAATCTTCGGGAGCGACCAACAGTTCGGTAGGCAGGAAGGACAGATTCCCCGGCACGACGTACGGCGAGCCAAAGCTTGCGACCACCTTCTTGCCCGCCGTCTGCGCGGCGATCCCCAGTCCGAGCATCGACCCCAAGGCGTCGCCATCAGGGCCGATATGACAGGCCAGGGCCAATTCCCGGGCGTCGCCGATGGCTCGCGAGGCTTGCTCGATGAGACTCATTCGTCTTCCACCTTTGCAGTGCTGAGTGTGCGCAGGATTCTGTCGATTCTCTCCCCACCCACGACTCCGTAATCCATTTGAAACTCCAATGTGGGTGTGTACTTGAGCCGCAGCTGTCTGCCGATCACCGACTGAAGGCGTATGGCAGCGCGTGACAGAGCGTCGAGAGCCGGTTGGTATTGATCCGACGCGAGCACATCTATGTACACGACCGCGTGACGAAGATTGGGTGCGGTGTCCACCCCGATTATCGACACCATTTCCAACCGCTTGTCACTGAGACGCTCGATCTCATCGGCGAGGACTTCGCGCAGAGTCGAATTGACCTTGAGCATGCGCGGGCTCTGTTGGCTCATTCCGGCTCCTCCAGTTCGCTCAGGAAGATGTCCACGACTTCGATCTCGAGTCTGGCATCAAGGTAGCGACGCAACTTCGTGACGTGCATCGCGAGACTTTTGCCGTCGGGAGCGGCAATCGCCACACCAATGGTGGCCCGCTGCCAGGAATCGTGGTGATCGACTTCGGCAATGCTGTATGAGCCGAGCCTCCGAAGGCCTTCGATGAGCGGACGCAAGATCGCTCGCTTCTCCTTGATCGACTGGGGTGTGGGAAGATGCAGCTCGACCCGGAGAGCCGCGACACGCATCAGGTCCGGGCGACCTCTTTGATGAGGTACACCTCGATGCTGTCGCCCTCCTTGAGGTCGTTGTAGTTCTCGAAGCCGATACCGCACTCAAACCCGGCGACGACCTCGCGGACATCGTCCTTGAAACGTCGCAGCGAGAAGATTGTTCCGTCGTGGATGACGACTCCGTCACGAAGCAGCCTGGCTTTCGCCCCCCGTTGGATGACACCCTCGACCACAAAACAACCGGCCACCGTGCCAAGCCTCGGAACCTTGAAAAGCGCCCTGACCTCGGCGGTGCCCAAGACCTGCTCCTCGTAGTCGGGGGCAAGCTGACCAACCAAGAGCTGCTCGATCTCGTCGAGAAGCTCGTAGATGACGCCATAGGTGCGAATCTCGATACCGGCCTGTTCGGCAGCCCGCCGTGCTTTCGGCTCGGGACGGACGTTGAACCCGATCACAACAGCGTCAGTGACTTCCGCCAGCGTTACGTCGTTCTCGTTGATGCCGCCAACGGCCCCATGAATGATCTGGATCTTCCCGCCCTCACGCTCGATCTTGCCGATCGACTCGCGTAGGGCCTCCAGTGACCCCTGAGCGTCGGCCTTGACGATCAAGTTGAGGGTCGCGTCCTCGGCCCGAAGCTGGTCGAGAAGTCCCTGGAGGCGATCCCGGGCCGAAGGCATCGCCTGGGTGACGATCTTCAACTCTTCCTGGCGTTGGGCCGCAATCTTGCGGGCTTCCCGATCGTTGGCGACCACCTCGATATAGTCACCGGCAGCCGGAACCTCATCCCAACCCATGATCTGAACCGGGTCCGAAGGCCCGGCCGTCTTGAGCTGATCGCCGTTCGCATCGAGGAGGGCCCTGACTCGACCGGAAACGGGGCCGGCGACGAAGGCATCACCCTTCTTGAGAGTTCCACGCTGGATAATGACTGAGGCCATCGGGCCGCGACCGATCTCGAGTTGTGCTTCGACGACGACGCCGAACGCCTTGGGTTTCTGGTTGGCCTTGAAATCCTCCAACTCTGCGATCAGGTCGACTACTTCGAGGAGGTCGTCTACGCCCTCGCCGCTTATCGCAGAAACCTCGACACTTGGAACGTCTCCACCCAATTCCTCGGTGATGATCTCCTGCTCGGTGAGCTCGGTCCGGACTCGCTGTGGATCGGCGCCGGGAAGGTCGATCTTGTTGATCGCAACAATCGTCTTTACACCGGCAGCCTTAGCGTGCGAAATTGCCTCGATCGTCTGAGGCATGACACCGTCGTTGGCCGCGACCACCAGAATCACGATATCGGTGATGCTGGCCCCCCTGGAGCGGAGGGCAGTGAACGCCTCGTGACCCGGGGTGTCGATGAAGGTGATGGGGTGCCCGTTCACTTCAACCTGATAGGCACCGATGTGCTGGGTGATCCCGCCCTGCTCGCTCTCCGCGACCTTGGTGTTCCGGATGGTGTCCAGGAGGGTGGTCTTCCCGTGATCGACGTGACCCATGACCGTCACCACCGGGGGCCTCCGTGTCAGATCCTCTTCGGCGTCATCGAATTCGGGCCGGTCGGCCACGACCGGCTGCGCGGCCGGCTCTTCGACTTCCACGATGAAACCGAACTGCTCGGCGACCTCGTCGATCAGATCGGCGGGCATTGTCTGCGTGGCACCGACCGGGAGGCTCTTGGTCAACAGGACCTTGACTACCTCACCTGCGGATTGGCCGATCGCCTCCGCGAATTCCCTGACCGACGCCCCCTTCGTGATGGAAGCGATGTCGACAACGCCTGAATCCGGGGCCCTCTCCGGCTCCTTGACCGAAGTCTCCTCGACCGAAGTCTCCTTGACCGAAGTCTCCTTGACCGAAGTCTCCTCGACCGAAGTCTCCTTGACCGAAGTCTCCTCGACCGAAGTCTCCTCGACCGAAGTCTCCTCGACCGAAGTCTCCTCAGACGGCGCCACGTCGTCGCCTACTTCGGGCGCTTTGTCTTCCGCCTCGACGACTGTTTCGGGCTCGTCGCCGGCGAAGGCAAGACGAAGCAGGTCGGCGGACTCGTCGTCTACTCCTGATGAAGCCGTTTTGGCTTCGAGCCCCAGCTCGAGTGCCTGCTTCAGGACTTCCTTGGAGTCCAGGTCCATCTCGCGGGCGAGTTCATAGATCCTCACTGGTTCAAACTTTCCTTATTCGCTTTCGTCTTCGCCGTTCTCGGCGACGTCGTCTGTATCGGCTTTCACGACGGCGTCCTCGTCCATGACGGCATCCTCGTCGTCGGTCTCGTCCGTCGCGACAACATCTTCCGATGACGAGTCATCAACGCCGGCTGTTTCCTCTGCGGGCTCCGCTGCGACAACTTCTTCCGCTGACGAGTCATCGGAGCTGCCTGGGCCGGTCGCCTCGGCTGCCTCGACAGGCTCCTCGACTGGCTCGGCGTCGGATCGAATGTCGACCTTGTAACCGGATAGCCGGGCCGCAAGCCGGGCGTTCTGCCCTTCCTTGCCGATGGCGAGAGAAAGCTGATGTTCGGACACGATCACATCGGCAGTCTTCTCGTCTTCGTCAATATTGACTTCCTTGACCTTCGCTGGGCCCAGAGCCTCGGCGATGAACTGGCTGAGGTCATCTCGCCACTGGACAACGTCGACCTTCTCGCCCCGTAGTTCGTTGACCACCTGCCGAACCCGAGAGCCTCTTGCCCCGACGCACGCACCCTTGGGATCGACGTTGGGATCATTGGAGATAACGGCGATCTTGCTGCGATGGCCAGGCTCCCGAGCGATATTGACGATCTCCACGGTTCCGTCCGTCAGCTCGGGCACTTCCAGCTCCAGGAGCCGGCGAACCAGATCGGGGTGTGACCGTGACACGACGATCTGTGCGCCTTTCGGCTCGTTGCGAACCTCGAGGATCAAGGCCTTGACCCTGTTCCCTCGCTCGAGGCGCTCGAATGGTATTCGCTCCGATCCAGGGAGAATGGCTTCGGCATCGCCAAGATCGAGGATCACCGAGCGATAGTCGACCTGCTGGACGATTCCGGTGATGAGGTCGCCCTCCCGGCCCTCGTACATCTCATAGACGCGCTCGCGCTTTGCCTCGCGCAGCTTGTGCTGCATGACCTGCTTGAACGACTGTGCGGCTATCCGGCCGAATGCCTCGCCCTCCGGGGTGTCTTCCCATTCGTCGATCACGTTTCCGTCCTCGTCGAGGTCCTGGGCATAAACAACGACCTGGCCGGACTCGGGGTCGATAGTCACCCGAGCCTCTTCGGCAGCCCCCGGGCTTCTCTTGTAGGCGGCGACGAGCGCGTTGGCGAAGGCATCAAGAATCGCATCAACGCCAACGCCTCGCTCTCGGGCGAGGACCTCAATGGCCTCCATCATCGTGTCGAGCTGCATGGTTCTCCTTCAGTGGCCCGGTTTGGGGGCCTTTTCCCACCTGAACACCGTCCTGGCGGTGAGCACGTCCTGGTAGGACACCACGAGACTCTCGTCTTCGACATCGACCGTGAAGGTCTCATCGTTGGCGTCGGTGATGACGCCGCGAAGTGTCCGATTCCCTTCCCCCTGATGGACCTTCAGCTTTGCCTCACGACCCACCGACTTGATGAAATGGCTGGGTCGGCGGAGCTTTCGCTCCAGTCCGGGCGAGGTGACCTCCAACTGGTAGCTGCCGTCGAGGTCAGATTCGTTGTCCAGGAGCCGCGAAATGCCTCGTGACACGTCGGCAAGGCGGTCGACGTTGGTGTCCTCACCGTCGACAACCACGCGCAGAAGCCGCCCCTTGCCGGTTCCCGAAAGCTCGAGATCGTCGAGCTCGAGATGCTCGGTGGCGAGGTAGGGCTCTACCAAGCTCCAAATGTCTGTCACCGTTGCCAAAATGCGTCACTCCACAACAAGTCAGGTGGGCGAACGCGCCCACCTGACCCGAAAAAGCGTCCTGTTGTGGAAGCGATTATACGACCTGGCCGGGAAAGACCCAATATGCGGGTAGGAGCCCGCTGAACAATGGATGTCAACCATCTCGACGACCGACGGCATCATTCAGCAGACTCCAAGCCCGGTCAGACTCCGAATCGGGCGGCCGTGATGACCTCGACGAGTTCACCGGAGACTTCGGCGAGAGGCGCCTCTGACTTCTCCATCCCCCTCCGCTCCACCAACTCCAAAGCTCCCGACTCCACGCCGCGCGGTCCCACGGTCACCCGGTACGGGATTCCGATCAGCTCTGCGTCGGCGAACTTGACCCCCGGTCGTTCATCGCGATCATCGAGGAGAACCTCGACGCCTGCCTCGACGAGCTCGTCGTAGAGAGCATCGGCCGCCGCCATCGTGACCTCGTCGTCGGGACGAATAACGGTGATGACCACCTCGTAAGGCGCCACGGAGACTGGCCAGATGATCCCGCTCTCATCGTTGTTCGCCTCGACCACAGCCGCCATGGCCCGCTCAACGCCTATTCCGTACGAGCCCATGATGATCGGATGGCTTACGCCCTCTTCATCCTGGACAAACGCTTCGAAAGCTTTGGAGTACTTGGTGCCAAGCTTGAAGATGTGGCCGATCTCAACGCCCTTCCATCGACTCAGCGTTGCTCCGCAGACGGCACAGGTTTCGCCATCCTCAACTGCCCGAAGATCGACCCACTCACCCACGTTGGCGTCCCGTTCGAGATCCACTCCCGAGTAGTGCCAGCCGTCCTCATTGGCCCCGGTGACCATGTTCTCCCTGCCCTGTAGGGCCAGGTCCGCCAGAACTCGCACCCCTTCAACCCCGACCGCACCGAGGCTGCCGGGGTCGGCGCCCAGGAGCTCACGGATCTCATCCGGCTGGCCCGGCCTGACATCCTCAGACCGGAGCCGGTCCTTGAGCTTCTGCTCCTGAAGCTCATGATCACCCCTCAGCAGGAGGAGCACGGGCTCTTCTCCGACGTAGTAGACAAGGGTCTTGATCTGATGGTCGGCGGCCGCGGTCTCTGGATGGGCTTCTGCCAGAGCCTTGATAGTGGTCAGGTCGGGAGTAGGGAACCGCTCGAGGCCAGAGGATTCGCCATCAGCGATGTCTTCCAAGGCGGAGGTAGCGGTCTCGACGTTGGCGCGATAGTCACAGCCATCGCAGGTGATGATCCAGTCCTCACCCGCCGGGCTCCGCATCATGAACTCGACTGACTCGCCATCGCCCATGATCCCCGAACTCGCCTCGACGGCGACGGGATCCAGCCCGATCCGGCGAAAGATCCGGAAATAGGCCTCCCTGTGCTTGTCAAACCCGCTGTCCAAACCGGGTTCGTCGATATCAAGGGTGTACGAGTCTTTCATGGTGAACTCCTTCACCCGAAGCAGACCTGACTTAGGCCTCGGCTCGTCCCTGAACTTGGTCTGGATCTGGTACCAGATTTGAGGAAGATCCCGGTAGGAGAACAACTCGGTCGCCAACGAGGCAAAGATCTCCTCGTGCGTCATGCCGAGAACGTGATCGGTCCCTTTTCGATCCTTGAGGCGGAACATGTCGTCGGCGATGTCGTACCAGCGCCCCGATCGCTGCCAGATCTCCGCCGGATGCAACGCCGGCAGGTGCATCTGCTGGCCACCGATGCGGTCCATCTCTCCGCGGATGACTTCGGAGACCTTTCGTCGCACCCGCTGGCCCAGTGGAAGCATGGAATAGGAGCCGGCGGCCAACTGGCGGATAAAGCCGCCCCTGACCAACAGCTTGTGGCTGATCGCTTCGGCATCGGCCGGATCTTCTCGAAGTGTGGGGATGAAAGCCTTTGACCAGCGCATGGATTCGTGTCCTGATTGCGAGCGGCGACGGTAGTCGACTGGAGCCCGTGAGCCCCGGTCCATTACTCGGTTTGGGCCACCTCGGCCACACGGGCCCGTCGATCTGACGTATGGTTGACGTCGCCCTGGATCTGAATCAACTCCTCGCGTGCGGCAGCCGCGATATCGGCGGCGTTGGCCTCGGCGTGGGCGAGTCGACTTTCGACCCCCTCCTCCACGAGCTTGCGCGCCTCGTCGAGCAGCGCTTCGACCATCTCGTCCTCGGGTACGACCCGAACCACCTGGCCCTTGATGAAGAGATGGCCTCTGCCTCGGCCGGCGGCGATCCCGATGTCGGCTTCACGCGCCTCTCCCGGCCCGTTGACCACACAGCCCATGACTGCAACCTGGATCGGAAGATTCTCCGCCTCGAGAGCGGCTTGAGCTCGGGTGGCGATTTCGATGACATCGACCTCGGCACGCCCGCACGACGGACATGCGATCAGATCGAGTCCCTTCCGCTCCCTGAGCCCGAGATTCTCCAACAACTGACGACCGGCCTTTGCCTCCTCGACCGGATCGGCGGTGAGTGAGAACCGAATGGTGTCGCCGATTCCCTCATTGAGCAGGGTGGCGATGCCGGCCACCGACTTGATCAGCCCGGCTGGAGGCGGACCAGCCTCGGTGACGCCCAGGTGGAGCGGGTAGTCGACGGTATCCGCCAGCAAGCGGTACGAGGCGATCATCGACGGGACATTTGAGTGTTTCACCGAGATCTTGATGTCGTCGAAATCGACATCCTCCAGATATCGAATCTCCTTCTGAGCCGACTCGACCAGCGCTTCAGGGACTGCACTCCCGTATTTGTTGAGAATGTCCTTATCCAACGAGCCAGCATTCACACCCACCCGAATCGGCACGCCACGATCTTTGGCCTCCCGGGCGACGGTCTTGATCTGGTCTTCCTTACGGATGTTTCCCGGGTTGAGCCTCAACCCGTCCACCCCCGCCTCGAGCGCGGCAAGGGCCAGCCTGTACTGGTAATGGATGTCGGCGATGATCGGCACCGGCGACCTGGGGACGATCTCGGCGAGACCCTGCGCTGCCTCGACGTCGTTGCAGGTGATCCTCACGATGTCGGCGCCTGCGCCAGCCAGCGCATAGACCTGGGCAAGCGTGCCGTCGACATCGGCGGTCTTGGTGATGGTCATCGACTGGACCGAAACCGGGGCGCCGCCCCCGACGGGTACATCCCCAACCTTGAGTTCACGTGTGTTGCGGCGCTCGATCATCTCAGCGCCAGGGTAGGCCTGTCGGTCATCATCACTGGAGGCTGATCGGGTCGACCACGTCGAGGATGATCGCCACGACCCCGAGAAACGCGAACAACCCGATGACGGCTGCCGCCACGGGGGCGAGTCTGCGGACGTTCGCCTCCCGACCGGTCAGCTTCTCATAGAGAGCGACCGCGAAGTGGCCGCCGTCGAGCGGGAACAGCGGCAGCAGGTTGATCGTCGCCAGGATGACGTTCACAAAAGCGAGTATTCCGGCCAGAGCAACGAGCGATTCGATTTGGGTACCGATGTTGACGATTCCGATAGGGCTTACGGGCCTGATCTCAGGGTCGATGTCGGTGTCCCCCGCAAATACGCCGAGATACTGGGCGAGGCTGGAGGGCCGAAGCATGTCGCGCATCGCCACGAAGGTGAACCTGACCCCGTTCCAGACGTTCTGACCGGCCAACCCGATCGTCTCGACGGGACCCGGGTAGTAGCGCGGGTCGTAGGGGCTGACGCCGAGAAAGCCGGTAACGGTCCCATCAGGCAAAGTGTTCTCGACGAGATCGACCTCGATAGTGAGCACCTGACCGCTGCGGTCGACGTCGATTGTGGTCGGTCCGGGCCCGACCGCCACCAGAGCCTCTGTCACGTCCTCCCACCCCGCAACGGAATAGGGGCCAATTCCGACGATGGCGTCATCCCGCTCCAGCCCCGCTTCGACCGCCGGACTGGCAGTCTCGACACCGTCAACGGTGACGGTGGGCACCACCTCTTCCACGATCGGCTGCGGATCGGGAATGCCATTCGAGAGCAGAATCGCATAGAAGATCAGGAACGCGATGAGGAAGTTCATGCCAACTCCGGCGAGGACCACAATGCTCTTCTCCCAGAACTTCTTTTCCCGGTAGGTGCGGCCCATATCCTCAGGAGCGATCTCCTCCAGAGGGTTCATCCCGATGATGCGCACGTATCCACCAAGTGGAATCCACTTGAACCCGTACTCGGTCTCGCCTCGCTGGATGGACCAGATCTTTGGCCCGAATCCGAAGAAGAATTGGGTGGCCTTCATCCCAACCGCCTTGGCCGCGATGAAATGGCCGGCCTCGTGGGCGGTTACAAAGAGAACGATGGCGAGAGCCACCCCTATGCCCTGGAGCATGACATCACGGTACCCGGCAACAACACCTAGTCGGCATGCCGCTCCACCAGGCTCGCCGCGGCGACTCGAGCCTCCCGATCGACCTCGATCACATCATCAACGGAGATGAGCTCCCGGTAAACGACGGTGTCGATGGTCTTCTGAACGACCTCGCTGATGCTGGTGAAACCGAGACGTCCCTGGAGGAACGCCTCGACTGCAACCTCGTCTGCCGCGTTGAGCACCGCGGGAGACGAGCCTCCTCGCCGTCCGGCGGAGAATGCGATGTCGAGTGCAGGAAAGGCGTCGCGATCGGGCGATTCGAAAGTGAGATCGGATCCGGCGAGGTCGAACGGTTTGGCGAGCCCGGGAGAGCGATCCGGCGCGGTGAGCGCAAACTGGATCGGGATTCGCATGTCCGGATGGCCAAGGTGCGCCTTCCACGACCCATCCGCGAATTCCACCGCAGAGTGCAGAATCGATTGGGGATGCACCACGACATCGATCCGGTCGTAAGGGATGTCAAACAAGTAGTAGGCCTCGATGACCTCCAATCCCTTGTTGAACAGAGTCGCGGAGTCAATCGTGATCCGCTGCCCCATATCCCAGGTGGGGTGCGCCAGGGCCTCTTCGGGGGTCACCCCGACCAGGGACTTCTTGCTGCGACCTCGAAATGGGCCGCCTGATGCCGTGAGCACGAGCTTGCTCACCGACTCCGGAGACTCTCCGAGGAGGCATTGGTAGAGCGCAGAGTGCTCACTGTCGACCGGGATGATCTCCCCACCGCCGCGTTCCAGCGCCGCCTTCACCACAGGACCACCCGCCACGAGGCTTTCCTTGTTGGCGAGAGCAACCCGATTACCTGCTTCGAGGCCTGCGATCGTCGACCGAAGTCCCGCGGCGCCAACGATCCCGTTGACAATCGTTACCTTTGGTGTGGACGCTGCCTCCAACAATGCTTCGGAGCCGAACCGAGCCCGAGCACCCACTCGACGGGAGAACTCCTCCCGCTCTTCCGACGACCCGCCGGTGGCGATCACGACAGCATCGGGGTACTTCTCTGCTATCGATGCCAACCGTGGTGTCGGTTCTCTCGCCGCCAGCGCTGCGACTCGAAGGCCCAGGTGTTCAACGACCTCCAGCGTCTGAGTCCCGATCGAACCGGTCGCGCCGAGCACGACCACCGAACTGTTCACAGCAGCCCGAAACCCCGAAACAGCAGGTAGACGGCCGGAACTGTGACGATGAACCCGTCTATCCGATCGAGAATTCCACCGTGGCCGGGAAGAACGGAGCCCATGTCTTTGACACCGAGCGAGCGTTTGACCATCGACTCGATGAGGTCACCGATCGGGGCGATGACGGATACGAGAAGAGCGGCTGCGATGGCCTGACCGAAGCCAATCGCCTCCCAGGCGGGGAACGTGGCCAGGACTGCGGCTACGGCAACCGTGGCGACCAATCCCCCGAAGAACCCTTCCACGGTCTTGGCCGGCGAGACAACAGGAGCAAGCTTGCGACGACCAAACGCCCTGCCGACGAAGTAGCCGCCCATGTCGTTGAATACAACCAACAGCACGAGGAACATGATTGACGCCACAGGGCTGGGCCCCTTGGCGAAGAGAATCGCGAACGACAGAAGGCCGACCCAAACCATCCCCCCAACTGTTACGGCAGCATCGTCGAGGGGGTTGGCGCGAGACGACAGCGAATAGAAGAGAATGACTGCCGTGGTCACCGCCGCCGCCCATCCTGCAATAGCGCCGGCCCCCGAAACCTGGGCGCCGAGTGCCATAAGGGCCACACCGATGAGACCGAACAGAGCAAGCGGGCTGATCTCCTGGGAGCGGACCGTCGCATAGAACTCTCCAACGCCGACCATCATCACCAGTGCGATGAACCCTGCAAACCACCATCCGCCTAGCAAAAGGCTGCCCAGGAACATCCCGAATATGATCAGCGCGGAGCCAATCCGCATGGTGATATCCGAGGTCGCGGCCTGCTCGGTGGCCTCATGGTGGTCCTCAGGCAGGGGTGCCTCGCCGGTTACGTCCTCAAATCCAACCAGGCCGGAGTCGACACCCGGAACCGTGGCGGCGACAGGTTGAAGCTCCCAATCCTCCTCGGCGGCCCGGCTCACGTCCTCGGCCAGCCCGCGGTACTCCTCTGTGGTCGCCGCTGAGTATTCAACGGCGGTGTAATCGTCGAGATCCGTGGGCGCGTCGGCAATGGCATCCCAATCGGTCAGCTCGACGTCCTCGTCCTTGGAACCGCCACCCTTGGCGACATCCTCGCCCTTGGCGACATCCTCGCCCTTGGCGACATCCTCGCCCTTGGCGACATCCTCGCCCTTGGCGACATCCTCGCCCTTGGCGACATCGTCATCTCGATGCTCGTCGATTCCGGGGAGTGTGAAGACCTCCGCCTCGGAATCGGCGTCGTCCTGCTCCCAGGGTCGTCCGAATGACTTCTCTTGGTCGTTGGTGGGGTCTCCGCTGTCCATCAGATCTCGCGTAATTCTTCCTCTTTGTTGCCTACCTGGCTGTCGACTCGCTCAACGTAGCTGTCTGTCAGTTTCTGAAGCTCGTCTTCACCTCGACGGATGTCATCGTCGGAGATCTCGCCGTGGAGGGCCTCCATTTCGGTCTTGGAGTGCCGGCGCACATTGCGGATGGCGACTCTTCCCTCCTCAGCCATGTTCTTGACAACCCGGATGAGGTCCTTGCGTCGCTCCTCGGTGAGCGTCGGGAAGGCAACGCGGATCACCGAACCGTCATTGCTGGGGTTCAGCCCAAGATCGGCCTTCTGAATGGCACGCTCGATGTCGGAAACGGTTGACTGGTCGAAAGGCTGGACAACCAAGAGGCGTGGCTCGGGTACCGAGATGGATGCCAGCTGCTGAAGAGGAGTCGGAGAGCCGTAGTAATCCACGGTTATCCGCTGGAGCAGCTGTGGGTTGGCTCGTCCGGTCCTGACTGTGGAGAACTCGTTGGCAACGTGATCAACGGCCATTTCCATCTTGTGCTCAGATTCTGCCAAGAGGTCGCTGATCATTCATCTCTCCTCGTCAGTGAATCACCGTGCCGATTTCGTCGCCGCGAACCGCTCTGACGATGTTGCCTGGAGTGTTCATGTCGAAAACGACGATCGGCACACTGTGCTCTTTGCACATCGTAACTGCGGTGGTGTCCATCACCTTGAGTTCCCGGGCGATGAATTCCATATACGACAGCTCTGTGTGTCGGGTGGCGTCCGAGTTGGTCGCCGGGTCGGAATCGTAGATCCCATCAACCATGCTGGCCTTGAGCAATGCATTCGCATTGATCTCGATAGCGCGGAGCGCCGCGGTGGTGTCGGTGGTGAAGAAGGGGTTGCCAGTGCCGGCGGCAAAGATGACGACCCGACCTTTCTCGAGGTGACGTATGGCGCGAAGCCGAATATAGGGCTCCGCCAACTCCTGCATCGTGATCGCGCTCTGAACCCGCGTGTCCAGTCCGAGCTTCTCCAGCGCATCCCGGAGTGCAAGAGCGTTTATCACGGTCGCCAACATCCCCATGTAGTCGGCCGACGCGGCGTCCATGCCCTTTGCGGCTTGGGAAACGCCTCGGAATATGTTTCCCCCCCCAACCACAATTGCGACCTGAACCCCGTTGTTGCGGGCTTCTTGGATCTCCTGAGCTACCCGCTGAACAGTCAATGGATCGATCCCATAGCCGATTGCCGGGTCGGCGAACGCCTCGCCCGACAGCTTCAGCAACACACGCCGCTCGGTTGATTCAGACACCGGCACTCCTATTCCCCCACAGCGATGCGAGCGAAATTTTTCACCGATATGTTCTCACCCATCTTGGACGCTAGTTCGCCAACGAGATCGCCAACCAGACCTTCAAACATCTCGGTATTGACGAACTCTTGGTCATAAAGGACGTGCTGGCCGTACCAGGACTCGATCTTCCCCTCGACGATCCTTTCGATTACCTGCTCCGGCTTGCCGTCGGCAGCGGCTTGACGGACGATCAGTTCTCGTTCCTTGGCGACGTCACCCTCGTCGACCTGGTCCCTGGTGACCCACGAAGGGTTACTCCAGCTGATGTGCATCGCGATGTCGTCGGCGATCTGGCGGAAGTCGTCGCTCTTGGCGACGAAGTCGGTTTCACACGCAAGCTGGACCAGCACGCCAAGCACAGGACGATCGGCCTGCATGTGAATGTATGTGCCGATCGTGCCTTCGCTGGCCTCCCGGTCGGCACGTTTGGCCATCTTGGCCTGCCCCCGCTCGCGGAGAAGATCGAATGCCTCGTCAAGATCGCCGGCGGCGTCGGTGAGCGCATTCTTGGCGTCCATCATCCCCACGCCGGCGTCATGGCGGAGCTTCTGGATGTCTTTTGCTGTGAATTCAGCCATTGCTCACCTGAATCAAGATTCTTCGCTCTCGCCCTTGGCGGCCTTGCTCGACGCCAGCTCGCGGCCCTCGGCCGCGGCGTCCGCGATGGCACCGGCGATCAGGTCGACAGCCCGGATGGCGTCGTCGTTGCCGGCAATCACATACTCGACGTCGTCTGGATCGCAATTGCTGTCGACCAGGGCAATGATCGGCAGCCCGAGCCTGACCGCTTCTGCCACCGCCGTCGTTTCGGCATTGACGTCGATGATGAAGACTGCGTCGGGCACCCGCTCCATGTCGGCCACACCGCCCAGGTTCTGCTCGAGCTTGGCGAGCTCGCGATGGAGCTTGAGCCGCTCCTTCTTAGACAAGTCGTTCATCTCACCGGAAGTGTCCATATTGCGCAGCTCGCGCATGTAGAAGATCCGCTTCTGAATCGTGGTGAAGTTGGTGAGCATCCCACCAAGCCAGCGGAAGTTCACATAGGGCATCCCGGCCCGGCCCGCCGTCTCGGCGATGGCGGCCTGCGCCTGCTTTTTGGTCCCCACGAAGAGAACGCTGCCTCCCCCATCGACGAGGTCCCTGACATACTTGGTGGCGTCCTCGATCTGGACGACCGTCTGACGCAGGTCCATGATGTGGATTCCGTTGCGCTCGCCGTAGATATAGGGGGCCATCTTGGGGTTCCAGCGTCGGGTCTGATGCCCGAAGTGAACGCCGGCCTCCAAGAGCTGTTTCATTGTGACTGCGGCCACAACTGCTCCTTTCTGGTTGTTCCTCCGCCTGCGAGGCCATCACTCCGATTGGTGGAGTAACCGCACTCAGTGATTGAGTGACCCTCTTCCGGGACGTGCCCGACCAGCGAGGGTTCACAAGCGTGTGTGATGGAAGGGAGTTTACGCGGAAACGCTCACGTTGGGTAATCGGTATCGCGGCTCACTCGGCCCGATATCGGGCCTTTTCAGCGGCGGCCGAGGCTTGGTTGGTTATGGGCTCCAGGAGGGGTCGCCAATCCGGTTGCGGAGCGACATCATGGTCTTGGCATGAATCTGGCAGACCCGGGACTCGGTAACACCGAGGACGTCTCCAATCTCGGCAAGGGTCATCCCCTCGTAGTAGTAGAGGGTGACCACCAGCCGATCCCGCTCGGGAAGCTTGTTGACCTCATCCACCAGACCACGTCTGGTCTCTTCCGTCTGATATGCCGACTCGGGAGAGACACTGTTTGGGTCGGCAATCATCTCCCCGACCGAGGTCTGTGAGTCACTCCCGATGAACTCATCGAGCGCCGCTATTCCGGACCGTCCGATCTCCGAGAGAGCACTCTGGAGATCTTCGACCTCCATCTCGAGATTCAGGGCCAACTCCTCTTCGGTGGGGGGCCGCTGCAGGGTGTGCTCGAGCTCGGCGATGGCCGTCTCGATGCGCCGGGCGCGGGACCGAACCGACCGAGGCACCCAGTCGAGGGCCCTCAACTCATCGAGGATGGCACCCTTGATCCTGTTGATGGCATAAGTCTCGAACTTGAAGCCACGTTCTAGATCGAATTTGTCGATCGCATCGATCAGACCGAAAAGCCCATAGCTGGCCAGATCGTTCTGATCCACTGATCGGGGCAGTCCAGCGCCAACACGACCCGCCACATACTTGACCAGTGGCGAGTAGTGGAGGATCAGTCGCTCACGAGCGTCGGCATCAGCCGACGCCTTGAAGCGCTCCCATAGGGCGTCGACCTTTGTGGTCTCAGGCCCTTGGGTGGCTGCGGTCATATGTTCCTCTCAGATGTTGACGGGTCACAGCAGTGTAGATCTGAGTGGTCGCGAGATCGGTGTGTCCCAACAGATCCTGGACAGCCCGCAGATCTGCACCCCCTTCCAGCAGGTGCGTTGCAAAGCTGTGCCGAAGCGCATGGGGAAAAGTTGCAAGCCGCTTTCTCACCACCCGCCGCATTCCCCTCGGATCCAGCGGACCTCCCCGGACCCCAACCCAGAGCGCGTTGCCCGCTGCGGGAGTGGCGAGCTCGGGTCGCCCCGATTCCAGGTAGTGCCGGATGGATGCCTGTGCCGGCCGCCCGATCGGGACACGTCGGGTCTTGTCGCCTTTGCCCACCACCGTGAGAAGGTCGCTCCCGACGTCCGTAATCGACAGCGATGCAAGCTCCGAGATGCGAAGCCCGGTGGCGTAAAGGGCGTCGAGGAGCGCCCGATCTCTCATACCCTCCGGAGTGGAAGTATCGATCGACTCGATCCCCTGTACCACTGTTCTCGAGGGCAATGCATGTGGAAGTGGCTTGCTCAGTCGGAGTCGAGAGATCCCTTCGAATGGGTTGCTCTCTGCCTCGCCCCGCCGGCCGGCGTCGGTGTAAAAGGTTCTCACTGAAGACGTCTTGCGCGTGATCGAACGACGTGAGTAGCCATCGGCGTCGAGGTGGGCGAGGAATCGTCGCGCCACACGTCGGTCAACCTCCAGGATCGATCTCACTCCTGCACCATCGGCATACCCAAAGAACTGAGCGAGATCGCGTCGGTACGCCGCGATCGTGTTCGGGGACAGATCGCGATGCGATTCCAAGCGCTCCAGATATCCGGAGACAGCCGGGCGCGCCCATGCTGGTAGGCGATCGAGAGTCACGTCACAGATGCTATTGGCCCTATCGCGATGGGCCAGGGATACCGCCTACGGTCCGCCTGCGGTCTGTCTGCGATCCGCCCTCGAACCGCCCTATCATCCGCCCGGCCCGCCAGATGGAGAGAGCATCTCCCCGACACGCCTGATCAGGCCCTCGGATTCCAAGCGACCAACCCGAACCAGGGCTTCTCCGATGGAGCAGCCCCAATAGTCGGGCAGATCGTCGACGGATATGCCTCCGGGCGGAAGGTCGACCTCCGGCTCCGCAGGCTTTCTCGCTGGTTCACCGATCGTGAGAGAAAGCTCTTCGATCAGGTCTGATGGCCCCAACACCGGGTGGGCGCCGTCACGAAGCAGCCGATTGCATCCGATCGAAGCGGCCCTGTCGACGTCGCCGGGCACCACGAAAACCGGCCTGCCCATCTCGGCCGCCAGCCGCGCCGTGATCAGGGCACCCCCTTTCTCACCCGCCTCGACTATCACCGTCGCCGATGCGATGGCCGCAATGATCCGATTGCGCGCCGGGAATCGCCAACGGTCGGGCCTGGTCCCGGGTGGGTACTCGGAGACCAGGGCACCCCCGCTGTCGAGCAACTTTTCATAGAGATGACGATTCTCCGCGGGATACCAGATGTCGACACCCGACCCGAGCACGGCCACGGCATGGCCCCCGGCGTCAACCGTGCTCCGATGCGCGGCTGCATCGATTCCCCGGGCCAATCCGCTCACCACCGACCAACCCGCCCCTGTGAGGGCACGGCCAAAAGCGTCGGCGAGCTCAGATCCGTACCGGGTGCATCTCCTCGTCCCGACAACAGCCACGGCGGGCGCCGCCACCATGGTGCCTGCCACATAGATCGCCGGCGGATGCTCGAGGTCCTTCATGCCTTCCGGGTACTCGCTGCCGTCAGGCTGAACCCGCCGTTGGTCAACTCTCACGCCAATCGCTCCTCATTCCGATCGCCTCAGCAACATGCGAGTCTTCAATCACCGAAGCCTGATCGAGATCAGCAATCGTCCGCGCCACCCGATGGAGTCGATCGGCACCTCTGGCTGTGACGATCTCCTTGGTCAGGGCGAGCTTGAGCATCAATCGACCCGACCTGGCCATCTCCATCCGATCCAGAGGCCCAGACCGGTTCAGCCCGCCCCGCTCCAACTGAAGGCTGCGGGCTTCGACCACACGGCGGCGAACTGCATCGCTCGATTCACCGGGCGGTCCGTCGTAGGCGGCGGCATCCAAACGACCAACCCTGACGACCATGTCGAACCGATCGATCAGCGGACCTGAGATACGTGCCCGATAGCGCTCGCGGGCCGCGGGCCGACACTCACAGGGTCGGCGTTGGTCTCCAAAGAACCCGCACGGACAGGGATTGGTCGCTCCGATCAACTGGAAAGACGCGGGAAAGCGAACAGACGCGCGTATCCGTGAGACCGTCACGAAACCCTCCTCGATCGGCTGACGAAGAGAGTCGAGATGACTGCGAGGGTGCTCGGCCAGCTCATCGAGGAACAAAACACCACGATGTGCAAGAGACACCTCCCCGGGACGGGGGATCCCGGATCCGCCACCGACCAGTGCGGCCCGCGATGCCGTGTGGTGGGGAGACCGGAAGGGAGGAGGCTCATGGATCCCCCTCGATTGCCCGGCGGCGGCCCAAAGCAAGGCGACCTCCACCGCCTCCTCAGGATCCAACGGAGGAAAGAGCCCGGGCAGCCTCTGGGCGAGCATCGTTTTCCCACCTCCCGGCGGGCCATGCAACAGAAGATGATGGCCACCGGCCGCCGACACCTCCAGAGCCCGCCTCGCAGTCCCCTGCCCTTTGATGTCGGAGAGGTCCAAGACGCCATGGTCGATGTCCGGTTCACGCGGCTCGGCCGGCGTCACGTTCTCAAAGCCAGTCCTGAGAAGATCGACCGCTTCGGCCAGGGACCCGATCCCATACACTCTCGAGCCGGGGATGGCCGCCGCTTCCCCGGAGGACTCGCGCGCCAGCAGGCAGGGCAGGTTTCGTCTGGCACTCAACACTCCAGCCCCCAAGGCGTTAGCAGCCGCTCGGACAGCTCCGTCAAGAGCTAGCTCGCCGACCACAATCACCCCTGTGGGTGGCGGGGCCTCACGACTCGCACCAAGTATTCCGAGGGCAATAGGAAGGTCGTAGTCGGTTCCTCCCTTGGGCATGTCGGCCGGAGCGAATAATCACTCGGTTATACTGAAATCAGGAGATGCGGCCACCTATGCCAAG
>JACZUI010000062.1 GCA_022573225.1 Acidobacteriota bacterium
GTGGTCCGCGCCTCCCGGAGTCGCATCCAGTGCTTTCAGGTAGTGAGAGGCAACGACCACGGCTATCTCTGGGTCGAGTTGCTGTTCCATGTGCGCGGCCACCGCCAGATGGCGGGATCGCCGCGCTTCCTTCGACATGCGGCCCAGGGCGACATCTCGAATGAGGCTCTGGAGGAAGCGATATTGCCCCCGCTCGGGCGACCGTGGATCTCTCACCGGTTCGATCAGCTCGCGACGACTCAGTTGGCTGACCCTGGCCTCGAGGACATCGATCGGCTCACCGGTGATCACTGAGAGCCTTTCGAGGGAGAAGAATTGCCCGAGTACAGCGGCGTCCTGAATCAGAGCCCGGTCTTCGGGGTCAAGACGGTCCAGCCGGGCGCCGATCACGGCCTGAAGCGACTCGGGAACCGGGGTCTCGCCGATATCGCCAAGAACCCGGTAGACGCCATCCTCTCCTTCGAGGTCACCCTGGGCGATCAGGCTTCGCAACAACTCCACGGCGTACAGCGGCACTCCGGCTGCCCGCTCCACGATGGTTTCAACGGCGTTGTCGGGAAGTCCGGGCACAGTCCCTCTGACCAACTCGGTCATCTCGCCCTCGTTCAGAATTCCAAGAGTCGAGGAGATGACTCCCTGACGTCCGGTTCCCCAAGTGGGGCGCTTGTCAAGCAGATCCGGGCGGGCCAGGGTGATGATCAGGATCGGTTTGTCCCGCCACCAGTCGGTGAGTTCGTCCACGAAGTCGAGGAGGGCGGTATCCGCCCAGTGGGCGTCCTCGAATACCAGCACAGTTGTGCCCTGCGTTGACACGCCTTCGAAGAAGGCGCGAACCGCCGCGTCGAGTTCGGCGCGGTCGCCGGGGGGTGCATCCCCGATACCGAGGACGGCGCTTGCTCTCGGTTTGATCCAGGCTCGGTCATCCGGATCTGCGACGTAAGTCTGCAACGCCTCATCGAGCTTGGTTCCTGCCACGTCGTCGGGGTCGGTCTCGAGAATCCCGGCACGCCGTCGGATCATCTCGGCGACGGCCCAGAAAGTGACCCCATCGCCATAGGAGGGAGACCGGCCCTCATGCCAGTAAGTGTCGTCCACGAGCCCGTCGACGTATTTCAAGAACTCCCAGACCACCCGCGACTTGCCTATCCCGGCCTCACCGACAAAAGAGACCATGCGAGCCTTGGAGTCGCGACCGACCGAGTCGAAAAGGTCCTTGAGAAGTCTCAGCTCTTCGGCCCGCCCGACGAAGGGCGGTTCGAGGGTTTCGGCCCGACCCCTTCCGCCCACCTCGGCAAGGACGCGAAGGGCTTTCCAGGAAGGCACCGGAAGGCTCTTTCCCTTTAGCGTCTTGTCGCCGGCAGACTCGAAGGCAATCGCCCGGCTCGCCGAGGTCATGGTGGTCTCACCAACCAGAATCGAGCCCGGATCGGCCGCGGATTCGAAACGGGAAGCAGTGTTGACCAGGTCGCCGGTGACGAAACCCATGTGATCGTCGCCAGGGCCGACCGCGGCTTCGCCGGTATTCACCCCCACGCGCAGGGCCAGGTCGGGTGCGTCTTCGTCGGTGGAGAGCTTGGCAACCAGGTCGACAAGCTCGAATCCGGCTCGTACCGCTCGCTCGGGGTCGTCCTCATGGGCAACATCGGCCCCCCAGACAGCCATGACGGCGTCACCGATGAATTTCTCCACCATCCCGCCAAAGCCTTCGATCACTTCACGGCTGCGGTCGAAGTAGTTGCCGAGAAACCTCCTGGTGTCTTCGGAGTCGCGGCCTTCGGCGAAGGAGGTGTACCCGGTGAGGTCGGCGAAGAGGACGGATACAAGCCGTCTCTCGGTCGTGGCCGTTGGTGCAGGTGTCTCAACGCCCACGACGCCCTCGCCCAAGGCCCTCCCGCAATGGCCACAGAACTTCTGCCCGGGCGGGTTGTCGGCGCCGCAGTTGGGACAGCTCGAGGTCAGAGACTGCCCACAGTTGCCACAGAATCGATTGTCCACCGAATTCTCGGCGCCGCAGTTGCCACAGATCACGTTCGAGAGGCTAATCAGGGGTGGTGGGCGTCGATTCGTGGGCTCAGCCGATATGATCCCGGACGATCGATCAGCCGGAGGAGACTTGGCCACCAAGAAGGAGAAGCTGGAGAAGCTGGCGGCAGTTCCGCTGTTCAGTGACCTGAGCAAGCGGACTCTGAATAGGATTCTGGACAATTCCAAGGAAACCACTCACGTGGCCGGCCAGACGGTGGTCACCCAGGGTCACGAGGGCGCCGGGTTCCACATGATCCTCTCCGGCCGGGCCAAGGTGGTGCGCGGTGGTCGCAAGGTGGCCACACTCGGACCCGGCGAATATTTTGGCGAGATGGCCTTGCTCGATGGGGGTCGGCGGACCGCAACCGTCATCGCCGAGACCGATTTGGTGACGCTGTATATCGCCCAGTGGGGTTTCAAACCGTTGGTGCGGGACAATCCACAGATGGCCTGGAAGATCGTGGTTCATCTGACCAAACGGCTTCGTGAGGAGCAGAAGGGCAGCGACGCCCTCAGGGCCTGATCTCGGGAGTCGATCGTCCTGCACGATGTCGCTCGACAAGATCGGCGATCTCGGGAAATTCCGGGTCGATCTCGTAGGAGTACCCATCCCAGTATCCATCCCGTTCGGGGTCGAATCGACGCACCGGCGCCATTCCCGGAGCGAGGGCAGCCTGTTTCATCTCCATTGAGATCTGATCCTTGGAAGCCACGGCCACGGAGCCGGGAACAGGGGGAAGGACCTGCATCGACACTCTTTGCCCGTATCGAAGGGTGGGAGAGTACGGGTGTTCCCAGACCCTGTGGGTCCCCGTGATGACGACCGGGAGCAAGGGTCGATCGAAACGCCTGGCCAATCGGAACGCTCCTTTCGCTATCGCTACCTCGATCCCGAGTATGGATCCCTGTGGGAAGATCGCCAGGCTCTCTCCGCGCTCAAAGGTCCGCCCCGCTTCGGTGATGAGCTGTCGAGCGGCGTCTCGGTCGGCGGTGGTTTCCACTCGCACCTGCTGGGCCGATCGGAGAAATCGACCCAACTGGGGCCACTCATCGAATAACTCGTCTCGGGCCAGATATCTGAGTTTGAGAGGCAGGAGGGATAGGAGGAGGGCATCTGCAAAGCCCTCGTGAAGTGAGGCAACTACATACTGCTGGTCGGGGTCCACCAGCTCCAAGCCCGTAACTTCTGCTTCGAGCTTGAGAAGTCTGCGAGCTGCTCTCGCCCACGACTTGACCGCGCGGTGGGCGAGGTCCGGGTTACCCCACCTGGCGAGAGCCGACAGAACGGGCTCTCCGATCGCGATAAGCCCCGCCGCACCCACCGCGGTGCGGATCTGCTCGGTCCGGGTCGAGACCTCAAATCTGCCGACACGATGGGGAGACATCACAGCGGAGTATGGCTATGGCGGTGTTCTATCGGGTGACCTTCAGGGAACCTAAGACGTCCTTCAGGCCGGCCCGGTTAGCTGGCTCTGGCTTACGCCGCCCTCTCTCTGATCGGCTCCGTCGTCGGACGTGCCTGAGGGGTTGGTCGTTTGGTCTTGCGGTCCTTGGCGGTGGCCACCAGCCCGACGCCGGCCAGGATGAGGGGGAGCGCGATGAGGATTGGTCCGGTGACAACCTCCTGACCCAGGGTCAGTCCGAGGATCACCGCGACGATCGGGTTGACGTACGCATAGCTGGTTGCCAGGGCAGGCCTGACCGTCCTCAACAGATAGACAAAGGCGGTGTAGGCCACGATCGAACCGAAGACGATCAGATATCCGAGGGCTACGACCGAACCGGCAGTGGGCACTACCTCGACACGCTCACCCATGAGAGGTCCAACTATGAGCATGACCGCGCCGGCAGCAAGCAGCTGGATCGTTGCCGCCATAAACCCATCTGGCATTTCTCGGTGTGAGCCCCACACCGCGCCGATCGACCAGATCAGCGGAGCGGCGATGGCGAAGATCAGGCCCACCACGGTCGACTGAAAGTCGCCTTCCTGCACGAGGATCACCACACCGGCCAGGCCCGCTGCCAGCCCGACCCACTCCCGGCGCACCGGCCATTCTCCGAAGGCTCCTCCGGCGAGAGCACTCCAAACCGGGATTATCGCCGCGGCGGTGGCGGCCACACCTGACCCGATTCCGTTCTGGATGGCGATCGTCATGCCTCCGACGCCGCCGACAAGGAGGAGTACTCCCATTCGGGTAGCGTTCCACGCTTGCCGGCGGGTCGGATTGGCTACTCCGCGGAGCCTCAGGACGACGTACATCACGCCGCCTGCGATTAGGAATCGAAGGCCGTTCAGGATGAAGGGAGGAAAGCCGTCGAGGCCAAATCGGAGTGCCAGGTAGGTCGAGCCCCAGATGAAGTAGACAGAAACGAGGGCCACCGCTATCAGAACCCTTGGCTCCTTTCGTGCGGCGGCGAGATTCATTGCGATTCCTCTGCGTATGGGGCTAAGCTGTCTATGCGCCTTACACCATAGCCGAGGGAAGGTAAGGGTCCAAATGGATTTTTCCCATTACAGCGATCAACCGGTAAAGACGGCAGTCGACCTGGTCAACACGATGGATGTTGTCAGCGGCGAGGAGAAGTTGGCGTCATTGGACGACCTCGCCGCGTTCATGGAGGGTCATGCAGGTGAATGGGACTTCTCAGGTCTTGAACCCACCGAGCGAGACCTTCACGAGACAAGAGCCCTCCGGTCGCGATTGAGGCAAGTCTTCGTGGCACCAGACGAGGCAGGCGCAGTCGAGACCCTCAACGACCTCCTCGCCGACACCAACGCCGTCCCTCGGGTGAGTCTCCACGGGCCCGGGCCACATCTGCACTTTGAGTCCGATACCAACGGCCCGGCACGCTGGCTGGGAGCGATCACCGCTATGGGACTGAGCGTCGCGTTGATCGAAGGCGGGTACGACCGCTTCGGCACCTGTGACTCGGCCACTTGTGACGACGTCTATGTCGACTCGTCCCGCAACAAGTCGCGGCAGAACTGTTCCGAGACGTGCACTACCCGGGGGAACGTGGCCGCATACCGGGCCCGCCAGACCAAGGACTAGTTTCCCCTCCGGGAGCTCCGCGACGCGTTTCCTCCCCCAGGAGCGGGGCGATCACTGACGTTTTCGGCGTCGGAGATGGGCTTGGATCGCAGGCAAGGTTCGTAGGTCCTTCTCCCGTCCTGCTGCTTCTTTCGACCGAGCGACATCCTCCAATGAGGCGGTCGGCACCGGCAACTCACCGTACATGATGTCGGTGGCGTTCACCACAAGGTCGGCATAGCCGGTTGTTCCCTCCGGCACGACGGTGATGTCCAAGGGCCCGGCGTCGGTGACAAGGTTCAACACCTCGATCCGTCCCACCAGTTCAGGGGTGAAACCTCCGGGTATGGAAACCGATTCCGAACCCGAGATTCTGATTGCGGCGCCAAGCTCGTTGATCGCTTTACAAAGACGACCGAGATTTTCGGCCGATAACGCTGGCGTTACATCGATATCGTGGGTAGGCGGTACTGCGACATCCCAGAGCTCGAGCGCAAAACCCCCAACCACGACATAGTCGACATGGTGGTCGTTGAGAGTTCGGACGATACGTTCAACGTCGACGTCGGCCGTCGGCATTACTTCCCTCGCACTCTCCTGAGGCGTGCCGTCTCAACTCGCTCTCGTTGCTCTTGCTCGATTTGAGCCTGCACATGTCGAGGCAAAGATTCAAGTAGTTCGGCCACCGAAGCGTCGTGATCGTTCAGGGGTTCGAGCCTGACACGGAGTTCGAATCCTGCGGCGGCAACGAGCCTCTGCAGCGTCGGCAATGTGGGTTCAATTCGACCGGTCTCATAAGCAGAAACCGCCTGCTGTTTGATGCCTGCTGCATTACCAAGTTCAGTCTGGGTCATGTTTGCTTTGGCACGGGCTGTACGAACTAACCCGGCGGCGAAGGTGGGGGCGGGGTCGTATTTGCCCATAGGATCCAGTATACAAGTAATCCCTTGTATACCAACGATTACTTGTATACAAGGGATCAGTTGTTGAACGAGCCGATCGCAGCTATTCGATCAGACCCGCATCGGTAGTCCTTTTGTCGACTGATGCCAGCGTCTGAGTGATCAGTGTTTCCAGCTCAGGTTCAAGGGGTCGTCGTCTAACCATGGCCCGAAAATAGCCACTACGGTGCCGTCGTCATGGAAGTCGCCGCCATCATCGCCGTGGTCCTGATTGCGATCCTGAACATATTTCACCTCGCTTTGGCACTTGGAGCGCCGGCCGGGTATGCCGCGTGGGGTGGATGGCACCAGGGAGTTCTTCCGACGCGGCTCCGCATCGCTAGTGGTTTTGTCGGCGTTGTCGTGTATCCACTGATACTCATCTTTGTGCTGGCCTCCGCCGGTCTCATCGACGCCGCTTGGCTGCCCGGAACCGGGAAGGTCGGCATGTGGATTCTGGCCGGTCTTTTCGCAGTTGGTTCGGCGACGAATTTCGCGTCTCGCTCCAGGAGGGAGCGGTTTTGGGGCCCGGTCTCCCTGATCATCGCGATCTCCTGTGCGATCGTCGCGCTCGGCATCTAGTGCTCTAGCAATGGATCCCGTGCCGACGACCAAATACGCCAAGAGCGGTGAGGTCAACATCGCCTACCAGGTGTTTGGAGAGGGTCCGCGTGATCTGGTGTATGTGCCGGGTTGGGTCTCGAACGTCGAGTTGATGTGGGACGACCCTGTCCTCAGTTCGATCCTTCGCCGGTTCGCCTCCTTTGCCCGTGTCATCACGTTCGACAAGAGGGGTGCCGGCTGGTGTTGTCGACCGACAACCAACCGAGCGTGAAGAGGAGACTGTGGAGTCATGACCGTCACCAAGCGCGTCAAGTACTGGTCTCGTGACATACCTGAAGGCCGATGGGACTACATAGTCATCGGGTCAGGGATG
>JACZUI010000063.1 GCA_022573225.1 Acidobacteriota bacterium
GCTCCGACAACACCTTGGTAATCGCAGCCGTCAACGTCGTCTTCCCATGATCAATATGACCAATCGTCCCCACATTCACATGAGGCTTCGTACGCTCAAACTTCGCCTTCGCCATCTCTCGGCTCCTCTATCTCTTCCTAGATCCGTGTCTTACTGACTTGCTCACGCCTCACCTGATCTCATCAGGCGTCACCCGATCTCATCGGGCCTCGCCACGTCGACTCGATACGATTTCCTCGGCGATCGACGCGGGCACGTCCTGATACGAATGAAACTGCATTGAATAGTTGGCTCGTCCCTGAGTCTTCGAACGAAGGTCAGTCGCATAGCCAAACATCTCCGACATGGGCACCTGGGCCGTGATGACCTGGCTGCTGCCGCGCTGGCTCATCCCCTCGACCTTGCCTCGACGACCGTTCAAGTCGCCGATGACGTCACCCATGTATTCCTCGGGTGTGGTGACCTCAACCGCCATCACCGGTTCGAGAAGCTTCACCCCGGCCTGGCGGGCCGCTTCCTGGAGCGCCATTGAGCCGGCGATCCTGAAGGCCATCTCGGAGGAGTCGACGTCGTGCGAGGAGCCATCCACGAGGACGGCCCGAACATCCACCAGCGGGTAGCCGGCGATGATGCCCTGGTCGAGAGCTGCCTCGATGCCGGCGTCAACCGACGAGATGTACTCGCGAGGCACCTTTCCGCCCTTGATCTTGTCGACGAACTCGTACCCGCCGCCGGGACCGGTCGGCTCGAGGTTGATGACAACGTGTCCGTACTGACCGTGGCCGCCGGATTGCTTGACGTGCTTGTACGAAACCTTCTCGATCGGCCTGCGGATGGTTTCCCGGTACGCGACCTGCGGCGTGCCCACGCTGGCATCGACCCTGAACTCACGGAGCAGGCGATCGACCAACACCTCTAGATGCAGCTCGCCCATCCCGGAAATGATGGTCTGGCCCGTCTCTTCATCGGACCGGACGAGAAAGGTGGGATCCTCTTCCGAAAGACGGTGCAAGGACGCCGAGAGCCTCTCATCGTCCGACTTGGTCTTGGGCTCGATCGCAACAGAAATCACTGGCGCAGGGAACTCCATCGACTCGAGCTGAATCGGGGCATTCGGATCGGACAGAGTGTCACCAGTCGTGGTGTTCTTGAATCCGATTCCTGCGACGATGTCGCCGGCAAAGATGTCGTTGATGTCCTCACGGCTGTTGGCGTGCATTCTCAGAAGTCGGCCGAGACGCTCCTTCTTGCCGGTGGTGGTGTTGAGGACCGTGTCACCCTGGGCGGCGTGGCCCGAGTAGACCCGGAAGTAGGTCAACTTCCCAACGTGGGGATCGGACATGATCTTGAACGCCAGGGCTGCGAATGGCTCGTCGTCGTCCAGCCCTCGCTTGATGACGACTTCCTCCTTGCCGGGCTGAAATCCCTCCACGGCGGGGAGATCGGCCGGGCTGGGCAGGTAGGCCACAATGGCATCGAGAAGAAGCTGAACTCCCTTGTTCTTGAAGGCGGAGCCACAGAAGACGGGAGTGAAGTCGCCGGCCAGAGTTCCCAGTCGGACACCTTCCTGAATCTCTTTGAACGTGAGTTCGCCATTCTTCAGGTACGCCTCGAGAAGCTGCTCCGAGGCCTCTGCCGCGGCCTCAACGAGCACCTCGCGGTACTCGACGGCCTTGTCGACAAGGTCGGCCGGGATGTCGACGGTATCCCACTGCTTGCCGTCATCGCCCTTCCAGATGTGGGCCTGCATCTCGACCAGGTCGACAACCCCGGTGAAGTCGGCCTCGGTGCCGATCGGGAGTTGCATGACCAGCGGGTTGGCGCCGAGACGGTCGATGATCGAGTCGATGTCGAAATAGAAGTCGGCGCCGGTGCGATCGAGCTTGTTTATGAAGCAGATCCGGGGGACGCTGTAGCGGTCGGCCTGACGCCAGACGGTTTCTGACTGAGGCTCTACGCCTGCTACGCCGTCGAACACGGCAACTGCGCCGTCGAGGACGCGGAGGGATCGCTCGACTTCGACGGTGAAGTCGACATGACCCGGAGTGTCGATGATGTTGATCCAGTGGTCGTGCCAGATACAGGTGGTGGCAGCTGAGGTGATGGTGATGCCACGCTCCTGCTCCAGCTCCATCCAGTCCATCGTGGCGGCGCCTTCGTGGACCTCACCGATCTTGTAGTTACGGCCGGTGTAGTAGAGGATCCGCTCGGTCAGCGTGGTCTTGCCCGCGTCGATGTGGGCCATGATCCCGATATTTCGGGTACGGCTCAGCGGGACTTCCCGCAAATGCTGCAGCGAGTTTCCGTTGCTCATCTCTTTCTCTACTACTCCGACTCGTTATGAGGTTGTGAACGTCCCACGTCCGGTGGTTCAGGTTCGCTTCGGTGTTCGAACCCGCCTGCTGGAACGTTCGGGTAAATCTTCAGTTGTCGCGGCTCACTACGTGAGCCGTTCGCAGTTCACGCAGCGAACTGCAATGCGTCGCTTCGACGCACCGCGGCTCACTACGTGAGCCGTTCGCAGTTCACGCAGCGAACTGCAATGCGTCGCTTCGACGCACCGCGGCTCACTACGTGAGCCGTTCGCAGTTCACGCAGCGAACTGCAATGCGTCGCTTCGACGCACTACCAGCGATAGTGGGCGAAGGCCTTGTTGGACTCCGCCATCTTGTGGACATCTTCCTTGCGCTTGATGGCTGCTCCCGTGTTGTTGGATGCATCCAAAATCTCATTGGCCAACCGCATGGACATGACCGGCTCGCGACGCTTGCGGGCAAACCCGACAAGCCAGCGAACCGCCAGTGTCTCCTGACGACGGGGCGCCACCTCTATCGGTACTTGATAGGAGCTGCCGCCGACTCGGCGAGAGCGGACTTCGACCTGGGGCCTGATGTTGTCGATGGCCCGTTTGAGGACGACGCTCGGGTCCTGGCTGGTGCGCTGCTCGATGGTCTCGAGGGCGTCGTAGACGATGGTCCGGGCGACGTCCTTCTTCCCCTTCAACAGAACCTTGTTGATGACCTTGCTGACCAGGACGCTGCGGAATACCGGGTCCGGATCGATCGTGCGCTTTTGGGCTGGCGCTCTACGCATCAGGAACGCTTCTTGGTTCCGTAGCGACTGCGGGCCTGCCTACGGTCACCGACGCCGGAAGCATCGAGAGTCCCACGGATGACCTTGTAGCGGACTCCAGGAAGGTCACGGACACGACCCCCACGAACGAGCACGATGCTGTGTTCCTGGAGGTTGTGGCCCTCTCCGGGAATGTAGGCAGTGATCTCGACTCCCGAGGAGAGACGGACACGACACACCTTGCGAAGGGCGGAGTTCGGCTTCTTGGGGGTGACTGTGTAGACGCGCGTGCACACCCCTCGCCTCTGCGGGGCACCGCCAAGACCGGCGGTCTTGGCCTTCTTCTGCTTTGGCTTCCTGCCCTGGCGGACAAGCTGCTCAATCGTCGGCATATTGCTCCTTACGCGAGGAGTCGGCACGGGCGCAGCCCAGGTGCCGATCCTGTTGTGAAACTTTTCGTGCCGGCCGCGCCATGCGGCCGACTCGTTCCCTGGCTTCCCTGCGGAAGAGGGACCCCGGAACTAAGACAGATTCTATGTATCTGTCATCGCGCGTACCAAATCGGCCGAAAGATGACCCGGCCAGATCGGCACGATAACACAATCCCCCTTCTAGACGTCCTTGTTCCTCACTCGGTTCCGGCCATGCAACACCGTTGCGAGTCCCCACCAACCCGTTGGGTGACCGTCGCATGGTCCGACCGGACTTCCACGACAGAGAGTGTCGAGTCGCCGACTCCTACGTCACATTGAAAAGGGACCTCTTATGGCGAAGACAGGCTCCTACGAGGAAAGGCCGCCCGAGGGCGGCCTTTCCATGTGCGTATTACGCCATATATGGCGCTGTGAACCTCAGGTACGGAGCGCCGGGCTATTCCTCTTCGTCGGTTTCGTCGCCGGTGAGGGAGCCACCTAGAGAGGCGAGCCACTCGGCCGGGTCCTCGGGCAGCCCCTCGTCGTCGGTCGGGACACCGCCCTCTCCGAGGAACCCGAGGCTGGCAACGGTCGTCGCGCCCGGCAGCGACGGCTGGAGCGACTGGTACTGCTTGGCACCGGTACCAGCCGGGATCAGCTTGCCGATGATCACGTTCTCCTTGAGCCCTCGCATGAAGTCCGAACGACTCTGGATGGCTGCATCGGTCAGCACTCTTGTGGTCTCCTGGAACGATGCGGCCGATAGCCACGAATCCGTCGCCAGCGAAGCCTTGGTGATACCCATCAACTCAGGACGGCCTTCAGCAGGCTTCTTATCCCCACTGACCAGGTCACGGTTGGCGTCGCGGAAGGTCTGATCGTCTATCAAAGCGGCCGGCAGGAAATCGGAGTCGTTGGCGTTGACAACACGAACCCGGCGAAGCATCTGGTTGACGATTATCTCGATGTGCTTGTCGTGGATCTCGACTCCTTGCGACCGGTACACCTCTTGGACCTGATCGACCAGGTACTGCTGAGTGGCGCGGACACCGCGAATCTCCAGCACTTCCTTCGGGTCCAGGGGTCCGTCGGTCAATTGTGCTCCAGCCTCGACCGTGTCACCGTCCTGAACCAGGAGCTTGGCGTACCGAGAGATCTTGTGGACGTACTCTTCGTCGCCGACCTCGAGGACGATGCGGCGGCCTTCCTCATCATCGAGGACCTTGGCCACACCCTTCTCTTCTGCCAGCACCGCCCTGCCCTTGGGGGTCCGGGCCTCGAATAGCTCTACGACTCGCGGCAAACCGTGAGTGATGTCCTCACCGGCCACACCACCAGTGTGGAAAGTACGCATGGTCAGCTGGGTGCCTGGCTCGCCGATCGACTGGGCAGCCATGATCCCGACGGCCTCACCGATCTCAACGAGCTTGCCTGTCGCCAGCGACAACCCGTAGCACGCCTGACAAGTGCCGTTGCGAGTGTCACAGGTCAGAGGGGATCGCACCCTTACGATCTCAACGTCGGCCTCCTCGATGGCGTGAAGCTCGTTGGTCCCAATAATGGTCCCAGCGCGGAGCTTCTTATTGTCGATGGTGGCGACGAGGGAGCGGCCCACCTTGAGATCATTGGCCAGCGCTCGACCGTAAATACGCGAGCGGAGGTTGCGGATCTTGGCACCCTTCTCATCGACGATGGTGACGAGGATGGCCTTGTCGGTTTCACAGTCCTCCTCGAGGACAATCATCTCCTGGGACACGTCGACAAGTCGGCGAGTCAGGTAACCGGAGTCGGCGGTACGGAGCGCGGTGTCGGCGAGACCTTTGCGGGCTCCGTGAGTAGAAATGAAGTACTCGAGAACCGACAGACCCTCACGGAAGTTCGAGATGATCGGTCGTGGGATGATGTCACCCTTGGGGTTGGCAACCAGACCACGCATGCCAGCGATCTGACGCAGCTGCATCATGTTCCCTCGAGCACCGGACCCGATCATCATGTCGAGCGAGTTGAACTGCTCCGACTTGAGACCCTCCTTCATGGCTTCGGTGACCTTCTCGGTGGCCTCGGTCCAGATCTCGATCAGTTTCTCACGGCGCTCCTCGTCGGTGACAACGCCCTTCTGGAACGAAGTCGTCACCTTGTCGGCAAGTTCCTCGTAGACGGAGAGAATCTCGGCTTTGTTATCCGGTGTCCGGACATCATCGAGTGCGATCGTGAGGCCGGCCTTGGTGGCAAAAACGAAACCCAGCTCTTTGATCTCGTCAAGGGTGTCGACAACCTCCGAACGCGGGTAACGCTCGATGATGGTCTCAACGAGTATGCGGAGGTCCGACTTGATGATGGGCGAGTCAACGAACGGGAACCCTTCGGGCATAGACTCGTTGAAGAGAACCCGCCCGAGGGTTGTCTCCGATATGCCGTTAGACGACAGAGGCTCCTCGGTGAGGAGCGAGCCCAGGATCGGCTTGGCCAAGGCCTTCGCGTCCGGCGGCTCCCCGTGGCCCATCAGGAGGGGTCTGCCGACAACGAAAACGACGAATCCCGCAAGCGTTTCGAGATTATTTGCCGTGAGGTTTTCAAGAAGTGGAAGGCTTGTATCAATGTCCGGGGTGTGAACGATTACCGTGCCGATAGGGACGCAATAAACATCGTTTACAAGCACTTACAGCAAGACCGTGAAAAGGCCGATATCACCGACATCTTGCGTGAGTTGCAGGCGATCGTGGATGATGCAATCGAAACTACTGGTGGCCGGATAGAAGACGAGCGAACTCCATACGACATCAGCAAGATCGACTTCGACAGGCTCAAGCAAGAGTTCGCGAGAAGTCCGAAGAAAAACACGACTGTGCAGGACTTGAGGCAGGCGGTGGAAGTGCGTCTTCAGCGATTGTTGAGTCAGAATCCCCTGCGTACCGATTTTCAACAGCACTACGAGAACATTGTCGCTGAGTACAACCGCGAAAAAGATCAGGTGACCATCGAAAAGACTTTCGAAGCGCTGCTAAAGCTGGTGAGCGAGTTGGATGAGGAAGAGGATCGGGCGGCTCGCGAAGGTCTTGATGAAGAATCCCTTGCGATCTTCGATCTAGTCAAGAAACCAAATCTGAGCCGAAGCGAGATAAAACGTATCAAAGCGATCTCGGGTGAGCTATTGGTCACGCTTAAAGCTGAGAAACTTCGAATCGATCAGTGGAGAGATAAAGAGTCGTCTCGGGACGCTGTCCGGCTGGCAATCCACGACTATCTGTGGAGTGATGACACCGGGCTCCCAGTGGAGTCATTTTCTGAAGACGAAGTAGAGGTCATGGCTGAGAACGTGTTCATGCACGTATACCGGGTGTACCCGTCACTGCCTTCACCGTTCTACGCCATCGCTGGGTAGCGAGAATCTTCCGGGTGAGGAAGTTCAAGATGTTCGAAGATCGGT
>JACZUI010000003.1 GCA_022573225.1 Acidobacteriota bacterium
CCGAAATGGCCCTACGAAGTGCTGACCCGTTGGGTGGACGAGATACTTGAAGAGGGCAGCGAATGAAGGCTCCAGACGGCATCAGCGACTGGACCGGGCCCAAGTTTCGCCCGTTGGACCGGCGGACGGATAGAAAATCACACCGAGCAGCTGGGGCGGCTTTTGAGAATCGTGAGCGGCCAAAACGAGATCATCAGTGAGCTTCGCCGCCGCCAGGAGATCCTCACCTCGAAGGTAGATCAGCTCACCCGGCCCGGCTCGACCGACTACGCCGCCCGGCTCGCTGAGATGGCTAGCGGCGACAACGAGCACTGACACACCTATCTACGGAGTAGGGGGATTGCAGTACGCCTTTGCTGCCTGATTGACCTTGCTGTTGCTCTGATCAGGGTGTGATTGCACGTCCGTCCATATCGCGATATAGAGAGACCAGAGCCTCGACGTAAAGAGGCAACGGGACTATATGACGATCGAGCTACCGGCCGAACTAGCTCCGCGGCACCAGCCTTACCTCGATTCGCTGATCCGGATTGAACACAATCCTGGCCAGAGTCGTGACGTCGGCCGCCGTCAGCTCATCTAACAGCTGATAGCGCAGTCGGAGCTCGATCACCGGCTGATCCGGGTACAGATAGTTGATTATCAGCGCGTCGGCGATGGTGCCGTTGCCGATCAAGTCAAGTTCGGTGCGCAACTGCTCCAAGGCTGTGGCGAATTGGGAATCGGTGGGCCCGTTCTCGAGCAGGTCGTCGAGATCGGCGATCACCTCGTCCGATATTCGAGCCAGGTCATCCGGATCCCCGGTGACGCTGATGAAACTCTCGGAGAAGGGGTCTGGGTCGCGTTGCAGGTCGATGCCGGCAATTATCGAATATGTCGCCGACAGCTCCTCTCGTATCCGATTTCGCAGCCGACCATTGACTATGAACGCCAGAATACGAGCGTTGAGGCGATCCTTCTGAGACGGTTCGAACTCGTTGGTGAAAGTCATCGCGATACGTCCCTGAGGGTCCCGACCCGCCTCGACTGTCTCCACCTGTATTGCACGCGGCGGCAGAGGCTGGTTGTCGACAAATCCTTCGCGACCCGGGGATCCAGGCAAGGTGCCCACGTAGCGGGCGGCAAGGTCCGTCATGAGGCCGATATCAAAGTCGCCGACAAAGGCAAAGGCGAAATCGCCGGCGTTCCCAAACCGCTCTCGGTACACCGTTTCCGCGATGGCGACATCGAAATCGGCAAGCTGGTCGGCCGTCGGTATCCCGAAGTATCGAGGATCTTCACCGTAGTAGCCGTTGTCGAGCGCCTCTTGAAAGACAACGTCTGGAAGGTCGTCTCGGGATGCGTTCAGGGTGCTCATCTCATCGAGCACCGCCGCGACGGCTATGTCATCGATCCGTGGGGCGGTCATGTAGAGGTGCATGAGTTGGAAAAGCACTTCGACATCTTTGATCGCCGCATTCCCGGTCAGCCCTTCCCGCGTCTCGGATATCCAAGGAAATACCCCAACGAGACGGTCTGCCAGCAGCCGTTGCAGTGTTGGTACGTCGGCCGGGCCAACTCCACTCCTGCCAATGATGTTCGTGATGAGAAAGGCCTCGGGAAGATCCTCGACTTCGATTCGAGACGTTCCGCCGAAGCTCTCGGCCGCCAGCAACACCGTCTCCTCTGCAATGTCGCTAGACCACAGAAACACTGTCGCTCCGTTGTCGAAAGTCAACGTCGTGTAGCCAAAGGTGTCGTCGACCTCGCTGGTGAGTACCGGTACGGGATCCGGAGTCGCCATGAGGACATCGATGTCGGAGGCAGTGTCCTCTCTGACCAGTATCTCCGCCGATGCGACCTCGTCAATGAGCTGGAGAATGCGGTCTGAATCGGGAACAACCGCATTCAGGTCGTCGGGACCCACCGCAAGAATGATTGGCAGGGTCAGTACAATCGAGGTCAGCGCCGCTTCGATCTCGGTCTTGGTGAGACGATCGAGCACACCCGACTCCACCTCGAACCGTTGATCGGGACTCATGAGATGTGCGCCAGCAAGGTGATGCGCCACGATCTGATCGGCAAAGGATGCGTCTTGAGCCGACTGCTGCTGCTCGTGCAGCTGCTCCGAAGCAGCGCCGAATCGCGTCAGAGCCCGACCGAACTCCTCTTCGGTGATTCCAAACTCTTTGAGCCGCTCGATCTCTACCAGAACCAGCTTGAGAGCGTCTTCCAGATCCTGCGGTCTTGCCCTCGCATCAACGCCTGCCATCCGGATAGCTCGCCCATAGTTGAATTCGATTGCCGAGGACCCCAGAAGTGAAGCGACCCCCCTTAGAGCATCATCGTTGAGTCGGTTTGCCACGATGTCTAGTGCCATCGAGCGAGCCACCGACGACTGGTAGTCACCCACGGTTTCCATTGGGGAAGGGTTGCTCGGCCAGAGCACGGTGACCGAGGCACTCGCTGCCTCCTCGTCAGCGAGTCCGGAGGCTCGAGTCTCGGCAGGCGGCTCGTAGGCTTCGGGATCGAAACGGCGGGGGTTGTCTGGGGACTCGAGATCACCAAAGGCCCCACGGATCCGATCCTCCATCTCATCCACATCGAAGTCTCCAACGGCAACCACCGCCATCATCTCCGGTCGGTACCAATCCAGATAGAAACGCCGAAGTTGTTCTCGGGTGGTGGTCTTGATCGACTCAGGGTCGCCTATTGGCGACCGCCCCTCGTAGCCGGTTCCGGGAAGGATCAGCTCCTGGAACGCGTCTCCGATCCTGCCGCTGAAACCTTGCGACCTCGTCCTCCATTCGTCTAGAACCACTCCTCTCTCCTCAATCACATCCCCTTCAGTGAGGGTTGCCTCTCCGGCCCATTCCCGAAGCACATCAATTCCAAGAGTTATCAGCTCGTCGTCGGCGGACAATGAGAGCTCATAGACCGTCTCGTCGAACGACGTGTGGGCGTTGATATCGGGGCCAAACCGGGGGCCAAACGACTCGAGCACTGCAATCAGCTCATTACGCGGAAACCGTTCCGTGCCGTTGAACATCATGTGCTCGAGAAAGTGGGCCGACCCGGACTGGTCGTCGTCCTCCTGTTGCGACCCGACGTTGACGAGGAGTTTCAGCTCGACCCGCTCGCCGGGTGAGTCGTTGAACCGGATGTAGTAGGTCAGGTCGTTACCGAGAACACCGATTCGAACATCTGGATCGACTGGCAACGCCTGACCAAGAGCGGGGTCCAGCGTCGTGGTCGTATCTCCCGCCAATGTTGTAGAGGAAACTTGTGACGGGAGAGTGGTGGTGCTGGGGGTCGTCGAGGCCACACAGGCCGAGACAACGAGCAGAGTGACAACCGCTATTGTTCCGCTCCATCTCAGCCGCAAATGACGCTCCGTCATTGGGGTGCCACCATACGGTGATGCCGTGGCACCGTGGACCGATTCTCCATCGAGCCACGACCTTCTAGGATCTATTTGAGAACGTCTGGACGGGCGCGAATCATCTCGTCGAGATCCATGAGTTTGGGCTGATATCCGTCGCCACCGGCCTGGCACCGAGCCTCGTCGCGGCTCCCGGCGGAGGGATCACACCGGTCGATGGCCATCTCGCTGTATTCGCACTCGTTCTCGCGGTGGCTGCCCCTTCACACAGGGCGTGCGGCACCAGCGCAGACGGTGACGCCAGGAACTGACCGATTGGTCCACCCGCAAGTGTTCGACTGGCGCGTTGACTTGTTCGTATAGCTATCCGCTGTGCTGCGGCTGGCGGTCGCTGATGGAGCGTTGAAGGTCAACCCTGCCGATGGGGTTGACCGTCCGACTGCGCGACCCGAGCGTGAAGGCAGAGCCCTAACGGACTCAGAGGTTTCGAAGGTCATCTCGGCCGCAGAGTCGGTCGATTCGGGAACGGCACCAATGGTCTGGCTGATGGCACGCGCGGGCCTGAGAGTCGGTGAGGTCCTGGCGTTGAAACGCTCGGACGTTGACATGGAAAGCAGGGTTCTTACCATCCGCGGATCGATGTCCCGGCGGGAGGGTGTCAGGCCTGTGAAAGGAAATGCCGGGCGTGGTCGGACAATCCCGATGTCTGACGACCTGGTCGATCGGCTGAGTGAGCATTTGCAGCGGACCGTAGTTTCAATCGACGGTTGGCTAGTCACGGCACCCCGAGGAGGAAGTGTTCGCTATGACAACTGGCGGACTCGAACTTGGTACAAGATCTCCGCGCTTGCGGACGTGGGCGACATCAACCCCCACGACTTGCGTCACACGCTGGCCACGCGGCTGTTTGTGATGGATGGATGGACGGTTCCGGCGGTTCAAGCGTTTCTCGGTCACACTGACCCTAAGGTGACGCTGAAGGTGTACACACACGTTATGTCTGAGGACCTTCCGGTGCCGTCAAGTGGACACTTTGTGGACACCATGGGTGCCTGAGCAGCCAGAAACCCAATGATCGCAGAGGAATTCTAAGTTTGACAACATTCTCGACACGCAAGAGGCCACTGGTTCAAGTCCAGTAGGGCCCACCAAGAAAACCCTAGGTCCGTATGCAGGGGTTCAACCGGATTCCAGCCTTCGATTTGGCCGCGCGGACGAGGCTCACTGGGTGGCAAGGTCTCCTTAGGCGTAACCAAGAACGCGAAATATTTGGCTGTTTTGCCGATTCACCCATCGGTATGGTCTGTGGCACAACATTTGGGAGTTGATGGCCCACGCGTGCTCGATCCAAATGGCTCGAGCCTTCCGGCCTCAGCAACCGACCGATTACAGCCGGCCAAGGCGTGAAGGAGTGACAATGAAAAAGCGGGCGAGTCTCAGGTTTGCAGTAGTCCTTGCTGGCATCTTGGTGCTGTCGCTAACCGGGTTGGCGATCGCGGCGGCCGACACGCCGGACGATGTCGGCCTCTTCGACCCAGACCAGGGTCAATGGCACATCGGCACCACTTCGTTCTATTTCGGCGTTCCAAACGACTTCCCCATGATGGGGGACTGGGATTGTGACGGAGACGAAACCCCCGGTCTCTACCGCCAATCCGACGGCTTCGTCTATCTGCGCAACTCGAACACCCAGGGTGTGGCCGACATCAAGTTCTTCTTCGGGATCCCCGGCGACATCCCGCTAGCCGGGGACTTCAACGGCGACGGCTGTGACACGGTCTCTATCTACCGACCCGCCGAGGCCCGAATTTACATCATCAACGAGTTAGGAAGCAGCGGTGGTGGCCTCGGAGCCGCCGAATTCTCCTATCTCTTCGGCGTCGTTGGTGACAAGCCCTTCGTTGGCGACTTCAACGGCAACGGGACCGACACCGTGGGTCTCCACCGTGAGTCGACAGGATTGGTCTACTACCGGAACACCAACACCCAAGGCGTGGCGGACGTGGACTTCATCTATGGCATCCCAGGAGATCGCTTCGTTGGCGGTGACTGGACTGCCGACGGCACCGACACCCCAGGAATATTCCGGCCTGCGGACACTCGATTCTTCCTGCGTAACGCCAACACCACAGGGGTGGCCGACGAGGCATTCTTCGCCGGCGAGAGCAATTGGCTGCCGGTCGCAGGAGAGTTCGGCTTGCCGAGAACGCTCCTGGCTGGATTGTCGGATCAGCAGGTCCCCGGACCTGGTGACCCCGACGGTACCGGCCTCGCCGTGGTGACCCTCAGTGGCACCTCCGGCGAGGTGTGTTTCGACATCACCACCACCAACGTCGACACCATAACGGCCGCCCACATCCACACCGGGGCGCTGGGCACCGCCGGTGGCGTCTTCGTCAGCTTCGAGTGGCCCACCAAGGGGCCGAGCGGCTGCGTGGCCGCCGGCAAAGACAAGGTCGACGCCATCCTCATCAGCCCGGAGAGCTACTACGTCAACGTGCACAACCCCAAGTTCCCGGCGGGAGCGATCCGCGGTCAGCTCGGACGAGACGTCGAGTTGATGGCGGCCCTCTCGGACCAGGAGACGCCCGGTCCCGGTGACACCGACGGTTCCGGCCTGGCCGTCGTCACCTTCAGCCACATCGGCAATCCGACCGGCTCCGTCTGCTTCGACTTGACCACCAAAAACGTTGACACCATAACGGCCGCCCACATCCACACCGGGGCGCTGGGCACCGCCGGTGGCGTCTTCGTCAGCTTCGACGTGCCCACCAACGGGCTGAGCGGCTGCGTGAACGCCGATGTCGATAAGATCAACGACATCCTGACGGACCCGGCCGGGTTCTACGTCAACTTGCACAACGCCGCTTTCCCAGCGGGAGCGATCCGAGGTCAGCTCGGCGTCTGAGCAGCGCCCGGTACGCGAGGTCGGCGGCAAGTCTGATCCTGGCGCTGGCGCTCGTCGCCACGGCCTGTGGCGAATCCACCGAGCCGGACACCAACGACGGAACTACCACGACCGTCGCCAAGCCGGACACCAACGACGGAACTACCACGACCGTCGCCAAGCCGGCCACTGCGACCACCGTCCCTGTTTCTCCTCCTCCCTCGTCCACCACCACGCCTCCGCCAATCACGAGCGCTCCTCCGCCTCCGCCAACAACCGCGCCCCCGCCTCCGCCAACCACTAGCGCTCCTCCGCCACCGCCAACCACCAGCGCTCCTCCGCCACCGCCAACAACCGCGCCCCCGCCGACCACCCCACCAGGGGGCACGATCTACAGCGTTTCGTTACACGACGACGGAGGCAGCTTCGAGATCACCCCGACAACGATCACGATCTCCAGCGGGGACACCGTCCGGTGGACCAACACCGGCAACCTTGCCCACACCTCGACCTCGGGATCAGGGGACACCTTCCCCGGCTCGCCGGACGGTATCTGGGACTCCCCGGACATGGGCCCGGGTGCGTCGTTCTCGCAGACGTTCACCTCGGTCGGGACCTTCACCTACTTCTGCAGGTTTCACCCGATCCTGATGGGTACGGCCTTCGTCGTGGTCACGCCCTGACGCTGTTGGCCGAGCACCCGGCGCGCGGTTGATGTCTGGGCCACCAACTGGCGCTGCTCTCCGCTCGACACGCAAGAGGCCACTGGTTCAAGTCCAGTAGGGCCCACCAAGGACAACCGAAGGCATTGGGCGGGGATGGCTGGGCTAAGCGTCCACTCGGGACCGCACCACGACCTCCCAGGCGTGGGAGCGCGTGAACACATCGGCGGCGGCCAACTTGCCAGTCCACCGAGGCAACACATGCTCGACAACGTCGTCGGTCACAGCGTTGAGGTAGGCGTCAAACACCAACCACGCGTTCTCGAACCCGCCCACCTCTTCTGCGACAGTCATGAATTGAATCTCGCTGTCGAACGCGTTCCGAAACGGAATCGTGTCGTCCAAGTGTTTCATGGTCGCTTCCACGAGGTCATCGAAGTACTGCTTTTGGACCTCGACGTCGTCTCGGTTCCCCAAGCGTGTCAAGTGACCAGGCACGAACGTGTCGAAGTCGTAGCCAAGCACGACGTCGTGACCACGGAGAAAGCCCCGCAGGTCGGTGGCCATCGCCAGGCTTTTGAAAGGCACCCACCCGGGAAAGATGACGTCAACATTCATCAGGATTTTCTGGTTGGGGGCGTAGATGAAGATGTTGCCAGGGCAATGGATGATGCCGTGGTAGTCGAGCTGTAGCGTCTGTCCCCCGACTTCCAGCGTGTAGCTGTCCTTGAAGGTCTCCGTCGGAACAGGACGTTGTGGATCGTTGGCGGTCTCCAGGTAGGCGGCACATTCTTCCTGAGCGATGATCGTGACATCGTCGGGATACACGTTGGCCGCCCCAATGTGGTCGATGTGATGGTGGCTGTAGATCACGTGGGTGATCGGCTTGTCGGTGATCTCTCGAATCGCGTTCATCAGGTTGTCGCCCGCGAAAGTCGGACCGATCGAGGGCGGCGCGTCGACGACGATAACTCCATCGTCGTGGACTACGGCTAGGGCAAAATACCAGCCCTCGGTGATGTAGTGGATACCGTCGGCGATTTCCCGCGTGAAGAACCCCTTGGACTGGATCGCCTCCATCAAAGCGGGGCTGTGCTCGTCGTAGGCCGTCTCTGGTATGGCCGCATATTGATCAGCGGAGCGGTAGAAGCTCAGCGATGGAAGCTCAGTCATGATCAATCTCTTTCCCTTGTTGGAGGACCTCGCGGACTCTAGCCACCGGTCCGACCCGGTTGACAGGGTTGTCGCTCATGTCCGGAGCCACCCCGCATCGAGGTTTAGGTTCGAGCCGTTCATGCCGGGGTTTTCCAGCAGAAACACCGTTGCGTCGGTGACGTCGGCAACCGTGACCAGGGTGCCGGTCGGGGTGCGACTTCTGAACCCCTCAATCACCTCTGTCGGCTTGTCAGCCCAGAACCAACTGTCCCCAACGATCGCGGGATGGATCGCATTTACCCGCTTGGGCGCAAGCTCCAGAGTCAGCGTGTGCACGAGTGTGGCGATTCCACCGTTGACGGTTGCCACCGTAGTGCCACCCGGGTACGGCTTCTCCTTAGCGAGGCCGCCGAACAGAACCATCGAAGCGTCGTCGGTGAGACGCGATGCCAAGACGTGAATGACCTGGGTGTAACCGACCAGCTTCAGCGTGAACAGCTTTGCGGCGCTCTCGGGGTTGAACTCCGCCAGCGTGTTGGCATCGCGTTCGATGGCAACCAGCACGAGTCGCTGAACTGGCCCGATGTGCGAAAGCGGAGCCTCGATCTCCGCAGCATCGTTCAGATCGAGGACAAAGCCCGTACTATTTCCACCGATCTGTTTGGCGGCATTCGAGGCTCTCTCGGTATCTCGGCTTGAGACCCACACTTCACGGCCTTCATCCGCGTAATGCTTGGCGATTCCCATGCCTATCTCTGACGTGCCTCCAATGACGACGACACTTCCGTTATCACTCATGCGTTCTCCTTTAGGATCGCTACCAACAGTTTCTCAATTCAGTCAGGCTCTGATCGCCAATCGGCCGGGAAGATGAAGGCCCCGGCTGGAGTGGGTGCCGGCGCCTGGATCTCGATCCATCTGACGGGTTCGTCCCCCGTCATGGTGTAACCGTGCATCGCGTTGGTTCCGGCGAACACCAGATCGCCGGTTCTCACAGGAAGATCCCCACCTTCCAGATGTGCCACCGCGGACCCCTGGGTGAAGTAGTAGGCCTCTTCGAATGGGTGGAAATGGTCCCCTTGAGGATGCGTCGAGGCACCAGGTCTGAACTGGACTATGAACATTGTGTGATGGAGGGCGCCGATCAAATCGTCGACGAGCATCCATATCGCCACGTCCTTGACGTTGGGACCCCGATATCCGCGCATGGCCAGCGGTCCTGGTGCGGGGAGGTGATGGTCCTCGAACCGACCCACATATGGAACAGCCGGATCGGGCTCACCGACCAGAGCCCCCGAGGATGGCGGCTGAAGCCGCGCCACGGAGAAGGTCCCATTGGTGCCGTTGACCATTCGGGGTTGTGGAGCCCGGACCCTGAACCACTCGACCGGCTCTTCTCCCGGGTTGTGCCACGAATGAGGCGCGGCTACGGGCGCGTATCCAAAATCGTTGGCGTGGAGATGGTATCTATGCCCATCGATGTCGACCATTGCTTCGCCCGAGAGGATGTAGAACGACTCCTCAAAGAAATGGCGGTGCCCAAAGATGCTCCGGCCCGGCCCGAGCCGAGAGAGTGCGACCTCGAGATGCACCGAGCCCTGGTCGGCACCGGCCATGACCGCCACCTCGAGCCCATCGCTCAACGAGTTGTCGACAGGCTGGAAGGTCCAATGTTCCTTTTGGATCACGCCCGAGTTCATCACGTCAGATGCCTTTCGTGTCGCCCCTGCAGTTCAACCAGTGGCGCGCTCTCTCAGGTACGAGGCCACAGCACTCATGTCCTTGTCCCCGTAGCCGGCTTGAACGGCCTGCTCTGTCACCGCGAGATTGGCCTCGCCCTGTTCCATTGGGACACCGACACTTCTCCCAAGACTGAGGATGAGACCGAGATCTTTCAATACCAATTCAGCGCTGAATGCCACCGGAGCATTCTCGGGACTCACGAAGGCGGCCTGTTTGTAGGCCACGAAAGGCGACGCGGCCGCACTCCCTGCGAAAACCTCATAGGCGGTCTGGCGATCAACGCCGGATCGCTCGGCCAGTACCAATGCCTCGGCCAGGGCGACATTGGTCGAAATAACGATCGCATTCACCGCGAGTTTGATGGTGGCGCCGGCGCCTAGATCGCCAACATGAAAGATCTTCGCCGACAGCGAATCCAGAACAGGCCTGACCGTTTCGAGGGTCTCCGCGTTCCCACCGACCATGAAGGTCAGCTTCCCTTGTTCTACCAACGGGACCGAACCAGACACCGGACCGTCAAGGAGTGTTGCGCCCTGCGCTGAGACGGCAGGCTCGATCGAATGGAGGGTTTGGGGATCGATAGTGCTTGTCTCGACCAGAACGGAGTCGGAGCCGAGGCCCGTAATAGTGCCGTCGAGTCCGGTGTGAGTATCGATCACGGCTCGATCATCGGCGAGACTGCTCAGAACTATCCGAGCGCTCCGTGCAGCCTCGGCCGGCGTGGCCGCCACAGTTGCGCCCGTTGCCTCGGCGACCGCCTCAGCTTTCCCGGTCGACCGGTTGTAAACCATCACGTCGTACCCAGCGGACCTCAGGGTTCCCACCATCGCGCCGCCCATCCGACCAGTACCGATCACCGCAACCCGATCGATTGTCGCCAAGAGAACCTCCCTGATGAAGTCGTGTCGGCGAACCCTACATGTTCAGTTCTGCTTGACGAAAAGCACCGGTTTCTTCTCTCTGTGGGCCGGTTGGTACCGACCAAACGTCGGAGTTTCTCGCCGAAGTAGTCGAGGAAACCGAGGCACGCTGCCCTGTTTACAACTTGGTTTTCGATGCCGGGGTGAATATCGAGATGAAGTGGATTGCCAAGCCGATCGGGTGACCGCCGGCGCGCTGGACCACGAGTCTCGAGTTAACCCGGATGGGCGTCCATCACCAGCCTGCGCAGCCTGCCGGTGTGGGGGCTCTTGATCGCGCAGGAGACGTGCCTTCTGTCTAGGCGTCGATCCGGAGGCGCTCCACGACCTGCCAGGCGTGGGAGCGGATGAACACGTCTGCGCCCGCTAGCCGATCCCTCCACCGGGGTAGGACCTCATCGACGACTAGATCCGCCACGCCGTTGAGGTAGGTGTCGAAAATCAGCCAGGGGTTCGACCATCCGCCGGCCTGCTCGGCAGCACTCATGAATGTGACGGGGGCTTCCATGTCGTTGCGGGCCGGCGACACATCGTCGAGATACTTCATGGAAGTGTCGACCAGATCTTGGAAGAACTCCTTCTGAATTTCGACGTCCTCCCGGTTTCCGAGCCTTGTCAGGTGGCCGGGTACGAACGTGTCGAAATCGTATTCGAGCGTCACGTCGTGACCCCGTAAGAAACCGCGAAGGTCCGACGCCATCCCCAGGCTCGAGAACGGGACCCATCCAGGGAAGATGACATCGATATTCATCAGAACCTTCTCACCCGCGTGGTAGATGAAGATGTTTCCGTTGCAATGGATATCACCGTGGTAGTCGAGTTGCAGCGTCTGCCCACCGACTGAGAGCGTGTAACTGTCTTTGAAGGTCTCCGTCGCCGGGGGACGCTGTGGGTCCTTCGCACTTTCGACAAGTGCGGCACACTCCTCCTGGGCGATGATTGTCACATCATCGGGAAAAACAGCGGCGGCGCCAATATGGTCGCGGTGATGATGTGAGTAGATGAGGTGAGTTACCGGCTTGTCCGAGAGCTCACCGATCGCCTGCATGATGTTTTCGCCCAAGAAGTACTGGCCGTTGGTCGGAGGCGCATCTACGACGATCAGACCATCATCGTGCTCGACAACCAGTTGGTAGTACCAGGCATCCTTGATGTAATGGATCCCGCCGCCGAGCGAGCCGGTGTAGTAGCCCTTTGACATGAGATCTTCCATACCGGCTTGGGCGCGGGCGTCATAGGCCGAAGCTAGTACCTCGCCGTACTGGTCCGCCGAGGTGTAGAAACTCAGTGAGGGAAGTGGCTCTGACATGGGTGTCGCTCCTTGTGGTCGTACTCGGGCGCTGTGTCAACCAGCACTGTGCGGTTCGATATCCAAAGATAACCGATACTGAACACCGCGTGTCGGGCGGATTGGTAATTTCGACGAGACCAGAGAGATTGGAAACCAAATGGACATCATCGATCGTCACTTTGCCGCTGAAAACGCTCACGACGTCGAGGCGACCATCGCCACCTACACCGATGACATCGTGTGGGACGATGTCACCCATCCGGATGCGCCGTTTCGGGGCAAGGATGAGGTGGCTTCGGTCTACTCGAGCATTCTCGATGCCATTCCTGATCTGCGACTCGAGTCGGTTCGTCGATTCAGCGGCGAGGGAGGCCGTTATGTGGTCGACGAGTCGATCCTCAGCGGGCACGTGGATGGCGAGTGGGCCGGGATGAGCGGCGGCGGTGCTCCCGTCAATGTGCGGATCCTCCACATATTCGAGCTGAGGGATGGGTTGATCTCGTACGAGAACGCCTGGTTCGACGCGGCCGCGGTCCAGGCTCAGATACGGGAATGGAGGGGCGCAATCTCTAAGTAGGGGCCGTCCTATCGTCGGCTCCTCGATCAACGACGAGCCAAATCGCGTGGACTGGCTCGTCGCCCATGTTGTACAACCTGTGAGGTTTTGTTGACTCGAAACCAATGGAATCACCGGCCTCGAGCACATAGTGATCGAATCCCAACTGAATACCCAAGGTTCCTGAAATCACATACCCGTACTCATGCCCTTCGTGACGCATCAACGACTCATCCGGCGTTGATGCACCGCCGACCTTATAAATGGCGTGGAGAAAATCGATACCACGTTCTGGGGAAGGTGTGAGCTCCTCCCATCGCACGCCCGAAGCGAGATCAATCCCTTTGCGTTCGTCGGGATGGACCATCGGGCTGATAGGTGCCATGTCGTCGGAACGTTGGTCAGAGGGCTGAGTTGAGGCATCTTCATGCCCGCGAAGCAAGCCATCGAGGGAGAGGTCCAGCTCGGTGACGATCGCGTAGAGCGTCCCTACCGACGGCTTGGAGACACCCTTCTCCAATTGCGAAATCAGGCTTGCCGACAATCCGAGTCGTCTGGCTAGCTCCCGTTGACTCAGGCCGGCTTTGGTTCGCTCTTCACGAAGGCGGTCGCCGATTCCCTCTAACTCTTGGCTCAACGACCGACTCCTGTCATCTGGCGTGGAAGTATCGACACCAAATCGACCTTACATCGGACTCAGGTCGGCATCGATGTCGATATCGACGCCAATACCGTCGGTCCCCTCGAGCTATGAACACGGCTCTGTCGGTCATCTCGCCCTCCAAATCTCTTGAATGGCACACTTGTCCACCCATGAAAGGCCTTACACGCCAGGCCGAAGCCTATCCAGGGTCGGCGACGGCTGTGCAGTGCGACTGCGCATGTCTCTTCTTCCGAGAGGATCCTCATGAGCTCTCGATATGACGTGTGCATCATCGGAGCGGGCTTGGTCGGACTGTCGGTTGGGCGGGCACTGGCCGAGGCCTACCCGGGAATCTCACAGGTCATTCTCGAGAAGGAGGACGATGTGGCTACCCACCAGAGCGGCCACAACAGCGGTGTGGTTCATTCGGGTCTCTACTACCGGCCGGGCTCTCTCAAAGCGCGGCTGTGTGTTGAGGGACGGTTGGAACTGGCCCGATTCTGCGAGGAGCAGGGAGTGCCATTTCGGCAGGCGGGCAAGTTGGTCATAGCGACCAAGCCTTCGGAGATCGAGGCTCTCGAAGAGCTCCACCGGCGAGGAGCCAAGAATGGGTTGACGGGGTTGCGCAGACTCGACTCGACCGAGATCAAAGAGTTGGAGCCGGCCGCGGCTGGAGTCGCCGCCCTGCATGTGCCCGAAGCAGGTGTTGTCGACTTTCCCATGATGGCACGAGCGTTGGCCGCTGGATTGCGTGCGACAGGCGCCGAGGTGCTCACAGGTCGCCGTGTCGAGGCTATTTCCTTTGGCTCTGGCGGAGTGCGGATCAGAACCGCCGACCAGGAGATTCGTGCCTCTGTGGCAGTGAATTGCGCGGGACTCCACACCGACAGAGTCGCGGCTATGGCGGGTGTTGTCAGTGACATTCAGATCGTTCCGTTCCGCGGCGAGTACTACACCCTCACCGATGAGGCGGCCGGTTTGGTGAAGTCGCTGATCTATCCGGTGCCCGACCCTCGATTTCCTTTCTTGGGGGTCCACTTCACCCGCCGAATCGACGACACGGTCGAAGTGGGACCGAACGCAGTTCTCGCCTTGGGACGCGAGCATTATCGAGGTTCGCGGCCTGATTGGTCTGATGTGCGGGAAGTTCTGGGCTGGCGAGGTTTCCGCAAGCTGGCTAGCCGGCAGTTGTGGGCGGGGTCGAGCGAGTTCATCCGGTCGCGTTCGAAGACCATGTACTCGAGGTCGGCTCGTTCCCTCCTACCTGCCGTGAGACGGCATCATCTGATCACTGGGGGCGCCGGGGTCAGAGCCCAGGCTGTCGCTTCAGACGGTCGACTTGTGGACGAGTTCGTGATCGAGGAGGCCGGTCCGACAGTCCATGTCCTGAACGCGCCCTCGCCCGGGGCGACCTCGAGTCTGGCAATCGGCAGGCACATCGCAGGGCTGGTAAGCCGGCATCTAACAGGCTGATGACGTATCAAAATGTGTAGTGTCACTGCACAGTGAGTCTCGGTAAAACACCCCGGCGCCTTAGCGCGAACCGACCACATGCTGGTCCAAGTAACTCTTGGAAAGGGAGGCATATATGAGCGATGAGTTCCCCGTCGCCACCAGTCCTGCCCCTGGAATAATGGGCGTCGATTGGGAGAACCGCGTCGACTTCGAGCGTCTCCGTAAGCATCGGATCGCTCGAACCCGTCAGATGCTGGAGAAGGAAGATCTGGGTGCCTTGCTGTTGTTCGAGACCTCGAACATCCGTTACGCCACGTCGACCCAGATCGGATATTGGGCCTTCAACAAGGGCGAGCGCTACGCCCTTGTCACCCGGGAGGGGCGACCCCGGATTTGGGACTTTGGGTCCGCCGCCAAGGCGCACCGACTGCAACTACCTCACATGTATGACGCCGAGAATTCGGTGGGTGGCAACACGGGTTTGCAGGGTGCAATCGGGCCAGAGACAGGTCTCCACTCGCGGGCAGCCAAGGAGATCCGTGAGGTTCTCGCGACGGAGGGTCTGGCGGGGGAACGTCTGGGTGTGGATCTCGCCGAGACCGGTGTCTTTTTGGCCCTCCAGGCCGAGGGTTTGAACGTTGTAGACGGCCAACAAGCGATGATGAAGGCACGAGAGCTGAAGAATCCGGACGAGATACTTCTTCTGACCCAGGCATGTGCCATGGTCGACGGTGTCTATCAAGACATCTTCGAAGCCCTCAAGCCGGGCATCAGAGAATCCGATATCGTCGGTCTCGCCCATGCCCGACTGTTCGAGATGGGCTCGGAGTTCGTCGAGGCGATCAACTCGATCGCCGGTGAGCGGTGCAGCCCCCATCCCCACGTATTCTCAGATCGGCTGATTCGCCCCGGGGACCAGGCGTATTTCGACATCATCCACGTGTTCAACGGCTATCGCACCTGCTACTACCGGACATTTGCAGTGGGACGGGCAACACAGGCGCAACGTGACGCGTTCAAGCAGTCGCGAGAGTGGATGGACGCGGCCATCGACCTGGTTCGGCCGGGCACCACCACAGATCAAATCGCCAAGATGTGGCCGCGCGCCGAAGAGTTCGGATTCGACGACGAGATGGATGCGTTCGGGCTCCAGTTCGGGCATGGGGTGGGAGTGGGCCTTCACGAGAGGCCGATCATCAGCCGTCTCAACTCGCTCGACAGCCCTGTCGAGATCAAAGAGGGGATGGTCTTCGCTTTGGAGACCTACGCGCCGGCAACAGACGGACGCTCGGCCGCAAGGATCGAAGAGGAGGTGGTGGTTACGGCCGATGGGTGCAACGTGATCACTCTGTTCCCCTGTGAGGAACTCATGGTTGCCAATGAGTACTGATCCGATGTACGACTACTCATCCCGACCGTCTCGTCTTCCGTTGCCAGTCGACGAGAGGATGGCCTCGGCCGACATCGATCTCGGTCAACGCAAGTCGATATATCGGTCGCTTCAAGAGTTGAGGCAGTTCGAGAAGCGTGCCCACGATCTTTTTCTCCAGAACCTTGTGAAAGGAACCACCCACCTATCTCTAGGGATGGAAGCCGTGGCGGCCGGGTTTGGCGCCGCTATGCGCCCTGATGATTACACCTTCGCGACTTACCGAGGTCACGCCCATGCCCTGGCCCGCGGAATGGAAATGGGACCGGCGATGGCAGAGTTGCTGGGACGATCCAACGGGGTGCTTGGCGGCAAAGGCGGGTCTATGCACTTGACCGATGTCTCCAGAGGGATGATGGGGTCGTACGCCATCATCGGCGCTCACCTGTGCATTGCCAACGGAGCGGCTTGGTCGGCTCAGATGAGGGGAAGCGGGCAGGTGACGGTGTGCTTCTTTGGCGACGGCACCACGAACATCGGGGCGTTCCATGAGGCCCTCAACATGGCAAAGGTCTGGCAACTTCCGGTCGTTTTCGTTTGTGAGAACAACCTGTACATGGAGTACACACCGATCGATCTGATCACCGCGGTGCCGCATCCTGCCGCGGACCGCGCTGCTTCCTACGGCCTCGAGTCCGTCATCGTTGACGGAAACGACCCAGATGCCGTTTATCTGGCCGCAGGCAAGGCCATAGGACGGGCCCGAGAAGGCGGCGGACCTGCGCTGATCGAGGCTACAACCTATAGAACCGGTGGGCACTCCAGGGCCGACCCCGCCAAGTACCGCCCATTGGAAGAGGTGGAGGCGTGGGCCCAACGCGACCCGATACCCATGTACCACGCGCGCCTTCTTGGGCTCGGAGTGGCAGAAGGCGAATTGAGCTCAATCGAACGTGATGTTGCCGCTGACGTCGACGCTGCGACCGAGTTCGCCAAAGCCGGGGAAGAGCCGACAGGTGAGGCACTCCTCACCGAGGTCTACGCCGACGGGAGTTCGAGATGGCGGAACTGACTTATCGGGAAGCGGTGGCGGCCGGCATTGCCCAGGAGATGAGAAGGGATCCATCGCTGGTGATGCTCGGAGAGGATGTGGCCGCAGCCGGCGGAGTCTTCAAGACAACCGTCGGCTTGCTCGATGAGTTCGGGCCTGATCGGGTCCGAGACACCCCCATATCCGAGCAGGCGATCCTGGGGGCAGCGATGGGGGCATCGATGACCGGTGTCCCGGTGATCGCTGAGATCATGTTCTCTGACTTCCTCGCAGTTTGTTGGGACATGATTGCGAATGAGATCGCCAAGAGCCGATATATGACCGACGGGCAGGTTAGTTTCCCCTTGGTCATCCGGACCGCAAATGGTGGAGCGGCCCGCTTTGGGGCACAGCACTCGCAGAGTGTCGAGAACTGGGCGATGATGATTCCGGGTTTGAAGGTGGTTGCACCTTCGACGCCCGCTGACACTGTGGCATTGATGGCAGCGGCGGTGCGCGATCCCGACCCGGTGATCTTCTTCGAGCACAAGTCTCTGTTCGCCACCAAAGGCGAAGTCCCGGAAGTCGAAGTCGTGGGCCGACTCGGTGAAGCTTCGATCGTGCGGGAAGGCAGCGATGCCACTGTTGCAGCGCTGGCACTCATGGTTCCCCGAGCCCTGGAGGCGGCCGACCGGCTCCAGCAGGAGGAGGGAATCTCGGTCGAGGTGATCGATGTCCGATCGCTGGTCCCCTTGGACACGAAAACCCTCCTGGCTTCCGTAGAGAAAACAAGTCGGCTGTTCACCGTCGAAGAGAACCCAAGGCTGTGCGGCTGGGGTGCCGAGCTGATATCGATCGTGGGTGAGGAGGCGTTCTGGAACCTCGACGGGCCTCTGGTGCGTATAACGACTCCCCACATCCCTTTGCCGGCCGCCGCGAGCCTCGAGGATTTGGCGATTCCGTCAGTGGATCGGATCTATGAGACGGTTAAGTCGTCTCTCCGTTAGCCAACGCGAACAAGCCATCAAGGCCTCCGACCTTTTTCAACATACCTCGCGCGCCGACAACGCATAGGAGATGACGTGAACCAACCCATGCCCCAAGAGCACCCGAAAGATGAGTCCGTCACTTACGTCATCAACCACAACGTTCAGCCGCATCGGAGGGAGGACTTTGAAGAATGGATGAGCGGGATCGCAGCCGATGTTGAACGGTTTCACGGTCATCAAGGGACCACTGTGCTGCGGCCGGACTCCGGCAGCACTGAATATGTCATCGTTGTCCGTTTCGCCACCTATGGCGACTTGCGAAGGTGGGAGCGCTCTCCGGAGCGGGCTGACTGGCTCGTGAAACTCCCCCCGTTGGTGTCCGATGAGTCGGTCTACACGATCGAGACGGGGCTGGAGACCTGGTTCCAGCTTCCAGGCCATCAAGTGGTTGTACCTCCCCCTAAATACAAGATGGCAATGTTGGTCACTTTGGCCATTTACCCCCTCTTGCTGATCGTCATCCCGACACTCGGAGCGCTGCTTGGCGACTTCCCCTACCTGGCGGCCCCGATGACCGTCGGCCCTGAGTTCTTCACACGAACTCTCGCGAACGTCCTGGTTCTAGTCCCATTGATGACCTGGTTCGCCATGCCGCAGCTCACCAAGCTCTTCCGACGCTGGCTGTATCCGACCAGGTAGCCCGCGCTGTGAAAGAATCGGAGATTCCAACAAGCCGCCCATGCCTGAGGCGTAGATCACGACATCATGCTGACCCAGGGCATGCATCAAATGTGGAGATTCTCCCTCGGCTGCTGCGAGGTCGTGGACCCACGACGTCCATTCGGTGGGTACTGGTTGTGGAGAGGCCCTTTGGCTGATCTCAACGCCTGGAAGGTCAGGCTAGGACTCGTCGATTGGCGCGGTCTTCGATGAAATCGGCGAGTTGAACAAACGGATCGAAACCGACGACATTGGCCGCATCCGCCACGAAGTTGGATAGGACGTTGATGTCGTAGAAGTAGGCCTCACCATCGAAATCGCTCACCAGATATTCCACGCCACCGAGATCAGCGCCAGTTGCTTCGATGATGCGGGCCGCTTGGTCGATGAGGTGATCAGGGGGGGTGTATCCCTTCACGAGGTCGCTCGCATCGGCGATACCTTGTGCCGGGTCGCAGTAGTCGGCCGGACAGAGGTTGAACGAGCCGGGTATCAGTTGCAGTCGGATCGCGTATAGGAAGTTTCCATTGAGGATCTCGACTCTCACGATCGAGTTGTCCCGGGCTGCAAGTTTCTCCTGGACCAGACCTGTGCCGTCTGGCCCGAGGTCGTCCACCAGCCCTGCTTCGACCGCGGCGGCTAGCTCTGCCGGTGTCTGATGCTCGGTGATGCCAGCGCCACTGCCGCCGATGTTCGGCTTCACCAGCACAGGGAAGGTCAGATCGATCGCCGCGGTAAGGATCTCCCCGCTGTTCAAAATTGGACGCCCCTCGGGATGACGGACCCGCATACTCCTGAGCAAGTCCAGCTGCTTTCGCTTGGACAGCTCAAACTCATATGACGCCGAACCATTGATAACCGGAACTCCGGCCGACTCGACCCTGCGGAGAAACTCGGGGGTCTGGAGCAAAGCAGTCATGTGGCCCCTCGTCCATGCCGAGGGACTCATGCGGTTGACCAAGACATCCCACTGACCAACAAACGTTGGGTCGAACTCGAGACTGGACGCGTCGACCGAGGACCATTCGAGACCCCGGCGATCCAACTCGCCGAACAGCGGCGCGTTCCATTTTGGATGCTCGTGGAAGACAGCGATCGACAAAGGGGCCTCTCTTGCTTGCTCGGTGAATTAACCCTATGCAGGTAGTGGTAATTCCATCAACCACCAAACAGAATCATCCGACGCTTCGGTCAGTCGCAGCCGAATGCCTCCGCGCTTGCCTTGTTGGATTGCAGCTCGGCGACCTTTGCCTGAACCTTGGCCACCATCCGCGCGGTCAGCTTCTTATCCTTGGACTTCTCACGGAACGTGATGTCAGGAGCGTCGGATGATTCCTCAACCCGGTCGATCTGTTCCGTCTTAACCCACTGGCCACCCTTGCAAACGAGAGTGCGAACGCATTTGACAGTGATGGTTCGTGTGGGAATGGTGGCTGTGATCGTTTCCGGCTCGGTCCTATTGTCTAGGTCGGCAAAGAGATCCTCGAGGGCGTCTTGGTCGAGGTCGGCCAGCTCGTCAGCACCGATGTTCCCGCGATCGGTGAATCCCTTCCACGCTGAAGTCGGAACGTCGATGCGCACTTCCCCACCGAGCACCCGGAACTGCTCCCGACTCTCGACGCTGGGTTTCGTAGCCCCTTCGACACAATCGGCTTTCGGCGGTTCGGGTGGCGGTGTGGCCACTGCAGGTGGGCCGGAGGGAGTCTCCGCATCGTCTTCAGCCGCCGGCGCCGATCCCTCGCACTCTCTGAGGGCTAGGCGAGCCTGCTCGAGCGCGTCACGAGCGGCGTCGAGAGCGGCGTCGGCCTCGTCGAGGTTGGCCTTGGCATCCTCCATTGCTTCGCGGGCACCATCCAAGTTGTGCTCGGCGATCTCGGCCGCTTCTTCCTGGGCCTGCCAGCGTGCCAGGTCGTCGGCATAGGTCTCGTCGCCATCTGGCCCCTTCGGGTACCCGGATTGACGATTGGGCTCCCTAGTGCGGTTCTCTGTTTGGCTTTTGTACTCGGAGTACTCGCTTTGGAAGTGATCGTATTCGCCTTGCCAGTAGTCTTTGACCTTCTTGGCTTTGTCATAGGCGGCATCGGCCGCGGCATATGCCTTTCTCTCTGGCTCACAGTCCTTCACTGCCCCGATGAATACGGCAGCCGGCTTTGACCCTCGTATGAACAAGAAGATCCCCGTACCGACGATGCCCAGCCCGATGAAGATGAAAGCAATGGATAGGCCGGATCCAGAGCCCTGTTCCGCATCTCCCGCCTGACCTCCATCGGCCGCCCCAGTCGCGGTCGACGAGGTGGCCGCGGCTGTTGTCGTGGTGGTGGCCGCTGTCGTCGTGGTGGCCCCGGCTGTCGTCGTGGTGGCCGGCATGATCATCTCGCCGCTCACCAGGTCGAACACCACCGGGCCGACGAGGTCGATCGGGTCCCCCCGGTCTGCAGTGTCCGACTCCACTAGAAATTCAGCATCACCTAAGACAGTTTGGGTGGTTGTTTCCTCGGCCCACGAGCCCCATGCCGCATCCACCGTCGCCGTGAACGGCTCGGTGGGGAAAAGACCGGTCGCCACCAGCACACAGCCATTCTCAAGGATGTATGCCTCGGGGCTCTCGGCAGCGGCACCATCCGAGATGACATTCTCCTCGCCGTCGTGAATCGTCCAGCCGATCGCGGAAACTTCGTCGCCGACCTGGACGTCGAGAAAGAAGAAGAAAGAGAACAGGTCGCGCGGAGGCTTGTCCGCCCACGGCGTGTAGAACCCAACTTTGAACCACAACTGGCCGTCGTCGTCGATGATCGGCTGGACGAAGCTGACACGGGCGCGATCGTCGGCTTCCTCCTGTGCGGACGCCACACCGATCCCGCCGACCGCCAAAAAGAGACCAACGAGCAACGCAGCTACCCCTGTCCGGGTAAACCGCCGTAGGTCTGTCATCACTCGTCTGCCTCCTTGCGCCTTCACGGTACCGAATATCGGCGTGGGTTTCTCATGGTGAGGTTGACAGCGTTCGGGACCGAGCTATCGGGACTCCTGATTGGGTTCTACCAGGAGCGATTGCACTGATCGGCCGAAGCGACCGGATCGGTCGGACATCCTGCTCTCTGCCATTCCCGTGCCGGTGGCATGGAGCATCGTTGTCGCATCCAGAAACACCCAGCGTCCTTCGGGCGGTCTGGCAAAGTAGACCGTCAGATCGGGGTTGATGAACAGCCAGTCCCGATTGGGGTCCCAGTTGCTCAAACCGTTCCCGAAGTCTGCTGCGGCACAGGCTGTCTCCACGGGAGTTGGCTCTATGCCTTCCAGGACCGGTGTTCGCAGCCTGAACCACGCCTGGCCGGGTCCAGCTTCATTGAAATCTCCGTTCACTGCTCGGATCTCGACTGCATCGTTGGCGAAGGCTCCAGCTCGGGCGAACATCCGTGCAGGTCTTGCCTGTTCAGGGGGTGGAGGTATTTGCTCGGATGAATGCATAGGCGGAAGGCGGAATTCGCCACGTCGGATTCGGACTCCTACGGCTCTAGCGACAAGCGTCTCGCCGTGGTGGAGCGATGCCTCGACGACCTGGACCCGCTTGCCGGGCCTGGTCACGCTGCATTGAATACGTAAGGGCTGGATTGGCACAGGGCGCAGCAGCTCGACCGTTATACGGACCAAGGCCATGTCCCCGTCAGCCGGGGCTCGTTGGATTTCACCGGCAAGCAGCGATGCGGGAGCCCCACCGTGCTGGGCATCGGGTGACCATGGGCCCCCGGTAAGTCTGCTGGGAGAAACACTGTCACCGTCTCGGGCGAACAGTGCTTCGGGTTTGTTTGCCACATTCGAATGGTATGCGCTCAAGCCGAGAGACCACTAGGCGAACCCTCTCCAGCCCCCTCCGGCCTGGTGTACCACCACGCCCATGCGATGAGGACGGCCTGGATGGGAAGACGAAGCCAGTTCAGCAGCGAGTTCGGCTCTTCACCGACGAATGCAAGATCGTTGACCGCCACATTGACGTTGGCCGGGAAGATGACGACTAACAGAACAACCAGACCCCAGGCAGCCACTAACCGGGTAGCCGGGACGATCACTCCGACACCGAGTAGGACTTCGGCAATTCCCGAGATGTACACAACCGCAAGTGGCCAGGGAACGAAGTCGGGCATTATCCGCTGGTAGGCCTCGGGGTTGATGAAGTGATACAGACCGTTGGCCAGGTAGAACGCTGCCATGAGCCAGAGGAGAGCCCGCTTCGTGGGTGACATCGACTCGCAGAATATCGGCTACCGGATATCGAGCAGCGAGCAGAAGCTTCCCTGATAACCACGTTTGGTCGTCCGGCGGACCTGTGGGATAGGATTTCACCACTCCGGCATACATCAATCTGCTGGATGTTGATCGTCTTAGGTGGTGGTGCAAGTTGGAAATGACGGAGCAGCACAAGGAGGCCTTGAAGGTTGGCCGGCTGGAAGCGAGGGCAATCAAGGCCTATCTGAAGGCCTTGGATGCTCGTAAACCGGGGCGTCCGGTAACCCGTGAGAGCCTCGAGGCCCGGCTGGGGTCGATCGAGGCCAAAATCGCCGAAAGCGACGATCCGCTCAGGAAACTCGAGTTGGTTCAGAAGAAGCTCGACATCGAAGATTCCCTGGATCAGGTGGAAGACGCTCGGAACATCGCTGATCTCGAGGCGGGTTTTGTCCAACATGCTCGGTCGTACTCGGAGCGAAAGGGGATCAGCTACACCGCGTGGCGACAGATCGGGGTGACCGCGGCGACCTTGAAGGCCGCCGGCATTACCGAAACCAGGCGTCGCTAGTGGCCGTTACCACTACCGCTAGTCCCACCCCAGCTCGGTCAATCGGTCATCTTCGATCCCGAGATGATGGGCGATCTCGTGAAGCACGGTCTTCCGTATCTCAGCTTCCAGATCGTGTTGGTCAAGTCGGAGCCTGAGGTGCGGCTGGCGGAAGATGACGATGCGGTCGGGTAGGGCACCCCAGTATTCGCCGGCTCGCTCCGGTAGCGATACGCCTTCGTACACGCCGAGAGAATCGCCAAGCTCCGGGGGTGGATGTTCCTCCACCACCACATGGAGATTGTCGATCTTGTCGTGGACCCATGCCGGCAAAGACTCGAGGGTGCGGTCGACGACCGTCTCGAAGTCCTCCCGGTTCAATAGCTCAGAGCTTTATCGACCTTGCTCCAAGTAAGGCCATCAGGTATGCCGCATAAGCGCCCAGGGCCCCGAGGACCGTGACGAAGTCTTCGAGCACTCCCTCCCTCAGGTCGAAGATGATCTCGGTCAGGCCGATGACAGCAAGGCCGTATCCAATGATCTTCATCAGAACATTGAGGCGATGAACCTTTTCGACCGAGTCCCGATTGAGCCTTGGAAGCGCTGCTGCGGCCACTGCGAAGAGAATGACAATGGTCGGCATGAAGTATTCGCTGAGAATTACCTCGAAAATGAGCCAAACAGCGATGAGGATGAGCCCGGCGACGGCCACCATTCCTTCGCCGCCGGAGAAGTCGGAGTCGCTCGTCGGTTCGCTGGCGGCAGGCGCGGCCTCGGTCCCTCCTTGGTCTGGGGGATCAGGCGCTGGGGGTCGGTCTTCCTGCGGCTCCGGCACAGGGGTCTCGTCGGTCATGTCTCCTCCTCTGCCGGCACGTGTTGGCGGGTGGACGCCGGCCTCAAGACTCTATCCGTGGTGAGTAGCGCCGCGCCGTCAAGTACGCTGCATTTCTCGGGCGATTAGCTCAGTCTGGCTAGAGCGCTCGCCTCACACGCGAGAGGCCACAGGTTCAAGTCCCGTATCGCCCACGCGACAACCTCGGTCAAAGGGGGTTGCCTCTGTCCTGAAGCCACTTCTGAAGATGCTCTATCTTGGCAAAGTTGCCAACCACGACCCATTTTGACGCTCATTGAGTTGCCACAGGAAGGCCGGAGGGGGTGCTGCGTCACCACCGCTGGCGAAGCGAATGCCCAGAAGAAGGCACCCGCCATGACTGACAGTGCCGACACCGTCTGAGCTACAGGACGCCTTCTTCGCGATGCCCATCACCGACTGGTGGAAGCGGGGGCTGGTCTCTTCAGAGATTCTCAAGGACGCCCCGGAAGGCTCGAAAACCGTGCTGAAATCTCTAGCCAAGGGGGTGAAGAGCGTCTATGGATCGTCGCCGTGCGACGGCGTCGCCCGAGTGGGACTTGCTCTTCGATTCCGTCAAGGGATTGTTCACGGAGTCGGAGGGATGAAGCGTGGCTGTGTCGGCCGCCCGCAATCCGGATGCGCGCCGGGTCAGTCTCCCCTTCTGGTCGGCTACCTGAGAACAAGGCTCAAGTGTTACCACTTGCCCGCCACCGGCAGCCAGGTTCCTTGCCCGAAGGAGAACACCTCGTCGGCGTTGCCTTGGGTGTTGTGGTATTTGAGATAGAACTTGGCGTCGCCGGGTCTGAAAACGCCCGGGGTGTCGACGGAGTCGATTACTCCCCAATCACCGGCAACAAACAGGTCGTTGGGGATGCCGAAGAAGAACTGATCGTCGGCCACTCCGGTGGTGAGGGTTTTGCGGTAGTAGAAGAACCCGTTCGACTCCCGGTACAAGCCGATCTCGTCGATATCGTCCCCGTCGAAATCGCCGGTCACCGGCGTGTCGCCTGGGACCCCGAACAGGAACGAGAACTCGGCAGTTCCCAATCCGCCGTCATTGGACCCGAGCACGTTGATGATGTAGATGCGGGCTTCGAATGGTCGGTATATCGACACCGTGTCACATCCGTTTCCGTTGAAGTCGCCGGGTAACGGGATGTCGTTGGGGATACCGAAGAAGAACCGGATGTCGGCCACCCCCTGGGTGTTGGAGTTGCGCAGGTAGACGAAGCCATCGGACTGGCGGTACAGCCCGGGGGTATCCACTCCGTCACAGTTCCAGTCCCCGGCAAACGGGAAGTCGCCGGGAACGCCGTAATAGAACGAGTCCACCACTCCGTTACCATCCCTGAGATGCCATATGCCCGAACTCGGATCGACGAGTCCTACTTCGTCCTCCGGGATCCCCGGGCCTAAAACTTCGTCCTCCGGGGTCCCCGGGCCTAAAACTTCGTCCTCCTGGTTGACCGTGACCGTCACCTCGTCGCTGCTCGAAAGCGCTCCGTCATGGGCGGTGAGTCGCAGCAGGTAGACCCCGGATGTGGAGAAGCTGGCGGTGGTGTTCAGGGCGGCGGTGTTCCCGAAGATGACGGTGCCCGGTCCGGTCACCTTTGACCAGGTGGTGGTCACCGTGTCTGGCGGGTCGGGCAGCCCGTCATCGTTGACCGTCCCCGACAGGTTCGCCAGGTCGGGGAGGGTGATCGTCTGGTCCCCACCCGCCGAAACCGTCGGGGCCTGGTTGGACGCTCCGCAAATGTCGTTGGGTTGGCCGACGTAGACCAAGGGCTCCTCATGGTTATCAGGGTCGCCAGCGAAGCCGCAGGCGGGATCGGTTTGAGCCTTCGTGCCAAGGGCCGCCATCGCAGCGTTCCGGGCCGCCATTGGTTCGGTCGAGGCGGTAACGGTCAGTGCGCTGGCGGCAATGCGCTCGGCCACCGCACCGGTCACCAGCGGGGCGGAAAAGCTGGTGCCACTGCCGATGGCGTAGGCGCCGCCTTTGAAAGTGGAAAGGATATCGACGCCGGGAGCGGCAAGGTCCACGTCGACACCGAAGTTGCTGAAAGAGGCGAACGTATCGTCGCCATTGCCGCCGGAAGCACCACCCGCACCGTCGGTATCCTTGATGGCGGAGACGGTGATCACTTCGTCGTAGGCGGCGGGCACATGGTTGGCGGCATCCTCACTGTCGTTGCCGGCGGCAACGACGATGACCACACCCGCCCTGGCCGTGTTTTGGATGGCCTCGTGAAGGACGGTGTCGCCTCCTGCGGAGCGGCCCAGGCTCATGTTGGCGACGCGAATGCTCAGCCCACCGGCGTTGGCGGCCACGTAGTCGAGGCCGGCGATGACGCTGGCGTCGCTGCCGCTGGCGTTGTTGTCCAGCACCTTGACCGCCACCAAGCAGGCGCCGGGAGCCACGCCGCGGACATCGACGCCGGCGACAGTAGCGACGCCAATCTTGGCAGCAGCCGTACCGGCCACATGGGTGCCGTGGCCGTTCTTGTCGTCAGCGTCGGGGCCGCCGGCAGCAAAGGTCTTGGAATTAGCGACATCGACATTTAGATCTGGGTGGTTGAAGTCGATGCCCGTGTCCAGGATGGCAATACGGAAAGCTGGCGAATCACAGCTCCCCACCGTGTTTACGCCCTCAGCGTCGATGCGGTCAACGCCGGTCGGCCCGTCCAGGGCGAGTACCACCCTGTTAGGCACCACGTTGATGATGCGGGGGTCGGCCTGGAGTGCCGCAACCTTCGCGTCGGGCACGTTGGCGGCGAAGCCGTTGAGGGCATGTTCATAGACGTGGATTAGGCCCAGCCCGTGCTCTCGCGTTAGCTCTGCGGCGGCCACGCCCGGCTCGACACTGTCCTCGAAGACGACGATCCACTGGCCCGGGATCACATTGGGACGGGTGCTGGCGGCCAGACCGTCCACTGGTAGCAATGCCACTACCAAGGCAACCAGTGCGATCCCGGCAGCCCTTCTTGGACGTGCCCGACTGAGCTTCGCGACGGTGAAAACCTGTCTCAACCCCTCACTGCCTTCGGGCGCGCCCGATCACTATGAGAAAGACAGCGGGCGCCATAAGATGCCCACCACTCAGCTCGAATGCCCGAGCCTTGTAGTAGCCAATGCGCCGCCAGTCCCAACGGCGGTCTGGAGTCATGCGTCCTCCTATGAATCGAGGCTACAGAATCCATTCGGTCACCGACCCGGTCGCGACGAGTGTCCCGATACAAGGGCAGGCTGATACGCCCACGAGCACTGACTTTCCTAGTCAGCCTCCGATAGACCCGGACGGATTCAGTTCTGTTACGTGACGGTTGCCTTGACACTTGCATACTCATGGTGAACCTCGTTCTCCACCAGAGTTCTCAGCCGATGGGCCGCGGTGTGCACATCGACGAATGAGGTGTACAGAGGCGAGAAGCCGAACCGGAGACTGTCGGGAGCCCTGAAGTCGGGGATCACCTTGGCCCGCTCGATCAAAGCCCGCGCAATGGGCCAGGCGTCGTCGTGGGTCAAGGAGATATGGGATCCCCTGATCGCGGAATCCTGAGGCGAGCCCAATTTGAAGCCCAGTGAGGCCAGGTGGGTTTCCCAAAGCTCGATGAAGTACTCGGTCAACGCCACCGACTTGGTCCTGATCTCCCCCATCCCGGCCTCGACCACATCAGCGATTCCCGGTTCAGCCGCCGCCAACGACAGCATCGGCATTGTCCCGGTGTGGAAACGTCTGATACCCGAGACGGGCTCGAATTCCAGGTCGAACGCGAATGGGTCGCTATGGCCCCACCATGCGGTGATGGGGTTGCTCAACTCGTCTTGGAGGTCCTTCCTCACGTAGAGGAACGCGGGTGAACCGGGCCCGCCGTTCAGATACTTGTAGGTGCAGCCAATAGCGAGGTCGACTCCCGCCCCTTCGAAGTCGATGGGGACGGCTCCAACCGAGTGGCTGCAATCCCAGAGCACAAGGGCCCCGGACTCATGGGCCAACCGGGTCAGCTCCGCCATGTCGTAGGTGTAGCCAGACTTGAAGACGGTATGGGAGAGCGAGACGAGAGCGGTGTCGTCGTCTATGGCGTCGGCTAGGCCGGGTACCGGTCCGTGCACCCCATCGGACTCGACAATCTGCATTAGGTAGTCATCGCCGAAGAGGCCGGCAACGCCGCCGAGCACATAGACATCGGTGGGAAAGTTGAGGTCATCGGTGATGATCTTGTGTTTTCCGGGGCGGGCGGCGACCGCCGAGTAGGCGAGTTTGAACAAGTTGACCGATGTGGAGTCGGAGATGATGACTTCGCCCGGATCGGCACCAATTATCCGAGCGAGCAGGTCTCCGAGCCGAAGCTGGAGGTCCCACCAACCTTCGTTCCACGATCGAATCAACCGATCTCCCCACTCGTCCGCGACGACACCGGCGACCAGGTCCTGGGTCTTGTCGGGGAGACGTCCCAGCGAGTTGCCGTCGAGATAGATCAGGCGCGGATCGGTGACCACAAACCGCTCTTTGAACCTCGAGAGAGGATCCGACCCATCCAATTCCATCGCCTTGTCGTATCCGGGTGCGTCCTGGAATGGGCCTAACACGAGCTTGGATGAGGTATCGATCATGGCCGACCGGATTGTGGCATGGTGCTCACCGTGAGAGGCCGGCTTGTCGTCCATCTCGGCGAACTAGCGCCGACGTCAGTCGGACATGGCTGCTCCAGTCTTGGGCCCGGGAGATAGGCTGCCGCCGTGAACAATGTCGAACCTCGTGTTGTCGTAGTGGCCAACCGGCTGCCGGTCTCTTGGGACGACGAGGCCGAGGCATGGCAAACAAGTCCCGGAGGTCTGGTTGCTGGCCTGACGCCGATCCTCGAGCAAACTCGGGGCACTTCGGTCGGCTGGTCGGGAGTTCCCGATCGTGAATTCGCCCCTTTCGCCCACGGTGGCATCAGGCAGTTGCCGGTTGATCTGACTCGTGCCCAGTCCGAAGAATTCTACGTCGGATTCTGTAACGGCACGCTTTGGCCCCTCTATCACGACTCGGTCAGAGCACCCCAGTTCCATCGCCATTGGTGGAGGCCCTACAAGGAGGTGAACCAGCGGTTTGCCGACGTTGCGGCCAAGGCGTTGACCTCGGAAGACGTTGCCTGGGTCCAGGACTATCAGCTCCAACTGGTGCCCCAGATGCTCCGGGAGATTTCAGACCTGCATCGCATCGGCTTCTATCTCCACATCCCTTTCCCTCCAGTGGAGCTCTTTTCGAAGATGCCTTGGCGGAACCAGACGAGGCAAACCGACGAATGAAGGGCTTGAGGCGGTCGGTTTCGTCCCACGACGTCTTCTGGTGGGCAGAGCGTTGTCTGAGCGCACCGGGCATTTGAACCTGTTTCAGGCCATCGACGATGCGGTCGCGGGCGGCGGTCTTCTGGTCGCGGCAGATTTTGATGGCACGCTGGCCCCGCTGGTAGCCAACCCCGACGAAGCAGTGACGAATTCCAGGGCAATGGCTGCTCTCCTCGAGCTGGCCTCTCGAACAGGGGTCACGGTGGCCATCGTGTCAGGCCGGCGTCGCGAGGATCTCGAAAGCCTTGTGGGGCATGCGCCCGGTGTGACTCTCGTTGGCGAGCATGGAAACGACTACGGGGATTCGTCGGGCCCGATTGACTCCCAGATCGGCGAGATCAGATCCGAATTAGAGGCGGTTGCCGCGACGGCGCCCGGATCCATCGTGGAGTCGAAACGCCACTCGGTGGCTTTTCACCATCGAAACGCTGGGAGGAAGGATGCCGCCAGAGCCCTCCAGCGAATTCGAGCGTGGGCCGCCGACAGAACCGGGATCACGATCACGGAGGGAAAGATGATTCTTGAGCTCAGCGTTGCCACCAGAGACAAGGGCAACGCCGTTGCCGACCTGATCGACGAATCGGGTGCACGAAGCGTTCTGTTCTTAGGCGACGACACAACCGACGAGACCGTCTTCGCCATGTTGCGGCCCGTCGACATTGGGGTCAAGGTTGGCCCGGGGGCATCGGCTGCCAAATACCGGGTCAAGGACATTGAAGCGGTGGCAGAGCTGTTGGAACGGGTCAATGACGTCTTCTAGTACCACTTCTAGTGCCACTGGGAGCGAACAGTCGGTTACCCGGGAAGACATCCGGTCGGCCGCTGGGCGAATCACCAGCCACATCCGAAAGACCCCGGTGCTTCCGCTGGGAGACGTCTTCGACCGCGGCTTTGAGCTGTCGTTGAAGCTCGACAATCTGCAGCCGACCGGGTCTTTCAAGGTTCGTGGTGCATTCTCCGCGTTGACCTCGATCGAGATTCCGGCTGCGGGTGTGGTTGCGGCGTCAGGGGGCAACTTTGGGCTGGCGGTCGCCTACGCATGTCAGCGACTCGGCCATGAGGCAACGATCTTCGTCCCGGAGATATCACCGGCGGAGAAGACAGCCAAGATTGCTGCATTGGGAGCCGACTTGCGTTTCATTCCGGGGTATTACGCACAGGCGTTGGAGGCCTCTGAAGAATGGGCTGGCGACAAGGGGGCAGTGGAGGTCCACGCCTATGACCAACTCGAGGTAATGGCGGGACAGGGCACCTGCGCACTTGAGATCAGCCGTCAGGTTCCAAACGTGACCTCGGTCCTGGTCGCCGTTGGTGGAGGCGGTCTGATAGGAGGGATCGCCAGTTGGTTGCGAGACGACGCCGTGGTTGTGGGAGTCGAGCCAGAACTGTGCCCCACCCTGCACGAGGCGCGCCGCCAGGGGGGTCCGGTCGAGGTGGAAGTTGGTGGCGTAGCGGCCTCGTCTCTCGGAGCAGCCCGGTTAGGTGATCTACCTTGGATGGCAAATCGGTGGATCGACCAGTCCCTCCTCGTCGACGATGGGGACATCGTCGAGGCCCAGACCTGGCTGTGGGAGACGTGTCGCATCGTTGCCGAGCCGTCGGCGTGCACGACGATCGCGGCGCTTCTCACCGGCGCCCTGCAACCTTCTTCGGAAGACAAGGTGGTGGCAGTCATCTCCGGTGCCAACACAGGAGTCGAGTTCTAGGAGTCTGTTGAGCGGGCTCCTAACGGCTGGTCCGAGGCGGGCTCCATCAAACCAAAGACCTCGCCGCCGGGTCCTTCGATCTGGATCCATCTTCCCACGCCTTCGATCTCCATTACATCGGTGAGGAGGCTCCCGCCGCTGATTTCCACGGCCTGAATCGCCGCATCCAGATCGTCGACATTGCAAGTGGCCAGCGTTTTTGGCCCATCGTCACCGGAGCGCGCCACGGCGCCGTTGATCCCGGGGCCATCGCCGGTATCGAGTAGCCAGTAATCCTCGTCACCCCATCGCTGCGCGGCCCAGCCGAAGGCCTTGGCGAGAAACTTGACGGTCGCCTCGGGGTCGTTCGAATAGAACTCAAAGTGGGTCGGTCGCACCGCCACGTAGTCTCCTCTCAGTACACATCGACGTATCAGGTCGCTGTAGGGAACCTAGTGCCCAGTGGCCCATGACGAGTCCTTGGGTAGGGGAACGTCCAGAGCCATACTCGCCGCGTGATCCGCACTTTCGTCAAGACCCTGGCTGAAGGGTTTCTCATGGGCTCGGCGAATCTGGTTCCTGGAGTCTCCGGCGGAACTATTGCCCTGGTACTTGGCATATACGAAAGACTGATCGACTCGATCACGGAGGGTAGTTCTGCTCTGGGCGCTCTCGTCAAAGGGGATCTGAAAGGTTCCAGTCAGCGTTTCCGGCAAGTGGAGTGGCCTTTCCTGCTGTCGATGATGGCTGGGATTCTCCTGGCAGTGGTCCTGCTTGCGGCCTTTCTCGAACGCCAGTTGGAGGAGCACCCCACAGTGCTCGCGGCCGCGTTCTTCGGCCTGGTCGCCGGGTCGATAATCGTCGCGTGGCGTTTGCTCGAGAGCCCAGGACCGCGACACCTTGTCCTCGCGACTGTGGTCGGCGTGGTGCTCTTTGTCCTCCTTGGCCTGGGAGGCACATCGGAGGCCATCGACCCCGGGTTGATCGCCTTTTTCGGAGCCGGAGCCTTGGCGATCTGTGCCATGATCCTGCCCGGGCTCTCAGGCTCGTTGCTTCTAATCCTGGTCGGGATGTACGCCGCCGTTCTCGCCGCCGTCAACGATCGGGATTTCCAGAGTGTCGCTGTCTTCGCTCTTGGGGCGATAATCGGGCTGGCCCTGTTCTCCCAGATCCTCCACTGGGCATTGGAGCATCATCACGACTTTCTTCTGGCCGGACTGGTTGGTCTGATGGCTGGATCCCTCCGGATACTGTGGCCCTGGCCCGATGGCGTTGGCAGCGCAATGATCGCGGCCCCGGGAGATGATTGGGTGGTTGCTCTGCTTGCCTCTGTTGTCGGCCTCAGCGCCGTGTTCCTCATATCCCGCATCGGCGATGCTCGGGGCGCGAACCAGGAATCTGCCGAATGATGCCGTTGAGTGACATGCGTTGTTCAGCGGGCTCCTAAAACGCTGCGACCTTTTCCTCTGACCCGGAGCCGATCAAATGATGGCTGAGCCGTTCCCACACCTCGGGCCGGGCCAGCGTCCGCTTCATCGAGATCAGGGTCCGCATGAATGTTGCCACTGCCCGGGATGGATCCATCGGGTTGGGACGCATTGCATTCTGCACTGAAGGCGACGGACTCAGTGTCACCACATCACAATCAGGCCAGGCGCTCTTGATGATCTTGATCTCCTCCTGCAGCGAGCGCTGGCCGACACGATCGAACATCTTTTCGTGAAACATGGCGCCTTTGCGTTGAACCTCCGCAGCAAGCGGCGCGATAACCAGAACCAGGTCGAGCGGCCGATCGGAACCAAGAACCAGGTCGGCGTGGGTGCCCGAGGCGACACCACCATCTACATAGAGGCCATCGCCGACGGAGTAGGGCCTGAAGAAGAGGGGGATCGCTGACGAGGCCGCGACTGCGTCGGCCAGCGCCGCCTCTGGTGCACCCTCAGTTCCGAAGGCGGTTCGGGTCCGGGAGCGAAGGTCATACGCGACAACAGCTGTCGGCCTGTCGGGCCAAGAGCCCGCAGCGGCTTGTCCTATCTGGGACGTGACCCAGTTCGACAAACCGGCGGCGTCGTAGCGTGCCGGGGAGCCGAGAAACATGGTCAGACCCGGCCTGCGAATGGCGGGGGCGATGCCGTAGCGAAGCCATTTCCCCACGGCTACGCCCGGGCCGGCATTGAAAACATGGCTACGGATACGCTGGGCAACGGCTGCCCGGTCGTCGTCTCGGAGCACCAGTGAGTCCAGGTCGAGGGCATCGTTGCGCACCAGCGCCGCAACATATGCACCGCTCGAGGTACCTACTAGAACCTCAGAGTCGTTCGGTTCCCAGCTAGTAGCGATACGTATCGCCATGAGGGCCGCCATCTCATAGGCGGCGCCAGTTATGCCTCCTCCACCGAGGACCAGTCCTACCCTGCGCACCGGCTCACCATAGGAGCAGGCGAGCGTCTTCGTAGATCGCCACAGACCACCGGTTTGCGCAATAGAGACTTAGCCGAAGGTTTGGCCACATCCGGTGCATCGTTGGTCATTTTCCTGCGTAGGCCCGTAACACCATGGGCATGGCAGGTCGTCGCCTCGGTCGTCCCGCGGGGTCACAACCAGTGATGGACTCACTTCGTAGCGCTGATTTCCCCTTATCCCCTTAGCCAAAGCGAACAGACCAGTAGTCGCAGTTGCTGCTATCAAAGCTTCCAACATCGGTCCGTCCTCCTTGCCTTCGCAGCGATGAGGCTAAGAGGGGACCCGGCAGATTCGGTGGATTTAGGTACCGAGAACGGCCTCGGTCAGATCGTTGACCAGGTATTGGAGGTCGCCTAGCCGTCCTTCTCGGACCTCGGCTGCCTCGAGCATGAGCATCGACGCGTGGTAGGCGACCCACGGCCGGTAACGACTCTCGGGAAGCTCGGCTTCGTAGCCACTCCGGAATGCGGCGGCGGCGTCCTCACCGATGCGGCCTGCCAACTGCCAGACGGTGAAAGTCAAGTCCCACTCCGGTGGAGCGAGCGTGGCCCACTCCCAGTCGACGATGGTCACTTCAGACTCGTCGTTGACCATGATCTTGGACAGCATCGTCTTGGTATGAGACGGGGCAGGTTCCGTGGCCAGCGGTGGCTCCATTTCCAGAGCCCGCTTGAGGACCTCCTGCTCCATGCCGAATCGGCGGCGGTACCTGCCGAGGCGCTCGATGGTGGAGCGATAGTGGCTCAGCACATAGTCGGCATCTATGCCGGCCGACAGATTGGTGATTTTCACATTTGACGTGTGAATGCCGCGCAAGGTCTTGCCGGCGGTCTCGACGGTCTCAACATTCTTGGGGAGCGTCCCCAGGCTCCAGTGGCCGCCGTCGGTCAACTTGAGCCAAGCCATTTCGCCCTCGGTTCCACCGTTGAGGATACGGGGAACGCCTGGAGTGCCCGACAGGGCCTCGAGAGCGTATCGCTCTCGCCTTTCCCGGGATGCAACCGGGTAAACCTTGATAATCGTGTCTGGACCGTCGGAGTCATCCACGCGGAACACCTTGTTGGCCCCGGCTCTAGCGATGGAGCCCGAAAGTTCCCGCACGTTGGCGTTCGGATGAAGACTTGCGACCAGCTCTCGAGCGTCCATTCTCTGGTAACCCTTCTTCTGATTGAAATGCCGACTCCGTTGGTCCGGCAGGCAATTAGCCTCTTGGCGCACCAGGCTAGCGAGTGAGATAGTGCCAGTAGATCTTCAATATCCTGACGGAACCGTCGTCACCCATCCGGGTGGCGTGACCGGTCTGGAGGTGGCCGAGTCGATCGGTCCCCGATTGGCCAAGGCGGCCGTTGCGATCAAACTCGATGGGGAGTTGCACGATCTCTCGCGGCCTATCGACTCCGACGGCGACTTTGCCGTAGTCACCCTGGACAGCGAGGACGGGTTGCACATCCTGAGGCATTCCTCGGCCCATGTCCTCGCCCAGGCAGTACTTGACCTCTTTGAGGGCGCCACGTTCGCCATCGGACCGGCAATCGAGGACGGCTTCTACTACGACTTCAAGGTCGAACACCCCTTCACCCGTGAGGATCTGGACAAGATCCAGGAGCGAATCGGCGAGATCATCGCCGAAGATCAGCCTTTTCAGCGGATATCGATGTCACGGGATCAAGCTCTGGGAGTCTTTTCGGATCACCAGTTCAAGACAGAGATCATCGAAAGCGTCGACACCTCCGAGCTGGGTGGCGGCGAGGAGGTGACGGCCTACCGAAACCTTGACTTCATCGATCTCTGCCGGGGGCCGCATCTGCCCTCGACCGGTCGTATTCCGGCGATCAAGCTCCTCCGCAGTTCCGGCGCCTACTGGCGTGGTGATGAGAAGCGCGACCAGCTTCAGCGTATCTACGGAACCGCCTGGGGCTCGACCAAGGATTTAGAGGCGTACCTTCACCGCCTCGAGGAGGCGGACAGGCGGGATCACCGCCGTCTCGGGCCCGAATTGGACCTGTACAGCTTCCCGCAAGAGCTCGGAGTGGGTCTGGCGGTGTGGCATCCCAAGGGCGGGATGTTGCGCAAGATTCTCGAAGACCACAGCCGGGCCATGCATCAACGGTACGGCTTCGACTTTGTCTTCTCGCCCCACGTGGCCAAGTCCGACTTGTGGAGGATGTCGGGTCATCTCGACTACTTCGCCGAGAACATGTACCCAGCCATGCAGCGCGGCGACGACCCCGAGTATCGGCTCAGGCCGATGATGTGCCCATTTCACGCGCTGATCTATCGGAGCAAGGGGCGTTCCTACCGAGACCTGCCGCTCCGGTTCTCAGAGTTGGGTGGGGTTTATCGCTACGAGATGTCGGGTGCTGTTCATGGCCTGCTGCGAGTCCGCGGGCTGACCATGGACGACTCCCACACGTTCTGCACCGAGGATCAGATCCAGGACGAGCTGACGATGCATCTCAAGTTCGTCATCAACTGGCTGAGAGATTTCGGATTCGACGAGTTCGAGGCGGATCTCAGCACTAGGCCGGAGAAGGCAGTCGGGGACCCCGCCCGTTGGGAGGTCGCCGAGGCGGCGCTCGCCGACGCCCTGGAAGCCAACGGCGTTTCGTATCAGATCGACGAGGGCCAAGGAGCCTTCTACGGGCCCAAGATCGACGTCCACATCAAGGACGCGATCGGCCGTCGCTGGCAAGTGTCGACCATTCAGCTCGACTTCACCCTCCCGGAAAGGTTCGAACTCGAATACGTCGCCGCGGGCAATGTGACCGAGCGGCCTTACATGATCCACTGTGCCAAGGCCGGCTCGATCGAGCGGTTCATGGCGATCCTGGTGGAGCATTACGCCGGTGCGTTTCCCATGTGGCTCGCCCCGGTTCAGGTGTCGGTGATACCTGTGGCCGATCGCCATGACAAGTACGGCGGCCATGTGGCCGACCGGCTTCGGGCGGCGGGGTTGCGAGTCGAGGTCGATGTCTCCAGCGACACCGTCGGCGACAAGATTCGGATCGCTCTCACTCAGAAGCACCCGGCTGTGATCGTTGTTGGTGATAGCGATACCGAGAACACCAGCGTCGGACTGCGGTTCTATGGGGAGGACAAAGACACCCGGGGGGTCCCACTTGACTCTGCTGTCGACCAGCTGGCCGAGATGGCGAAGGCCCCTGGGACGTGAGCGAGCAGCAACCACGTGTAGACCGAGGCGGAATCCACATTGAGAGCGACCTGGCCGAGTCCCTGGTCATCGAGGAGGAGCTCGATTCCAACATCGTCGGCCCCTACCGGTTTCCCGCTCCCACCCGTCGACGGATCTCGGGCTGGATTTTCGTTGCCTTCGCGGCGATAGCGCTGTTGAGCATCGATGGCGGTTGGGTCCCTGCCATCGGGTTTGTCGTCCTGGCGATCTGGCAGTTTGCGTCGGCTTGGCCCCTGAACATCGATGAGCACAAGGCACTTGAGATCGCAGCTGCTGCGGTCAGCTTTCCGGTTGGGCACGCGTCGGCGGCAGTGACCTTCCAGGGGATCCGATCCCGACCGCGGTGGAGTGTGGTGCTCTATTCGGCCGAAGAACCACCGGACCAACGGGGCCTCGTCGTTGTGAATGCGGTATCTGGCGAGGTCGACGAGAATCCCTACGTGGAGAATGTCCCAGCGGTTTAGAGGTCTCTCTCGGCCGCTACCGGTGATCGATTGCTACGAAATCTCTGAGCGCCGGTCCGGTGTAGAGCTGTCGAGGGCGGAAGATCTTGCTGTCCGGGTCTGCCGAAAGCTCACGCCACTGCGCAATCCATCCCGGCAGTCGACCGAGGGCGAAGAGAACCGTGAACATGTCGGTTTGGAATCCCATCGCCCGGTAGATGATGCCCGAGTAGAAATCCACGTTGGGATAGAGCTTTCGTGAAACGAAGTATTCGTCCTCGAGGGCGACCTGCTCGAGTTGGATGGCCACATCTAGCAAGGGATCGTTGATTCCGAGGCCAGTGAGAACATCCTCCGCAGTCGCCTTGAGGATCTGGGCTCTCGGATCGAAGTTCTTGTAGACCCGGTGGCCGAAGCCCATCAGACGGAACGGGTCCTCCTTGTCCTTGGCCCGCTTGACGACGGTGTCGATGTCGTCTCCGCTCTCCACGATCTGCTGCAGCATCTCGAGCACAGCCTGGTTGGCGCCGCCGTGGAGAGGCCCGGAGAGGGCATGAATCCCGGCCGCGATCGAGCTGAAGATATTGGCCTGACCGGAGCCGACAAGGCGCACCGCGGAAGAAGAGCAGTTCTGCCCATGATCGGCGTGGAGGATCAGAAGCATGTTGAGCGCCTTCGCCACAACCTGGTCGACCTCGAAGTCCTCAGCGGGGATCGAGAACATCATCTTCAGAAAGTTCGAGGAGTACGGGAGTTCGTTGTCCGGGTACGCGTAAGGCTGATGAACTCGGTATTTGTAGGACCAGGCGATCATCGTTGGGGTTTTGGCGACTAGGCGGTGCGCGCTGATGTCGACCGACTCCTCGTCGAGAGGGTTGAGGGCATCGGGGTAGTAGGTGGCCAAGGCCGAGGTAGCCGATGCCAGTATCTGCATCGGATGAGCCGAATGGGGGAAGGCCTCAAACAGGTGTTTCATATCCTCCCTCAGGAACGTGTGCCGGGTGATCGTTTCCGAGTATGTGTCGAGCTGACTCTGCGTCGGCAACTCCCCGTACTGAAGCAAATAGGAGACCTCCAGGAACTGGGCGCTCTCGGCGAGTTGCTCGATGGGGTAACCCCGATACCGGAGGATGCCCTCTTCGCCGTTGATGTAGCTGACTTTGGATTCTCTCTCGGAGGTGTTGGCGAACCCACGGTCGGCGGCGATCAGCCCTAGTTCGGCGCGCAGATTCCCCACGTCCACGGCGGTCTCGCCCTCGGTGCCGACATAAGTCGGAAGAGTCATCTCCTTGTCACCATGTCGGAGAACGGCGTCGGCCATCCAAATCCCTTCCGATAAACCTAAGTCAGTCGTCCGAGGCATTCGCCGCGGCGATCACCTGCTGGGCCTCATTGTGAGGCACTTCGGCGTAATGATCGAATTCGACTTCGAAACTACCCCGTCCTGAGGTCAATGAGCGAAGTTCGGCGGCATAGGTTTGGATTTCCGACATGGGGATCTCGGCGACAACCGATCTCGAGTTGGCTTCGCCATCCATCCCCAGAACCCGGCCCCGTTTGGAGTTGATGTCGCCCATCACGTCGCCGAGATGCTCCTCGGGAACCGTGACGACCACTCTCATGACCGGTTCCAGAAGAATTGGCCGCAGCGATGGTGATGCCGCCCTGAACGCATGAATACCGGCCATGCGAAAGGACATCTCGTCGGAGTCGACCGAGTGGAACTTGCCGTCATAGACCTCTGCCGAGATATCGATGACCGGGAATCCGGCCAGGATCCCTCGACCTAACGCCTCCCGGATGCCCTTGTCGACGGCAGGGATGAATTGGCGGGGAATCGATCCGCCTTTCACCGAATCGATGTATTCGTATCCGCTTCCCCTAGGAAGGGGGGCGAATCTCACGAGCGCGACGCCAAACTGGCCACGGCCTCCGCTCTGCTTCTTGTGCTTGCCCTCGGCCTGGGCGCTCGCTGTGATGGACTCCCTATAGGGGATGACCGGAAGGGCCGCGTCGATGTCCACTCCGTATCTGTTGTGGATGCGAGCCACAGTGACGTCGAGGTGCGTGTCGCCCTGGCCGGCCAGAATCGTCTCACCGGTGTCTGGCCGCCGATCGATTCTGAGAGTCGGGTCCTCGGATTCGATCCGATGGAGAGCTGTCGAGAGTTTCTCTTCGTCGTGGTGCGAGTGCGGGGTGATTGCGATCTCGGCCACGGGATTGGGGTACTCAACGGGCTTGATCACTACGTCAAGGCCTGGGGAGGAGAGTGTGTCTCCGGCGGAGAGCCCTTCCACCTTGGCCACAGCTCCGATACCGCCGGTGGGGAGGTCTGGCGCGTCGTTGTGGTCCCTCCCCTGAACCTTGAAGAGGTTGTGAAGCCGGATCTTGCCTCCGCTTGAGGTTCCCAGCTCCTGGTCGGCTTTGACCGTGCCTGAATAGATGCGGAACATCGAAATCCGCCCAACGAAGGGATCCGAGATCGTCTTGAAGACATATGCCAGGGCGGGTCCGTCGACACTTGGTGCAAAGGGCTCGCCCGACGACAGCGTTGGCAGCGATCGTTCGAGAGGGTTCGGGCCATAGTCCACTATGAACTCGGCGAGGATGTCGATTCCGACGAGCTTCTCGGCCGACGTGATCAGCACCGGGTCGATCTCGCCCGAGATAATTCCCTTGTGCACTGTTGCGACTATCTGCTCGCGAGACGGCTCGGTGCCTTCGAAGTACGCCTCCATCATTTCGTCGTCGGTCTCCACGACCGTCTCGATCAAGGCGGTGTGGGCGGTATGGACCCTCTCCTCGACTTCTTCGGGTAGGTCGACCTCGCTGCCGGTCTTGTCCCCCGAGTATTCGTAGGCTCGCTCGGTGGCCACCCTCACCAGCCCCTTGAGAGATCCTTCGGAACCGATCGGTACCTGAATTGGTGCGATCGCCTTGCCGAAGGAGTTGCGGAGTTGCTTGATGGTTCGCTCATAGGAGGCACGTTCGCGGTCCAACTTGGTCACGATCACCGCCCGGGGTATTCCTTCGGTGTCGGCGACTCTCCATAGCTGCTCGGTCTGGACCTCGACACCGTCCACGCCCGAGACGACGAAGAGAGCTAGGTCCGCTGCTTTCAACGCTGAATAGGCCTCGCCCACGAAATCACTCGAACCGGGCGTATCGATGAGGTTGATCCGATGGCCTCTCCATTCGAAGGTTGCTACCGCGAGGCCGAGGGAGATGCCCCTTTCGGTCTCCTCGGGCTCGTAGTCGAAGGTCGTGGTCCCCTGTTCGACGGTTCCTTGACGGGTGATTGCCCCGCCGACGTAGAGCAGCGCCTCGGCCAGGGTCGTCTTGCCGCTGTCGCCGTGACCAACCAGAACGACGTTTCGAACCTTTTCTGGATCCACACAACCTCCTCAGAAACGGGGATACGATCCTAACCCTGGGCAACCGGCAAATTTCCGAGGCGCCTGCTACTTTCTGTCGCCGTGATCGACATGCGGGTCCGACCCCGCGTAACCCGGCTTCTCCAGCCCATCGGCAAAGCCCTGGCAGCCATTGGTATCACCCCGGCTGCGATGACCAGCATCGGGCTTGCCGTGGTGATCGCCGGCTCGGTGGTCATCTCCAGGGAATATCTCAAGTCGGGTGCGGTGATTGTCCTTGTCGGGGCGGCGCTCGATGGTCTCGACGGTTCCATTGCTCGAGCGTCGAACAAAGTGAGCGCTCGCGGAGCGTTCCTCGATTCTGCGTTCGATCGGATCGGCGAAATAGCAGCGTTCGCTGGTCTCGCGGTTGCATTCGCTTCTGACGAGCGAGTGCTTCTTCTGGTCGTGGTCGCCATTGGCGGTGCAATGCTTGTTCCCTACATGCGAGCCAGGGCAGAAGCCGAGGGTCTTGATGGCAGGGGCGGTCTGATGGGTCGTGCGGAGCGGATCATTCTCTTCTGCCTCGGTCTGCTGCTCGGCTATGTGGAGGCCATGCTGGTGGTCTTCGTCGTGCTCGTATGGCTCACAGCGACCATGCGCTTCTTCCACACCTACCGTTCCTTGGAGTGAAGCAAAGCATCTCCTACTTGGCCCTGCGCGTCGGAGCCGGGTTCATCGGTCTGCTCACCGAGCGGGGGGCCCAGCGACTCGGGTCGGTGCTCGGCCTTCTTTGGCACCGTTTCGACCGAAGTCGCCGGATGATGGCTCGTCGCCATATGGCCCGCGTCCTCGGGTCCGACGAGAACGCAGAGGCTGCGGCCCGGGACGTCCTGAAGTCATACGGGCGCTATTGGGCGGAAGCCCTTTGGATTCGGGCGAGTCGAATACCCGAGTTGCTCGAGGGAACGACAGTCGAAGGCTTGGAGATGGTGATCGCCGCTCGTGACGAAGGAAACGGAATCGTCTTCGCATTGCCCCACATGGGCAACTGGGAAATCGCTGCCCCGCTTGCCGTTCGCGAGGGGATCCCGGTCGTTGCTGTCGCGGAGGATCTCCCCAACCGCCGTATTACCGACTGGTTCACCCGGATGCGGGCGGAATGCGGAATTGAGATCGTGTTGGCGACGGGAAGCGCACATGTCATGAGGAGCCTCGAAGCGGCGCTGTCGGCCAACAAGGCTGTGGCGCTGCCGTCAGACCGTGATCTCAAGGGCCGGGGGGTAGAAGTGAACTTCTTTGGCGAAAAGACCACGATGCCTGCCGGACCGGCCACCCTTGCCATCCGCAACTCTGCACCCTTGATTCCCGTTGGTTCTTTCTTCGACGGTGATGGTCACCACGTCGTGGTCCATCCTCGAATCCCGATCCCTGAACAGGGGTCCCGGGTCGAGAAGGTGGCGGCAATGACTCAGGACCTGGCTTCGCATTTCGAGAAATTCATCAGGGAGGCGCCGGAACAGTGGCACCTGGTCGTGGCCAACTGGCCCTCGGACACAGAGGACTCATGAAGATCGGAATCGTCTGTCCATACGACCTGGGGGTTCCCGGCGGGGTGCAGCAGATAGCAATCGAGCTGACCCAAAGACTTGACGATGCGCTCCTGATCGGCCCCGGCCAGGTGTCGGGCAGTGTGCCCGTCCAATTCCGCTCGGTTGGACGGGCTCGAGCGGTTCGCGCCAACCGATCCAGGGCCCCGATCGCAATGGGACCCACGGCGTGGACCCGAACGATTCGCGCAATTGGCGAGGTTGACCTCGTCCATGTTCACGAGCCTTTCGTTCCTGTCGTTGGGTGGGCTGCGTTGTCATTGCCGTATCCGACAGTGGCCACTTTCCATGCAGATCCTCCCCGCTGGATGAGGAGGCTGTACACCGCCACCGCCGTGGCGGGGGCAGTGTGGCTGGGAGATGCTTACCCCACCGCGGTGAGTCCGGTGGCCGCTGGCGGAATTCCCCATCGCTGGCGCCGGCCGGTCATCGTTCCCAACGCCATCGACGTGTCTTCTTATCAAGTCGACGTTGATCGCGTGCAACAGCGGGTGATCTTCCTCGGACGGGACGATCCGCGGAAGGGCCTGGACGTCCTTCTTCGAGCCTGGCCGGCGGTTATGGCGCGACACCCCGGAGCGGAGCTCTTGGTCCTCGGCGCCGACCGACCTGCTGTCCTTCACGGCGTGACATTCTTAGGAAGAGTGACCGAACAGGAAAAGCAGGAGATGCTTGGCTCCGGAGCGATCTTCGTTGCTCCAAACAAGGGGGCCGAGAGCTTCGGCCTGATCGTGGCCGAGGCGATGGCTGCGGGGTGCGCAGTAGTTGCCTCGGATATCCCAGCGTTCAAGTACGTGGTTGGCGAAAACGGCGTTCTTTTCCCGTCTGGAGATGCTCATGCCCTATCGGCAGAACTGAATATCCTGCTCGATGATCGAGCTCGAATCGAGAGCCTGGCCGGCCTTGGTCGTGCCGCGGTGCAACGCTTTGATTGGACCCGAGTGATCAGCCAGTACATGGACGTGTACGAGTCGGCCATTCGGGGCCATGCCAGTACGATAAAAGGTCAAAAGGAGTGAAAGTGGACACCGGTACCGAACGAGTCAAGAGAGGCCTCGCTGAAATGCTCAAGGGAGGCGTGATCATGGACGTGGTCACCGCCGACGAAGCGCGCATTGCCGCCGAAGCAGGAGCGGTGGCCGTCATGGCACTGGAGCGGGTCCCGTCGGATATTCGCAAGGACGGCGGGGTGGCCCGAATGACCGATCCCATCAGGATCGAAGAAATTCAAGCAGCGGTGTCGATTCCGGTGATGGCCAAGTGCCGGATTGGGCACGTTGCCGAAGCCGCCATTCTCCAAGCGCTCAACGTCGATTACATCGATGAGTCGGAGGTGCTCACCCCGGCAGATGACGAGCATCATGTCGACAAGTGGGCTTTCACCACGCCGTTTGTCTGCGGCGCAAGGAACCTTGGTGAGGCCCTTCGCCGTATTGGCGAGGGTGCGGCCATGATCCGGACCAAGGGAGAAGCCGGGACCGGGAACGTTGTCGAGGCGGTCCGTCACATGCGCGCAGTGACCGATGAGATCCGGGCCATCGCCTCGATGGACGAGGCCCAGCTGATGTCGGCGGCCCGTGATCACGGTGCACCATATGATCTCGTGCGGGAGGTGGCTTCCACCGGGAAGCTCCCGGTCGTGAATTTCGCCGCCGGCGGTATCGCCACACCCGCAGACGCGGCCCTGATGATGTCGCTGGGTGTCGACGGAGTTTTTGTGGGCTCTGGGATTTTCAAGAGCTCGAGCCCGGAGGCATACGCTGCGGCCATCGTGGAAGCAACCACCTTCTGGAATGAGCCGGAGGTGGTCGCCAAGGTGTCGCGTGGTCTGGGCGAGGCGATGCCCGGGATCGAGATCGAGACTCTCTCCGATTCGGAGCGTCTGGCCAGCCGGGGCTGGTGACATGAAGTCCGTTGGCGTTCTCGCCCTTCAGGGGGACGTCAGGGAACATCTGAATCTCCTCGACTCCCTTGGGGTCGCTACCGCCGAAGTGAAGAAGCCGCAACAGCTCGAGTTGGTTGACGCTCTGGTGATCCCCGGCGGAGAATCCACGACGATCGGGAAGATGGCGGTTCGATTCGGTCTGTTCGAGCCGCTGCGTTTGGCTATCGAGGCCGGCCTCCCGGTTTACGGGACCTGTGCCGGGATGATTCTTCTCTCGGGAACGGTTATCGACGCCGATCAGCCGCTCCTTGGTTCATTGGATGTGTTGGTCCGTCGCAATGCGTTCGGGCGTCAGAACGAGTCATTCGAGGCGGGGGTCGACGTCGAGGGATTGAGTGATCCATTCCCCGGCGTGTTCATCCGGGCACCGTGGGTGGAGAAGGTCGGGGCGGAAGTGGAAGTTCTCGGCTCGGTGGACGATCATCCGGTCATGGTGCGTCAAGGCCGCATTCTGGCCACTTCGTTCCACCCGGAGTTGACGGGCGACGGGCGCATCCACCAGATGCTGCTGGATCTGATCTGACGTGACGGGCCACTCATGAGCGGACATTCCAAGTGGGCGAACATCAAGCACCGCAAGGGCCGCCAGGACGCGGTCCGGGGCAAGCTGTTCGGAAAGCTCGCCAAACGGATCGAGGTTGCCGCTCGTGATGGGGGAGGAAGCCTCGAATTCAACCCCACCCTGGCCACGGCAGTCGAGAAGGCCAGGTCGGCCTCGATGCCGAACGACAATATCGACCGTGCCATCAAGAGAGGAACCGGCGAGGTCGAGGGAGCGATCTATGAGGAGGCTTACTACGAGGGTTACGGGCCCGGGGGAGTGGCGTTGTACGTCCAGATCCTGACCGACAACCGCAACCGGGCGGCTTCCGATGTGAGATCCGCTTTCACCCGCCACAACGGCAACCTCGGCGAGCCGGGTTCGGTCGGTTACTTGTTCAGTCAGAAGGGTGTGATCCTCGTCAACGGGTCGGAAGACGATGTGATGCTGGTCGCTCTCGATTCTGGGGCCGAGGACATTTGGGAGTTAGGCCCGGGCTCGTTCGAGGTGATCTGTGCACCTACAGAGCTTCGATCGGTGCGATCCTCCATGGAGGACGCAGGAGTCGAGGTGGAGTCGGCCGACGTCACCCAGTTGCCGTCGAGCACGGTGCATGTCGAAAAAAGCGAGGCGAAGAAGCTGCTTCGGTTGATCGATGCTCTAGATGATCTCGACGACGTCCAGGCAGTGTTCTCCAACTACGACATCGACGACGAAGTCATGGAAGTTCTCGCCGAGGCGTGACCCCGACTCTCGATGAGGTCAAGGCCTTCTTTGACGCCGAGCTCCCGTTCTTCGACCGGTTCGGATTCGAGGTTGATTCAATGGAGTCCGGCATCGGCGTAGTTCGATTTGTCTACGACGAGGCTTGGACCAGGCCGTACCGCATCATCAACGGCGGAACACTGATGGCTTTGGCCGACGTGGCGGTGTATGTCGCAGTTTTCAGCGAGGTGGGGATCGTCCCACTGGCCGTAACCAACGAGTTGAAGATGAACTTCCTCAGGCCGGCGGTCGGTGGCGATGTCATCGCTCGGGCCGAGCTCCTCAAGGTCGGTAGGAGAGTGGTGTACGGCTCGGTCGAGGTGTTCATGGATGGGGCACCCGACCGGCTCGTGGCCCATGCCACCAGCAGCTACGTGTTGCCGGACTCCGGCAGCTCAACCTGAATTCGCCAAAAGGACGAAGGTCGTGGCGTGGTGGCGTCTCGTTTTCCGAGATTTCTTCGTTTTCTTTTGGAATGTGCTGTTTGAGGGCGGTTTCTGTCGGACCTGGCGGTTACGTTCGGGTTATGGAGTGGGAGAAGGTTTCCAACGATCAGCTCGAGGAGGGTCTCGGCCAGTTCTTGGGTCTTGTTTCGGCCGGTCTGGCCAGGGTGTGCCAATGGCTGCTGGAGGTCGACCGCCGCCAACAGTTCCTGGCCGACGGGTCACCGGACCTGGTCCAGTGGCTGTCGGCCCGCTACGGGCTCGCCCATGGCACCGCCCGCCGGTTGGTCGACACTGCTCGTCGTCTCCAGGATCTGCCTGTCCTCTCCGCCGCGTTTGCTGAAGGCGATCTCTCCTTCGACCAGGTCGAGGCTGTTTCCAAGGTCGCCACACCGGAGACCGAGCTAGGGCTGGTCGAGGTGGTGCCGGGTTTGACGGTCGCCGGGCTGGAACGGGCCGCCCGCCGGGCCGACCCGCCCCACCGGTCCGACGAGATGACCGCCCACGAAGAGCGGTACCTGCACATTCAGCGGACCCTCGACGGTGTCTCCGGGAGGATGAACGCCAAGCTGCCCGGCGCCGAACTCGACGTGGTCGAGTCAGCGATCAAGGTGAGAGCCGACCGGGTACCGGTAAACCCTGAGACCGGGAGGTTCGACCCCTACCCCCAGCGGATGGCCGACGGCCTGGTGGAACTGGCTTCCACCACCGGAAACGACAACGAGACACCCCCGCAGATAACCGTCAACGCCGACCTGGCAGCCCTGGTAACCGAAACTTCAGGTGTCACCGAAACCGGGTTGGGCTCCCTGATACCCAACGACACCGCCCGAAGGCTGTCCTGTGATTCGATCGTCGAATGCGCCGTCTACCGGAACAACCGGGTCGTCGGGGTGGGACGGCGGACCAGGACGGTCCCCGGGTGGCTGCGACGGCTGCTCCAGGCCCGCGACGGGGGATGCCGGTTCCCCGGCTGCGGACGGACCACCTGGGTCCACGCCCACCACATCCTCCACTGGAGCCAAGGAGGACCCACCGACCTGGACAATCTGATCCTTCTCTGCGGATGGCACCACCGGTTCCTCCACGAACACATATGGAAGATCACAAACGATCAAGGGCGGTTCACCTTCCACAGACCCGACGGCTCCGCCTACCCACCGGCCCGACCCGAACTCCACCCACGACTCAAAGCCCTGCTCTCTACCTAGGGGCAGTCGCCCCCGCCTCCGCCACCAGAATCTCTCAACTCGCCAGAAACCTTGGATCGCTTATGACGACCACTACAGTCATAGAACATATGTTCGTCTTGGGAATCGACCCCGGTTTGTCCGTCACGGGGTATGGCCTCGTCGAAGGAACACAGCCTCCGACGGCGCTCAATGCCGGCGTGATTCGGACCGACAAGGATGCGCCGACCTCGGAGCGACTCGAGGAGCTCCATCGCGGTCTATCCGATGTCTTTGCAGAATCCACCCCCGACGCGGTGGCGCTCGAAACCGTGTTCACCAACAGGAACCTTCAAACAGCGATCTCGGTGGGCCGTGCCTCGGGCGTGGCACTGCTGGTTTCGGCTCAATTTGGTGTGCCTGTATTCGAATACGTTCCGACATCGGTCAAGGCAGCCGTGACGGGCGATGGCTCCGCTGGAAAGCCTCAGGTCCAAACGATGGTCTCCCGTCTTCTCCGGCTGGCCGAGCTTCCGAAGCCGCCCGACGTTGCCGACGCCCTGGCCCTCGCCCTGTGTCATCTGCGGGCAGCGCCTCTGGAGGCGCGGCGATGATCGGCCGGCTCCGCGGGGTACTCGTCTCCCGGCGTGGCGATGCGGCCACCTTGGACGTCGGAGGGGTCGGTTACGAGATCACCATGACGCCACGGACCCTGGCCGCCTTGCCCGGTCTCGGGGAAGAGGTCGTGGTCCACACCCACACTCATGTCCGTGACGACGACATGAGGCTCTTTGGATTCGAGACCGAGGGGGACCGCGATCTATTCAGAATTCTTCTTGGTGCATCAGGAGTGGGGCCAAAGGTCGCCCTGGCAATGCTGGCCACGCTGGATCACGATCAGATTGTGTTGGCCATCGTCTCAGAGGATGCGGAGGCATTGACCGCAACACCGGGAGTCGGGAAACGGGGCGCTCAGAAGATCGTGCTCGAACTTGCGCCGAAGCTGGCCGGTCGGGAGGCGAAGATCGTAGGTTCTGACAACGCTCTCACGGTGCGACAAGCCCTTGACGGGTTGGGCTATTCGACGGAGGAGATCAACCAGGTCGTCGCCGAGGTCGACCCGGCCGAGAGCCTGGAGAATCAGATCAAAATGGCGCTTCAGGCCCTGGGTAGACGCTGACATGCGCGAAGACAGTCTGCTCAACCCCACAATCGAGTCGGAAGAGGAAATCTCCCTCCGTCCGAAACGACTGGACGAGTTCGTCGGACAGGACCGAGTGAGAGAACGTCTGCGGATATCGGTGGAAGCCGCCGAGAAGGAGGGTCGTGCCCTCGATCATGTCTTGATCTCCGGCCCGCCAGGGTTGGGCAAGACCACGCTCGCAGGAGTAATCGCCCATGAGATGGGTGTCCCGCTGAGGATCACATCGGGGCCGGCACTGGAGAGGCCGGGCGATCTGGCCGCGATTCTCTCCAACCTCCAGACAGGCGACGTGTTCTTCATCGATGAGATACATCGTTTGCCCCGCGTTGTGGAGGAGGTTCTCTATCCCGCAATGGAGGACTTTCAGCTCGACATCGTTCTGGGCAAGGGGCCGACTGCGCAGTCCATTCGCCTCGACCTGCCCAGGTTCACCCTGGTAGGGGCCACAACCCGCAAAGGCAAGGTCACGGCGCCACTCCGGGACCGTTTCGGAATTGAGGAGAAGCTCGACTATTACGAGCCATCCGAGTTGGCGACGATCATCAGGCGTTCGGCCGGAATCATCGGAGTTGTCACCGACGATGCGGCGGCCGAGTTGATCGCAAGACGGAGTCGGTCGACACCGAGAATCGCCAATCGACTTCTGGCGCGGGTGCGAGACTTCGCTGTGGCAAGGGCATCTGGGTTTATCGATGAAGACGTCGCCAGCCGGGCCCTGGAGATTTTCGAAGTGGATGAACTCGGTCTGGACAAGGTCGACCGGGCGATTCTCGAGGCCGTCACATCGAGATTCGAGGGAGGCCCGGTTGGTTTGTCCACTCTTGCAATCGCGGTGGGTGAGGAGCCAGAAACCGTGGAAGACGCCTACGAGCCCTTCCTGCTTCAGTCGGGTTTGCTCAAACGGACTCCGCGCGGTCGGATGGCCACCGCGCGGGCATACGCTCATCTCGGCATGGCGCCCCCCTCGGACACCCAGCAAAGCCTTCTTTAGGAATCTGCAGAGCCGTAGGTCTTCGGGATGAGTGAGATGCTTCGTTCAACGAGCTTCTGGGAGTCTGCTGATTAGTGCCGTTGGTCAGATCGGCGGCCAGGCGCGTCACTCGCAAGGACGAGGTTTCGCCACTCCTTGTACCGGAATGGCGGGGGCGAGGACACCGCGAGTGGCGATGATCTGGTCGTCGAGATGAGTGACATGCATTGTTCAGCGGGCTCCTAGCCTTTCGCGCCCCTATGAGAGTCGACGAGTTCAGATACGATCTACCCGATTCCGCGGTTGCCCAGCAGCCCGCCGAGCCCAGACATGCGGCGCGTCTGCTGGACACCCGCTCCATGAGCGATCACACCTTCGGGGACCTTCCCAATCTCTTGCGCGAGGGAGATCTGGTGGTGATCAACAACACGAGAGTCCGCAAGGCGCGGCTGCGTGGCAGGAAGGCCGAAACGGGTGCCCGCGTCGAGCTGCTGATCCTCGACCGCACCGCCAACGGTTCGTGGAAGGCGATGATCCGTCCATCTAGGCGGATACGGCCCGGGACGGTCGTCGAGTTCGACGGATTCGGGGCAACCATCGTCGATGGTCCCGACGATGGCATCGTCACGGTGGTGTTGGATGCATCCGATGCGGAGGAAGCGTTCGAGGAAGTTGGCGAGGTCCCACTTCCGCCGTACTTCACCGGGCACTTGCCCGATCCAGGCCGTTATCAGACGATGTTCGCCAGGGCGGTCGGGTCGGCCGCGGCGCCAACCGCAGGGCTTCATTTCACCCCGGAGGTAGTGGCGGGACTCGGCCGGCGGAAAATCGAGATCGCAGAAGTCGAGTTGCATGTCGGCATGGACACATTCAGGCCAATGAGCACCGACACAATCGAGGAGCATGTGATGCATTCGGAATGGTGCTCGGTTCCGAAGGCGACAGCAGACGCGGTGGCCCGAACACGTCGCGTCGGAGCTCGTGTGGTAGCTGTCGGCACGACGACGGCGCGGACCTTGGAGACATTCGCCGGGTCTGGGGGCAATGTTCGTGATGGCCAGACAGACACCAACCTGTTTCTCTCACCCGGGTCAGACTTTCAGGTGGTCGATCTGATGGTGACCAATTTCCATGTACCCGGTTCGACTCTTGTCGTAATGATTGCGGCATTCATGGGTGACCTGTGGCGGGTTGCCTACCAGGAGGCCATGGAGCGGAGCTACCGATTCCTTTCGTTCGGCGATGCAATGCTTTGCGAGAGAGAAGAGGGGTAGGGGACAGTGGCCCCAGTGAAATGGATCGAGTCGGCCCGCAACGGGCATGCCCGTGCCGGATGGCTCGAGACGCCGCACGGGAGGATCCTCACTCCTGCCTTCATGCCGGTCGGGACACGCGCGGCGGTGAAGGCTGTCTCGAGTGAGGATCTACGAGCAATGGGGGCCGACATGGTCCTCGCCAACACCTATCACCTCATGCTTCGACCAGGATCAGGGGTGATCGAACAGCTTGGCGGCTTGCACAGCTTCATGAATTGGGACGGCCCGATCCTCACCGACTCGGGTGGTTACCAGGTCTTCTCACTCGACCCGATCATCGACGAGGACGGAGCGACGTTTCGATCGGAGTACGACGGTTCCGTTGTCCGGCTGACACCGGAGGAGGCGGTTCGGATTCAGGAAGAACTAGGAGCAGACATCTCCATGGTTCTCGACGTCTGCGTTGCCCTTCCGTCGGAGCGATCGCACGTCGAAGCGGAGATGAACCGCACGTGGAGATGGGCGGAACGGTGTCTGAACGCCCACACCCGAAAGGATCAAGCCCTCTTCGGGATCGTGCAGGGCGGTGTTGATGCCGACCTGCGGATCGAGAGTGCCAGGCGAACGGCGGATCTAGGGTTCGCGGGATTCGGGATTGGCGGGCTGTCCGTGGGGGAGACCTCCGAAGAGATGAACCGGGCCCTGATGGCGGCCTTCTCCGAACTGCCCGCCGGTCGTCCTCGCTACGTGATGGGACTTGGCGACACGGAAGGTCTACTCGATGCAGTGCGCACCGGGGCTGACATGTTCGACTCCGTGATGCCGACCAGGCTCGCCCGACACGGGAAGGCGCTGACACGTCAGGGAGATCTCAATATTCGCAACGCCCGCTTTGAGTCCGATCCGACGCCACTAGACCCAACATGTGGGTGCATGACGTGTCGGGGATACTCCCGAGCGTATCTTCGACATCTCACACACATGAAGGAGATATCAGGCCACCGGCTGCTCACGATTCACAACCTCTACTACACATTGCAACTACTCGAGGAGGCCCGCTCGGCGATTGAGGCTGGTCGGTTGGAGGACTACATCGGAGAGGCTCGGGAGGCCCGCCGGCGTGGTTCGTCGTAACCACATCCGAATGCCTAACCTCCCTCTGTCTCACCCACCCCTCGGAGGATCTCCGTGCATTACGTTGTCTTAGCTCAGGAATCAAGCGGAAGTCCCGTGACGTCGATCGTCTTTCTCGGCCTCATGGTCGCCGTGTTCTGGCTGTTCATCATCCGACCCCAACGCCGGCGTTCCAAGAAGCAGAAGGAGCTCGCCGGCTCTCTGATGGTGGGCCAGGAAGTCAAGACCATCGGCGGGATACACGGCACAGTGGTCTCACTCGACGAGGACAGCATTGTCCTCAAGGTCGAGGACGGAAAGATCCGGGTCACGCGTCGCGCCATTGGCTCCGTCGTCGGGGGAGACGACACTTGACATGACACGCCGGCTTGTCGGCCTGATCATTGTTCTCGCTATCGCATGGGGGGGATTGGCCGCGGTGATGGCAGCGGGGCTGACCCCTCGTCTTGGCCTCGACCTCCAAGGTGGCACTGCGGTGGTTCTCACTGCGCCGGAAGGAACCGATCCGGAACTGATCGAAGTCGCCACTGAGATCATGAACCGACGTATCGAGGACATCGGCGACGTCCAGGAGCCCGACATTCAGATTTCGGGTGATCGCACGGTGGTCGTGCAGCTGCCAGGTGTCGAGGATGAGCAACGCGCGATCGAGGCGGTGGGCCAGACCGGGCTTCTCTCCTTCCGGCCCGTTCTGAGCGCGGTGGTTGGCGACATAGGTCCTCTCGCCGGCACCGGGACCGAGAACATCGATGACACCACCGGTTTGAGCATCAATGAAGATATTCACGCCGAAGCCTGGCTTCTGTACGAGAACGTCGGGGCCCCGCCCCAAGTTATGAACGTTGGTCCGGCAGCACTGGAAGGTGACGATGTAGCGGACGCCGTACCTGTCTTCGATCCCAATTCGGCGGTTTGGGCGGTGAGTCTCAACCTGACCGGCGAAGGAGCCGATGAGTTCGCGCAGCTGACCGCCGAGGCTGCTTCCTTTCCCATCGGCGATCCAAGGCGTCAGATTGCGATCGTTCTCGACGGAGCAGTCGTCACTTCCCCGGCGGTCAACCCCAGTGTTTCGCCCGAGACGGGTATCTCGGGCGGAAGGGCACAAATCACAATGGGTCAAGGGGAGGAGGCCCAACAGGAGGCCAACGATCTAGCCGTTGTTCTCCGCTATGGCTCGTTGCCGGTGGCCTTTGAGATCTCCGCCGTCACGAAGGTGTCGGGAACGCTCGGTGCGGACTCGCTTCAGGCGGGAATCCTGGCGGGCGCAATCGGCCTTGCGTTGGTCACAATCATTTTTCTGGTCTTTTATCGCTCGCTCGGATTGGTCGCGATCGTCGGTCTCACTGTGTTTGGCTCAATCCTGATGGCCCTTTTCGGGGCACTCGGTGAGTGGATCGGCCTCACACTTACTCTTGCCGGCGTGACCGGAATCATCGTCTCGGTCGGCATCACCGCGGACAGCTACATCGTCTACTTCGAGCGGATCAAGGAGAACATCCGCGGGGGGTACGAGGTCGACGAGGCGGCTAACGAGGGTTTCTCGCCCGCCTTTCGCACCATCCTGACTGCCGACACCGTGAGCCTCATCAGCGCCGTGCTTCTCTACACCCTGGCCGTTGGCGCAGTGAAAGGCTTCGCGTTGGCGCTTGGCATGGCCACTGTCCTCGACATCCTGATCGCTCGCTTCTTCACGAAACGAGCAGTCGGCATCCTGGCTGAGACGCGTCTCGGTAGTGGCGGACGGTTCAGCATCGCGGGGGCCGCCAAGTGAGTACCTGGAGTCGACTCAAACGTGGTGAAACCGAGATCGATTTTGTCGGCCTTCGCAAACGCTGGCTGATCATCTCGGCGGTGCTGCTGACGATCTCGCTGGCGAGCCTTGGGCTGCGTCAGCTGAACCTCGGGATCGAGTTCGTCGGCGGACTGGGTATGCAGGCCCCGAATCCTGCCGGCGCCGAAGTCGGCGAGATCCGGGATGCCCTGGCGGGCGTTGGAGTCGACGATGCGACGATCCAGCTGATAGACGACGGTGCCGCGGTGCGAGTCACTACACCCGACCTGGATATCGAGGTCGAGAACGCGGCCATCGAGGCTCTCGCCGAGGTGACCGGAGCCGATCGGAGCGAAATCTCCATCGAGTCGGTTGGTCCATCGTTTGGAGCCCTCGTGTTGAGACGGGCCTTGACCGCTCTCGGGGTGTTTCTCGGCGTGGTGGTGCTTTTCATCACCTGGCGGCTCGAGTTCAAAATGGCGATGGCCGGCATAGTCGCGCTGGGGCACGACCTGCTGATCACCGTCGGGGTGTATTCGCTCACCGGCTTCGTGGTGACGCCGGCCACGGTGGTGGCGGTGTTGACCATCCTCGGCTACTCGCTTTATGACACGGTTGTCGTGTTCGACAAGGTCGAGGAGTTGGTCGAGAGAGAGGATGAGAAGACGTATTCCGAGATCGTGAACCTGGCCATGAACCAGGTACTGGCGCGGTCGTTGGCAACGTCCCTCACGTCTCTTTTGCCCGTGGGATCGATTCTCTTCGTGGGGTCTTTCGTGCTGGGAGCTCCCTCGTTGCGCGAGTTTGCCCTTGCCCTGTTCGTGGGGATCGCCGCCGGCACCTACTCGTCGATCTTCGTGGCCGCCCCACTGCTGGCTAGCTGGAAGGAACGCGAGGAGTTCTGGCAGGAGCGAGCCGATTGGGTGGCGAGACGGGCAAAGGCCGCCAGACGCTGAGCCGACCTTAGACTCTGGCCGGTGGACTACGTCACCTCACTGATTCGTGACATCCCCGACTTTCCGAAACCGGGCGTCACCTTCAAGGACATAACCCCTGTCCTTGCCGACAGCCAGGCCCTCAAGACCCTGGTCGACGCATTGGCCGAGCCTTACAAAGATCAGGGGATCAGTAAGGTTGCCGGCATCGAGGCCCGAGGCTTCACTCTGGCCACCCCTGTCGCAGATCGTCTGGGAGCCGGCTTCATACCGATGCGAAAGCCCGGAAAGCTCCCCTGGAAGACGGTTCGCGAGGATTACTCCCTCGAGTACGGGGCAGACGCGCTCGAGATCCATACCGACGCGGCTGAGCCCGGCGAGAGGATCCTGATCGTCGACGATGTGATTGCAACCGGAGGGACTGCCGCAGCCGCGGTCAGGTTGTTGAGGGGAGTGAATGCCGATGTAGTGGGGTTCTCGGTTTTCATCGAACTGGTCTTCTTGGATGGCGTTTCGAAGCTGAATGGGGTACCGGTCAATGCCCTGGTCAGATACGACTGACACGGTCGCGCCCGCCACCCTCGACGGTGTGATCACGGCCTTCGAGGCTCATTATCCTGAGGGCGACACCGACCTGCTGCGACATGCGTACGAGGTGGCGACAGTTGCCCACAGCGGTCAGGTTCGTAAGACCGGCGACCCTTACATAAGCCATCCCACGACGGTGGCGCTCATGCTGGCCGAATACGGCCTTGATCAACAGACCATTGCTGCCGCGTTTCTCCACGACACTGTCGAGGACACACCGCTGACCCTGGCGGAGATAGACCACGAATTCGGGTCCGAGATTGCCGGATTGATCGACGGTGTCACCAAGCTCGATCGAGTCCGATTCTCGAATCGAGAGCAGGCACAAGCGGCCACGATCCGAAAGATGGTCGTCGCCATGGCTCAGGACGTGCGGGTCTTGATCATCAAGCTGTTCGACCGCCTCCACAACATCCGCACTGTTCACGCTCTCCGTGACGAGAAGCAAAAACGGGTCGCCAAGGAAACGCTCGATGTGTATGCGCCATTGGCCCACCGACTCGGTGTGCAGGAGATCAAGCATGAGTTCGAGGACCGCTGTTTCGCGATTCTCTATCCAGGCCCAAATGTCGAGATCAAAGCGAAGCTTGCCGAGAGGGCGCCGGAGCGCGAGGCATTCATCAAGAAGATGGTCGAGGAAGTGACTGGCATCCTGGCCGATTCCGGTGTCGAGGCCGATGTCACGGGGCGGCCGAAGCACGAATACTCCATCTACCGGAAGATGTTGGAGGAGAACCGGCCCTTTGAGGACATCCACGACCTCATCGGTATCCGAATCATCGCTCCGACCACCCGTGATTGTTACGCGGCTCTCGGCTTGGTGCACAGCCACTGGGTCCCGGTGACCGGTCGCTTCAAGGACTACATAGCGATGCCCAAGATCAACCTCTATCAGTCACTCCACACCACAGTCATTGGCCCCGACGGCAAAGCCATCGAGATCCAGATCCGGACCCAGGAGATGCACCAGCGCGCCGAGTCGGGTATCGCCGCACACTGGCGCTACAAGGAAGGTGAGGTCGGGAGTTTTCCCGATATGGATCTGGCCGCGCTGGGCGCAGATGAGGACCCGGAGGAGTTCCTGGCGAACCTGAAGCTCGACCTCTATCAGAACGAGGTGTTCGTCCTGACTCCGGGAGGCGACGTCAAGTCGCTTCCCGCGAGCGCAACGGCCGTTGACTTTGCTTATTCGGTCCATACCGAGGTGGGACACCGTTGTGTTGGGGCCCGGGTCAACGGGCGCCTCGTGCCTCTTTCCACCCGGCTGCAATCGGGTGACATCGTGGAGGTGCTGACGTCTAAGTCTCCCAGCGCTGGGCCCAGTCGCGATTGGCTCAACTTTGTGCGAACCGGCCGGGCCAAGTCGAAGATCAAACAGTGGTTCACCAAGGAGCGACGCGACCAGGCGCTGTTGGAAGGCAAGGACCAGCTGAATACGTTGTTCAAGAAGGAGGCGTCAGACCTGTCGGCCTCCCATCGGGACGACCATCTCGAGATGATCGCCAAGGATCTGGGGCAGAACAGTGTTGAAGCCCTCCAGATCGCGGTCGGTGAGGGCCACGTGTCGATCGACTCGGTGGCCACCCGGCTTCACAGGATTCTCACTCCGGACACGGGAGACGATCTCTTCGTCCCCAAGCGTCGTCGTCCTCAGGACAGCGCCCACGTAGTCGTGGAAGGCCAGGACGACATGTTGATTCATCTGGCTCGCTGCTGTTCTCCGGTGCCGGGCGACGCAATTGTCGGCTATGTCACCGTCGGCCGAGGGGTGTCTGTGCACCGATCGGACTGCACCAATGTGTCGTCTTTGGCCGAGCGACGGGAGCGGACAGTCGAGGTGTCTTGGCCCGCACAGGATATCGGCGCGTTTGTGGTGTGGATCCAGGTCGAAGCCCTCGACAGGACCAGGCTGCTGAGAGATGTCACCACCTTCGTCAGTGACACCGGAGGGAACATCACCGCGTCGTCCACCAACGTTGGCGACGATCGCGTTGCAATTCTCAGATACGAGGTTGAACTCTCCGATCCGAGCCAACTGCCGCGTCTTCTCTCCGACCTGCGCGGAGTAGACGGGGTATTCACTGCTTTTCGCCTGGCCAACGACCCGGCGTCATGACCTTGTGCTGATAATTCCGATACCGGCCTGGGTTGCCGCCACCAACGCGTACGTTGTCGCCAGTGAGGCCGGCGGGCTAGCCGTGGTGGTCGATGCACCACCCGAACCCGAGCTGATCGGTCGAGTTCTCGCGGAGCGCGATCTCACGGCGGTGGCATTGCTGTTGACCCATGGTCATGTCGATCACACCGGGGGAAGCGGGGCACTTTCCGGGACTACGGGTGCGGCCGTGTACGTCCATCCCGACGACGACTTCCTCACCCTCGATCCAATGAAGCAACTCGAGCTCATGTTCGGTTTGACGCCGCCGGGCTCGTACGAGGTGCCCAAGGAGTTCAAGAGCCTTGACGACGGCCAGGTGTTGGACCTGGCGGATCTCCAGTTCGGGGTTCGTCACACCCCAGGCCATACGCCGGGCCACTGTTGCTTTTATCTCGAATTCGAGGAGACGCTCTTCTCTGGCGACCAGCTGTTCGCCGGATCGGTGGGACGTACCGACCTGCCCGGAGGCTCCCATCCGGATCTCATCCGTTCGATGAAGGAGAAGGTGATGGTGCTCCCCGACGAGACCAGGGTTCTTCCGGGTCATGGACCGGAAACCACCATCGGTCGAGAACGAGCAACCAACCCATTTCTCTCATAGAACTCCAGTTAACCTCGCCTCCTTCATGAGCTTTCGACCCCCCAAGGGCACATACGATGTTGTCGCGGGCGCCTCGCAGCCGATCAGCGACCCTCAGATCTGGCGCTCCCTGCTGGGCGAGTGGGAGGTTTGGGCGGAGCGATTCGGATATCCACTCACCATGACACCCGTCTTTGAGTCAACCGAGCTTTTCGAGAGAGGCGTCGGTGGTTCCTCCGAGGTCGTCACCAAGCAGATGTACACCTTCGAGGACAAGGGCGGCCGCTCTATCACGCTCCGGCCGGAGGGTACGGCCGGGGTAGTCAGAGCTTTTCTCAATGCCGGAGGCCAGGGCGCATGGAAGGGGGCGTACTCGGGCCCGATGTTTCGCTATGAACGTCCTCAGAAGGGCCGATACCGCCAGTTCTGGCAGGTCGGTGTGGAGTATCTCGATGCCGAGGCCCCGGACGCCGACTCCGAGGTCATCGAACTCGGCTACCGGTACCTCACTGCGGTGGGCGTGCCGGGACTGGAGCTTCGTCTCAACAGTCTTGGCGACTCGGAGTGTCGTCCTGCCTATCTCGTGCAGCTCAGCACCTACCTGAACGACCGCCGCGAGAAGCTATGTGAGGATTCGGTAGACCTGATCGATGTCAATCCGTTGCGAGTACTGGACTGCAAGGTTTGCGAACCGTACCTCACCGATGCACCCGAGATGACGGACAATCTCTGCGACGCGTGTCGCGACCACTTCCAGTCGGTGAAAACGTCTCTCGAGGCTCTCAACATCCCTTACGTCCAGGACCCCCGGCTTGTGCGCGGTCTGGACTACTACACCCGCACCGCCTTTGAGTTCATCGGGACAGAGTTGGACGCTGCCCAAAACGCAGTTGGTGGCGGAGGCCGCTACGACGGCCTTGCCGAGTCGATCGGCGGCCGTCGAACCCCTGGAGTCGGGCTCGCGCTTGGCGTTGACCGGATAGTCATCGCCCTGGGTTCGGCCGAGGCGGCGTCGATCGATGTCTACATAGTCTCCGAGTCCGGCGCCGGTGATGCTCTTCTGGCGGCATCCGTGTTGCGACAGGACGGCCTCAGAGTTGACTTCGACACCGAGGGCCGCTCGGTCAAGGCCCAGTTTCGGGCCGCCACCCGCTCTGGTGCCGGCACGACGCTGGTGATGGGTGGACTCGACAAGCCGGTCGATGTGCGCACCGGCGGGAGCCGGTTGACGATGCCCCTGGAGGAGGTCTCAGATTGGATGAACGCGACGCTGTGATGAGGACCCATCGGGCAACCGAGATAACCGTTGGAGAGATAGGTCAGAGGGTCACGATCGCAGGATGGGTCCAACGTCGTCGTGATCATGGCGGCATCACCTTTCTCGATATACGGGACGCCTCCGGGATCGTCCAGGTCGTCGCTGACCCTGAAGATCATGAGGCGGTTGGAGACATCAAGATGGAATTCTGCGTCTCCGTGGCTGGGACCGTTCGGGCCAGGCCAGAGGGCACCGAGAACCCCGATCTCCCCACCGGCCAGATCGAGATCGGCGCCGAAGAGATTGTGGTGCTTTCGGCCGCCGGAACCTTGCCGTTCATGATCGATGATCGGGTGGAGGTCGACGAGAGGGTGCGGCTTCAGTATCGGTATCTCGACCTCCGCAGGCCGCGGATGGCCGCCAACCTCAAGGCACGCTCCGGAGCCACGGCTGCGATCCGCCGCACCCTCGATGAGGCTGGGTTCCTCGAGGTCGAAACACCCACGCTGATCAACAGCACTCCTGAGGGGGCGCGTGACGTGTTGGTCCCCTCCCGACTTCGCACGGGCGAGTTCTACGCGCTGCCCCAGTCGCCTCAGTTGTTCAAGCAATTGTTGATGATTGCTGGGGTTGAGCGCTACTTCCAGATCGCCCGCTGCTACCGAGATGAGGACTTCCGGTCGGATCGTCAGCTCGAGTTCACCCAGCTCGACCTCGAAGGCGCGTTCTGGGATCGAGATGATGTGTTGGATGTCATCGAATCGGTCCTCGTCGCGGTGGCGAAGGAGCTGCGGGGAGTCGACGTCCCCAGACCGTTCCCCCGTCTCACATGGCACGAGGCGATGAACCGCTACGGCTCGGATAAGCCAGACATCCGATTCGGCATGGAGATCGTCGACCTGTCCCTGGTATTCGCGGAGTCGGAGTTTGGGGTGTTCAAAGATGCGATCGAGGCGGGGGGCACGGTCAGAGGGATCAACGCAGGGACAAGGGAGTGGTCAAGGTCGCGCGCTGACGCCCTCACCGATCGGGCCAAGGAATTCGGGGCCAAGGGTTTGGTCTGGATGGTTGTCGAGGACGATGGCTCCCTACGTTCGCCCATCGCCAAATTCTTGAGCGACCCCGAGCTGGGAGAGATCAAGCGGGCCTTCTCGGCGGGGCCCGGGAACGTTCTGTTGCTTGCCGCAGATACCTGGAAGACGACAGTCACGGTGCTGGGCGGCCTGCGCCTTGAACTGGGGCGCCCGGCCAACCACGACGAGCTCGAGTTCCTCTGGGTTGTCGATTTTCCGCTATTCGAAGAGGGAGAGGACGGATCGATTACATTCTCTCACCATCCATTCACCTCTCCGAAGTCTCTCGATGACATGAGAGAACGCCCCAGGGAGGCGATTTCGAACGCCTACGACGCGGTTCTCAATGGCATAGAACTCGGTTCCGGTTCGGTCAGGATTCACGATCCGGACGTCCAGCGGGAGGTCTTCGAAATACTCGGGATCGACCCCGATACCGCGGAGAAGCGATTCGGCTGGTTCCTCGAAGCCCTCCGGTACGGGACCCCACCCCATGCCGGCTTCGCGTTTGGAGTCGACCGCTTGGTCATGGCACTTCAGAACGAGAGCTCGATTCGAGAGGTGATCCCCTTCCCCAAGACCCAGACGGGATTGGATCCGATGACCGGGGCCCCGACCTGGGTCGACGACGCACAGCTAGAGGAGTTGGGAATCGAACTCACGTCTGACTCGGAGGCGAGGCGGGAAGAGTTGGAAGCCTGACCGCGTCGGGAGAACTCGTTGGTAGCGTCAATGTGATGAGCGATCTCTTTTCGGCGCGCGGGGCCGAGGCTGCTGCCGGTGCTGCACCCCTTGCTACACGGATGCGCCCAAGGTCGCTCGATGAGGTGACCGGACAGCCAGGGCTACTCGGTGCCGGGGCTGCCTTCCGAAAGATTGTCGAGTCCGGGCGCCCGATCTCAATGCTTCTGTGGGGTCCTCCTGGAACAGGGAAGACGACGCTGGCCAGACTGGTGGCGTCTTACGCCGACGCCGAATTCGAGACCCTCTCGGCCACCTCGGCCGGTGTCAAGGACGTCAGGGAGATTCTTGCCGGAGCGAAGCAGCGCCTCGAGATCGACGAGCGGCGCACGGTCCTCTTCCTCGACGAGATTCACCGATTTGCGAAAAACCAGCAAGATGCACTGCTCCCTGGTGTAGAAGACGGGACGTTGGTGCTGATCGGGGCCACCACCGAGAACCCGTTCTTCGAGATCATCACGCCGCTCATGAGCCGGATGACTCTGTTCCGGCTCGAACCGCTCGGCGCGGACGACATCGGCGGACTGGCTGATCTGGCTCTCGCCGACGGCGAACGTGGCCTGGGTGGTCTTCAACTCGCTCTGACATCCGAAGCCCGGGAGGAGCTGTCACTCAGGACGGGTGGTGACGCCAGACAGGCGCTCAACGCTCTCGAGGTGGCGGCTCTTCTAACCCAAGGGGATGACCGCAGGGAAATCGGCCTCGAGGACGTAGCCGAGGCATTGCAACGGCGCATCGTCCGCTACGACCGGGCCGGCGACAACCACTACGACGTCGTTTCGGCGTTCATCAAGAGTGTCCGGGGCTCCGACCCGGATGCCGCCCTGTATTGGCTGTTCCTCATGCTCGAAGGAGGCGAGGATCCCGAATTCATAGTGCGTCGGTTGGTCATCCTCGCTTCGGAGGATGTTGGGTTGGCCGATTCGGCAGCTCTTCAGGTGACAGTGGCGGCAGCGGATGCTCTTGCGTATGTCGGGTTGCCGGAGGCGGCCTACCACCTGGCGCATGCGACCGTCTATCTGGCCACGGCTCCCAAGTCGAACTCGGTGGCTCTTGCAATGCGTGCAGCGAGGTCGCTGGTCACGGAGGGCCCAAGTCCGGCGGTTCCGGCTCATCTGAAGTCTTCCGGCTATTCGGGCGCGGAGGAACTCGGTCACGGTGATGGGTACAAGTACGCCCACGACTGGCCTGAGGGCGTTACCCGACAGCAGTATTTTCCAGACGGCGTCGACCCCGTTGCTCTCTATCAACCGGGAGCCAGGGGAGAAGAGGACGGAATCCGCAGAAGGTTGGAACAGATCGACCGGATTCTCAACAGGTCTGGAAGGAGTTAGTGGTGGTGGATCGTCTCTGGTGGTTCGTGACCGGCCTCATCGCTGGGGGTCTCGTCACCATTCGCGCCCTGAGGCGCCGGCCGACCGCGGGCGACCTCGCTGATGCGGCGATCACCACGACGGCCGACGTCCTCGAACTCACGGCCCGGGCAGTCCGCCCCAATCGCAACCGCGATCCGAGCCGGCCTCGTTAACCTCGCGGCTTCGGAGATTCGCAATGCGGGTGTTGCCTTGAATAGCCACCAACTCAGACAACTCTTCACGTCTTTCTTCAGCGAGAGAGACCACGAGGTTCGTCCGTCGGCGTCGTTGATCCCAACCGATCCCACCCTCCTCTTGACCAACGCCGGGATGGTCCCGTTCAAGCCCTATTTCCTGGGAGACGAGAAAGCGCCGTGGAAGCGGGCGACATCGATTCAAAAGATCGTACGAACCGTCGACGTCGACATCATCGGAACCACCCAGCGCCATCTCTCCTTCTTCGAGATGATGGGCAATTTCAGCTTCGGAGACTACTTCAAGGAGGGCGCGATCAATTGGGCGTATGAGTTCTGCACCGAGTCCATGGGGCTCGACCCTGAACGCCTCTGGTACACCGTCTACGACACCGACGACGAGGCTCGAGAGATCTGGGTCGATGGCGTAGGGGTACCGGCCGACCGTGTTCAGAACGGCGGGCGGGACAACTTCTGGCAGATGGGTGTGCCCGGTCCGTGCGGGCCCAGCTCGGAGATCTTTTGGGATAGAGGCGAGGAGTTCGGGGAAGGGGGCGGTCCGGTGGATGGTGACGAAGACCGCTATGTCGAGTTTTGGAACCTCGTCTTCATGCAGAACATCCAGGACGAGCCCTATCACGTCATCGGTGATCTGCCGGCCAAGAACATCGACACCGGGATGGGTCTGGATCGGATCGCCGCCGTTCTTCAGGACGTTCCGACAGTTTTTGACATCGATACCACCAAGCGGGTGCGCGATGCCGGTGCCGCCTACACCGGGCTCACCTACGGGGACTCTGAGAGTGGTGACGTCTCACTTCGAATCTTGGCTGATCACGGGCGTTCGGTCACGTTCCTCATTGGAGATGGAGTCGTGCCCTCCAACGATGGCCGGGGATATGTGCTCAGACGACTCTTGCGCCGGGCTGTTCGCCATGCCTGGCAATACGGAGGAGCAGGGCTGGTACTACCCGAGCTGGCAAATGCGACCATCGATGCGATGGGGGACTGGTACACGGATCTGGCCGAGAAAAGGGACTTCATCGTCGATGTCGTCACTCGGGAGGAAGAGCAGTTTCGCAAGACGCTGGAATCCGGTCATCAGTTGCTCGACGCAGAGCTCCAAGGCAGCGAAGGCACACTTTCCGGACTGACCGCCTTCAAGCTCCACGACACCTTCGGGTTTCCGATAGAGCTGACCAAGGAGATCGCCGCCGAACGTGGGGTCGAGGTGGACGCGGTCGGATTCGAGCAGGAGATGTCAGCTCAACGGGAGCGTGCCCGGGCGGCTTGGAGAGGGGCGGACCACGCGGTGGCGGCAGAGAGCGTCTACCGATCGGTGTTGGACCAGATCGGCCTCACGGAGTTCGTCGGGTACACCGACGATCATGCGACCGCGGTGGTCATGTCGATCCTGGCCGACGGGGAATCAATCGAGCGTGCCGACGAAGGCAGAGATGTCGAGATCTTCCTCGACAAGACACCGTTCTATGGAGAGTCCGGGGGCCAGGTAGGTGACACCGGTCATGTCGAGACCGAAACAGGTCGTGCCCTCATCGTCGACACCCAACACGTTATTCAGGGGCTTCATGGCCATCGCGCCACCGTCGAGGCCGGCCATATCAATGTTGGCCAGCAGATAAGCGTCTCGATCGACTCCCCGAGACGTGATGCCATCCGAAAGAGCCATACGGGCACACACGTGCTCCACTGGGCTCTGCATGACATCCTCGGCGACCATGCTGTTCAGGCCGGCTCGTTGGTTGAGCCGGGTCGTATTCGGTTCGACTTCTCGCATTTCTCCCAGATGGCTCCCGAGGAGGTCGCGTCTGTCGAGACCGAGGTGAACAGGCGTCTCATCGCCAACAGCCACGTCAGCACGACGGTGACATCGAAGGATGAAGCTCAGGAGATGGGCGCACTGGCCTTCTTTGGCGATAAGTACGGAGAGACCGTCCGGGTGGTGGAGATAGGAGACTTCTCCACCGAGTTTTGTGGGGGAACCCACACTTCCTCCGCCGGCGAGGTGGGTCCTCTAGTTCTACTGTCTGAGTCGTCGATCGGATCCAACCTGCGCCGGGTCGAGGCCCTGACCGGAATGTCCGCCTACGACCATCTGGTAGGGATGAGGTCCGGGCTTGATGAGGTTGGCAAAATGCTCAAAGCAAGCCCTCCCCAAGTGCCGGCCCGGGTACGCGACCTGATCGACAAGGTCGAACTCCTCGAGGAGGAACTCGACGGAATCAGAAGCCGGCAGCGGGGCGAGCTGGCACGGGAACTCGCTTCCGGCGCGGTGAAATTAGGCGATGTCGCCTATGTGGTCGCCGACGGCCAGGGGCTAGCCGGCAATGAGCTTCGTCATCTCGCTCTGGGCATCCGGGACCGGATTGACGGCTCGAGTGTCGTGGTCATGGGCTCCAACCACGCCGGTAAGGGAGCCCTGGTGGGCTTGGTGACATCCGATCTGGTTGAGAGGGGAGTGTCCGCCGCCGACTTGATTCGTGGGGGAGCGCGGGAGCTCGGAGGTGGGGGCTCGAGCGATCCCGAGCTGGCTCAGGCCGGCGGTCCTGATGGGAAGAACCTCCCGGCGGCGTTGGCTGTCACAAGCGAAGTCGTGGAGAAGTCCCTGAGTGACTTGTGAAGCGCAGTATCGGCGTCGACTACGGAACGAAGCGAGTGGGCCTGGCGATCTCCGATTCGCTGGGCATGGTCGCCACGCCATTGACCGTGCTCGAGCGCCGGTCGGCGGTCGACGACATCGTCAAACTCGTTCAGGATCGCGATGTCGGTACCATCGTGGTCGGCCTGCCCACCGGGCTTGATGGCACCGAGGGTCAATCCGCTCGAGATGCCCGGAACCTTGGCGACGAGTTGAAACGTCAAACAGGCGTGGAGGTCGTATTCAGAGACGAGCGTTTTACATCGCGTATGGCCGAAAACGCTCTCCTCGAATCAGGGATGAGACGCCGCGACCGGAGGAACACGGTCGACAAGGTGGCGGCCTCGATCATTTTGCAGGACTACTTGGACAGCCAGACATGACATTCGAGCCAGTTCCCAGCCCATCGCCCTGGGTTCGGGTCACAAAGTTGATCGCTGCCGTCGGCCTCGTCGGAGTCGCCAGCCTGGCCGTCGTGGGAGGTGCTTCCTACTTGGGTCGTCTTGTCGGCTCCTCGGTCGACGCCGAAGGTGCATCCGCAGAGGAGGTCGTGGTGGTTGCGGGGCGCGCCGTCACCGTCGAGATACCGGCGGGCTCATCGGCCAAGGACATAGGGGCCATGCTCGCCGCGCAGGGCGTTGTTCTATCCGCTCTCGAGTTTGAGGTGGCGGTGAGGTCCACCAACTCGGCGTCCAGCCTCAAGGCCGGCAGCTACAACCTTCAGACTCTCATGGAGCCGAACGAGGTCGTCGCGTTGCTGGTAGCGGGCCCGGTGGCCAATGTATACCGGTTGACCGTGATCGAAGGTCTGAGAGTCAACGAGATCCTGACTCGGCTCGCCGAGACCTCCGGCCACCCGTATTCGGACTTCGAAGGGGCGTTGCTCAACGGCGATGTCTCCAGCTCGCTTCTGGTCAGCTCCGACGAGGTGACACTTGCCGATTGGGAAGGCCTCCTCTTCCCCGACACCTACGAGTTCCGTCGTTCGACCGAGCCGGCCGCCATCCTTCAACGTCTTGCGTCTACGACGGAACAGCGGGTCGCCAGCATTGACTGGTCGAACCTGATCGACCTCGGTTACACCGAGTACGACGGAATCATCATTGCATCGATGATCGAGGCCGAGACGTTGCTGGATGAGGAGAGGGCGATCGTGTCAAGTGTGATCCACAATCGGCTCGCGATCGGAATGAAGCTCGATATCGATGCAACCGTTCTATACGCCCTCGGGACCAAAGACATTTCCGAGTTCGACAACACCCTGGACTCGCCTTACAACACCTATGTGGTGGCCGGCCTGCCTCCCACGCCGATCGCCGCGCCGGGGCGTTCATCCCTCGAGGCCGCAGCCAACCCGGATGCCACCCCCTACCTGTTCTACGTCCTCAGTGACCTCGAAGGTCATCACGCGTTCGCCGAGACCATCGATGAGCACTTCAACAATGTGAATCAGGCTCGCGAGGACGGCGTACTTTCCTGATTTGGTGGCACACTTGAGTGATGAGGCAACCACTCGAGTTAGCGGTACTCGGTGACCCGGTAGAGCACTCGCTCTCTCCCGCGATCCACGGTGCGGCGATGGTGAGTTGTGGATTCGACGGCTCATACACCGCGATCAAGGCAGATCGCCGGATACTCGCCTCGATGATCGACGACCTCCGCTCGGGATCGATGTCCGGGCTCAACGTGACGATGCCGCTAAAAGGCGACGCAGCTGAATTGGCTGATGTTCTCACTCCAGAGGCGGTGTCCTCACAGTCGGTGAACACGCTGCGTTATAGGGGAAACCGGGTCGAGGGCCACTCAACGGACGCCGTGGCGTTGGCGAAGTTGATCTCCGAAAACTCGATTGCTGCCCAGACGCCGATACATCTACTGGGAGCCGGAGGCGCGGCGGGTGCGGTGTTGGCCGCTGGAGGCGATCGCACGATTTATGTCGCGGCGCGCCGAATGGAGCAGGCAAAGAGCATCGCCGGGCAATGGCGCCAGGGCCAAACCGTGCCGTGGGGGACGCCTGTGGCCGGTGCTTTGGTCATCAACGCAACACCTCTTGGCATGAAGGGAGAAGACCTTCCTGAGGGCCTGATCGATGTCGCCTCGGCCCTCATCGACCTCCCGTACGGCAAAGCGGTCACGCCCGCTGTCGAATCGGCTCTCTCCATGGGCCTTCCCACCGTCGATGGGCTGGCGTTTCTCGTGACCCAGGCCGCCGAGTCGTTTCGGTGGTGGACCGGAGCCGATCCTCCACTGAATGCCATGTTCGAGGCAGTTAGAAAGACCTAAAGGGCTCACCTCATGAAACCGAATAGGTGGAGATGGATGTTGAAGCAAGGAGTGGTTGAGGTGACTCTTTCTGGAAACCTGGGATTCGTCCCGTTAGACGAGGTCTTGCGCCTTCTTTCCCGAGCAGGGCAAAGCGGCGCCATCGCGGTGAAGGGAGATGACATTCACGGTCGGGTATTCGTCACAGAGAAGGGTGTTGTTCTCGCAACCACGTCCGATGACGTCGCCTTGCGGGCTCATTTGCTCAATTCCGAATTCATTGATGAGGAGCATCTGCGAAGTGTCGAGTCCGGTGTCGCCAGTCTGGAGTCGATCAGCGACAACCATCCTGGCTTGATCGATCTCCTCAGGGAGATGACGGTGGAGAGCCTGTTCCAGATGACGAGCCATGGCGCCACCTTCGAGGTGGACGAGGATGCTCGGACGCCTTTCGAAAGCCCGAAGCCGTTCGAGCTCGAGGGCGTCATCGATGATGCCCGCCGTCGGGCCGGTGAGTGGTCTGAGATCGAGACATCGCTAACTGACTTGGCCGGTGTCATCAAGATGAAACGCGATTTGGGTGATAGAGACGAGATCACGCTTGGTCGCGACGCGTGGAAGTTGCTCAGCGAGTTGGGTGCGGGGTCGTCGGTTGGCGAGATGGCAGATCGTCTCGGGACCACGAAGTTTTGGACTGCCCGGGTTGCTTCCGATCTGGCTTCGAGCGACCTGGTGGTCGTTGTCGGCGACGACGAGCCAGTGACCGAGCCCGATGACCGAACCGGGGCCGACCAAGCTGACGATAGTTCCGGGTCTCCAGCTGAGTCCGCAGCCGAAGCCGACGTCGATCCCAACGAGTCATGGTGGGAGGAGCCAGAAGCCGAGGCGGACGATGCTGACGATGCTGACGGTGAGGAAGTCGAGGAAGTCGAGGAAGTCGAGGAAGCAAAAGAGGACGTTGCCAGCGTGAGTCGGTTCGGAGCATTTACCAGGTCCCGCAACGGCTTGGGCGCCGCAGGCACCGAGACTGCTCCGACTGACCCGGAGACAGAGTTCGAGAACGTCGAGGATGACACCGAGGCGTTCCTCGAGCAGGTGTTCTCCGAGTTGGATCCACCGAAGGACGAGACTGAGGGCCATGGGCTTCTCAAGCGTCGTCGGTTTGGTACGACACTCGAGGATGCACCGAACACCAAAGACTGATAACACGCTGGTCTTCGTGACCACAGCTAACTTGCTTCGGCGGTGATACAAATCCTCGCCGGAGCTTTTGGCTTTCTGGCGGCGCTCGCGGCCCACGACCTCGCCGCTCAGGTGCTGGCGGACAATCCTCTACGTCCCTTGGCGGGAACCTGTCCACAGTGTGGGACCAAACGCGGGTGGCTGAGTGCGCGATGCGCATCATGCTCCCGACCGATTGCGAGAGAGGTCGGCATCGCTCTTGCCGGCACGATCGGGGCTGTGGCATTTGTCAACACCATTGGAATCACCTGGGCACTAGTCAGCTATATGGGGTTTCTGGTTCTCTCGCTTGCTCTCGTCATCACCGACATCGAAGCCATGCGGATCGTCGACCGGCTGAACATCCGGGGAACCTTGCTCCTCGTGGTTGCACTCGGCGCCGGTGCTGCTCTAGACGGGAGCATCGACGCGTTCTGGCGGGCCTTGCTCGGCGCCCTGGCCTATTTCTCGGGCACCAATCTCGTGTTCCTCCTGGTGCGCGGACGCGGATTCGGGTATGGCGATGTGAAACTGGCCGTGCAGCTCGGCCTATTCACTGCATACGTTTCCTGGGGCACGCTTGGCTGGTCGGTATTTCTCACGGCGATGATCGGGGGTCTCATCTCGATTGGTGTGATCGTCGTCGGCTCTGTCGCGAGGAGACAGAGGGCTCGGTCGGGCGTGGGCGCCGAGACACCAACTCTGCGGGACGCTCTGAAGGTCGAGCTTCCCTACGGCCCGGCCATGGTCGCCGGAGCGTGGATCGCATTGGCCCTGGCCGGAATCGGAGCTTTTCCTATCCCGTCGTAGCATTCGGCCCATGTTGCGGTTTCTAACGGCCGGCGAATCACACGGGCCGGGCCTGGTCACCATCGTCGAAGGCCTACCGGCCGGGTTGGCAGTGTCAGCCGAAGGAATCTCCGCGGAATTGGCTCGGCGGCGCCTCGGGTTCGGCAGAGGCAAGCGCATGTCGCTGGAGAAGGACCAGCTAGAGATCCTCGGCGGAGTCCGGCATGGCGTCACTCTGGGCTCACCCGTCGCAGTCCTGGTGCGCAATACGGAGTGGCCCAAGTGGGAGGAAATCATGAGTCCTGGGCCGGGAGATCCGGGAAAGAAGATCAGCCGTCCTCGACCCGGTCACGCCGACCTTCCCGGAATGCTCAAGTACGACACGGACGACGCACGAAACATCCTGGAAAGGGCATCAGCGCGGGAGACCGCGGCGCGGACCGTCGTCGGTTACCTGGCCAAAGAGCTTCTGGGTGTGGTTGGTGCAGCTGTTGTCAGCCATGTGACCGCGATCGGGAAGGCGACGTATGAGGGCCCACCGCCCGGGCCCGAGGATCTGAGGGAAATCGACGCCAGCCCGGTTCGTTGTATCGACCCTGAAGCAACCGCGGCCATGGTCGTCCTGATCGAAGAGGCGGTGGCCAAGAAGGACACCCTCGGGGGAGTGTTCGAAGTGCTTGCTTTCGGGGTACCGCCAGGAATCGGATCCCACGTCCATCACGATCGTCGTCTTGACGGGTTGATTGCGGGGGGGCTCATGTCGATACCGGCCATCAAGGGGGTCGAGATCGGCAGCGGATTCGAGGTGGCGGTCGGCGACGGATCAGCGGCCCACGACGAGATCGTTCAGGGCTCGGAGGGCCTCACCCGGCTGTCCAACCGGGCCGGGGGCATCGAAGGTGGCATATCCAACGGGCAACCCATTAGAGCGCGGGTGGCCATGAAGCCGATTTCAACTCTGATGCGACCCCTTCAGACCGTTGACATGGATACCGGCCAGCCGGCTCAGGCAGTCAGGGAGCGATCGGACGTGTGTGCGGTGCCCGCTGCCGCCGTGGTGGGGGAGCAGATGGTCGCCATCGCCCTCGCCGGCGAATACATGCGCAAGTTCGGCGGCGACACGGTTGAGGATTTCAAGGGCGGCTTCGATTCGTACCTGTCCCGGCTTCAGGATCGAATCAGCAAGTGACGCTTTGGCTGGTAGGAATGATGGGCGCAGGCAAGACCACGGTGGGCCAGCTCGCTGCCGACGCCCTGGACAAGAAGTTCTTCGACACCGACCAAGAGATTGCTCGAAGGATGGGCTGTTCGGTCGCCCAACTGTGGGGCGAACTCGGGGAGGGTGCCTTCCGCGACGTGGAGCGAGCGACCATCGCAAGGCTGGCCGACTCCGACGCTGTGGTGAGCGCGGGCGGTGGGGCGCCGGTGGATCCGTCAAACCGTGCCAAAATATCCTTGTCGGGCAGGTGTGTCTGGCTCAAAGCAGACCCGGCGATCTTGAGTGAACGTCTCGAGGGGGGCGAGGATCGCCCGTTGCTTCTGGGACACGACAGTCGGGAGGAGGCATTGAGGCAGGTTCTCTCCGACCGCGCCGCCTTCTATGAGGACGTCGCCGACCATGAGATAGAAACCGACTCGGTGGACCCGGCCGCGGTGGCCGCCGAGATAGTGCGATGGTGGTCGACGTGATCATGGGAGGTCGGACGGAGATGGTCATCGAGGCGGGCCTGCCCGACCAAATTCTCCCGAACCGAGAGGGGCGGGCCCGCGTGGCGGTTTTGACCCAACCCGGAGCCACCAATCACGCGACAAATGTTGCCAGGTCCATTCGGGCCGAGGGTTATGAAGTCGAGATCATCGGCCTTCCCGATCGTGACGAAGCGAAGAGCCTCGATGTCGCCGCGTCTGTCTACGAGACCCTGGCCCGGTTCGGTTTAGGGCGGCAGGACACCATCGTGGGAGTCGGAGGCGGCTCCGTAACCGATCTCAGCGGATTCGTGGCGGGCACCTGGTTGCGGGGCGTGGAGGTGGTGCATGTGCCCACCACTCTTCTGGCGGCGGTCGATGCGTCGATCGGCGGAAAGACCGGGGTCAACCTGGCCGGGAAGAACCTGGTCGGGGTGTTTTGGCACCCAACCCGGGTCGTGGTCGACACCACGATCCTCGACGACCTGCCCGGCTCGCTGCTTCGCGAGGGGCTGGCAGAGGCGCTGAAGGTCGGTCTCATAGGTGACACTGACCTGGTCGAGCTCCTCGAGGCACACGGCGCGGAAGCGCCCATCGGTGAAGTGGTACGGCGCGCAACCGCGGTCAAGAGCCGCATCGTCGACGATGACGAACGCGAACAAGGGAAGCGAGCGTTTCTCAATTTTGGCCACACAATCGGCCATGCCGTCGAGTTTGCGTCGACCCTCTCACACGGCGAGAGCGTTGGTCTCGGAATGGTGGCAGCCGCCCGAATATCACAGGAGAAGGATGGCTTCTCGGAGGCCGAGCGGGTGACTGCGGCCATATCGGATCTCGGGATACCGGTCGAGGTGAGCGGATTGGACAGGGCGCGGGTCAAAGACCTGCTCCGCCATGACAAGAAGCGCGATGCAAAGGGTCTCAGGATGGTTCTTCTCGAATCCATTGGCAGCCCCGTGCTCCGTCACGTCGACTCCGATGAGATCGACATTGGCCTTGCTGCGATAAAGCTTTGAGGCGGTTACCGTCCTGGGCCGCAGCCTCGAGGACCCCAAATTGATAAGCACCAATGATGTGAAACCGGGCATGGCCTTGGAGTTGTCCGATGGTCTTTTCACGATTATCGAGTACCAGCACGTCAAGCCGGGCAAGGGCAAGGCGTTTGTCCGCATGAAGCTCAAGAAACTGGGCACCGGCCAGGTTCTGGATCGGACCTTTCGGGCCGATGAGAAGGTTGAGCAGGCCTTCATCGATCGGCGCGATCATCAATACCTATACCGGGATGATCTGGGATTCCACTTCATGAACCTCGAGGACTTCGGTCAGATGGCAGTCAGTCGTGAAGATGTCGGCTCCGCAGCCAGCTATCTCGTCGATGGCATGACCGTGAGCCTCACGCTGTACCAAGGCACTCCGATCGGCGTCGATCTTCCATCGTCCGTCGAGTTGGAGGTCACCTACGCCGAACCGGCCGTGAAGGGCGACACCAGGACCGGCGCGACCAAGTCGGTGCGGCTCGAGACCGGTCTAGAGATACAGGTTCCCCTGTTTGTCGAGCAGGGAGACCGGGTCAAGGTCGATACGCGTAGCGGCGGCTACCTGACGCGGACATGACGACCAGTGGTCTGTCGCACGACTGGTGAGAGACGCCGGAGCCATTCATGAGTCGGGGCGGTAGATCGTCGGGGCCTGTGACCGTCCCGGCGAGAGTGTCGGTGTCGGACTTCGCCGAGGCCATTGGCAGGCCGATATCGGAAGTGCAAGCCGTCCTCGAATCTCGAGAAGAGCCGTCGGCACCGGGTGACCTCATCGGCCCGGGGCAGTCCGGTGCGGTGGGCAAGATGTTGGGCGTTGGGATCACGGTTGAGCCACGCGACCTCGCTCTGGAAACTCTCTATGAGATGGAAATCCGAGACGAGACAGAAATGCCACGTCTTCCCGGCCGAGCAGACGCCCTCGTCAAGGGGGTTGTGGCCAGAAGGGAGTCACTCGATCACGCAATCGAGGCTGCTTCCGAGCATTGGAGCGTGGCCCGCATGCCCGTGATCGACCGCGCCATCCTCAGACTCGGCCTCTACGAGTTGAAGCATGAGCCGGATACACCGACAGCAGTGGTCGTGTCGGAGGCCGTGCGTCTCGCCAAGACTTATTCGACTGAGCGATCCGGATCGTTCGTCAATGGCGTTCTCGCATCGCTCGCTCGCTCCGAACGGGGTTAGGGGCGATGAACACTCGGATGCCCATCCCTGTGTCATGTTTGAAAGACCTCGCATGATCCTCATCTCGAACGCCCTCGTGTTCACCGGGCAAGGGATGAAGCAGCGTGATGTGCTCATCGACGGCGAGACCGTCACCGAGGTCGGGTCTGTTTCAGCGCCGTCTGGCGCCTCAGTGATTGATGCAACAGGGATGGTGCTGGGACCGGGCCTGGTCGACCTCCACGTCCACTTCCGCGAGCCGGGTCAGGAATGGAAGGAGAACATCGAAAGCGGCTCACGTGCCGCTGCTGTCGGTGGATTCACGGCGGTGGTGATGATGCCCAACACGATCCCCGCCATAGATTCCGAAGAGATAGCTCGAGAGATGATTGCCGTCGGCAGAGCGTCGGGCCGCCTGGACTTAGCAGTAGCGGGCGCTATAACGGCTGGCCGCAGGGGCGATTCGCTAAGCGAGATTGTGGGCCTTCATCGGGCGGGTGTTCGGATGTTCAGCGACGACGGTGGTTGTGTTGCCGACCGCACTCTGCTCGGGAAGGCAATGTCACTCGTGGCCCGATTGCCCGGAGCCTTCATCGCCGAGCATGCCGAGGATGTCTCGCTGACCGTGGGTGGCCACATGCATGAAGGCGCGGTATCGGCTGGCCACGGCATCGCCGGCTTGCCGGCTCGCGCCGAGGTGGACGTGGTCAGTCGCGACATCGATTTGGCCCGCGAGACAGGTGCTCGACTTCATATCCAACATCTCTCCGCATCAGGGAGTGTCGACCTCGTTCGGGATGCCAAATTCGAGGGTCTGCCCGTGACCGCCGAAGTGACTCCGCATCACCTGGCGCTCACAGATCAAGCGCTGAGCACTCTCGACCCGAATCTGAAGATGTACCCGCCGCTGCGCGAGGCGTCGGATCAACTGGCCCTCACCGAGGCTCTCATTTCAGGAGTGATTGACATCGTTGCGACCGACCACGCACCCCATGCAGTCGAGGACAAGGCGGTCCCCTTCGAGGACGCACCCCGCGGTGTGATCGGTCTGGAGACTGCGATGCCACTGGTCCTGGAGGCATTAGGAGGCGACGTCGCAACCATGTTTGAGCGCATGAGCGTCACGCCGGCTCGTCTTGCGGCCTTCGGGCGTCAGGGCCGCCCGGTCGCACCTGGCGAACCGGCCAATCTGGTTCTATTCGATCCCGAAGGAAGGTTCACACCGGGGGAGTTCGAGTCGAAGTCGTCAAACAGCCCGTTTCTCGGGCAATCGTTGCAAGGCCGGGTCGTCATGACTATCTACGAAGGTGGTATCCAGGATGAAGGAACGATGAGATGATCGATCGCAAGCCGGGTCTTCTGTGTGCTGTGGTTGGAGGGGTCTTTGGGGGGCGCTCGGTCACGGGTCCTGACGCCACCAACCAGTCGAGAAGTCTCCAGCAATGGCACGAAGTCGGATGAGGACCAGGCTGGGGTCGCTGGAGCTTCGATCCCCACTGATCGCAGCGTCGGGCACGGTCGGCTCGGTTTGGGAATGGGCATCGGTGGCGGATGTGTCGGCTTACGGTGCGGCCGTGGCGAAATCGGTGTCGGCCGAGCCATGGTCGGGCCAACCCGCCCCGCGGTTGGCTCCAACAGGCGTCGGCATGCTGAACAGTATCGGCATCCAGAATCCGGGCATTCACGCCTGGGCCCAGAAGATGAAAGGCCACCGGGCAGCGATCGATGTCCCGATCTGGGGCTCGGCTGTGGGAGGAAGTGTCGGCGAGTTTGCAGAGGTGGCCAAGGGGCTGGAGGGTGCCGGCGTCCCAGCAATCGAGGTGAACCTGTCCTGTCCCAACCTCGAGAATGGGGAGATGTTCTCCTTCGACCCCGCTCTTTCGGCTGGCGTCGTGCGGGAGGTCATCTCGAGCGTGACAGTGCCGGTTGGGGCCAAGCTGTCGCCGAACACACCCGATCTGGTCGAAGTGGCGAAGGGATGCATGGATGCCGGGGCCGAATTTCTGACATTGACCAACTCAGCATTGGGGTTTGGGCTCTCGATAGAGTCGCGTCGGCCTTTGTTATCAGCTGGCGCAGGGGGATACAGCGGGCCCGGGCTCAAGCCGATCTCGCTGCGCTGCGTCTTCGAAGTGGCTCGCGCCTTGCCGGGGACACCGATAGTCGGATGTGGGGGAGTGGCATCGGGACGAGATGTTGTTGAGTACCTGATGGCAGGTGCATCCGCGGTGGCGCTGGGGACGATACATCTGGCGGAGCCAAAGGCAGGCGTGCGCATCATGAGGGAATTGCAACGGGAGCTGACACGGCTGGGCGTCGGTTCGGTGAGAGAGCTGATTGGGAGTGTTGAACCGTGGTGAGCCCGATAGTCGTCGCCCTTGACTTCCCGTCTCTGGCCGAGGCCAGCTCGATGGCGCGGATGGTCAAGGCGCACGTCGGTGCGTTCAAGGTGGGCCTGGAGCTTCTCTGGGCCGAAGGGCCTGGTGTGATACCGACCATTGCGGGCTTGGGGCTGCCCGTATTCGTTGACGCCAAGCTGCACGACATTCCCAACACTGTCAATCGGGCGGCACGCGAGCTGGGGGTGCGAGGTGCCAGGTGGGTGACTGTTCATGCGACCGGAGGATCGGCCATGATCGAAGCGGCGGTCGCGGGCATCGATGCTGGATCCTCGGAGGCGGGAATCCTCGCCGTCACGGTTCTCACGTCCATCGACGAAGCCACTATGGCCACCGTCGGCATCCAGGGCCCTGTGAACCGGCGGGTCGCCTCGCTCTCAGCCCTTGCCGCGTCGGTTGGTGCCGAGGGCGTGGTGTGTTCGGTAGCGGAGGTGCCCTTTGTCAAGAGCGCTGCAAGAGAGCTTCTGGCAGTGACGCCCGGGATTCGGGCGACAGGCAGTGCTCCCGACGACCAGGCGCGGGTGGCCACCCCCGAAGCGGCGATGGCGGCAGGCGCCGATCTTCTCGTGATCGGAAGACCGATAACGAGGTCTCCGGATCCGGAGGCGGCAGCAGCAGCCATCGCAGAAGAACTCGCTCCGGGACGCTCGCCTCCAACCCAGTGAGCTATCGTCGGCAGCCCGACCCCTCGGAGTGAGCAATGCCCAAGCCACCGCAGTTGACGGATGAGCAAAGGATGGCAGCCCTTGCCAAGGCCGCCGAGGCCAGAAGAGTGCGCGCAGAGACCAAGGAGCTTCTCAAAACTGGCTCCCTCCGTCTCTCCGAGCTGTTTGAGGAGGCGGAGACCGACAAGATCCTTGCCGGGATCAAGGTGGAGCGTCTGATCGCCGCCATGCCAGGCACAGGAAAGATCAAAGCCAAGAGGATGATGGAAACTCTCGGGATCGCCGAAAACCGGCGCATCCGTGGCCTAGGGACCAATCAAAAGGCGGCGCTGTTGTCCGAATTCTCCTGACGTGCCGGGCCGGCTGATTGTAATTACCGGACCGTCCGGCTCGGGAAAATCCACGATCATCCAGGCTCTCTTGCAGAAGACGGATGTCCAGTTTTCGATCTCGGCAACCACGAGGTCGCGGCGGCCCGGCGAGAAGGATCAAGTGGACTATATCTTCGTCTCTCCACGGGAGTTTCAAGACATGGTCGACAACGATCGGCTCCTCGAATGGGCCAGCTTCAACGATCGGCTGTACGGGACTCCGGCTGAACCAGTCAAACGGAGGATGGCCGAGGGTCAGGATGTTCTCCTTGATATCGAGGTCCAAGGAGCGCGTCAGATCAGGGAGAAGTATCCGGACGCATTGATGATCTTCATATCCCCTCCAAGCATCGAGGAGTTGGAGAGACGCCTGCGGCAACGGGGGGACACCCCGGCATCTGACATCCAGGATCGACTCGAAATGGCCATTGCGTTGGACGTCTCGTCGGATTTGTTCGACCACATCGTGGTCAACGAGGTCGTGGATTTGGCGATCGCCGAGGTCGTCGACCTGATTACCAGCTGAATGTGGGGTAACCTGTGCGGGCCCGCCCTTTCGAAGGAATCCATGAAACTCGAAGATGTCGTAGATCAGATCGGTAATCGCTTTGCCACTGTTGTGGTTTCGGCCCGTCGTGCTCGGCAGATCAACGGGTACTTCCATCAGCTCGGCGTGGGGTACGGCGAGTTTGTCCCACCGCAGGTTCACACGCTTTCGCGGAAGCCGCTGACAATCGCCATGGAAGAGATCGCTGAAGGCAAAGTCGCCGTAGACACCGTTGAGGAGTAATGCTTCACGGTCGGCGCATTCTTCTTTGCGTCACCGGTGGCGTAGCCGCATACAAATCGGCCTATCTGGCTAGACGACTGGTCGAGTCGGGCGCCAGCGTCCGTGTCGCGATGTCTGAGTCGGCTCTCGAGTTCATCGGAGCGCAGACATTCGCGGCGATAACGGGAAACCACCCTGTCACCTCCCTCTTCGCCGACGAATCGGTGTCCCCACACACCGAGATGGCTCGTTGGGCCGATCTTGTAATCGTCGCACCAGCCACCGCCGCAACCATTGGACGAATGGCGGAAGGGATCTCCTCTGATTTGATCAGTGCCACAATCCTCGCCGCCACCGCACCGATCCTGGTAGCGCCCGCGATGCACACCGAGATGTGGGAGAACCGTTCCACCCAGCGCAACATCGACCAGCTCAGGTCGGACGGCCATCACCTGGTCGGTCCAAACGAAGGCTCTCTTGCCGGGGGAGACGTTGGTGTTGGCCGGGTCGCCGAACCCGAGGAGATTCTCGAGGCCGCGAGCTCGATTCTGGAGGGAGACGCAGGTGGGCGGGCCGTCCTTGTCACCGCCGGCGGTACCAGGGAGCCCATCGATCCGGTGCGATACGTTGGCAACCGGTCGTCAGGGAAGATGGGTCATGCAATTGCAGATGAGGCTGTTATTCGCGGCTACTCGGTGACCCTGGTGACAACCTCCAGCCTGCCGGTTCACCCTGCGATCAAGGTCGTCTCTGTTGAGACGGCTCAAGAGATGTTCACCGTGGTCAGCGATGTCAAAGCGGATGTCGCGGTCATGGCAGCTGCCGTTGCCGACTTTCGCCCTGCGAAGAGCCATGAGACGAAGTTGGCTCGCTCAGACGGGCTCAAGTCCATCCAACTCGAGGCAACGCCGGACGTTCTCGCTTCGGTCGTGGCACGATCAGAACGCCCTTATGTGGTCGGGTTCGCGGCCGAAACAGGTGGGGTGGAGCGGGCCATCGAGAAAGCGGAGCGCAAGAGGGTCGACCTCCTCGTCTACAACGACGTGTCCGAGCCGGGATCCGGATTCAACACCGATACCAACCGGGTTGTGTTCATCGGCCAGGACGGAACGACCGAATCCCTTCCACTGCTGAGCAAGGCCGAAGTCGCGGAAAAGATATGGGATCGGATCGCCTCGGAGCTCAATGAGCGTGAATAAAGTTTCCGGCTCATGAGTGTCTCCTTCTTCACCTCCGAGTCGGTTACCGAAGGGCACCCCGACAAGGTGGCCGACGCCATCTCAGATTCGGTCCTCGACGAGGCGCTTCGGCTTGATCCCGCAGCGCGGGTGGCCTGCGAAGTCTTTGTGACCACCAATCTCGTCGTAGTCGGCGGAGAGATTTCTGTGGCTGATGAGCTGGATCTGGAGGCGATTGTCCGGCGGACTGTGAAAGCCATTGGCTATGACGGGTTTGATCCCGACTTCGCCCACGACCGCATCGAGGTGCTGAATCGGGTGCAGCCACAGAGCGCAGACATAGCCGCAGGAGTCGATGACAATCTCGGGGCGGGGGACCAGGGGATGATGTTCGGTTTCGCCGTGAACGAGACCGAGGAGCTGATGCCGGCTCCGATCGAACTAGCGCATCGCCTGGCCGAACAGCTCTCCGATGTGCGACGCACCGGCAAGCTCGACTATCTCAGGCCCGACGGTAAAACCCAGGTCATGGTTCGATACGAGAACTCGAGGCCGGTGGAAGTCGAGAAGATCTTGATCTCGGCTCACCATGCTCCCGACCAGGATCAGAGGGAGATGAGGGAGGATGTGTTCAACACCGTTGTGGCCGCGGTGATGCCGGAGCGGATGATGACCGCCGATGTCGATTTCACCTTCAACCCGACCGGTCGGTTCGAGATCGGTGGGCCAAGAGCCGACACCGGCCTGACCGGAAGAAAGCTGATCGTGGACACCTACGGTGGGTATGCCCGTCACGGAGGAGGGGCCTTCTCCGGGAAGGACTCCACCAAGGTGGATCGCTCCGGCGCCTACGCGGCCAGATGGGCCGCTAAGAACCTCGTCGCTGCCGGAGTCGCGACCAAACTCGAGATACAGGTCGCCTACGCGATTGGACAGGCCGACCCCTTTTCGATTCATGTCGACACCTTCGGGACGGAGGTCATCGCTCCTGAGAGAATCAAGCGAGTTCTCGATGATATCTTCGACTTCCGCCCGGCCGGCATCATCGCCCAGCTCGAATTGACCCAGCCGATCTTTACCACCACAGCCGCATACGGCCACTTCGGTCGGCCTGGATTCTCATGGGAGCAGCTGGACCGCGTTGAGGCGATCAGGGGAGCCGCGGGCCTCTGAGCCAGGCAGCCCGGGTGGTACCCCGGCTCGCCACCTTTGCAGTGGACAAGGGGTTCTGGTATTCGATTCCTGACCATCTTGCCGACAGCGTCGAGCTAGGCAGGATCGTGAGAGTGCCCCTGTCAGGAAGGCGGACGAGGGGTTACGTGGTGGAGGTTGTCGAGGAGAGACCCGGCCCGCTCAAAGCCATTGCCGGGACGTCCGGCGACTATCCGGTGTTCGATGCCAAGCTGCTCCAGGCCCTGATATGGGCCGCCCATCACTACGTGGCGCCGCTGTCGGTGATGTTGGATCGGACGGCTCCCCCCAACCTTCCCCGAGTGGCCACCGAGCCGAAGCTGGAGAGAGTTGCCGGAGCCAGCGCCAATCATCCGCTGATGGCTGTCGCCCGCCAGGCCGCAGCCGGCAAACGGCGCCCGGTCTCAGCGATTGTGGCGAGGTCGGGACCCGAAGATTGGCTGCCTCTGATTGCCCCGGTTCTGGCCAATTCAAGATCGGTGATGGTCGTCGTCTCAACAGCCGCCGAGGCAACCGCACTTTACGACTTGGCCAGGCGTCTGTTCGGTGTCCGAGCTGTGCAGGCATCAGGCGATGTCGATCGGGAGTTGACCCTGGCCTGGGTCGCCGCACAGGGTCCCGGCCGAGTCATCATTGGCACGCCGCGAATCGCAGCCTGGCAGTTTCCCCGGCTCTCGCTGTCCGTGGTTCTAGAGGAGGGGCGTCGGGCGATGAAGGACAGGCAGACCCCTACCATCCATGTCCGAGAGTTGCTTATCCAGAGGGCCCGACTCGAAGGCTTTTCGCTCGCGTTCATGGGGCCGACCCCTTCGTTGGAGGTCCTGGCGGCCGGGGCGGAGGTGGCGAGAGTGGGCCGAAGGGCGTGGTCGCTGGTTGAGGTGGTCGACCGGAGAGAAGAGCCCCCAGGCGCCGGGTATCTGTCGGAGAGGGCTCTAGCCGCGCTGCGGGGGATAAGGCGGGGTGGCGGTCGTTCGTTGGTCTTTACCCATCGCCGACTTGGTGACGAGTCGATGCGATGCACCAATTGCCGCGCCGTGAGGATCTGCGGCGTCTGCGGAAGCCGTCTGGGCCGGGCGAGTTCGTGTCGGCGCTGCGGGGAAGAGGCAGGAAAGTGCCGGAGATGCAGTTCCGATTCGTTTGAGTCGATGGGAACGGTCCCCGAACGGCTTGCCTCCGCCATCAACCGGGCGTTCGGCGAGACGGTCGCCGGGTCTGGAAGCACATCACTTCCAGTGTCGGTCGGGTCCGAGAGCGACCTCGCCGGTCTGGGGCGCTTTGATCTGGCTGTGGTCGCTGACGCCGACGGTCTGATCCATGCTCAGCACTTCCGGGCAGGGGAAGAAGCCCTTCGGATTCTCGGGCGTCTCGGCAACGCCGTCGCGACTGGGAGCGGGAAACGCCTGATGATCCAGACATCCATGCCCGATTCCGACGTGATCTCGACCATGAGATCCGGCGATCCCATTCCATACCTCGAGCGGCTCCTGGTGGAGAGGGCAAGAGATCGACTGCCTCCTGCGGAGGCGATGATGGCGGTCGAGCTTCGAGGGGTCGTTGAGGCGAGCGATGCAACCGCGGCGCTTCATCTCGATGGGGTGACGAGTGTCCTCGGCCCGGCAGAGGTTGAACAGGGTCAGCGGTGGCTCCTCCAGGGGGATCTCCGACGGGCCAAGATTGAGCTTCGGTCGCTAGTACAGACATGGCGTGATCGGGGTGTGACGGTTCGGCTCGATGCCGATCCCATAGACCTCTGAGGTGGGATACCGTCTACTCTCTCGCTCTCCAAATGGCCATTTATCCCATCCGAACGTTCGGCGATCCGGTTCTCCGACTTCCGACGAAACCTGTCGCCGAGATCGACGATGCAGTCCGGGTTCTGGTCACCGACCTGATCGACACGATGTACGACGCCCCCGGGGTCGGGATGGCCGCCAATCAGATCGGGGTGTTACGTCGTGTAGCCGTGTTTGACACGCAGGACGAACTGGGCCCCCGGATACTCATCAACGCGGAGTTGGTCGAAACAAGCGGTGAATGGCTGTACGAGGAAGGCTGTCTCTCGGTGCCCGGTCACTACTGGGAGATCAACCGCCCGGGATTCGCCCGAGTTCGCGCGCTCGATCTCGAGGGAAAGGAAGTCGAGTACGCCGGTGATGGGATTCTCGGCAGGGTTCTCCAGCACGAGATAGAGCATCTTGGAGGAGGACTGCTCATGGATCGACTCGACAAGCCAGCTCGAAAGAAGGCCTTGAAAGACCTGAGGGAAGAGGCGCTTGGCCTGGCGAGTTTCGAGTGACCAGCGTCGTCTTCTTCGGGACGCCCGACGCCGCAGTACCCAGCCTGAGATCGCTCAGTTCGGTTCATGAGATTCGGACGGTTGTGACACAGCCCGACCGGGCGCGAGGACGTTCGGGCGTCCCCCGGCCTCCGCCCATCAAAGAGGCCGCTCTCGACATGGGGCTTACGATCCGCCAGCCGGCCAACAAAGCAGAGCTGGCAGCCGTGCTTGGCGGTCTCGAATCATTCGAACTTGGGGTTGTGGTCGCTTATGGCCGGATCCTCTCCAGAGAGGTCCTGGAGACACCATCCCACGGGATCCTCAATGTTCATTTCTCGCTGTTGCCGAGGTGGCGAGGCGCCGCGCCGGTGGCCCGCGCCGTCATGGCCGGCGACACCATGTCCGGTGTCACCATCATCAAACTCGATGAGGGCCTCGACACCGGACCGGTGCTGACAGCGCAAGCGTTGGACATTGGCGCCGAGGAGACGGCCGGCGAGTTGACCGAACGTCTCGCTGCCGTCGGGGCGAGATTGCTTGCCTCAGTCATTCCCGAGTACCTGAGCGGCGCTGTCACGCCGGTGCCACAGACCGGGGAGGGTGCCACCTATGCCAACAAGATCGAATCGAGCGATCGGCGGCTGACCGGTGAAATGCCGGCAAATGAGTTCGTCGATCGGATCCGTGGGCTTTCGCCGACACCGGGAGCGACTCTCGTCATCGACGGTGTCCATACCAAGATTCTTCGGGCTGCCATCACTCCCCACAATCCGGGGAAGGGCCGTTGGGCCGGCTTCGACGGTCATCTCGTCTTGGGCCTTTCCGATGGGGGAGTGGACGTGGCGGAGATTCACCCACCGGGGAAGCGCCCTATGTCCGGACCTGATTGGATGCGCGGTCGGCGGACCACATCAGGAGTGATCGATGGGTGAGGTGCCAGGGTCCATCGATCTTCCTTCTTAAACTTCCTCCCAAGTGAACCCGACGAAAATCGCTCCGTCGCTGCTCGCAGCCGACTTCGCCCGGCTTGCGACAGAGATTGGCCGTATCGAGCGATGGGCGGACTGGCTTCATCTCGACGTGATGGACGGCCATTTCGTGCCCAACATCTCGTTTGGAATACCCGTCATAGCGAGCCTCAGGAAGGTCACCGAGCTGTACTTCGACTGTCATTTGATGACCACGAACCCCGACGCATATGTCTCCGAACTGGCTGAGGCCGGGGCAGATCTGGTGACCATGCACATCGAGGTGATTCCCGATCCGACCCAGGCTGCGCAGCGTGCCCGCGACCACGATCTCGATTTCGGCCTTGTTTGCAATCCGGCTACACCCTTCGAGGGAATTGCGCCTTTTGCCGAGTTGTGCAACGTCATCCTGATCATGGCTGTGGAGCCGGGTTTCGGTGGCCAAAGCTTCATGCCTGAGGTCCTGGCGAAGGTCGAGGCCGCCAGGGAATGGGTTGAGAACCGCGGTCTGGCAACCGATATTCAGATCGACGGAGGTATTACGCCCGAGACGGCCAGACAGGCCGCCGAAGCCGGCGCCAACGTGTTCGTTGCGGGAACCGCCGTGTTTGCTGCCGATGATCCGGCAGACGCCATGAAAGAGATTAGAAGGGCTGTCAGCAAGAAATGAGCGAACTGGTCCTGGTAGCGGACGATGATCCGGACATCCTTTCGGTTGTCCAGGTCAACTTCGAGCTCGAGGGTTTTGAGGTCGAAACTGCCGTAGATGGCGAGGACGTGCTTCAGAAGGCGACTGCAAATCCGCCGAATGCGATCGTCCTGGACATCATGATGCCCCGGATGGACGGTCTCACCGCCCTGCATCGGCTGAGGAGTCAGGCTTCCACAGCCAACGTCCCGATAGTCCTCCTTACTGCGCGTGGCCTTCCCGAAGACCGGGTCCGTGGTCTCGAACTGGGCGCCGATGACTACATCACCAAGCCCTTCGACATCAACGAGCTGGTGGCACGGGTCAAGTCGGTTCTGCGTCGGACCCAGGCGGCCCGCGATCTTTCACCTTTGACCGGTCTCCCGGGCAATTTCAAGATCACCGGTGAAATCGAGGAGAGGATTGCCGACAGGAGTGAGTTCGCACTGGTTCATGGAGATCTAGACAACTTCAAGGCGTACAACGACCACTACGGTTTCATGAGGGGCGACGAGGTCATCAGGTTCTGTGCCAGGTGTTTCGGGGAGGCTGCGGAGGCACTTGGAATCACTGATGCATTTGTCGGCCACATCGGTGGGGATGATTTCGTGACCTTGATCCCCCCTGGCATCTCAGAGGCCTTCTGCAAGGAGGTCATCGAGCGGTTCGATGATGGGATTCTCGATCTCTACGACACGGCTGACGCGCTACGGGGCTATATCGAAGTGATTGACAGGCGCGGTGAGCGATTCGCCTTCCCGGTGGTGTCTCTGTCGATGGGAGTAGCGTCTACCGACATGCGTGAGATAACCACGCAGTGGGAGGCGTCGGCGATAGCGGTAGAGATGAAGGAATTCGCGAAGAAGCAAACGGGCTCGGCGTACCGCATCGATCGTCGTACGGGATAGGTGGGCGACACCCGCCATTTGAGGCGCGCCATCGAACTGGCGCTCCCGCACCGGACCCATCCCAATCCTCGGGTTGGCGCAGTTGTGGTCGACGTCGCCGGCGAGGTGATAGGGGAGGGAGCTCACCTCGGCCCGGGACAGGACCACGCTGAGGTCGTCGCTCTCGATCAGGCCGGGCCCAGGGCGCAAGGCGCCACTATGTATGTCACCCTCGAACCCTGCTCGCACCACGGTAGAACGCCACCTTGCGTCGACGCGGTGGTGAATGCCGGGGTGGCCCGCGTGGTCGTGGGCGTGGTGGACCCGGATCCAAAGGTGTCGGGCTCAGGCATCGACCTGCTCCGGGATGCGGGCATTGAGGTAGAGACTGGTTCCATGCAACCCGAGGTCGAGGCCGTCGACCCGGGTTACTTCCGACAGCGTCGGTCAGGGTTGCCCCGGATCATCCTCAAATACGCAATGACCCTCGATGGATCCGTTGCCGCCGAGGATGGCTCTTCGCAGTGGATCACCGGCGAGGAGGCGAGAGCGGATGCACACCGGCTCCGGTCCGAGGTAGATGCAATCGCCGTCGGCGCAGGCACGCTGCGTTCGGACGATCCGTCCCTGACCGTCCGACATGGTCGAACCGATCATCAGCCGAGGCCGATCGTGATTGCCGGCACCGCTGACCTTCCGCCCGATGCTCGGATATGGGAACGGGATCCGCTCGTGATCGCCGCAGTGAATATGGCCCTACCGGGTGGTGAGTTGGCCGTTGTGGAGAGCGAGGGCGGAATGCCCCTGCCCAAGGCAGCGGCGAAGGAACTCGCCGAACGGGGCTACTACGACGTCCTCCTCGAAGGTGGCCCGACCATTGCCGGCGCTTGGTGGCAGGCAGGAATTATCACGACCGGCGTGATCTATCTTGCGGGGAAGATCGGCGGTGGAAAGGGCGTTGGCCCTTTGGGCGGGATATTCGCATCTCTGTCCGATGCGGCCGACGTGTCAATCACTGGCGTGCGTGTCGTTGGAAACGATGTAAGGATTGATTTCGGGTAGATGTTCACAGGAATCGTTGAGTACAAGGGCTCGATCAGCGAGGTCGACCATCAGTCCAGCGGCAGCCGATTGAGTGTCGAGATCGGCCCGCTCGACGGCGTGTCGGTTGGAGATTCGATCTCCATCAACGGTGTATGCCTGACTGCCGTCGAAGTCGCCGGCGGCGTGGTGGGACTGGACGTGGTGGCAGAGACATTGGCCAGGACCAACCTTGGAGAATTGGACCGTGGTTCGACGGTCAACGTGGAGCGGGCGATGGCTGCGAGTGGCCGCTTCGACGGCCATGTCGTGCAGGGCCACGTCGACGGCGTAGGGAAAGTGTTGTCGCTCAGCGAGGAGGGCGACGGGCGGCGGGTGTCGATCGAGGTGCCCGACCGTCTGATTCGCTATGTGGTGGAGAAAGGCTCGGTGACGATCGACGGCGTCAGCCTCACCGTGGCGGATATCTCCGGGCTGGTCATAGAACTTGCCCTCATTCCCCATACGCTGGAGTCGACCACCCTGGGGTTGCGCAAAGTCGGCGACACGATCAATCTTGAAGTCGACATCCTCGCCAAGTACGTGGAAAGGCTGCTCAACACCAAATGAGGTTTGCCCCAATCCCAGAGATCATCGACGTCGTCGGAAGCGGCGGGATGGTGATCATGGTCGACGACGAAGACCGTGAGAATGAGGGCGACCTGATTGTCGCTGCCGAGAAGGTCACTCCCTCCCAAATAGGATTCATCCTCCGCCATACCAGCGGAATCATCTGCATGCCTGTGATGGGAGAGCGTCTCGACGAGCTCGAGCTGCCAATGATGGTGGCACGGAACACCGACGTTCGTCGCACTGCTTTCACAGTTTCCATCGACGCCCGCGATGGGACCACGACCGGCATTTCGGCGGATGACCGCTGGAAGACCATCCAGGCGGTGGTCGACCCTGGGACGACGCCAGACGACCTGGCGCGGCCAGGCCACTTGTATCCGCTCCGCTATGAGCCGGGTGGTGTTCTTCGGCGAGCCGGACACACCGAAGCGGCGGTCGATTTGGCCGAATTGGCCGGTCTCTACCCCGCTGGGGTGCTGGCGGAAGTGATGAACGACGACGGATCGGTGGCCCGTCTCCCCGACTTGGAGAGGTTTGCCGACGAGCACCGTCTTCTGATCGGCACGATCGCCGATTTGATCGCCCATCGTCGACGTACCGAGAAATTGATAGAGCGGGTTGTCGAGGCCCGGATTCCCACCGACCACGGCACCTTCACCGCGGTTGGGTTCAGGTCGCTCGTAGACGACCGCCAGCACATCGCCCTGGTGATGGGAGACATAGGCGATGGCGAGAACGTTCTCACCCGGGTGCATTCGGAGTGCTTGACCGGTGACGTCTTTGGCAGTCTTCGCTGTGACTGCGGAGATCAGCTGGACACGGCTCTCGCTCGCATTGGGGCGGAAGGCAGAGGCGTCGTGCTGTACATAAGGGGTCACGAAGGGAGAGGGATCGGGCTATTGCACAAGCTTGCCGCTTACCGGCTCCAGGATGAGGGCTTGGACACCGTTGACGCCAACGTGAATCTTGGCCTCCCGGTCGACGCTCGCGACTACGGAATCGGCGCCCAGATCCTCTTTGATCTCGGGGTTCGCTCGATGCGGCTGATGACGAACAATCCGACCAAGCGGGTCGGCATCGAGGGGTACGGGCTCTCGATCATCGGCACTGTCCCGCTCTCCGTGGAGCCCAACGAAGAGAACGAGTCCTATCTCCGGACCAAAGCAGCTCGGCTCGGGCACGACATCGATCTTGGTACCGGAGCGTGATCCGAACAGTCGAAGGGGATCTGGACGCGGCCGAGCTGAAGATCGGGGTGGCCGTTGCTGCATGGAACCAGACGATCACCGACCGGCTTCTCGAGGGGGCCGTGTCTCGACTCAAAGCGCTCGGTGCAGAAGATGTGACTGTCCTCAGGGTTCCAGGCGCTCTCGAGCTTCCCGTGGGAGTTGCCGCCCTGGCGCGGGACGGGTGCGATGCCGTGGTAGCGATTGGCACGGTTATCAAAGGTGATACCGACCACTACGAGATCGTGGTCAGGGAGTCCACGGCTGGTGTCGCTCGGGTAGCCGAGTCGCACGGCATCCCGGTGGCCAATGCGATCCTCGCCGTGCGCGACGTCGAGGATGCAGTGGAGCGATCCGGACCGGGAGAGTCCAACAAAGGCGCTGAGGCAGTCGACGCCGCAGTGACGACGGCGAACGCGCTCAGGCAACTAGGAGCCCGCTGACCTTGAGCGAGACTATGGCTATGGGTGCCTTCGGTGTTAGCCTTTTCCCACGATCAATAGCAAGAGCGGAAGCTGCTGCTTCCCCACCCGCCCGTCGACCATCGAGACCGATGTCCGCGAGGCGAGGTCACGGAGATCCTGAACCTCAGGTGACGCCTGAACTTCAGGTCACGGCAGCAAGTTCTCTCTTGCTGCTGTTTTGTTGCAATCAACAGGAGGTACCAGCATCAACGAGCTCCGTGTGAACGGCGCGATCAGAGCAAAGGAAGTGCGAGTTGTCGCACCCGATGGCTCCCAGATAGGAGTCAAGAAGCTGAGCGAGGCCTTATGGCTTGCTGAGCAACTTGATCTGGATCTCGTCGAAGTGGCGCCGAAGGCCAAGCCGCCGGTGTGCCGTCTGATGGACTACGGGAAGTACAAGTACGAGCAGTCCATCAAACAACGGGAAGCTCGCAAGAACCAGACCCGTACCACCATCAAAGAGCTTCGGATGAAGGTCCGCATTGGCGACCACGACTTCGATATCACCTCAAGGAAGACACATGACTTCCTCGCAGATGGCGACAAGGTGAAGTTCACGATTCGCTTCCGGGGACGGGAGCAGGAGCGGCCCGGTTTCGGGAAGGATCTACTCGATCGCGTGGCAGAGGCTGTTTCCGAGGTGGGAACAGTCGAACAGGCTCCCAAGATCGAGGGGCGGAGCATGACGATGGTGCTGGCGCCGGTGAGGCGCCCAAGGTCCTCCGTGAAGAGCGACAAGCAGACGTGAGAGTTAGGAGAACGCCGTGCCAAAGATGAAGACACACAGCGGCGCCAAGAAGCGAATCAGGATCACAGGAACCGGCAAGTACATGCGCCGGCAATCCGGGCGCGGCCATCTGCGTCTCGCCAAGGGCAAGTCCAGCTACCGCCGTCTCACCGGTGAGACAACTCTCGCACCGGGCGACGCCAAGGTCATCAAAAAGCAACTCGGCCGCTGAACGCTCAGGAGGTACGACATGGCACGTGTAAAACGAGCTGTCCACGCCAAGAAGTCCCACAAGAAGGTTCTCGATCGGGCCAGAGGCTACAAGGGCGCCAGAAGCCGCAGATTCAAGACCGCGAACGAGCAGGTCATGCATGCAATGCAGGATTCCTATCGCGACCGTCGAGCCCGCAAGGGTGAGTTTCGCCGCCTCTGGATCGCCCGGATCAACGCCGCGGCCCGCCAGAACGGAGTGACCTACTCCCAGTTCATTGCCGGTCTCAAGACCAATGGAGTCGAGGTCGACCGGAAGATGCTCGCCGAAATGGCCGTTAACGATCCGTCGGCATTTTCGCAGTTGGTCGAGGTCTCGAAGCAGAACTGATTCCGACAGGAGTCGACTTATTCATGGAGCCGGTCCGCAGCCATCGCAACTCGCGAGTGGTCGATGCGGCCCGGCTTCATCGCGCTCGGGTTCGAAAAGAGACAGGTCGGTCCCTGCTCGAGGGACCCAATCTTCTGGCCGAAGCACTAGCGGCCGGTATCACGCCACTTCAGGTGTTCGCCCTCGCTGATGACCGGTATACCGCATCTTTGGCAGCCGGGAACGATTTTGACCTCTTGATCGTCGACAGCCGGGCCATGGACCGGCTTGCGGGTACCAGCACGCCCAGGGGGCCCGTCGCCGAGTTTGAGATTCCAGAGAGCACGACCCTGAATGGCTCCGGTCTGGTGGTCTCCTGGGGCGTGAGCGATCCCGGGAATGTTGGCACCATGATCCGCACGGCATCCGCTTTCGGCTGGGACTTCGGGTATGCCACCGGTTCCGCCGATGCGTGGTCCCCGAAGGTGCTGCGAGCGGCCGCAGGAGGCCACTTCCACGTGGCCATGATGCACGTTAAATCGCCCGGTCAACTCACAGGTCTGGGTTACACCACAGTTGCCACAGTGGTCGAGGGCGGAGTGTCGCCGGACACATTGCGGTTGGCGCGGCCCGCTGTGTTGGTTGGAGAGGAGGCCCATGGCCTCCCCGCCGGGATAGCCGCTCATTGTGACGAGCAGGTGACTGTTCCCATGCCAGGAGGGGCCGAGAGTTTGAATGCGGCAGTTGCCGCTGGGATTGTGGTCTATGCGATCGCGAACAGCCTGGCTCACCCGGAGCCCGGGTCTAACCTGCCGCCGACATGACCGATTCCTCGAGACTCGACGAAGCGTTGGCCGCCGCCCCTGCCGCGGTCTCAGGCGCTGCGACCCTGGCTGAGCTGGATGCGGTTGAAAAGGCTTTGCTGGGCGACACTTCTGCGATCGGAGAAGCCCGGAGGTCGATGGGATCTCTCGACCCGGCCGACCGGCCCCGGGTCGGCGCCCAGCTCAACACTGCCACCAAGGAGATCCAAGGGCTTCTCGCCTCCCGGCTCTCCGAACTAGAGGCTCAGGATGAGGATCGCCGACTACAGGACGAGAGGATCGATGTCACCCTCGAGTCGATCACGCTCCAGAGCGGTTCGCTACATCTTCTCCAGCAGACGATGAACGACATCGTTGACATCTTCGTGTCTCTCGGATATCAGGTAGCCACCGGTCCTGAGGCCGAGCTCGCCTGGTACAACTTCGATGCGCTCAACACTCCACCGACACATCCAAGTCGTCTCGAGAGCGACACCATGTATCTGGATTTCGGTGATCCAGCCGATGAGGTCTTGCTTCGCACCCATACCTCGCCGGTCCAGGCTCGCTGGATGGAGGCCAACGACCCGCCGGTCTACATCGTCGTCCCCGGCAAGACCTATCGGCTTGACACGGTGGACGCCACCCACCTACCTGTGTTCCATCAAATCGAGGGTCTGGCAGTTGACGAAAATATCACCTTCTCCGACCTGAAAGGAACTCTTGCCCATTGGGCCCGGGAGTTCTTCGGACCAAAGACGAAAGTGAGATTCAGGCCCCACTTCTTCCCGTTCACGGAGCCAAGTGCCGAACTCGATGTTTCCTGCTTCGCCTGTGACGGGGGCGAGCCCACATGCCGAGTTTGCAAGGGCGCAGGGTGGCTCGAGATGATGGGCTGCGGCGTGGTCGACCCGAATGTGCTTGAAGCCGTCGGCTATGACCCCGCAGAGGTGAGCGGTTTCGCCTTTGGGATGGGAGTAGAGCGCCCGGCGATGGTCCGTCACGGAATCAACAGCATCAGACACTTCGTGGACAACGATCTGCGCTTCCTGAGGCAGTTCTGATGCTTGTCTCCTTGCGCTGGCTATCCGAGTTCATCGATCTTCCATCCAACGATCCGGCTGACCTGTCCGGTGTCCTGGCGATGGTTGGCCACGGGGTTGAGGGGTACGAGGCAATGGAGGCGGATTGGAAGGGTGTCGTCGTCGGGAGAGTGACAGCCATCGCCCCCCATCCGGACGCCGATAAAATCCGGGTCTGCCAGGTCGACACCGGCCAGGGGCCCGAGCAGATCATTTGTGGCGCCTGGAACTTCGATGAGGGTGCGTATGTCCCGGTAGCCAAGCCGGGTGCTGTCTTGCCCGGAGATTTCAAGATCGGGCAGCGGACGATCCGAGGCGTCGAGTCCAACGGGATGATCTGCTCGGAGAGTGAGCTCGGACTTGGTGACGACCAAGCAGGCATCATGGTTCTGGATGGCGAGCCCGAGTTGGGGATTGAGTTCGCTGGCCTCGTCGAATTGCCCGATGTCGTCTTCGACCTGGACATAACGCCAAACAGGCCAGACGCGATGTCAATGGTCGGGATCGCCAGGGACCTGGCCGCTTACTACGGCATCACCTACTCCATACCGGAGAGGGCTCTTGTGACGGTCCCGGGGGCGACCAACATCGAGGTTCACATAGATGATCCGGTGGGCTGCCGCCGGTTTGTCGCGCACGAGATACGGAATGTGACAGTGGGTGCTTCGCCCCTTGCGGTGCGCCACCGCCTGGCCAAGGCGGGGGTTCGTCCGATCTCCAACGTCGTCGACGTCACCAACTATGTGATGCTGGAACTCGGCCAACCACTCCATGCGTTCGATGCCGAGAAGATCGTCGGGAACACGCTCCGCATCGGTCGGGCATCCGAGGGTGAGACCCTGGTGACCCTCGATGACGAGACGAGGATGCTCACTCCCGATGATCTCATCATCTACGACGCCGATGGCCCCACTTCGATGGCTGGGACGATGGGTGGCCTCCGCTCCGAGGTTTCCGCCACTACCACGAGTGTTCTCATGGAGGCCGCTTCCTGGGATCCGCCAACGATCATGTATATGTCCCGGCGGCACGGTTTGAGGTCAGAGGCGTCGGCGCGGTTTGAGAGAGGTGTCGACCCCAACCTCGCGGACCTCGCGAGCCAGCGTGCATCGGCGATGGTTGCCGACTTGGCCGGTGGAGAAATACTCGAGGGGCACGTAGATGAGATAGCCACTCCGACTGAGCCGGTGACGATCGAGCTTGCCCTCGGCGAGGTCAAGAGGTTGCTGGGCGTTGAGTTCTCCGCGGAGCAGGTGGCCCGAATTCTCACCTCGCTCGAGATGTCGGTGGCCGGCACCGACCCGATGTCCGTGACGGTTCCTACATTCCGGCCCGATGTGACCCGCCCGGCCGACCTGGTCGAAGAGGTCGCTCGTATTCATGGATATGACAAGTTTCCCGAGACGCTGCCATTGGGAGTGTCGGGTGGGCTAACCGTCGAGCAGCGGACAGAGCGGAAGCTCCATCAAGTGATGGTTGGTCTCGGCCTCAGCCAGGCGGTCACCCTTCCGTTCGTGGGTGAAGACGATCTGGCCGCGCTGGGACGACACGACGAAGTCGGCTCCTTGCTCACCGTGAAAAACCCCCTGCGTGAGGAGGAGAGCCGACTGAGGCCAACCATGCTGCCAAGCCTGCTCGGCGCCCTCCGATACAACATCTCGTATGGGGCCGCCTCAGTCGCTCTTTTCGAGACCGGACGGGTCTACATGACGTCGCCCGATCCGGATGACGAGAGGATCCCACACCAGCCGGCCCGGCTGGCGTGGACCATCTACGGACCGTTCGGCGTTACTGGCTTGAGGATCGACGGATTGGAGTCCGACGGCAATCTGTCATTGGCCGTGGTTCGAAATCTGATTCGATCGTTGGGGGTCGAGCATGTGGCCATTGAATCGGGAGCGGCCCCCGGATTCCATCCCGGAAGGACTGCGGCGGTATCGATCGACGGGTCTCTCGTAGGTCATGTGGGTGAACTGCATCCCTCCGCTGGGCGTGCCTATGAGATCCCGGGTCGCGTGGCCATCGCCGAGCTGGATCTCGCTCCTCTGCTGGTCCCGCCGGAAGACGTATTGATGAAGGTGCCATCGGTGTTCCCTTTCGTCGACTTTGATCTCTCCTTTGTCCTGCCCGACGAGACGACCGTCGCTCAACTCGTCGCCGCGACCTCAGACGCTGCCGATGACCTACTGGAAGGTGCCTCGGTGTTTGATGAGTTTCGGGGAGAGGGCATCGGTGACGGTCGACGAGCAATCGCGATCCATTTCCGGCTTCGTTCCGACGATCGAACCCTCAGCAACGAAGAGGTCGCACCTGTTCGTCAGGCGATGATCGACGCCGCCGCCTCGCTGGGAGCGACGCTGCGCGGAGTGGCTTAGTGGTGGCACTTGGTGAAATACTCGGAGGCGCACCTGAGGAGGCTGCGCCAAAACTGCTCGGTTCCACCCTGGTCTCCCAAATCGACGGACATCTCGTGCGGATCCGAATCACCGAAGTTGAGGCGTACAAAGGGTCAGACGATCCAGCCTCACACGCATATCGAGGCCGCACCGATCGGAACTCATCGATGTTTGAGCAGCCCGGGACGCTGTATGTGTATCGCGCCTACGGCATTCACTGGTGTGCCAATGTGGCTGCGGGTCCGGCGGGGACCGGTTGGGGGATCCTCTTCCGCGGTGGCGAGGTCCAGGAAGGCGACGGTGCGGTTCGCACCCGACGGGGGAGAAGGGACGATCTTGCCAACGGTCCGGGAAAACTCTGCCAGGCCCTCGGAATAGACGGCTCATGCGACGGCACAAATCTCCTCGCGGATGACTCACAGGTCAGACTCGAGCCCGGACCTGCGCCTGAGTTGGTGATGGCCACGCCAAGAGTCGGGATCAGCAAAGGGCAGGATCGTCCCTGGCGGTTCGTGGCTGCGTCGTCGATATCGGTATAGCGTCACGCAGCTATCGGCTTCCCGCGTTCAGACTGCCTGGATCTGATGCCCCTGATGGGGAGATGGATGCTGTTGCGACCTGGGCAGAGGGGACGGTTAGGTTGCGGTCATGAGTGGAGACTCTCAGGCACGCAAGGACCTCATTGTCCAGGACTGGTTGCCGAGGTACACGGGGATGCGAGTCGACGAGTTCGGAGACTACGTACTCCTGACCAATTTCAAGGAGTACGTCGATACGTTCGCCCACAGATTCGAGTGCGAGGTCAGGGGGATTGACCGCCCGATGCAGGCGGCGAGCAACAGCGAAGGCCTGACCATCGTCAACTTTGGGATCGGGACAGCCAACGCTGCAACCATCATGGACCTGCTGACGGCTCGAATGCCCCAGGGCGTCTTGTTCCTCGGCAAGTGCGGCGGTCTCAAGGAGTCGACTGAGATCGGCCATTTCATCCTTCCGATCGCCGCCATCCGGGGGGAGGGAACATCCGATGACTACCTTCCGCCGGAAGTTCCGGCTCTGCCTTCCTTCAAACTGCACAAGTTCGTGTCCGAGAAGATCATCGAGCGAGGCTTCGAATACCGGACCGGGGTCGTCTACACGACCAACCGTCGCATCTGGGAGCACGACGAGGAGTTCCTAGCTCGTCTCAGGGATCTGACTGTGATCGCCATTGACATGGAGACGGCGACACTTTTCATCGTCGGTCACGCCAACCAGATCTCGCGCGGCGCCCTACTGCTTGTGTCCGATGTGCCGACGACGCCCGAAGGGGTGAAGACCGAGGCCAGCGATCAACAGGTGACCGCCGACTGGGCCGAGCACCATTTGGATCTTGGGATATCGGCCATGAGCGACATCGCCGACGAGGGCGAGCCGATCAAGCACTTCACCTTCTAGCCACTATTCTCGAAACCTCGTCTCGCAGGAGACATCATTTACCCTGCGCCGGATATGAGCTCTGATGAACAACTCAATCGACTGCTGCGGTATGTGGATCAGGTGGTCCCAGAAGACGGGCTGGCCAGGAAGCTAGAGGAGGGCAGATCGCTCCGGGTCAAGCTGGGTCTGGATCCGACGGCGCCGACCGTGACACTTGGCTGGGCTGTGGTGCTCCGCAAGCTGCGGCAGTTTCAGGAGTTAGGGCACACTGCCGTTCTGATTGTTGGGGACTTCACGGCCCAGGTGGGTGATCCGGCCGAGCGGTCGTCCACCCGTAAGCGCCTCTCGGCAGACGAAGTGAATGGCTACGCAGACAATGTTCTCGGTCAGTTCAAGACGATCCTGCTGGAAGAGAACCTGGAGATCCGACGCAACTCGGAATGGCTGGGCCAGCTCGAGATGGGAGGGCTCCTAGAGCTCACGTCGTCGGCCACTGTTGCCCAGATGTTGGAGCGTTCCGACTTTGCTAGGCGGTATGAGCAGGGGTCGCCCATTTCGGTGATGGAGTTTCTCTACCCACTTCTCCAGGGTTACGACTCAGTAGCCGTCGAGGCCGATGTTGAGCTGGGTGGCAGCGATCAATTGTGGAACCTCATGATGGGAAGAGTGGTTCAGGAGAAGTACGGCCAGAAGCCTCAAGTCGCGGTCACCATGCCGCTGCTGGTCGGCACCGACGGAGTCAAGAAGATGTCACAGTCGCTGGGCAACTACATCGGCGTGGAAGACGAGCCGTCGGAGATGTTCGGCAAGACGATGAGCCTCCCTGACGAAACCATGCCCGAGTGGTTCCGGCTGGCCGCGGATATGGAGCCTGGAGAAGTGGACTTGCTTGCCGCGGACCTCGAATCGGGCAAGCTTCATCCCGGCGTAGCCAAGAGAAAGCTGGCGAGTGCAGTCGTCGCCCTGTACTGGGGCGAGGAGGCTGCATCGTCGGCCGAGATGGCGTTCGACCAGGTCTTCAAGGAAGGGGGAATCCCCGACGACATCGGCGAGCACCGTTTGCCCGATCAGGATCCGGTGCAACTGCCCGGGCTCATTCGGGACGCATTTGGCACGTCTGGATCCGAGGCGCGCCGTCTTCTGACGCAGGGCGCAGTGAGCCTCGACGGCGTGTCGGTGCTCGATAGTGAAGTCTCACGATCGGACCTGGATGGCCGGGTGCTCCGAGTGGGCAAGCGCCGCTTCGTGCGCCTGATCGATTGACTTGACCGGTGCAGCGTCGCGGAGGAAGGCGAAGCCAGGGGGTCGAGGGCCGGAGATACGCCGACAGACTTTCGCGATGTTGCACTAAGAATCGAGGTTCGTTATCATTCCATGACCGGTCGAGGATTAAGGCCTCGGCCGCCCACCAGCCGGTGGGGCGACTGAGTCGCGCCACGCCGGGTTTGTCATCTGTATCGGGGCCGCGGTATCATCGCCGGCCCGCCTGACATTGAAACACCGGGTGTGTAGGCCTCTTTGGCTTTACAAAGAGGAGTGCAGTTTCGGAGGCGAAACTGCCTACGGTTTGAGCGCAGCTCAAACCGCGGCTCCTTGACAACTGAACAATGTGCCAAAAGCCAGCATGCACACTCCCGCTGTCGATTCGTCGGCAAGGAGTGAGCATCTATGACGATGAAACACTCTCGAGTAATCGAGGGTGGGAAATCAGTACAAAAAACAGCAATAGCTCTAGGGTCCCTCACGGGCCCTGGACCCAAATTGCAAACACTTCACTGACAGGATGCGTCAATGTCGAAGACATTGACGTTTGAATGTACGTTGGAGAGTTTGATCCTGGCTCAGGATGAACGCTGGCGGCGTGCCTAATGCATGCAAGTCGAGCGACGCATGCCGGAGGGGTAACCCACTGGTATGACGGAGCGGCGAACGGGTGAGTAACACGTGAGCAACCTGCCCCACAGACCGGAACAGCCCAGGGAAACCTGGATTAATACCGGATGCCCTCATCGGACCACATGGTCTGATGAGGAAATGCCTTTGTGCTGTGGGATGGGCTCGCGGCTTATCAGCTAGTTGGTGGGGTAACGGCCTACCAAGGCATCGACGAGTAGCTGGTCTGAGAGGACGATCAGCCACACTGGGACTGAGATACGGCCCAGACTCCTACGGGAGGCAGCAGCAGGGAATCTTGCGCAATGGGCGAAAGCCTGACGCAGCAACGCCGCGTGGGGGATGACGGCCTTCGGGTTGTAAACCCCTTTCAGGAGGGAAGAAATTGACGGTACCTCCAAAAGAAGCACCGGCCAACTACGTGCCAGCAGCCGCGGTAATACGTAGGGTGCGAGCGTTATCCGGAATCATTGG
>JACZUI010000032.1 GCA_022573225.1 Acidobacteriota bacterium
TGGTGATCCCGGAGACCTCAATCTCGACATCCAGTAGGGCGCCGCCGCCACCGCTGATCCGCGCGGTGTGGGGGTCGGGAACCAGTACCCCCACGAAGGTCTCGAGCCCGGTGACGCCATCGCCTCCCGGCGGGCTGAGGTCGGGTTGCGGTGGCGGATGGATGTACTCGGTGACATAGGACCACACATCGGCGACTGGTTCGGACGTCGGTGTGGGTTCGCTTGTGCATCGGGGAACCCGACCGATCACGACGGCGAAGCCACCTCGCTTTCCCGCCGAATAGCCGAGGATGGCGTCGCCATCCGAATAGAGCTCGGCGAACAGCCAGTTGGCGTCCGTGGAGGAGTAGTACCAGCACGGTCCGTCGATGTCGGTTCCTGGTCGGGGGTAGAGACGCCCGGGGACGCCGGTGTCCGATGCGTAGTCGACGATGTCGCCCCCAGAGATACGACACCGAGTTATCTGTTCGTAGTCACCGAATACCGGGTTGAACTCACGGACGACCCAACATGCCGAGAAGTCAACGCCCCAAGCTGGCAACGACGGCAAAAGCAGGACGGTTACGAGACCGATTCCAACGACGCGTCGCAATCCGTCTCCCAAAGATCGTTCTTGAAGCGCCACAGCGCCATCCACTTCCATTGGTTGTCCTGTGAGCGCAGGATTACAACGGCCGAGGAGTTTGCATCGCTGTCAACGAAAGCTGTGACGTCAAGGTCCGCCCACAACGCTAGGCATGTTTCGTCAGACCGGAGTATTTCAATTTCACGAAGGACAACCCCTTCGAGAGTCGGCTCGGCTAAGAACACCAATTGGCCGAACGACTGAACCCCGGACTTCAAAGCTGAGTCAGACGCGACCAGGCCTTGCAACGAACCTTCGTCCTCCCTGAAAATCGCGTCGTAGCGCGACCAGAGCAGCGCTCTCAGGATCTCTTCGGCCTCCTCAACGGTCTCCACGACGTGCGACTCCGGTTTGGTGGTTGTGGTTGTCACCGTCACGTCGGGGGTGGACGAAGAGGTGGTTGTCGCATTTGTCGTCGATGTGGTTGTCGCGGCAGCGACCGGCAATGTGGTTGTCGTGGTATCAGAGCCCTCCCGCGGCCAGAGCACCCAAACACCTACCGCCAAACCCACAACGATCAGACCTGCGATGAGTCGTTTTCCCATCCTTGACACGAACCTACGCCACCACGAACGAAGGATGAAGGGGTCTCGGTCAGGTCGCGAAAACCTTCCCTAGGCGTTTGGGTATGGTTGCCGTCCACGGAGGTAACAAAATGTCAGAAAACGGAAAAGATCGCCACCCCTTCAGGTTCCTGTTCAAGTTCGCTCTAGTTGTCGGATTCCTGGCTCTCATAACCAAGGTGGTCGCCTCCAAGAAGGAGGAGTACTACGGCATCACCGAGTCTGAGGCTCGGATGAAGTTCGAGTCAAAACTCGGACCTCGCATCGGTGAGGACAAGGCAACTGAAATCGCCGACCAGGTGATCCCGAAGCTGAAGGACAAGGGCATCATCGTGGCCGATCCGGTAGAGGATGATGCTGACACGACAGAGGAAGCCGACGACTCGGCCGACGATGATGACGCAGGTGAGGACGAGGAGTAGGTCGAACTGGTCCTGACCCACAGGTTGGTCGGGGCAAGCTCAACCGCCTGGCCGGGTGATCCATAGGCGGTTCGCCATGACCGGCTACCACCACGTTCGCCTCTACGGGGCGAGTTTCTTCGATGAGCCCGTTGCCTCTGTTGATCCTGATTGAAGATCGCCGGCATTGGACCAAATGCCAGAAGAAATCTCGGAAATCTCCACGAGATGATCCTATTTGAGCAGTTCTTGTCACACCCCCTACGTACGTTGGGGGAGTGAGGGGAATTACTCCAGATCAGGTGGAAGTGGGGCTCAAGGAAGAGCAAGCCAACATCGATAGATGTCTGGCTCGTCAGATGGCCTGGATTCAGATTGCCGATGCCATGCAGCTACCCACAGCCGATGGTGCCAAGTCGATGAAGGAGTGGGTCGCGGGCCGCCTCGACGTTTCCCCGGAGACTGCCTCCCGACTATCCGCAACCGCCCGACGTCTTGCTGATTCGCCTGAAGTCGCCCGGGAACTCGCCGAAGGCGACATCACATTCGACCGAGCCGAAGCGACCTCGCGGATACCGCTGGATCATCAGCGTGAGAGTCTCAAGGGAATCGACATCCAAGGTTTGAGACTTCTTGCGGCGAAACACAAGCGTCTCACTGCGGCTGACGACCACAACTCGCACATCTCGCAACATCTGAACATCCAACCCAACCTCGATGAGTCGAGATGGGATATCTGGGGTGAACTCGACGGATATGGCGGTGCCGTGGTCAGCAAGGTGCTCACCGAAGAGGCGGACCGACTTCCCGAACTCCCAGACGGTGAGCGCATGGGGGTCGGATATCGGCGGGCGGTAGCCCTCGCCAACATCTGTGAGGGAGCCACCTCCGAATCGGCGGCAGCACCGCTCATAACGGTGTTTCTGGATGAGTTGGGTGCCGAGATCGAGACCGGGCCACGGGTCGGGTCGGGCATCCTCGACAGGATCGCCTGTTCAGGCGCCCTCGACATCATCAAGTCCAAGGACGGAACACCACTCGGTGTCGGGCGCAAGACCAAAGTTGTGTCCAACCGCCTCAAGAGATTCGTTCTCCACCGTGACGGAGGCTGTACTGCCGACGGTTGTATTAGCCGATACCGACTGGAACCACATCACAAGATCCCTTGGTCGGAGGGAGGTCCGACCGACCCGGAGAACCTCACGACCCTGTGCTGGTTCCACCATCACATAATCGTTCACGGACGCGGCTACCGAATCGACCTTCGTCTCGGGCCAGGCCGGATCCGTTTCATTCACCCTGACCACGATCCCCCGTGAGTGATATGGGTATTGGCTGGCATGACCTGACCAAATGAGCCGGGGCCGACAATTGAAACCGAGCGTTTGACGCTCAGGAGGTGGCATAAGGCGGACCTCAGGCCTTTTGCCGCGCTCAACTCCGATCCGGTGGTCATGGAGCACTTTCCCCAGTTGCTCGAACTTTCTCGAAGACGCCAGACTCCGTCGGCACGTCCTCGGCGGTGCGTTGGGCGGAGTTGAATCTGGCGTGACCGGATCGCCGTTTATCGTGTGCAGGAATTCCGGCGGGAGACCTTGATGACATTTGAGGGTGAAGCGACCAAGAGTTCGACGAGGACTATGAAGGTTCTGGTCGTCGGCTTGATCATCTGGGTTGCGTATTGGGCGACCAATGGCGGGCTCGAACAGATAGCCGTGCCCGAGAATGTGGGTTCGACGGCCGTCGGACGCACCTACTAATTCATCGACATCACCTGACAGGGACTTTCTAGCCTCGACTCGTCTTGAGCATCCGCATCGAAAAAATCGACCAGCGCAGCGCGCCCGAAGAGACCATGACGAGGCTGTATGAGTTGTGGTGTCTTTGGGATGCGGAAGCGCTCCCCGACGATCCACCGGAGCCGTACGCCCAATGGATCGCCGACATGCGTCACTATCTCACCACTCGCTATTCACCCAAGTGGCTCCTCTACGACAATGGTAAGGCGGCCGGTATTGCCGCTGGCCGCATGGATACCGAGCAGAATCTCGAGAATGCTCATGGCGTGGTCTACGTCCATCCCAACCACCGCGGGCGAGGCCATGCCCGACGCCTGGTCCAGGAGTTGGTCGACGAACTGGAACGAAACGACAGAACACGGCTCAGCGCCGATATCCCGGCCCACTTCGAAGGACGAGGCTTGGCAGAAGCGGTAGGTCTCACACCGGTGATGCGAGAGAAGCGAAGCCGGTTGCGCCTCGACGACATCGATCGGCACCTGATCAGATCCTGGATCGAACGGGCACCACAGCGGGCCGCCGACTATGAGCTGTTTTTCTCGAGGAGCCCGATGACAGAGGAGGTCGTCCACGACTTCGTCGAGCTGCAACACGTGATGAACACCGCACCACGCGAGGACTACGAAGAGGACGACGAGACCTTCACCGTCGAGGAGTGGCGCAACCGAGAACGCGACGCGATCTCACGATCAGAGGAGATCTTCACCTACATCGCCCGACACAAATCATCAGGGGAGTTCGCGGGCTATACCAACATCGTGTACCAGGGCCTCTATCCACAACTGGCGTGGCAGTGGGACACCGGCGTCGATCCCGCCCACCGCAACAAGGGTCTGGGACGATGGCTCAAGGCGGCCATGATCGAGAAAGTGGCGGAGTCGTTTCCGGAGGTCGAACGCATCGACACCTTCAATGCCGGTTCCAACGAGGCCATGATCAACATCAATGTCGAGATGGGGTTCAAGCCCATCCTGGAGGAGCAGGTGTATCAGGGCCCGGTTTCGTCGGTTCGAGCTTGGCTGGACAGAGGCTCTTCATGACGCCACGAATCGAGAAGCTCGACACCAGGACCGCGTCTGAGACTGAATTGAGGGCCTTTTACCATCACTGGCTGGACTATGACCGGGTCTTCGTTCCCGAAGATCCGCCGGTGCCGTTCGAGTGGTACCTGGCCGATTGGCGCCACATCAATGATGTCTGGCAAAAGCACACCTGGATCCTCACCCATGGTGAGCAGGTTCTGGGGAGTTCGGGGGCATGGGTGGACACGATGCAGAACGTCGGGAACGCCGAAGCGTGGGTCTATGTGCACTCCGACCACAGGCGACAGGGTTATGGGCGGCAATTGGCGACGGCGCTTTTCGATTGGCTCACCGAAACAGGACATATCCGCACATCGTTTCGGATCCCGGAAGGCTCGGAGTTCGCTGCCGTCGTCGAATCGGCCGGGGCGAAGGCGGCCCTTCGGATGCGACGGAGTCGTCTGATGATGGAGGATGTCGACCGCGGGCTGATGGAGGCGTGGATCGAGCGGGCCGCAGAGCGAGCGGGCGACTATGAGGTGCTCTATCTGCCCACCCCCATCCCGGACGAGCACTTGGAAGCCTTCGCCAAGGTGCAAGACGTGATGAACGAGGCACCAATGGAGGACTACATCCACGAAGACGAGCACACCACTCCAGAGCTGTGGCGGACCATTGAGGCAGAGCTTGCGAGCCGGCAGGACCAGCTGCTCTCTCTCGTAGCCGTACACAAGCCGACCGGTGATTTCGTCGGGTTCACCAACCTCAACTACCAGACCCTGAATCCGGCACAGGCTTGGGTTTGGAACACTGGGATCGACCCTGATCATCGGAACAACGGTTTGGGTCGCTGGATCAAAGCTCTGATGATGATCAAGGCACTCGACGATTACCCGGCTATCGAGCGACTCGACACCTATAACGCCGGGTCCAACGAGGCGATACTGAACATCAATGTTGCGATGGGATTCAAGCCGCTGGTTGTTCAAGTCAACTGGCAGGGTGAGACCGCGACGATGCGAGACCGCCTCGGCGTATAGAGGTGTGTCCCCGAGCGAAGCGAGTTTGGGGGAGGTGGCACGAAGTGCCGGAGGGGCGAATATGGCGAGAGCAGGATCGCTAGCTCGCGTCAAGCTCCTTCAATAGCCCATTTGGGGCGGTCATCCGGTAGCTGTCCTCTACCAGCTCTGCGATCTCGTCCCAGTCGGTGTCCTGTGAGAGACGGACGCCAATCCATCCCTTGGATCCCACATACGCCGGGTAGAAGAAGTGGTTTGCAGCTTCGAGAAGGATCCGCTGTTCGCCTGGAGGCGCCTTCATGGTCATGGTCGGCTCCTCGGTGCCCTCGGCTGCGCAGGTGACAAACATCTTGTCGTTGACCCGGAAGGTAGGAATGCCCCATGTCTCTTTCTCGATGGCGGCTGGGAAGCAAGGCAGATCCGCCGAATCTCAGTCAGAACCTCGAGCTGAGTCATCGGAGATGACGATAGCTCTGGGTGTCGTCATTCAATGTGTGTCGAGGAGTGACAGGTGAAAGTGTGTCGATGGGGGCCTGCCTTGTTCGTCATTCCAATGACGGGCTAGAGAGCCGGTTGCCCGCCAACTTGAATCCACCCGGCTTTCTGAGGAGAAGACATGTCAGCCAACCCGATCGTCCACTGGGAACTCATGGGTCCCGATGGAGAAGCGCAGAAGGGCTTCTATTCGAGCATCTTCGACTGGAAACTCAGCCAAGCCGAGAACTTCCCCAACTACTTCATGACCGACGCCGAGGAGACCGGTGTCGCCGGGGCCGTGGGGCAGGGCAACGAGCAGATGCCTGCTTACAGCACGTTCTACGTCCAGGTTGAGGCGATCGAGGAGAGCCTGGGGAAGATCGAAGCCAACGGTGGGAGCACCGTCGTTCCTCGTACCGAGATTCCTGGAACGGTCTCCTTCGCCTTGTTCCACGATCCGGCCGGCAACCTTGTCGGCCTGGTTGAGGCGGAGACACCTGCTGGATAGCGCGTTCCCAACCTGATCGATATCGAGCCCCGAGACTCCTGTGTCGGGGCTCGATTAGTTTTCCTTAGATGATCAACCTGCTGGGCACTGAGTCGAAAGACATCAATCCCCTGGATCTCGTTCTTGCCGAGCAGAGGCAACGATCGGAACGTCCCTGGGTCATGCTCAACATGATCGCCTCAATCGACGGTGCGACCGCCATTGACGGCAGGTCCACATCGCTGGGGGACGACGACGATCGGGAGATGTTCAAGGCGATCCGGGCTGTCCCGGATGTGATCCTCGTTGGGGCGAGGACGGTGAAAGCGGAGGGTTATGGACCCGTCTCGCTCGACGAGGAGAGACGCGCCCGTCGGGTGGCGAAGGGTCTCACAGAGGTCCCGGTTCTTGGGATTGTCACCGGGCGGCTCAGCATCGACCCGGAGGCGCGAGTTTTCTCAGACCCGGCATACCGACCCATGGTTGTGACAGGAACCCAAGCCGATCCGAGTCGGCTGATGATGCTCGGCGATGCGGCCGAGGTCGTCTTCCTCGATGACCTTTCGCCGGCATCAATCCTCGGCCATCTGGACGCCGCTTCGGTTGTGCTTCTCGAAGGAGGGCCGAGCTTCAATGGCCAATTCATCGCTGCGGGACTGGTCGACGAGATCAATCTGACCGTCTCGCCGAAACTGGTGTCCGGGGATTCGAGCAGAATCGCCCGCGGTGGTGAGGCGAAACCGCCTCTAAACATGCGGCTCGACCGGGTTCTCCTCGGCCAAAGGGCACTGTTTCTGCGATATTTGAAGGCTGACAACGGCGAAGGAAGTTGACGATGGGCAAGCATGCAGAGTTGTACGAAAGACACAAGGCAGTTCTCCCCGGTTGGTCACCTGTCTATTACAAGGAGCCGATATCAATCGTGGACGGCGATGGTCGATGGGTGACCGATGCCGAGGGAAACCGATATCTCGATTTCTTTGGGGGGATACTGGTCACGATTTCGGGATACAAGATCCCGGAGGTGGTCGAAGCCATCAAGGCCCAGGCTGACAAAATGCTGCACACCTCGACGCTGTATCTGATCGAGGCGCAAATCGAACTGGCCGAGAGGATTGCAGAGCTATCGGGTATTCCGGACGCCAAGGTGTTCTTCACGAACTCCGGGAGCGAGGCCAACGACGCCGCGCTCGCCCTGGCCACTTCCTATCGCAACTCGAATCAGATCCTTGCCATCAGGGGCAGCTACCACGGCAAGTCACACTCGGCGATCGCCATCACAGGGCAAAGAATCTGGTCGGGTACCAGCTTCTCGCCTTTCCAGGTGACCTATGTTCACTCGGGGTACAAGCTTCGAAGCCCGTTCGGCCATCTCAACGATGATGAGTTCGTCGCCGCCTGCGTCGCCGATCTCGAGGATCTTCTCGGAGTGGCCACTTCGGGCAACGTCGCGGCGATGATCGCCGAGCCGATCCAGGGCGTTGGCGGTTTCGTCACGCCTCCCGACGGCTTTTTCGGCGCAATGAAAGAAGTCCTAGATCGGGAAGGCATTCTGTTCATCTCCGATGAGGTTCAGACAGGTTGGGGTCGAACCGGCGAGCACTTCTGGGGCTATCAGGCTCACGGGATCACTCCGGACCTATTGACTTTCGCCAAGGGCGTCGGCAATGGCCTGAGCATCGGGGGAGTGGTGGCCACGGCCGAGATCATGGAGTCGTACCAGGCCCTCGGCCTCTCGACGTTTGGCGGGAATCCGTTGGCTACAGCCGGGGCTCTGGCGAACATTGATTACATATTGGACAACGATCTTCAGACGAACTCGCTCAAGGTCGGTAATCGCCTGATGCAGAACCTGGTGCCCGTCGCGGAAGAACTGGAGATGATCGCTGAGTTGCGTGGGAAAGGGCTGATGATCGGAATTGAGTTGGTCGGTCCCGATGGTGAGCCGGCCGCCGACAAGGCGTCGGCGGTTTTGGAGGCCGCCCGTGAAGAAGGTCTGTTGATTGGCAAGGGCGGACTCCATGGGAATGCGTTGCGAATCGCACCTGCACTGTCGATCACCGAGGATGAGGCCGACGAAGGTTTTGCCCGACTGGAGCGGGCGCTTCGAAGCGTCTGACCTGTTTCTCCCCAGGAGGACGGAGTGAGCATTGGGGGAGTACCGGCGGAGCCGGGGAGGGGCTAGAGGAGTACCTGGAGGTCGATGTCGCAGGAGGGGTGACGCAGTTTGGCCAGACCGCGGGCCTCGATCTGGCGAACCCGCTCTCGGGTCGAGTTGATCACGTTGCCGACATCGGACAGTGTCCACGGCTCGTCGCCATCAAGACCGAACCGAAGCCACAGCACCTGCTGTTCCTCTCGGTCGAGAACCTGGAGTGCCTTGATCAGGCGGTCCCGCCTCCAGGCCGAGGCAGCCATCGCCTCGGGATCGGCGGCGTTGTCGTCTTCGACAAAGTCCTGAAGTGAAGCGGCGCCGTCCTCTCCGACAGGTCGATCAAGAGAAACAGTCTCGGATGGAGCTTCCAGGGCGGCCAACACCCGCTCAGTGTCGAGCCCCGAGGCCTCGGCGATTTCCTCGAGTGTCGGGGTCCGGTGGTACTTGTCGTGAAGATTTTGCTTGGTGTCCTGCACTGTTCGGACGACATCGACCATGTGGACCGGCAGGCGGATGGTTCGGCCGTTGTTCCCCAGCCCCCGGGTGATCGCCTGGCGAATCCACCACGTCGCGTATGTGGAGAACTTGAAGCCCTTGCGCCAATCGAATTTCTCGACTGCCCGAATCAGACCCAGGTTGCCCTCTTGAATCAGGTCGAGTAGATCGAGTCCCCGGCCGTTATATCTCTTGGCAATTGAGATCACGAGTCTCAGATTCGATCTGATGAAGCCCATCTTGGCCTCGTCGCCTTCGCTGACCAGCCTCATCAGACGAGCACGTTCGGACTGCTTGTAGCTACCTGATTCCAGAACCGCCTTGGCCTTCTTGCCGAGCTCCATTGAGCGTGCGAGATGGACCTCGTCTTCGGCGGTCAGCAGAAGATGTCCCGAGACTTCGTCCAGATAGAGACCAACGGTGTCGGCGGGACTCGAACCCCGCTCTGGTCGTGCATCTCTGGCCCTGGTGGCCTTCCCCAATCTGGCCTCCTAACAACCCCCCTTGTGGAAAACTAACTGTGCTGGGGGAATCTGGCAAACGCGAATCTGAACTAAGCCGTTACCCGTGGTTATCCTTGATTTTTCTGTGACGCGACGTACCCAGTTTCGTTTGCTGGTAGCGCTCACCATTGTCTGGGTTGCATGGGCGGGTTGGTCCTTGCTGGGGCAGGCGACTCCATACACACTTCGTGTCCTCGACGATCTCGGAATGCCGGTGGCATCTGCGGTGGTCGACATTGGAGGCAGTCAAGCCGGCAGCACCGATGGCGACGGACTCGTAGAAATGGATTGGAGCCGCTCCTCAAATATCCTCGAGGTGAGTGCCCCCGGACATGTCTCCCAGATGCTCACCATCGGCGAGCGTCCCGAGGGTGTGGTGGATGTCGTCCTAAAGGCCCGGGTGTTGCGTGGACGGGTTATCGACAAAGACGAAATGCCATTGGCTTCAGCGTTGGTGACTGCGGGCCCGGCCACGGGCGTGACCGACGCTGAGGGAAGCTTCATCGTCCGAGGTGCCGAGCCAGGCCATGTTTCCGTAACTCGGCCCGCATGGGTAGCCACCAGCTTCGAATGGGATGGCGGACCGGGTGAGTCGCTGGTGGAGATGAGTCCGTTTACAGCCCGCGCGGTTCATATCACCGGGGAGGCGGTGGCCGCCGACCTCGACCGGTTTGTCGAGATGGCCCAAACCAGCGAACTCAACGCTCTCATGATCGATCTGAAGGATGAGTCGGGGTTCATTTGGTATCAGAGCGAGAACCCAACGGCGCTGGAAGTCTCCGCGGTTCGGGGTGCATACGACCTTGCTGTAGTGGCCGAAAGGGCAGACTCCGCCGACCTCTACCTGATCGGACGTCTGGTCGTTTTCAATGATCCGATTGTGGCCCTCGCCAGGCCTCAGATGGCCGTGTGGGACTCGGCTACCAATGCGCCCCTCGAAACGAGCAGTCAGAGATTCCTGGATCCGACTGATCCCGACACCCGGGCCTACGCCCTGGCATTGGCGGTTGAGGCATGTCGCCTCGGAGTGGATGAGATTCAGTTTGATTACGTGAGATTTCCTGATAACCGCCCCGAGTCCTCACAGTTCGACGGCGGCAGTCCGACACCAGAACTCCGGAGGGCCACGATCACCTCATTCCTGGTGGAGGCCGTCGAGTTGCTCCATCCAATGGGATGTGCAGTCGCGGCGGACGTGTTCGGGTTCGTTACCGCACCGAGTATCGAGTTCCCCGATGGCGGGATTGGCCAGAACTGGGAAGACGTCGCCAACCTCGTCGATGTTGTGTCACCGATGGTCTATCCATCCCATTACGACCCGGACGCGTACGGGTTTGAGAACCCCAGCGATCATCCGGGTCCGATGGTCGATAACGCCCTTCGGGATGGAGTCGAAAGGTTGACCGGAAACGTCATCGTCCGACCCTGGCTCCAAGATTTCAGCTACACGGAAAGCCAGGTACGCGCCCAGATCGACGTAGTCGAGTCGTATGGGCTTGGTTGGATGCTATGGAACGGTGCATCGGAGGTCACAACGGGCGCCCTACTCCCTTAGGAGCCCGTTGAACAATCCATGTCACTCATCTCGACGACCAGATCATCGCTCTCGCTCCTACTAATTCGCACTATCCCGATAGTGCAAATACGATTCAACACCCCGTTTCGGAGAGGTCTTGCCCGCGTTTGACACTGAATATCTTGCCGTAGTTTCCGCCGCCGCCCCGGACTGGAGACGGACTCGAATGAAGGCCGCCTACGAGGTCTTCGAGGCTCTCTCCGAGCCGACAGGAGTGGAGGAAGATTGGCGTTACGTCGAATTCTCCACTCCGTTCTCGGGACTGAAGCCCGTTTCAACTCCTGGCAATCCACTGGATTCAGGGCCCTTTCTCGCCGCCCTGGGGACGAACTCGGGTCATGTGAGAATTATCGATGGGCTTGTCATCGAAGCGGAATCCTCGGAAGCGTCGGTCAGCCGTCTCTCCAGTCTCCCAGACCCGCCGACGTCGGACCGACCGATCCCGGTGGATCACAACAAGTTGACGGCGGCCCATGCCGCCTTCTCCAACGACGGTGTTCTCATCGATGTCCCTCCCAACAGTGTGATGTCGTCCCCGCTCGTCATCGAAGTACAGGGCGTCACCCCTGACTCTGCAACCTTCCCTCATGTGATCGTCCGTGTCGGTGAGAATGCTGAAGCCCTGGTGTTGGTGGTGTACCGGTCTGCCGAGGGCGAGAGACTCTTAATGGTTCCGGAGATCGACCTTCGCGTCGGTGACGGGGCCCGACTCCGCTACCTGACGGTTCAAGGCGTCGATCATGCAGCGACGTTGGTGGTCCATCAGCGAGTGACCCTCGGCCGCGACGCAACATCGCGCGTCGGCGAGGTCGGGCTCGGTGCCAAGCTGGGACGGCTTGACCTCCGGGTGGATCTGGTTGGCGACGGTTCCTCGTCTGAAGTGGTCGGCCTTTACTTCGGCGAGGGGGACCAAACCCTCGACTACCGAATCGTGATCGACCATCACGGCAAGAGCACGTCGTCTGATGTCTTCCTCAAGGGCGCCGTTGAGGATGATGCCCAAAGTGTGTTTACCGGATTGCTCCGCATCGAGAGGGATGCTCAGAAGACCTCGACCTTCGAAACGAACCGGAACCTGGTCCTTTCAGAGAACGCCAAGGCGCATTCGGTCCCCAATCTCGAGATCCTGTGCGACGACGTTGTCTGCGGCCATGCGTCGTCTGTCGGTCCGCTTGAAGAGGACCATCTCTATTACCTTCAGAGCCGGGGACTGAACAAGTCTCGGGCGGGCCGCCTCCTGATCCGTGGCTTCTTCCAGGAAGTCATCGACCGACTGCCCATCGAGGGCTTGGAGGGTCCGGTGTCAGAAGAAATATTCAGCAGGTTCGTATCTGCCCAAGAAGAGGGGCGAGTGGCTTGAGAGTCGACATCGGTGCTCTCGCCTCGCTGCCCAAGGAGAGAGGAGTAAGGGTGACAGTCGGGGAGACGAGTATCGCTGTGTTCCGCATCGGCGATGACGTCTACGCGATTGGCGACCGCTGCTCTCACGCCGAGGCCTCCCTGGCAGAGGGAGAGGTATATGGAACTGACGTCGAGTGCCCGAGGCACGGCTCCGAGTTCGACCTCCAGACCGGTGACCCGGGTGCTTTGCCGGCCACCAAGCCGGTCCCCACGTATGAAGTATCGATTGAGGACGGAACCGTGTTCTTGATTCTGGAGGACGCATGAGCATCGCGCTGAAGGTTCAAGGATTGTCGGTGTCTGTGGTCGGAAAGCAGATTCTCAAAGGTCTCGACCTGGAGGTGCCCTACGGTGAGATCCACGCCATGATGGGCCCCAACGGCTCGGGCAAGTCGACTCTTTGCCACGTGCTGACCGGGAAGTCCGGCTACGAGGTATCCGGCCAGGCCTTTCTCAACGGGACCGATCTGTTCTCGCTGGACGTCGATGAGAGAGCTCGCCTCGGTTTGCTCCAGAGTTTTCAGTATCCGACACAGGTTCCTGGAGTGCGCCTCGAGGAGTTCTTGATGGAAGCCACCGACGAGGCGGGTGTCGATCCAGACGAGGCCACCGCGAGAATCGAGGCGGTAGCGGAACGATTCAATATGGTGGATTTTCTCAAGAGGTCGCTCAACACCGATCTCTCCGGAGGGGAGAAGAAGCGGTCGGAGATCTTCCAGATGGCCGTGCTGCGACCCAGGATGGCGCTGCTCGATGAGATCGACTCTGGGCTGGACATTGATGCAGTGCGCCAGGTTGCCGAGGAGGTTGACGAGATGAGGTCACCCGATCTCGGGGTTCTGATGATCACCCACTACAGCCGGATTCTCCGTTACGTGACCCCCGACCGCATCCATATCATGATCGACGGCAAGATCGTCGACTCCGGTGGCGCTGAGCTGGCCGATGAGCTCGAGTCCGGGGGCTATGACGCGGTTCGAGATCGGCTTGGCCTGCCCAAGGCCATGGCAGCCGAGAAGACGCTCAAACCGGCGGACTTCTTCACCGAGACGCCGTTCGACGTCTGAGCCGAGGCTTCTGTGAGTAGAAAAGCGGCCCAGGACCTGTTTTTCACTCACAGAAAGGTCTGATGACCTCGAAAGTTGAAGGGCGATCTGTCCACTACGAATTCAGAGGCAGGTTGGCGCTCGGCAACTGGCACAACCGGGGAAATCTGTCCGCCGTCGAGGCCGGGACCGGTGAGGCCATTCCGATGGCTGAGGAGATCTCACTTGATGACTTCCACGGTCTCGTCGACCTTCTGCTTGTCGCGGCTGGCGCGGTTGATGGTGCCGATCCTCAAGTCGAGAGCCTCAGCCGGGTTTACGAGCAGACGCGGCACTATCTCACCTGAGGTAGCGTCATCGTTGGAGGATCAACTGACTCAGGAGTGACAGTGGAGTACCGCGTCGAAGAGGACTCAATGGGGGAAGTAAAGGTGCCGGTGGATGCTCTGTACGGGGCGTCGACTCAGCGGGCAGTTGACAACTTTCCGATCTCAAAGCATCGATTCGACCGGCGATTCATCTGGGCGCTGGGATTGGTCAAGGGCTCGGCGGCGACCGTGTCCGGCGAGGCCGGCAACCTCGATGCCGAGACGGCGACGGCGGTTCGACAGGCCGGTGACGCGGTGATGGACGGCACATTCGACGACCAATTCGTCCTAGACATCTTTCAGACGGGTTCTGGCACATCGACCAACACCAATGCCAATGAAGTGATCGCTGCCCGAGCGTCGCAGTTGATCGGGGAGCCCGGATCTGTCCACCCCAATGATCACGTCAACTTCGGCCAGTCGTCTAACGACGTGATCCCGACTGCGATGCACATATCCGCGGTGGCTGCGATCAGGGAGGATCTCCTTCCCGCGCTCGACGGATTAGCGCAAGCGCTCGGGTCGAAGGCCGCCGAGTTTGCTCACATTGTGAAGTCGGGACGAACCCATCTGATGGACGCCACTCCCGTCACCCTTGGCCAGGAGTTCGGTGGATGGGCGGCCCAAGTCGCCAAAGGATCGGAGCGAATGACGGGTGTCCTGCCCCAGCTCGAGGAGCTGGCACTTGGCGGCACCGCGGTCGGCACCGGGATCAATGCGCCGGCAGGATTTGCCGCGTCGGTGATTTCCTTGATGGCAGATCGCACCGGGTATCCGTTTGTCGAAGCCGCCGACCACTTTGAAGCACAGGGAGCGAAGGATGCTGTGGTGATGGCTTCCGGCGCTCTCAAGACGGTCGCCGCGTCTCTGTTCAAGATCGCCAACGACATTCGTTTTCTCGGGTCGGGCCCGACCTCGGGCATTTCCGAGATAAGGATTCCATCGCTACAACCCGGTTCCTCGATCATGCCGGGCAAGGTCAACCCCGTGATGTCCGAGATGATGATGCAGGTGTGTGCTCAGGTGGTTGGCAACGACACCGCCATCACCTGGGGAGGGGCCAATGGCAACTTCGAGTTGAACGTGATGATGCCGATGATGGCTCACAACCTGTTGGAGTCGATCAGCCTGCTGGCCAACGCCTGCGACACCTTTCGTCAAAACTGTGTCGACGGAATCGAGGCCAACGCCGACCGGGCTCGTGAGCTGGTGGAGAGGAACGCCATCATCGTGACCGCCCTCAACCCCCACATTGGCTATGACAACGGCGCCAAGATCGCCAAGGAAGCGGTGAGCACGGGTCGTTCGGTGCGTGACCTGGTTTTGGAGGCGGGTCTGATGACTGCCGCCGAGCTCGATGACGCCCTCGATATCAAGAAGATGACAGAAGGCGGAGTGCGCTAGAGGGGGTAGCGCGGGTTTAGCTGCTCAACGCTTCTGCGAGGACTGTCCAGCCGAGGTTGGCGCACTTGATCCTGACCGGATACTGGCGCACCCCCTGAAGGGCCTCAATGTCCCCCAGAACCGAGCCCGGCCGCTCAGGATCAAGCCCGAGATCGGTGTCCTCTTCGATTGACATCATCGACTTGAACTTGTTGGTGAGACTCTCAATCTCACTGCGAGTCTTGCCTTTGATCGCCTCTGTCATCATCGATGCGGACGACTGGCTGATCGAGCAGCCCTGGCTCTCAACCGCCACTTCAGTCACCGTGTCGCCATTGAATGTGAGGTCGATGGTCACCTCGTCGCCACACAGCGGGTTGACCCCATGGGCAGTCGCGTCCGGCGAGTCGATATGCCCCTTGTTTCGTGGGTTCCGATAGTGATCGAGGATCACTTCGCGGTACAGGTCTTCGAGAGCCATTAGGACATTCCGAACAACTCACGGGCTCGGCGTAGTCCCGTAACCAGGGCATCAATATCTTGCTCGGTGTTGTAGACGTAGAAACTGGCCCTGGCGGTCGCGGCGACTCCCATCCGGTTCATCAGAGGCTTGGCGCAATGGTGGCCCGCCCGGACCGCCACTCCACCTTCGTCGAGAATGGTCGCCAAGTCGTGAGCATGCACTCCCTCCATGGTCATTGACACCACTCCGCCGCGATCGATGGTGTTGTTCGGGCCCTGGATCGACACACCGGGAACGTCTCCTACTCGTTGAAGGGCGATCTCGGTGAGTTCCATGTCGTGCTCGAAGATCTTCTCCATCCCAATTGACTCGAGATAGTCGATCGCCGCATGAAAGCCCACAGCCTCGATGATTGGCGGAGTCCCGGCCTCGAACCGATGGGGGATCTCGGCCCAGGTTGCGCTCTGAAGCGTCACGTCAGAGATCATCTCGCCGCCCCCTTCGAAGGGCTCGGTTTCCTCCAGGGCATCCATCCGACCCCAAAGCACCCCGATCCCGGTCGGTCCGAGCATCTTGTGTGATGAGAAGGCAAGGAAGTCGGCCCCAAGATCGGACACGTTCACCCTGACGTGAGGAACCAGCTGGGCGGCGTCGACGACGACTCGGGCCCCGTGGCGGTGCGCGATGTCTGCAATCTGGCGGACCGGAGGCATGGTCCCGAGCACGTTCGACATCCCGGTGACGGTGACGATCTTCACGTCAGGTCCGATCATCGACTCGTAGGCTTCCATGTCGAGCCGGAAATCGTCGGTCATCGGAATGTGGTCGAGGGTCGCCCCTGTCCGTTTCGCGACCATCTGCCAGGGAACAAGATTGGCGTGGTGCTCGATTTCGGTGGAGAGGATGCGATCTCCCTCTTGAAGGTTTTCGAGCCCCCAGCCAAAGGCCACGGTGTTCAGCGCCGTGGTGGTTCCTCGCACAAAGATCACTTCGCTCGGGTTGTCCGCTCCGATGAACTCTGCAACGCGCCGACGAGCCGCTTCGTACGCCTCTGTGGAAGCAACGGAGAGCTTGTAAGCACCCCGGTGGACGTTGGCGTAGGAGGTCCGAGCGAAGCGATCCATCGCTTCGAGAACCGGGATTGGCTTCTGCGACGACGCACCTGAATCGAGGAAATGAACCCCGTTTTCGAGAACAGGAAAATCTGCCTTCAGGTGGGACAGGTCGGTCACGGTCAGGTCAACACGCTTCTGAAGGAATCGTATCCCTCTTCTTCGAGTCGAGCGGCGAGGTCGGAGCCTCCACTTTCGACGATGCGTCCATCCATGAAGATATGGACCACGTCGGGGGTGACGTAGTCGAGGAGGCGCTGATAGTGGGTGATGATCAAGAAGCCTCGCTCAGGGCCGGTGAGCTTGTTGATTCCGTCGGCGACGATTCTGAGCGCATCGATGTCAAGCCCCGAATCGGTCTCATCCATGATGGCCAACTCGGGCTCGAGGACGGCCATCTGAAGCACTTCGTTCCTCTTACGCTCGCCGCCGGAGAAGCCTTCGTTCAGATAGCGGTCGGCGAACGACGACTCCATCCCCAACTCCTTCATGACGTCCATCACTTTCAGGCGGAGCTCGAGCACGGTCAGGTCGGCACCGGTCCGATTCGACAAAGCCTGTCGGAGAAACTGGATGACCGAGACTCCGGGGATCTCTTCAGGGTGTTGGAAGGCGAGAAACATGCCGGCAGAGCCTCGCTTGTCGGGCGACATGCCGGCGATGTCCTCACCGCGGTAGAGGATCCGCCCTTCGGTCACCCTGTAAAACGGATGCCCCATGAGGACCGATGCAAGAGTCGACTTGCCTGAGCCGTTCGGGCCCATGAGGGCATGGATCTCGCCGCGGTCGACAGTCAGGTCGACGCCCTTGAGGATTCTGATGTCGTCTAGAGATTTGCCGTCGCCTACAGATTTGCCGTCGCCCGCAGATTTGGCGCGGCCAACAGAGACGTGGAGGTTCTCAATCTGGAGGAGGGGTGCTTCGCTCACCCGGTCATGGTATTTGCACTACGCCCGTAGGGGAAATGCCTGGAGCCGAGCGCCGGGCGCCTTTCTCTGTCGCGATAGCGCCGTATGTGGCGCCACCTACCTGAGGTAACCGGTCTCTACTCGGCGATTTCGGTCCACACTGGCTGAGCAAGTCGGTCGAGGTCGGGGATCGAGATTGGGAACACTGTCGTCGGGGTGCCTCCGGCTGCCCAAACCGGGTCGTTCCTCTTCAGCGAGACATCGGCAAAGACTCGTAACGAGCGGGTGTGCCCGAACGGTGGAGTTCCCCCGGCGGCATAGCCGGTTGCATCTCTGGCCTCTTCGAGCGATGCCCGCCGCGACCGAACGGCGCCTGAGACTTCCGCCAGGGCTTTGGTGTCGAGCCGTTTGTCACCCGGTACGAGGGCAACCACCGCCTCATCACTCCCGTCATCCATCACAACGACAAAGACCAAGGACTTGATGATGGCGGCCACCGGGCAGCCGATGGCCTTGGCGGCATCGTCAGCCGTCTTGGTGCCTTCGGGGAAGTGATGGATATCCATCTCGAACCCAGAGACGGTGGCCATCAATCGGGAGCTGGCTTCGGGAATCGTCACTCGGTATCGAACCCCTCCTGGGCCAGGGCGGCCCGGAGCGGCCCTTCCTCGCCCGGGCGAACAGTGATGGTGAGGATGCCGCCTCCGCCGTGTTCGGCGTGACGAAGCTGAAGGTCTCTCACGTCGACATGGCTCGACTCGAGGGCGTGGCCGACCGAGGCGATCTCGCCAGGCTTGTCCAGAAGTACCACCCGCACTCGAGACAACGTCGGCGCCATGCCGGATCGATTGCGCCGTGCTGTCTCCAGGGTGGCCCTGATGGCATCCAGGTCGCCCGCTTCGATTTGTGCTTCGAGCTTGGTGAGATGGGAGATCATCTGGCCCAGCCCTTTGGCCACCTCGTCGGCGTTGGCCGCGAGAACCTCAGGCCACCATCCCGAATCGGCACCCGCCACTCGGGTGAGGTCGCGAAAACTTCCGGAGACGAGTGGTGCGGTGTCAGGGTTTTCGGCGGCGAGATTGGTCAAAGCCACTGCAAGCAAATGGGGGATGTGGGAGATCTCGGCTACGACCTCATCATGGAGCGCAGCGCTCATAACGACGGGGTTGGCCCCGACCGAGCCAACCATCTTTTCAAGAAAGGCAAGATCTTCGGGCCGAGTTCGGTCGTCGCAAAGGATCCATGCCGCTCCTCGAAACAGTGCGGGAGAAGCAGCACCCGGTCCGGCATGCTCGCGACCCGCCATGGGATGGCCACCAACAAAGCGGAGACCTGAAGGCACCGCGTCGACGATTGCCCTCTTGACGCTGGTGACGTCGGTCACGATTGCGTCGGTTTGGAGATTGGTTACCCGGTCCAGGTTGGCTCCCAGCGGTCCGGCCAGGATGACCAAGTCGACGCCTGAGATAGCCTCCTCGGGACTGCCGGCCGGTTCTACGGCCCCGCGGTCGGTGGCGGCTTGAAGAGAGCGCGGGTCGGGATCCCAGCCAACCGTGCTCCAGTTCTGCTCGCGTAGCGCCATCCCAATCGATGCGCCAATGAGACCGGTCCCGAGGATTGCTGCCCGTGGCAAAGGACTCAGCCCCGGTATGCGTCGAGGATGGTGTCGAAGTCGTCAGGAGCGGCGGCGAACATCTGGAGATAGAAGCGCTGACATCCGGCTTCTTCGAGGGCAGCCATCATCTCGGCGGGCTTGGAGCCATGGCCATGCGGCCACTGACGTTTTTCGTAGGTTTCTTCGATGTGCTCGGGGGTTTGCTTGGTCAGTTCAGCGAGCTTTTCGAGGAGCCGTCGATAGTCAGACTCATGTTCGGCGGCTATAGCCGGACCAGCCGACGACATGAACAGCGTGGAGGGGTCTCGCCCAGCCTCGACGGCTGCCTTGCGGGCGGTCGCAGCCTTTTCGGCGAACTCATCCGGGCCGCCTCCGTAGACATTGAATTCATCCGCATAGACGCCTGCGAGTCTGGGTGTCTTGACCTTCCCGCTGCCTCCGACGAGCAGCCGCAGATTCTTGGGGTGGGGGTGGGGATCGAAGCTCGCCAGCTTGTAGTGCTCACCTTCGAAACCGTGCTCGCCGGGGGCGGTGGCGGCCCGCAGGTATTGGAGACACTCTTCGAGCATCTCGTAGCGGGTGGCGGTATCTGGGTAGGGGAGGCCGTACACCTCGAACTCCTCATCCAGCCAGCCGGTGCCGATGCCCAAGACAAACCTTCCAGAGGAAACTTCGTCGATCGTCACCGCCATCTTGTAGAGAACGGCGGGATGACGGAAGGTGACCGGTGAGACCAGGCTGACCAGATCGATCGAGCTCGTCTCTCGAGTCAAGGCCGCCAGATGAACCAGATGGTCGTAGGCGGCCTTGTTTGGCTGGTCGCCCCGCTGGAGATAGTGGTCGGGCACAGCGAAAGCCGACAAGCCTCGGTCCTCGGTCCATCGGGCGGCTTCGAGGACAGTCTCGAAGCTTCCGCGTAGTTGGACTGCGAATTCCATGACGGGAGCCTAAATGGTGTCGAGGAGTCTGTTGATTAATGCCGTTGGTCAGATCGGCGGCCAGGCGCGCCACTCGCAAGGACGAGGTTACGCCACTCCTCGGTGCGGAATGGCGGAGCCGAGGACACCGCGGGTGGCGATGATCTGGTCGTCGAGATGAGTGACATGCATTGTTCAGCGGGCTCCTTAGGTCACCGCTGCCGCGTCTTCGAGCAGGACGCGAGCATGCCAGGCCACATCGAAATCGGGATCGAGAACCCGGTGCAGGGCGATGCCGTTCAGTGCGGAGACCAGGGTTTCAGCTCGTCGCTCCGCCTGTTCGGTGGTGAGCTCGGGGGCGGATCTCTGCATGGCGGCGGCAAACCGTCCTACCCGGCCCTGGTGGTGCCTCAGCACTCTTCCCCGCAGGTCCGAGTTGTTGGCTCCCGAGAACGCGATCCTGATGTAGACGCTGGCGAGATTGTCATCCTCCTCCATGAAACGGACGTAGGCCTCGACCAGGTCGGCCAGGGTGTCGGTGCCTCGATGCGCGAGGTCGGGGTCGACAGCATCGATGGCCTGGCGCACCACAGAGAGGATCGCCTGCTCCTTTGAGTCGAAGAGGTTGTAGAAGCTGCCGGGGAGAATTCCGGCCTCGTTGCAGATCGCCTTGATCGTGGTGCCTTCCAGCCCGTCCGTGGCGATGAGGAGTCTGGTCGCCGCCAGGATCTTGTCACGGGTCTCGATTCCGGCCTTATAACGCATGGGCGGCACGGTAGTCCATCCTCCCACTTTCTTTGAGTGACGATTCAAATTAGAATGGACACTCAAATACTGAGACAAGGTGGTCAGTGAGTCACTACAAGTCGAATCTTCGGGACGTCGAATTCAACCTCTTTGAAGTCAATCGCATCCAGGACTATCTAGGAACTGGCGTATGGGTCGATCTGGATGAGGAAACAGCGAGGGACATTCTCGTTGAGATCGAGCGACTCGCCCGTGAAGTGTTTGCCGCTTCCTATGTGGACCAGGATCGTATTCCCCTGAAGCTGGAAGAGGATGGCGAGGTTCATCTGCCCGAGTCGGTCCTTGCCGGTGTCCGGGCCTTCCAGGAAGGGGGTTGGGGCCGTCTCGGCCTCCCCATCGAGATGGGAGGGATGCCGGTTCCCCCGAGTCTCGGCTGGGCCACTCAGGAGTTTCAGCTTGCCGCCAACACCACGACCTCCTGGTACTCGGATGCAGGTCTCTTCGCCCGGGTTCTTTTCGAGGAAGGAACCGAGGAGCAGAAGGAATTCGCCAAGCTCTCGGTGGAGAAGAATTGGGCGGGGACCATGGTTCTCACCGAACCGGACGCGGGATCAGACGTGGGGGCCGGCTCGACCAAGGCCACAGACCAGGACGACGGCACCTGGCACCTCGAGGGAGTCAAACGATTCATCACAGGGGGCGAACACGACGCCGCCGACAACATCATCCATTTGGTTCTCGCTCGCCCTGAGGGTGCCATCGCCGGCACCAAGGGTCTTTCGCTGTTCATCGTCCCCAAGTATCTGGTGAACGAAGACGGGTCACTTGGTGAGCGCAATGGTGTCTTCGCCACCAATCTCGAGAAGAAGATGGGTCTCAAGGGCTCGACCACCTGCGAACTGACCTTTGGGGCGGACCGCCCGGCCGTCGGGTATCTGGTGGGGGATGTGCACGACGGGATCCGTCAAATGTTCCTTGTTGTCGAAGGGGCCCGAATGATGATCGGGACCAAGTCGATGGGAACCCTCAGCTCCGGCTACCTCAACGCCCTGGAATACGCCAAGGAGCGACGTCAGGGCGCCGATCTCACGGAGGCGACGGATAAGACAGCGCCGAAGGTGCCGATCATCAATCATCCCAACGTGCGTCGCAGTCTGATGACCCAGAAGGCGTATGCGGAGGGCCTCCGCGCCCTGGTCATGTACACGGCATGGGTGCAGGACCAGGTGATTCTTCATCCCGGAGACGACAAGTGGGAGCGTCGCTCGGATCTGCTTCTGCCCTTGGTCAAGGGGTACTCCTCGGAGAAAGCCTATGAGCAGCTCGCCCAGTCTCTCCAGGTCTTTGGCGGTTCGGGCTACACCCAGGACTATCCGATCGAGCAGTACCTACGGGACACCAAGATCGACACGATCTACGAAGGCACCACCGGTATCCAGGCGTTGGATCTCTTCTTCAGGAAGATCGCCCGCGACCAGGGATCAGCCCTCGCCTCCCTCGCAAGTGAGATGACCGAGTTCGTCAAGGGCGGGGTCGATGACGATCCCCTGGCGACCGAGAGAGAGCGTCTTGGAGTGATGCTGGATGATGTTCAGACGCACATCGGGAAGATGGTCGAGCATCTCATGGGCTCATTCGCCGGCGATTCCGAGGAGATCTACAAGGTCGGGTTGCTGACGAACGCCCTTCTCGAGTCATTGGCGGAGGTCATCATCGCCTGGCGGCTGCTGGTCCATGCCGAGATCGCAATCGGGAAGACCGAGGATCCCTTCTACAAGGGGAAGGTCGAGTCGGCGAGATGGTTCCTCAGGATCACCGCACCGCAGGTGGCGGTACGCAGGGCTTCTGCCGAGACCGAGGACGGTGGGCTGATGGAGCTACCCGTCGAGGCGTTCTGAGAAACCGGTAGCAAGTACCAAGCAGCTACTACCTTCGAATCTGTGTCCGGTGCCACGCTCCTTGGTTTCGTCGGCCTCCTCGTGGGGGTGTTCCTTTTCATCATCGCGCTCATCGTCTGGCAGCAGGCGAAACGCACCCCTTCCTATGAGCCCCTCGAGTACGTGGTCGAGGATGCCGTTCGCCATGTCGCGGCGGGTCTTGAGGCCGAAGGCAATGCCAACCTGACCCGGGCCGATATCAGGAGGATTCTCGAATGGGAGGTCTTTTACCTCCAGGGTCTCGCCCAGAAGAAGAGGAGTAATCCGGTGGAGACTGTTGCCGGGGGCCATGAAGCTTCGATCTTCTACATCGTTGACCAAATCCGATTGAAACACGGTGTGTCCTACGCTTCTGCGGATGTTGAAGACGTGCTTCGCTACGAGGCGGACTACTTGATGAGGATCGGCGCGATAGGAGAGCCTGTGGAGATGGCCGAAGGTGAAGAGGAATGAAGGTGCGATGCGGTTCTTGCCGTAACGAGTTCGAGGTAGCGGGGCCGGGCAAGTACTCCTGCCCGGTCTGTGGCTCCGTCAACGTCGTCAGGGATCAGACCACCGCTACCCCGCCCGCTGCCGTAGGCGGCTACCCGGCAGCTCCCGGTGTTGTCGCCGGCGATGTCCCCGGTGTTGTCCCCGGCGACGTCCCGCCTCCGCCTCCGCCACCTCCGCAACCTCCGATGCCCAAGATCGAGTGTCCGGAATGCGGGTTCGGGTTCTTCGTCGGGCAGATTGCAGTGGCGACCTGTCCCAACTGCGAGGCAGAGGTTGAAACGGGCATCGAGGTGGCCGAAGAGAGCGACGATTGACCAGGCTCGGGCGGTTCGAGGACTACCGGTTCATTGGAGTCCGCGAGACGATGATCGTCTACGACTGCGACGTTCCCGAAGAGTTCCAGAGGCTAGAGACGATTGTGGATGAGGAAGGCCTTGTCGCAGCCAATCAGCTTCAGACCTTTGCCCCCGACACCGTCGACGAAGCGAGGAACCGGGGCTTCCACCCCTGGTAGGGGACCGGCGAGCCTTGCCCCCTCCGTCCCTCCGGGGCACGTCCCCCAAACTAGCTGTGCTCGAGGGGGAGGAAACGTCTCGCTCCGCTCAATTGGGAGGAAACGTCGTCCTGTCTAAGCCTCAAAGCCTTGGGCGACGAGCCTCCCGATCTTCTCCCCGCGTCCATGGAAGAAATGGTCGCCCGCGGTGAGGACCAAGTCGATCGACTGTGACTCTGCGTAGCGTCGCAGTAGGTCGATATCGACCACCTGATCCCGGGTTCCGGCGATGATTCGTTTGGGGCCGGTGGGGAGCCTGTCGGGGAGCCCATCCGGCGGCGGGGCAATCCCTACGTATGGGACAGCGTTCGGCTGGCCGGCCATCCACTGGAGGGCCGTCCCGGCGCCAAAGGACCAACCGGCGATGCCCAGGGGAAGACTCCTGCCGGTCGCCTGTTCCACGGCCGAGGTGATGTCCAGTTGCTCGGCCTCCCCATGGTCGTGGGTACCGGTGCTCTTCCCGGTTCCCCGAAAGTTGAAGCGCAGCACCGAGAAGCCGTGCTCGACCAGACGGGTTGTCACCGCGATCATCAGTGGCGCCATCATCGACCCGCCCTGAAGGGGATGGGGATGACAGAACACCACGACACCTCCTGGATCGTCCGGAGAATCCCAGCGCGCTTCCAGGGTTTCGCCATCTGAGGTGTCAAAGGCGAAGCGCTCTGTCATCGCAGTGCTAAGAAGAACCAGGCCGCGGCGGCACCCACTATCACGAAGGCGAGAACGGCGGAGATGATGAGAAGCCAGCGAGTCTGCATCCATTGGGGAGAGTAACGACAGCCCGAACTACTCTCGCTTGGGAAGCACCAGCGAAAGGTCAGATTTGTACGACATCGTCATAGTTGGCGGCGGTCCTGGTGGATACGCCGCAGCCCTCTACGCCAGCAACTTCGGGCTCTCGGTCGGGCTTGTCGAGAAGGAGCGTCCCGGCGGTACCTGTCTGATTCGAGGATGCATTCCGGCGAAGCAGTGGCTGTACATCGCCGAGGTGTACACCACGGTCAGCCACGCTGCGGAATTCGGTGTGATTGCGGGCCAGCCGGACCTCGACTGGTCGGCAGCACTGGCCAGAAAGAACCAGACAGTCGAGGGCCTGGTTCGCGGTCTCACGGGCGTTCTGAAGAAGAAGGGCGTCGACATCATCGAGGGATACGGCAAGCTGGCCGGCCCTGGAAAGGTGGAAGTCGAGACCGAGTCCGGGATTCAGACGGTGGAGGGTGGATCGATCATCCTGGCCACGGGCTCGCATTCCAGAACCATCCCGGGCTACGAACTCGACGGATCAAAGATCGTCAGTTCCGACCACGCGCTCGATTGGCCGGAGCAGCCCGGAAGTGTGGCGATCATCGGGGGTGGCGTGATCGGATGCGAATTCGCCTCGTTCCTCATCGACCTGGGCACCGAAGTGCACGTGTTCGAGGTGATGGATCAGATCATCCCTGAGTCCGACTCCGACGCTGCCAAACAGCTTCAGCGTCAGCTTCAGCGACGTGGAGTCAAGTTTCATATCGGGGTTGGGGTCGAGACACCCAGCGTCGGTGACAAGGTCACGGTTCCCTATGGCGCCGAGTCGGTTGAGGTCGACGTTGTTCTGGTTTCGGTCGGCCGCGGCCCCAATACCTCAGACGTTGGCCTCGAGACGACATCAGCCAAGGTCGACGGGGGTTTTGTGGTCGTCAACTCAGACACGATGCAGACCGATCAGCCGGGTCTGTACGCAGTGGGCGACATCGTCTCCGGCTCGCCCCAGTTGGCACATGTCGGCTTCGCGGAGGCCATCGCTGCTGTGACCTACATCGCCACCGGAGAAGTGCAGCCGGTCAACTATCAGGCCATTCCCAGGGTGACATACACGCACCCCGAGGTCGCCGAGGTGGGGATCACCCAGGCCCAAGCGGCCGAGCAGGGACTCGAGGTCGAAGTCACCAAACATGCTTTCAACGGTGTGGGAAGGGCGATCATCATCGGCCAGAACCAAGGATTCGCCAAGGTCGTCGCGCTGAAGGACGGCCCCATCGTCGGAGCAAGCGTCGTTGGTCCACAGGCTGGCGAACTGATTCACGAGTTGATGTACTCGGTGGGGTGGGAGGCCTTGCCTGCGGAGGCGGCGGCGTTCATTCATGCCCATCCTTCCCTTTCCGAGGCGGTTGGTGAGACACTGTTGTCAGCATCCGGCCGCAGTCTTCACTGAGAGGAGCGAACTTGTCTACGACGGTAACGATGCCCCAACTGGGCGAAACGGTCACCGAGGGAACCATCTTGAAGTGGGCAAAGACGGTTGGTGACTCAATCGTTGAAGACGAGGTGCTCGTAGAGATCTCGACCGACAAGGTCGACACAGAGGTGCCCTCCCCGGCGTCGGGCACGATCCTCGAGATACTCGTTGATGAAGGTGACACCATCGAGGTTGGGACACCCATGGTTGTCATCGGGGGCGCGGAAGAATCACCAGCAGCCGGTGTTACTCCCGTTGCGGAGCAGGTTGAGTCCGTTGCTGAAGTTGCCCCAGAACCAGCTCCAGCGGTTGAAGAGCCGCCGATGGCAGCCGAGGAGCCGGTGTCGCAACCATCAACTACCGAGGTCGAGGCGTTCTTTGCAGAGCCCGACCAGGCTGAAACCAAACCTCACCTTCTGTCGCCTGTTGTGCGCAAGCTGATTCGAGAGAACGAGATCGATGTGACCCGACTGACCGGCACAGGTCAGGGTGGTCGGATCACCAGGGGGGACGTCGAGGCATATCTCGTGTCTGCGCCTGTCTCTGCTCCGGAGACAGAGGCACTTGTGGAGAGGGACGCGATCCCGGCAGTCCCGGAGCAGGTGCCAGCCCCAGAGCCCGTGCCGACCCCAGACCTGGACGCGGCCCCCCAACCTGCCGCGGTTGCTGCCCCGGTGGAGCCCACCGTTGCCGCAGCACCCGTCGTAGCCGATGCCGGGTCGGATTCGGTGGACCTGGACCGGATTCGGATCCTCATCGCCGAGAACATGATCAAGGCGAAGCAAACCGCCGCCCATGTCTGGACTTCGGTCGAAGTTGATTTCGAGCGGGTGGAAAGGGTGCGGCAGGCTCACAAGGCCCAGTTCAAGGCCGACGAGGGCTTCTCGCTGACATATCTGCCCTTCATCTCCAGGGCCACGATCGACGCGTTAAAGGCCTTTCCCGTGGTGAACAGCTCTTTCAACCTGGAGGAGAAGACGGCCACTTTTCACAAGACCGTCCACCTGGGGATCGCGATCGACCTCAACCAGGGCGGTCTCGTAGTCGCAAGGGTGAGGAATGCAGACGGTCTCCGACTGGTCGGGATTGCGCGCTCGGTCCGCGAACTGGCCGAGAAGGGGCGTGAGGGGAAGCTCGGCTTGGACGAACTCACCGGATCGACCTTCACCATCACCAACCCCGGTCCGTTTGGATCGTTCATGTCGGCCCCGATCATCAACATCCCCAATGTGGCCATCCTCTCTACCGACACGGTTGTCAAGAGACCGACGGTTATCACCGCGTCGGATGGCCAGGACATGATCGCCATCCGTCACATCGGGTATCTGGGGTTGACGTGGGATCACCGCGCCCTCGATGGCTCGACGGCGGTCCTCTTCTTGAGAAGGATCAAGGAGAACCTCGAGACCTGGGATTGGGAGCAGGAGCTCGCTTGAAGACGATGCTCCGGACCCGCTGGCTGGGACGGCTTCCCTACGCGGAGGCCTGGGATCTGCAACGTGCGATCCATGAGGGCAAGGTGGTCGGGCGCACGCCGGACGACTACTTGTTGCTGCTCGAGCACCCGCCCGTTTTCACCATCGGACGAAACGGCGACTCCTCAAACCTGCTGGTCGATCGGTCCGAGCTGGCGGCAGAGGTCCACCACGTCGACCGGGGCGGCGATATCACTTTCCACGGCCCCGGCCAGCTCGTCGGGTATCCGATTCTTACCCTCGACGATCCAAAGCAAATAGTGCCTTACGTCAGGCGTCTCGAAGAAGTTCTGATCCGGACCCTGGCCGACCTCGGTGTTAGGAGTTGGAGAGAGGATGGTTTGACCGGGGTTTGGACCGAAAAGGGCAAGGTTGCCGCCATTGGGGTCCGGGTCTCCCGCCGGGTGACAATGCACGGCTTCGCCCTCAATCTCCACCCGGACATGGATTACTTCAAGATGATGAACCCATGTGGGATCACCGATCGAGAGGTGACGAACCTGTCCGATCTGGTAGGCCGAAAGGTCACGTTGGAGGAGGCCGTCGATGAGCTCATGCCTCACTTCGAAGCCGTGTTCGGCTACAGCGAGACCGAGACTCAGCTGGCGGCGTTCAGCCGGGGTCAGGGGAGAGACAAGCGATTTGAAGTTGACCGTCTTCTCGACGCAGGAACGTTCAGCCCCGAGAAGCGGGCGGAAGAGCCGGTCCTGATAAACGGACGGTTGCCCGGAGAGCCGGTGCGCCCCGATTGGATGAAGGTCACGGCCCGCCTCGATGCCAACTATCTCGAGATGAAGAAGTTGATGCGAAGCCTCGAACTCAACACGGTGTGTGAGGAGGCAAACTGCCCCAACATCTATGAGTGCTGGGGCATGGGAACGGCCACGCTGATGATCCTCGGTGACAAATGCACCCGGGCTTGTTCGTTCTGCAACGTCAACACCGGGAAGCCGACGGAGCTCGATATTTTCGAGCCGTTCCGCGCCGCCGAGGCCATCGAGAAGATGAATCTGAAACAC
>JACZUI010000033.1 GCA_022573225.1 Acidobacteriota bacterium
GACTGCATCCCGATGACGCTGCGGCGCTGGAGGGCAATAGAACCGGAGTAGCTCGCGTTCGGGGCTGGATTCGTCTCAAAGACGAGGAGCCCCTCGACACCTTTGCTCTTCTGATGGCGGCCGACGCATTCCCGCCGGCTGTGTTCAACACCAACATTCCCTTGGCGTGGACCCCGACACTCGAGCTGACCACCCATGTTCGAGGCAGCGAAATGGGCGGCTGGCTCCGCTGCCAATTCAGCACCCGATTTGTCACCGGTGGTTATCTCGAAGAGGACGGAGAGGTCTGGGACACAGACGGCAGCCTTCTGGCGCAGTCCAGACAGCTGGCACTGGTGCCCTCAGGCTGAGATTTCGGCCTCGACCACAGCATCGATCTCAGTGACCAAGCCTTCCTTCCTCGAATCATCGAGAAAGGACGACATCACAGAGTTTCTCGCGAGCTGGGCAAGCTCGACATCGGTTATACCGAGAGAGTCCTGAACCCCCGCATAGTTAGCGGCCACATAGCCACCGAAGTAGGGAGGATCATCGGAGTGGAGCGAGATATTGAGACCGTGTTCGATCATGGTGGGAAGAGGATGATCCTCCAGGGTATCCACCCCTCGGAGAGCCACCCTCGAAAGAGGGCACACAGTGAGGGGGATCGAATCGCGGGCGAGCCGTTCTACCAGATCGGGATCCTGGAGACTGTTGTCTCCGTGGTCGATTCGCTCGACTCCCAGGATGTCCAAGGCGCCTACTACATACTCTGGAGGCCCCTCTTCCCCGGCGTGGGCAACGGCGCGGAGGCCAAGACCACGGGCTATGTCATAGGCCCTTTCGAATAGCTCTGGGGGACGATCTCTTTCCGACGAGTCCAAACCCACCGCGACGACGCCTTGAAGATGCGGTTCGGCTTCATGGATGGTCTTGACGGCATCGGCGCCGCTGAGGTGCCTCAAGAAACACAGAATGAGCTCGGCGCTCAGCCCATGGCGGGACCTGGCATCAGCGATACCGGCTCGCAACCCCTCCATGAACACTTCGAAACCGATGCCCCGCTCGGTGTGGGTCTGTGGATCAAAGAAGATCTCGGCGTGCCTCACCCCGTCGGCGGCGGCACGATCGAGATAGGCCGACATCAGGAGATAGAAGTCCTCAGGTGTCCGGAGGACCGCGGCGCCCTGGTAGTAGATGTCGAGAAAGGATTGGAGGTCGGTGAATCGATAGGCCGCCTCCACCTCCTTCAGGCTCCCAAAGGGAAGCTCGTGTCCATTTCGCTTCGCCAGATCCAGCATCATCTCGGGCTCGAGCGTTCCCTCGATGTGGACATGAAGCTCAGCCTTGGGCAACCGACTGATGAAATCGGTCACCTCAGACCTTTCTGTGAGTGAAAAAGAGGGCTGAAGCCACAAAAAGACTCACAGAAGCGCAATGTCCTGGGGCCTGACCGGAATCCGATCGATGGGCCGTCCGGTTGCGTCACGTATCGCGGCGGCGACCGCCGCCGCGGAGGAGATGATGGGCGGCTCGCCAACGCCTTTTGCCCCGTAGGGCCCCCAGGAGCCTTCCTTCTCGATCAGCAGCGCCTCTACCTCCGGCGCGTCGAGGATCGTTGGCAGCAGGTAGTCGGTGAAGTTCGGGTTGCGGATGATTCCATCCTCCACAATCAGCTCCTCCATGATCGCCAGACCAACTCCCTGCATGATGCCTCCCTCGATCTGGCCCCTCACCGACTGTGGGTTCAGTGCTTTTCCCACATCCTGAGCGGTGTCGACCCGAACCACTCGAACCAGTCCCAATTCAGGATCGACATCGACCACTGCCCGGTGACCGGCCACGGCGAAGTCGGCGTGAATCACGCCCTGGCCGTTTTCGTCGGGCTCGGTGGTCGCCGGGTGCCGGAATGTCGCCGTCTCCTCCCACGATCCCTCGGTGATCTCGGCCATGGGAGTAACCAGACGACCTTCGCTCCAAACGCCGTCATCATCGAGATCGTCGCCGTTGTAGGCATGGAGAATCCGGGCTCTCAGCCGGGTGGAGGCCTCGAGGGTGGCTCCGCCCGAAAGTTGGGTCTGTCTTGACGCCGAGGTCGACCCGGCCGAGTCGATCATCGACGTGTCGACATTGCGAACGGTGGCCCGGGAAACACCCAGCGCCGAGCGTGCGATCTGGGCGAGGACCGTCACAAGACCCTGACCAACCTCGATGGCCGCCGTCTCGACAGTCGCACCCTCGGCAGTCAAACGCACCCGTGCCTGGGCATAGTCGTCAAAGCCCTCGCTGAACCCGAGGTTCTTGATGCCGAGGGCATAACCCACGCCTCGGCTGACATCGGTCGGCTCGGTGGTGAGCCCGGTACCTCCCGGCAGCGACAACGGGGAGTCCGAGATGGTCGCGTCGGGCATCGGCATCGCCACGAGGGAGTCGATTACCTCGGTCATGGGTAGAGGGGTCTCGATGATCTGGCCAGTAGTCGGAATCGCGTCGCCGGTTGCAAGCGCATTTCGCCGCCGCAAGTCGAGTGAGTCCATATCGAGCGCCGCGGCCAGCCGATCCATCTGCGTCTCATGCGCAAAACACACCTGAACCGCCCCAAACCCACGCATCGCACCACATGGCGGGTTGTTGGTTCTCGTTCCGACACCGTCGACAGTCACCGAGTCACACCTATAGGGCCCCACCGCGAAATAGCAGGCGTTGGCAAGAACGGCTCCCGTCGTCGACGCGTACGCGCCGCCATCGACCAACACCTTCGCCTCGACGCGGAGGAGATTGCCGTCCATATCGGCGTGATGGCGATACCACATCCGGGCCGGATGACGGTGCACGTGACCCGTGAACGACTCGGAGCGGTGATAAACCATCTTCACCGGCTTGCTGGTGTGAAGCGCCAGCAAACACAGATGAATATGGAGATTGACGTCTTCGCGAGCGCCGAACGCACCGCCGATGCCGGTGGGATGGGACCGAACCTGATCTGAGGTCAGACCCAGCGAGGCGACGACCTGTTCGTGGTCGACATGGACAAACTGACTTGTGGCGTAGAGGTCGACGCCTCCATGCCCGTCGGGAATGGCAAGACCGGCCTCGGTTCCGAGCGGAGCCTGATCTTGCATACCCACTTCGTAGTAGCCGTCGACAATGACGTCGCCGGTGATGTCTTGGTCACCTCGGCGGATTTTCATGCGACGAAATGTCTCGTCACGGCGATCGGCTTCCTCCGGGTCGACCAGAGGCTCGAGGACTTCGTACTCGACGACGACGGCGGCCGCCGCCCGTCGTGCCGTGTCCTGGTCTTCGGCGGCAACCACCACGACCGGCTCACCCCAGTAGTTGACGTAATCGCCTGCCAGAACCGGCTGGTCGGGCTGCTCGAGCCCGAAGGTCCCCCTTCCTGGCACGTCGTCTGCGGTGAGAACTGCATGAACACCACCGACGGCCAAGGCCGGAGCGAGGTCAATTGAGACGATCCGGGCGTGGGCATAGGGGCTCCTGAGAGTGGCCCCCCATAGCATCTCGGCAGCGGTCAGGTCTTGGGCGTACTCAAACTCACCTTTCAGCTTTGGGATCCCATCAGGTCGGAGCGGCGAGTCTCCGATCAGGCCACCGGTGCGGCCAACCCGCCGCTCGGTTCTCGTGGTCATCGGCGTTCTCCAGCCACGGACTCGAGGGCGCGGACTATTGCGCCATAGCCGGTACACCTACAGATATTGCCGGCTACTGCTTCCTTGATCTGGTCCGTGGTAGGTGTCGGGTCCCGGTCAAAGAGGTCGGCCGCAGCCACCACGATCCCGGGAGTGCAGAAACCACACTGAACTGCTCCAGCCTCGTGCATCGCGACCTGTACCGGATGGAGAGTCCCCTCAGATGCGATCCCCTCCACGGTCCTCACCGTCGAGCCCTCGGCATCTACAGCCATGACCAGACAGGCGCATACCAGCGCGCCGTCAAGCAAGACCGAGCACGAACCGCATTCCCCCTGTTCACAAGCACTTTTCGAGCCTGGCAACTCCAGCTGATCACGAAGAACGTCGAGCAGGCTCACCGGAGTCGTGACCCGAGCCGTCACGCCCTCACCGTTGACGATGAACGAAACGATCACCGAAGACACCGCCCCAGCAAGCGCCGGGCCAGCACGCCGGCAGCATGCCTTCGGTACTCGGCCGTGGATCGATGATCGGTGATCGGGCTGACTTCGGCCGCCACCAAACGGGCGAACTCGGCAAGGTCGGACTCAGAAGGCCGGGCAACCGCCGAGATCATCTCCTCGGACTGTCGGGCGCGCATGGGGGTTGGGGCCACCGATCCCAATGCCACTCGCGTCAAACCATCCAGTTCCCTCGTCACAACGCAACAGACAGTTGCGATCACCATTGCGTTGCGAACGCCCACTTTTCCAAAGGCCTGTCTCTCGGGGAGATCTTCTGGCAGATCCACACCTGTGACCAGCTCGTCTGCCTCGAGAGCCGTCTTCTTCACGCCCAGGAAAAACTCATCCCATTGGATGGAGCGTGACCCGGTTGCAGATCTCACCTCTATCGACGCGTCGACCGCCGCGAGAAACGGGAGACCGTCACCGGCGGGGCTGGCGGTAGCCACATTCCCGCCAATCGTGCCGGCGTTGCGGATCTGAGGTGAGCCGACAGTCCTAGCCGCTTCCGCGAGCGCCTTTGGGCCTTCGAGCTCAATCCGTCGCCAGGTAACACCCGCTCCGATCGTCGAACCATCCCATTCGGCCAGCTCATCGACTCGTCTGAGGGCAACGACGTGGTCCGGGCGTCTATGGCCGAAGTTCACTTCGACCATCAAGTCGGTGCCCCCGGCAAGAGGAGTAGCACCATCCGAAAGGGCCGAGACGGCCTCATCGATCGTTTTCGGGTACTGAGTGTCCACGAACTAGAAACTACCCATCCAGTGTCTTGCTGAGAGCATTGTGCTCCGAAACCAGGGCCTCGAGATCGACACCGACCAACTGACGATCCTCGACGAGGCGACGACCACCCACCCAGGAGTGATCGATCCGAACCGGACCACACATCACGGCAGCAGCAATGGGGTCGTGTCCGGTGCCGGCCAATTCGATTCGATTCAGATCAATGGCCACAAGATCGGCGGCAAAGCCAGGCGCCAGCTTCCCGATGTCATCCCGACCCAGGACCTGCGCACCGCCGACCGTCGCCATCTCGAGGGCCTGACGGGCAGTCATCTGGTCGCCACGGCCAATCCCCGGCGACACCGCCAGCCGACCGAGCAACAACGCCTGCCTGACTTCGTTGAGAAGATGAGAGCCATCATTCGACGCCGAGCCGTCGACCCCCAATCCGACCTTGACGCCCTGGCTGAGATACTTCGCGATCGGTGCGAGCCCGCTGGACAGCCTCATGTTCGATGTGGGGCAGTGAGCCACGCCGGTTCCCGAAGCGGCCATTCGAGCGATTTCGTCATCGGCCACATGGACCGCATGGGCATACCAAACGTCTGAGCCCATCCAGTCCAGGCTCTCCATGTACTCGACCGGTCGCATCCCGAATCTCTCGAGACAGAAATCCTCTTCGTCCGCCGTCTCAGCCAGGTGGGTGTGCATGGCGACGCCCAGCTCCCTCGCCAGCGCCGCCGTGTCCCGCATGAGATCGCTGGTGACAGAGAAAGTGGAGCAAGGCGCGAGGACAACCCGGGTCATCGATCCACGATCGGGGTCATGGTGGCTGGCGACCGCGCGAGCCGAATCCTCGAGAATCTGCTCCTTGGTCTCCACCACCGAATCAGGGGGAAGACCTCCATCGGACTCGCCGAGGCTCATCGAGCCGCGCGATACGTGGAACCTGATGTTGAGCCCGCTGGCGCCCTCGACTTGATCATCGATGCTCGACCCATTTGGCCACAGGTAGTGATGGTCAAACGCAGTGGTGCACCCGCTGAGTGCGAGTTCTGCAAGCCCCAGAGTGGTGGCTACCCGCACATGGTCGGGGCCCATCCGCGCCCATATCGGATAGAGAGTTCGAAGCCAGTCGAACAGACCGGCGTTCTGGGCGCCGGGAACGACTCGGGTCAGCGTTTGATAGAGGTGATGGTGGGTGTTGACCAGACCAGGGATGACAACGTGATCGGAAAGGTCAACGATCTCATCGGCTGCCTGAGGAATCTCCGAGGTGAGGCCAACCTGTTCGATCCAGCCATCGCGTGCATAAATGGCGGCGTTTTCGAGGTCCGCACCGTCCATTGTCGCCAGCGCCCGTATGTTCTTTATCAGAAGCGTTGTCATCGGAAGCCAAGCTAACGCCACATCTAGAGTCGACGCCAGGATGACACTTCACAACGACTCCATGGCGGGCTGGACCGATCGACTCAACCGGACGTCTGCACGGGTGGCTCAGGACTTCCCGGGGGAAGGGCCCAACCGCCAACCGGTGCACACCGTGTACGGAGGTGCCCACCTGTTCTCTCCGGGTACCGCGGCCCGTCTGGGCCAGCTCGCCACTTCAACAATGGAAGACTGGTGCCCCGATCCTGAGGCTTTTGCCTCCGTGCTCGCTCTAGACGACACCCTCGCGGCGCCGGTATATGAGCTGGTTGCAGAGAAACTGCGGACCGAGCCGGTAGAAGACTTCCGCCTCGACTTCGAAGATGGCTACGGGCATCGCCCCGACGAGGAAGAGGATGGGCACGCCCGGTCGGCCGCCAAGGCCGTCGCCGAGGCGATGGATGCCGGGTCGATGCCACCCTTCTCCGGCATCAGGATCAAATCGCTCACCGGCGAGCTTCACCACCGCGCCCTCCGCACCCTCGACCTGTTTGTGACCACCCTTGCCGAACAACAAGGGGCCATGCCTAGCGGGTTCGTGGTCACACTTCCCAAAATTCAAGACATCGAGCAGGTTCTGGTTCTTGGCGAGGCCATGTCCGAGATGGAGGAAAGTCTGGGTATCGACACGATCCCGATCGAGCTCATGGTGGAGACGCCCCAGACGGTTCTCGACGTGGACGGGACCACTGGAGTCCGCAAATTCATCGAAGCCGGCAATGGCCGGGTCAGAGGCGCCCACTTCGGCACCTACGACTACACCGCGTCGATGAACATCACCGCTGCCTATCAGACGATGACACACCCTGCCTGTGATTTCGCCCGACACACGCTTCAGGTGAGCCTGGCCGGATCTGGGGTCTGGATATCGGACGGAGCCACCAATGTGATGCCGGTGCCGATTCATCGCGGTGACGATCTGAGCCCGGACCAGAGTTCCGAGAACGAGCGATCAGTGCACCGTGCGATGCGACTGCACTTCGACCACGTAAGGCACTCCTTGAGTCACGCCTATTACCAGGGGTGGGACCTACACCCCGGCCAGTTGCCGACGAGATATGCCGCGGTCTACTCGTTCTTTCTGGAAGGCCTCGACCAGGCGGGAGAGCGGCTCTCCAACTTCGTCGATTCGGCTGCGAAAGCGACTCTCGTTGGAGAGGTGTTCGACGACGCAGCAACCGGACAGGGCCTGCTCAACTACTTCCTGCGGGCGATCAACTGTGGGGCGATCACGGAGGACGAGGCGACTACCCGAACCAGCCTGACCGTGGACGAGCTCCGCACCAGATCCTTCCTCCGCATCCTGGAAGGCCGAACCTCCAAGTAGGAGAACCCGCGTTCTTGTTGGAATCGGGGTCAGCGAGTGACGGTGAGCCCGATATCTCCGTAGGGCTCTGACACCGGATGAAAGACAGTGCCCTCATTCTCCAGGCCGAATCGGGTGAGGTCGAATGGCAGGTGGTGCTGGTTGGGGAGATGGAAAGTGATCTCGGCTATCTCGGGGACCCTCTCCAGAACCGTCTCGGCCATCAGCCAACCCTGATGCTGAACCGACGCCGACCATTCACCGAAGAAGCTGTCAACGACCAGGCCTCTGACCAGCTCCCAAGTAGCGGAAGTGTCCGCAGGAACCGGCTGGTAAACCCAATCGGCAGTCACCGAGGTGGCCAGCAGCCTGTCGTCCAACTCAGGAAGAATCGTGAACTCGTCTCGGGGGAATCCGGAGAATGCCGAACCGCGGGTCTTGAGCACCACTAGGCCATCAACACCTGCCGAAACGGATCCTCCACCTGACGTGTCCTGGACCACCTGGGCGGTGCGCCGCTCTGAGCCGCCGCCAATGAAACCCGTTGCCGTCTCGCGCGCCCAGCGGTTCTCTTTGATGGAAACGCTGGCTGACTCGATCGCATCCCGCTGGAGAAAGTGTTCGCACAGAACCGAACCGAATCCTTCCAGATCGTCGGTGAGATGCTCCTGGGCCAAGCCATAGACCGTGTTCCGCATCGTGTCGGTGGGCAGTACCTGCGAATTGTCACCGTCGATGTGGGCGGCCCCGACATCCCCTGTGAGGAGCACCTGGACGGCGACGTCGGAGAACTCATCCCGCTCGTCGCCCCGGTGGATCTTGGACACCCGAACCTCAGACTTGCCCCAGCGGTTTTCTCCAAGTCGTCCCATGTCAGCTTCCTCGATAGGTCGTGTATCCGAACGGGCTGAGGAGCAGCGGGATGTGATAGTGGTCCTCAGCTTCATCGAGGCTCAACACGACTGTGACCTCGGGATAGAGGCTGTTTCCGTAGCTGCCGGTGGCAAAGCGAAGCCGGTAGGTGCCGGTACCCAAGCCCACGCCAAGATCGGAGATGCGGCCGTTCCCATCGGTGGTCCCCTCGCCGACCACGGACCACCCGCCGTCGCCGAGCCTCTCCATGGCGACCTCGATTCCCACGCCGGGACTTCCGGCGGACGTGTCGAGAACATGAGTCGAAAGAGAAGTCACTCGAGACCGTTCTGACAGAGCATGCGCCTCAGTCTCGTCCGCGTGATCAATCGCTGCTCACCGGCGGCATTGGCCACCTCCTGATCCCGGCTGTTGCCCAGCCGACTGTTAGCGATAGACAACATCTCCACAGCGTTCTTGCCAGTTGCAAAGACGATATAGGTGAACCCGAACTCGTCCTCATATCGGGCGTTCGCATCCACCAGCGCCTCGAGCGTCTCGAACTCGGCTTCGCCCATGGCCGATTGCTCTTTGTTCGCCACCGGATCGCCCGTCTCTCCGATCCGAGGATGCCCGGCAAAGGCTTCGAGCCAGTCGGCCTCCTCCAGCAGATCGAAAGAGCGTTCGGCCGCTCCGAGGACCTCCGCGACAGAATTGAAGGGACGGGACTCTCTCATTGCCTCCACCCACTTTGACGACGAGCACGCGGCCTTGAAGAAATGGGTAGCTGGCTGGTCGAAGAGGGCATTGAGATAGTCAACCCGCCTGTCGGCGGCCGCCTCCGAATGAGCCCGGCCCAGGACGTGAAATCGAGCGACACCACCGTCGGGATGGATGTCCAGCCGCACCAGCGCCGCCTCGACCGGCTCATCGAGGGGGAGTCGATTGACGGAATCCGCCTCGATAGGGGCCCGGGTCAGCACCTCGTGCCAAACCTCGTCCGGACCTGCCACATGAACCGAAACCCAACCCGGCGAGTTCCCCTTGAAGTGCCTTGTGTCCACCACGAACTCCTCGACCACGCCCGCCATGCCCAACCGGAAAGTGGCCCAATCGTGTCCGGAGTCACGTCGGCGCTTGGTCTCCCATCCGTCCCACATCCCCTTGGGCGTCGTGGGACGGAGCATGTTCGAAGGCGGCGAATAGTGGGCGTCTGATGCCTCCAGCGCCTCACCACCGACCACCAGCGAGGCGAGATCCACCGATCCAGACTCCGGGCAAACCTCATGGATCGAGGGAACGGGCGCTCCCTCGACGCGCAGGCGGGCCACCCCGCCGTCGGGGAAGATGTTGAGTCGAAGATGGGTGACTCGGTGGTCGTTGCCAACTGCGAACTCTGCGATCGAGTCACCCTGGAGCGGGCTCTTTGAAACCAGTTCGATCCACTCGGCCGCCTCGAGGAGATCATCCGACCCGACGCCGCAGGCTTCCAGAGAGAACTCCTCCGGATAGTTGCCGGTGAAGAAGGCAGTGTCGATCGTCACCTTCTCGACTTGCCCGGGAATGCCCAGGCCAATCACACACCAGTCGTGCCCGGCCTCGCGGCGGCGTCTGGTCTCCCACCCGTCCATCCACTTCCCGTGGTCGGTGTACTCACCCTCTTTCCACACCGGCGGGTCAGAGCTGAGAAGATTGGCAGCCTCGGCGAAGAATTCGTCGTTGCACTCAACGATCCGCCCGCCGACAGCCGATGTGACAAGCTCGGTCATCTTCTTCTCATCATCCTTCCCAAACCCCCCTCGATCCGACCCTCCAAATAGACAGCTTGCCCCCTGAGAATGGTCTCGACGATCGAACCTCTGAGGCGTATGCCCTCATAAGGCGTGATCGGGTGGCGATGCTCCAAATCCTCGCCGGTCACCAGAAGAGCTCCATCCGGGTCGAAGACCACGAAGTCGGCATCTTTGCCCACTTCGATGCTCCCCTTGCGGTCGCCCAGACCCGCCAGAAGCGCCGGCTCGAGCGCCAGCCAGCTGCCCAGCCTTCCGATGTCGATCCCCCGATCGCGGGCCGCGGTCCAGGTGGCCTGGAGACGAAGTTGAAGGGAGCCGACGCCGCCCCATGCTTCGGCAAAGTCTCCCGAGTCCACAGCCTTGATGCTGGCCGGAGCCGGTGAGTGATCTGATACGACCATCGCAAGATCTCCATCGACCAGGGCCTCCCACAGCTCGTCCCGGTGCTCGGCGCTCCTGATTGGCGGTGCGCATTTGAATAGCGTTGAGCCGTCCGGAATCTCCTCGGCGCAGAAGAAGAGGTAGTGGGGACAGGTCTCCCCAGTCAGATTCGACGGTCCCTTCGCCAGGACGGCAACGGCCTCGCCGGATGAAACATGGAGAACATGAACTGCAGCGTCGGTTTCGGCAGCCATGGCCGCCGCCAACTCGACTGCTCGCGCCTCGGCATCCGCAGGCCTCGACGCCAGGTATGACTGATATTCGGTGGTGTCTCCCTCGACGGGCAGCAGTGCGGCCGGGTCCTCGGCGTGGAGAAGCGACGGCACCCCGAGGTCGGCCATAATTCGGAGGCCTTCGGTCAACTCGTCGATGCCAATCGCTGGAAACTCCGGCACGCCCGAATCGACAAGGAAAGACTTGAAACCACTGACCCCATCCGCCGCCAGGCCCGCCAGCTCATCAGAGGTTCCGGGGATGAGACCTCCCCAGAAGGCAACGTCGACCGATAGCTTGCCCCGGGCCGCGCGCCGCTTGGCCTCTAGAGCGGACCTTGTGACCGTGGGCGGGATCGAGTTGAGCGGCATGTCGACGATGGTGGTCGTGCCACCAGCAGCCGCGGCCCTGGTTGCGCTGTGGAAGCCCTCCCACTCGGTCCGGCCCGGCTCATTGACATGGACATGGGAGTCCACCAACCCCGGCATGACTACCAAGTCGCCATAATCGTGATCCGCGGTACCACCGGAGATCTCGACGATCAAACCGTCTTCGTAACGAATGGTCGCCGCACCCACCCCATCGGGCAGAACTACTCGTGAGCTTCGGATTCGGGGCATTCCGAGGAGACGCTACCCACCCGAATGATCCACCGGGATGGTCGCCTCGGTCACTAACTTGGACCAAAGACCGCCTCCCTTGTGACAAGGAGCACCAATGACCACCGAAACCGCGTCCGGCGAACGCGTCATCAACTACGCCTTCCTTCTAGGCGGGATCACCGCCCTGGTATTTGGGATCATCTTGCTGGTCCGCCGGGAGGAGGCGCTGGCACTTCTGATGGTTGTGCTTGGTCTCTGGTGGCTCATCCAGGGAGCCTTCATGCTGTTCGCCGTCTTGATCGACCAGGAGGACGTGGGTTGGAAACTCGCCATCGGCGCCCTCGGGTTGATAGCCGGAATCCTCGTGTTGCTCAACCCGGGTGATGCGGCTGATCTGTTCAAGGGTGCCATTGGAGTGACTCTCGGGATCATCGGGATCCTTATTGGCATAGCGGCCCTTGTCGGCGCCTTCCGGGGTGGCGGCTTCGGTGCAGCCGTGTTTGGCCTGGTCAGCTTTGCCATCGGGCTATTGGTTCTGCTCAACGGACAGTTCACCACTGAACTGTTGGTCACGCTCTTCGCCTTGCTGTTGATCCTCGACGGCGTCGCTGGGATCTACCTGGCCATCAAGTACAAGTAGCGGTCCCGGCCCAGCCGGCCTCAGGATCCTCCGGCCTGTCGGGCTCATGGATGTCTCCGCACGCCGAGCGGTAGAATCGATGCCAATGCTTGCGCCAACACCTCTGACATCCCGAAACGGATTGTTCGCCTCGCCGTAGGGGAGGCTTTCCCGCACTCCACCCGAGACGAGAGGATTGAAAGATGGACGACCTAGCAGCAAGACACGACGATTTGATTGCCCCGGTGATCGCCTTTGCCACCGATATCCACGCGGTGAGCGCCGAGGGCATTTGGATTACCGACGTCAATGGTCGGAAGTGGGCCGACTTCGCCTGTGGCACCGCCGTGACCAATCTGGGCCACAACCACCCGGCAGTGGTCGCGGCCGCCCATGCCCAGATCGACAAGATGATCCACAGCGGTTGCCTTGTCCGTTATGACAGCGTCGTCGATATCGCCGAGCGGCTTCGGACCGTTACGCCGCCTGCCATCGAGAAGTTCGCCTTCGCCAACTCCGGGGCCGAGGCAGTGGAAGCCACGGTGAAGCTGGCCAAGCACACCACGGGACGCCAGGGCGTGATCACCTTCCGCGGGGCGTTTCACGGCCGGACCATGGGGTCGGTGACGTACACCACCTCGAACGCCAAGTACCGGGACGGTTACCACCCCGTCCTCGGATCGGTTTTCGTCGCCCCCTACCCGCATCCCTATCGCTGGGGCATGAGCGCGGATCAAGCTGTCGAACTCTCCCTCAATGAGCTGCGCTTGATGTTCAAGCACATCGTCACCCCCAAGAACATCGCCGCGTTCCTCGTCGAGCCGGTCCAGGGCGAAGGCGGGTATTACCCGGCACCGCCGGCCTTCCTCAACGCCCTGAGGTCACTGGCCGACGAGCATGGGATCAAGCTCATTTACGACGAGGTGCAGAGCGGGTTCGGCCGAACCGCTGAGTGGTTCGCCACCGATCACTACGACGCCAAACCGGACATCATGGCCATGGGGAAGGGCATAGCCAATGGCCTGCCCCTGTCGGCGTATGGGGCGTCGCGGGAGATTATTGATGCATGGCCAGTCGGCGCTCACGGAACGACCTTCGGAGGGAACCCTGTTTCGACGGCTGCCGCGGTGGCGGTAGTCGACACCATGGAGGGCCTTCTCCCCCACGCCCGCGACCTCTCCAAGCATGCCTTCGAGCGGCTGGACGACATGGCCGAGCGACACCGGACGATAGGTGACGTCCGGGGCCTCGGTTTGATGATTGGCGCCGAGTTCGTGTCAGATCGAGAGACCCGGGCTCCCGACGCCGAGGCATTCCAGCATGTCCGCGCCCATGCCGCCGAACGTGATCTGATCATCATCTCGTGTGGATCTGACGGAAACATATTGCGCTTCATACCCCCGCTGGTGACCACCCGCGAAGAACTCGACTGGGCCCTCGACCTCGTCGACCAAGGCCTCACCAGTTGGGAGACCCGCTAGACCGGGGCTGCAAACCCGAACGTTCCGCGCTCTCTGAGCCGTTCTGGGCGGATCTTTTCTGTACCCCCAGTACGAATCCGCCCAGAAGAGATGAATTGGAGCAGGCCGGCCTGCCGGCGACTTAACCAGCGACTACGGGCACATTCTTCATCGCGGCGGCGATCCGCTCGGCGGGATACTCATAGTCGATGAGTTCGCCTGCGAAATATGCCCGATAGGCGGTCATGTCGAAATGACCATGCCCGGAGAGGTTGAAGACGATGACTTTTTCCTCGCCATTCTCCTTTGCCCTCTCCGCCTCGAGCATCGCTGAGGCCACCGCGTGGGTCGGTTCGGGGCCGGGGATGATCCCTTCGGCGCGAGCGAATTGAACCGCCTTTGTGAAGGTCTCGGTCTGATGAAGCGATTCTGCCTCGATGATTCCCTCTTCGGCGAGCAACGAGACCAGCGGGGCCATCCCGTGATATCGGAGACCTCCAGCATGAATCGGATCCGGAACGAAGTCATGGCCGAGCGTGTGCATCTTGAACAGTGGAGTCGTCCCGATGGCGTCCCCAAAGTCGTACTGGTAGCTACCTCTGGTGATCGACGGGGCGGCAGCCGGCTCGACCGCCCGGATGACCGGGTCCATCTTCCCGGCAAGCTTCTCACGGACGAACGGAAAACTGAAACCTGAGAAGTTGGAGCCTCCGCCTGCGCAGCCAATGACCACGTCGGGAGTCTCGTCAACCAGAGCAAGCTGTTTCAGCGTTTCTTCCCCGATCACGGTCTGATGCATCAGCACATGATTGAGAACCGATCCGAGGGAGTATTTGACGTCGTCGTTGGCGGCCGCGATCTCAACCGCCTCGGAGATGGCGATACCCAAACTCCCGGGTGTGTCCGGATCCATCTCGAGGATCTTTCGCCCGGCTTCGGTCCTGTCGGAAGGGGACGGGTAGATCGTCGCCCCATAGGCCTCGATCATCGCCCTGCGGGCAGGCTTCTGGTCATATGAGGCCCGCACCTGATAGACCTCGCACTCAAGACCGAAAATTGAGCATGCGAAAGCCAGGGCCGATCCCCACTGTCCAGCTCCCGTCTCAGTCACCAATTTGGTGGTTCCGGCCTTGGCGTTGTAATACGCCTGCGGCACTGCGGTATTCGGTTTGTGCGAGCCGACCGGTGACACCCCTTCGTACTTGTAGTAGATCCGGGCCGGGCCGCCGATCGATTCCTCCAACCGATTTGCGCGGTAGAGAGGCGATGGGCGCCACAGCCGGTAGATCTCGCGAACTTCTTCGGGAATCTCGATGAACCGTTCATCAGAGACCTCCTGAAGGATCAAGTCCATCGGAAACAGCGGGGCAAGGTCTTCGGGCCCGGCGGGTTGATGGGTCCCCGGGTGAAGTGGGGGGGGTAGCGGTACGGGAAGGTCAGGAACGATGTTGTACCAATGGGTCGGGAGTTCGGATTCGGGGAGGGTGATCTTGGTAGGCATGATCGTTGCAACCTACACGCCCCGAGGCGCGGTATGTTGAGGCCAGGGTTGAAATGAGGTTCATGAGTCGATATCGAGAACTGAGCCGCCGGATGGCCGTCATCGAGTTGGGGAAGGCGGGCCTGGCGGTCGTGGTTCTTGGCGCCGCTTGCTCGACGGGCGACGAGAGCCTGGCGGAGACGACATCGTCAACACAGCTGCACGTCGACGTCGACGTCGACATCGCGACCAATCGCCTCAACGACGACGACTCCGACGAGTGGCACCGACTTCAAACGAGTCAACCTCGACTTTGTCTCCGCCTACATCCTGTACCGGGCGGGCGAGGCCGTTCTCGTCGACACCGGCGTCGCCGGAAGCACTGGCTCGATCGCACTGGCGTTGACAGAGATCAACCTCGGCTGGAATGCGGTCGGTCAAGTCATCCTCACCCACAAGCATCCCGACCACATCGGGAGCGTCGCCGAGGTGATCGGACAGGCCGGTGGCGCCTCCGTCTTTGCAGGAGCGGCGGATATTCCGGCGATAGACGTGGCGGTTCCGGTGACAGCCGTGGGGGACGGCGATCGGGTGTTCGACCTCGACATCATCGAGTCGCCTGGTCATACGGCCGGCCACATCTCGGTGTTGGACTCCATCTCAGGCATTCTCGTCGCCGGTGATGCCCTCAACGGTCAGGATGGTGGGGTTGTAGGCGCCAACCCCAGCTTCAGCGAGGACATGGGCGCTGCCGACTCCACGGTGTCGAAGCTCGCCGAGTTCGACTACGAGGTTGCCCTCTTCGGACACGGCGAACCGCTCCTCGATGGGGCGTCTGCCGCGGTGGGTGAGTTGGCCGCGAGCCTCTAGATCTAGAGCTAGGAGTCTGCTGACCCGCTGTCGGCCATGTCGGCGATCTCCTGGACGATGTCGGCATTGGCAAGAGTGGTGACATCACCCAACTGTCGATTCTCCGAGATGTCTTGGAGCAACCGTCGCATGATCTTCCCTGACCTGGTCTTGGGCAGGTCGTTGGTGAACACGATGGATGCCGGTTTCGCGATCGGTCCCAGGGTGGTTGCAACATGATCTCGCAACTGGCCCAGCAGCGCCTCGTCGCCTTCAACCGACGCCCGAAGAGTCACAAAGGCGGCGATTGCCTGCCCGGTTAGCTCATCCTTTCGACCAACCACAGCGGCCTCGGCGACAGAGGGATGCGAAACGAGGGCCGACTCCACTTCCGTCGTAGAGATGTTGTGCCCTGCCACAAGCATGATGTCGTCCACGCGACCGAGCAGCCAGTAATACCCCTCTTCGTCCCGCTTGCAACCGTCGCCCGGAAAGTAGCTGCCGGGAAAGCGAGTCCAGTAGGTGTCGATATAGCGCTGGTCGTCGCCATAGATCGTCCTGGCCATGGACGGCCAGGGCTTGGTGATGGTGAGGAACCCGCCTCCGCCCAGGGGAACCGAGCGGCCCTCCTCGTCGACAACATCTGCTGCGATCCCGGGGAAGGGCATAGTCGCCGACCCGGGCTTCGTTGCAATGGCGCCGGGAAGCGGTGTGATCATTATCGATCCGGTCTCGGTCTGCCACCAGGTGTCGACGATCGGGCAGTTCTCATTCCCGATGTTGTGGTGATACCAAATCCACGCTTCGGGGTTGATCGGCTCTCCGACGGTTCCGAGCAGTCGAAGCGATGTCAGGTCGTGCTTCGCCACGTGTTCATCCCCCCACTTCATGAACGCGCGAATGGCAGTGGGAGCGGTATAGAAAATCGTGATTTTGTAGTCCTCGATGATCTGCCAGAAGCGGGAGAAATCGGGGAAGTTGGGTGCCCCCTCATACATGACGCCGGTCGTCCGATTGGCGAGGGGGCCGTACACGATATAGCTGTGCCCCGTTACCCACCCGATGTCAGCGGCACACCAGTAGACGTCCGAATCGGGCTTGATGTCGAACACGAAGGAATGGGTCGTGACGACGCTGGTCAGATAACCGCCCTGGGTGTGGACGATGCCCTTTGGCTTTCCCGTCGTGCCCGACGTGTAGAGGATGTAGAGCGGATCCTCCGCGTTCAGGGCCACCGGATCGCACTGAGTCGACTGGCCTTCGACCAGGTCGTGCCACCAGATGTCGCGCCCGTCCATCATCGCCACCTCGTTATCGGTCCTTCGCACCACGATCACATGCTCGATGCCAGGCGTCTGAACAACAGAGAGGTCGGTGTTGGCCTTGAGCGGGACAACTTTCCCGCCGCGCCATGCGCCATCCTGGGTAATGACGATCCGGCAGTCAGAGTCGAGGATTCTGCTCGCCAACGCTTCGGAGGAAAACCCGCCAAACACCACCAAGTGGACCAGGCCGAGCCGGGCGCACGCAAGCATTGCGATAGGGAGTTCGGGGATCATTCCCATGTAGATCGCAACGCGATCGCCCTTCTCGAGCCCGAGGCTCTTCAACCCGTTGGCGAACCTGCCTACTTCGGCGTGGAGATCCGCATAAGTGAGGCTGCGGGTATCTCCTGGCTCACCCACCCAGTGGTAGGCGACCTGATCGCCATGTGACTCGAGGTGGCGATCAAGGCAGTTGTAGGAGAGATTCAGCTCCCCGTCGGAGAACCACTTGAAGAAGGGGGGGTTGGAGTCGTCCAGAACCTGGGTCGGCTCCTTGTACCAGGAGATCCGTTCAAGAGCCTGCCTATGCCAGAAACCCTGGTAGTCGGCGTCGGCTTCTTCGTGGATTCCCGACCGGGCGTTGGCCTGCGCCGTGAACTGGGGCGATGGCTCGAACTTGCGATCCTCGCGAAGCAGGTTCTCGAGAGCCTTGGACATCGTGCTATTCCTCCTCAGAAGTCCGGGAACCCGAACCTACCAGCGACCTCGCTCGCCACCACGTGACAATGGCGATCAAAGCCGCAGCCCAGATCACAAAGTCGCCGTAGCGAGCGTAGGGAGAAGGCTCCCGTGAGGCGACCGCTCCCTCGATCAGCTCGATCATGCCCAATCCGGATATCGGGTCACCCAACTCGCCCTTGTGGGAAATGAAGACCGACCTGCCGGTCACCGCGCTGTGGACAACGTCGATTCCAAGCTCTGTAGCCCGCATCCTGGTCATCCCGATGAATTGATCCGAGGCAGGCGTGGTGCCATAGGAGCTCTCATTGGTAGCCACGACGATCAAACCGGCGCCTTCCTGAACGTGTTGACGGGCGTAACGGGAGAATCCTCCCTCGAACGAGATCACGGACCCCATGGGGGTTCCATCGAGGTCGAACACCACCGGACCATCACCGGGGATCATGTCCCTCGGGACCTGGTCAAGCGTCGGAATCCAATCAAAAAGAGGCCGAAACGGGATGTACTCACCGAACGGCACCGGGTGCTGCTTGCGGTATTCGGCGACAATCTCTCCATCAGGGTTGAACAACACATTGGCGTTGATCCATTCGGTTTCGCTGACGGGCCGGTCGCTCCCCACCAGGAACCAGGCGTTGAGACGACGGGCTTCGACCCCGATCAGCTCGCGAATCTCGGAATTGAGCACCGGATCGGCATTGAACGACCCCGTGGAGCCCTCCGACCAGATGACCAGAAGCGCCTCGCCTTCAATGGTTCGGGTCAGCTCTAGGTGTTGTTCAAATGTCCGCAGACGCTCATCGGGTGGGCAATGTTCAAACGGGCAGGGGGTCGAACCCTGGACGATGTAGACCGGATCAGGACTCGTGAGTATCTCCTCTGGGTGCGACAGCCACCAAACTGACAGGGCCACGAGAAGTAGGGTCGGGACAGGAATGAGCAGCCACCAGCTGAACTGGCGGGTCGCCAGCAAGGCGACCAGGCCGGCAACGAGGACCACAAGGATCGTCAACCCGGATGTGCCAATCGCTGCCGCAGGCAGCCGAGTCGCGGCTTGATCCGACAGCGCATAGCCCGCCGCGCCCCATTCGAGACCGTTGAAGGGAAAGTGATATCTGACCAGCTCCATCACTCCCCAGCCTCCGGCCGCGAGTAGATACCAGATCATCGGCGAGCGATCGTTGTAGCGGGAAAGCCACCATCCGTAGACGGCAAAGAACCCACCCTGGAGAAGGACCAACGGAATCATCGCAATCAAGCCGAGTTCGGAGAGCCACCACATCAGCCCGGCGAAGAAGCCGAACCCGTAGATGGCGCCCAGGATCAGACCCTGTTTCCGGCTCTCGGCCTTTCTCAGACCGGTCAGGAACAGGGCGATCCCGGCCACGATCAGCCAGCCTGGTCCGAACGGGGGAAACGCCAGCACTGAGACAGCAGTTCCGGCAACGACAAGGATCACCCCGATCACCGTGGGGAGGGTAGGAACCGTCGCCTTTCTACGCAGACATGACGCCAGATATGGCGCCACGTACCTGAGGTACCGTTCTGGGGATGTGGGACGGTGATGTTTGGGTTGCGGTTAGAGCGGCGAGGGCCGGGTCTGAAGTGGTGGGCGCCGGATTCCACACCCCGCTCGAGACTGAGATGAAGGGAGTGGTGGACCCTGTCACCGAGATCGACCGTGCCGCCGAAGTCGCCATCAGGCGAATCATCTCCGGGCACTTCCCCAACGACAACATCCTGGGCGAGGAAGGTGGTGGGCCCGCCTGGAACATCGGTCGGGTGTGGATCATCGACCCCCTCGACGGCACCGTGAACTTCGTTCACCGCATCCCTCAGGTCGCCGTATCGGTGGCGCTCTGGGAGAACGGTATACCGCTGGTGGGCGTCGTGACTGATGTATCACGAAACGAGGAGTTCGTCGCCGTCGCCGGGGAAGGGGCGTCTGTCAACGGCATCCCGATCCGGGTTTCCGACACCGACTCGCTGGAGGATTCCCTGGTTGTCACCGGCTTTCCGTATGACCGCCGCCAACATGCCGCCGCATATCTGAAGGTCGTGGAGGCGGTAATGGTTCGCACCCGAGGCATGAGACGCTTCGGCGCGGCTGCCCTCGATCTCGCCTGGGTGGCATGTGGTCGTTTCGACGCATATTGGGAACATGGTGGGAGCCAGGGCGTGAAGCCATGGGATCTGGCCGCCGGCGCTCTGCTGGTCACCGAGGCAGGCGGCACCGTGACCGATCACACCGGCGAGATCAATCGCCTGGAGACGCCCGCCATCGTGGCCACCAACGGCAAAGTCCACGAGGATCTCCGAAGCATCGTCGGGCAAAACATGCCGAACCACCTCCTCTGATGTACCACGATCATCACTTCCATCCATTTGGGTACGCCCGGCTGGTGAATGGACTGGAGTTGATGGATGCTCCCGATCTCGACGGACTGCTCGGGCTGGTTGCCGACTACGCCAAGAAGACGCCCGGACCCTTCGTGGGACAGCGTCTCAACGATGAGGGTCTCTCCGAGAGGCGCCTGCCAACTCGAGCCGACATAGACGACGTCGTATCCGATCGCCCCGTCCTCCTTTACCGGTATTGCGGCCACATCGCCGTGGCCAACAGCGCAGCAATGGATCTCGCCGGCCTGGACCACGACACACCCGATCCTCCCGGAGGGAGTCTGGACAGGGACGCGTCGGGTCGACCCAACGGGATCCTGCGGGAGACGGCCGTGTCTCTCGTCAGTCAGTCACTGGGTCCCCTTGTCGAGCCGCCAACCGACGATGAGGTTCTCGCCGCACTTTCAGGCCTGATCGACATGGGCCTCGGGTCGATCACCGGAATCGTCGCCGCAAGCGATCCTCTCTGGTGCGGCGTCGGAGACGAGCTGGAAACCTTGTGCCGGCTTGCCATGGAGCTGCCGATTGACGTTCTCGTGTATGTCGCGACCGACAACCCGGAGGACCTGACAAGGGCAGCCGAGCGGATACGCAATGCCGGCGGCCGCATCACCTTTGGCGGATGGAAGGATTGGTCGGACGGCAGTTTCGGCGGTCACACGGCCGCGATGTACGAGCCATACACAGACAAGCCCGGTGAGTCGGGGATCGTGCGCCTTGAGCACGGCCACGCCATCCAAATGGCGGTTGCTTCGCTGGACCTTGGCGGCGGCGTCGCCCTCCACGCCATCGGAGACCGTGCCAACGACCTCGTGCTCGACATCCATGAGGAGCTGATTGGTGGGGGAGCCGACCCGACCAAGCTGAGGGTTGAGCATGCCTCGATCCTCAGCGAAAAGGCCATCGAGAGGATGGCGAAGCTGGGAGTCACGGCATCGGTGCAGCCGGCCTTCCTCGCGTCCGAGGAGAACTGGCTGGTAAAGCGGCTGGGGGAGCGGCGGATGGGCCAGGTCTATCCGTTCCGGTCGCTGGCCCAAGCGGGCGTCAACCTGCTCGGTGGCAGCGATAGCCCGGTGGAGACGCCCGATCCAATGGTTGGCATCAAGGCGGCAGTCGACCGTCACGGGATCAACCCGGAGGAGGCCCTCAGCCGGTCACAGGCCGAGGCGATGTTCGCTCCTCCTCTTTAGGACCGTTTCCCCCTATTTCTCCCCCCGGCGAAGCCGGAGAGGGGGCTGTTCAAGGGAGCGCGGCGAAAAAGGCGGGACGGCCACTAACGGAGGCGAATCCAGCTTGCTTGTCGGTCGAGCACCTCCACGGGCGCCGCGCCAAACGAGCCGTGGTTGAGGTGGGATCGACTCTGGTCTAGTGCCCACACACCCCGAGACCCTAGGAGTTGCATGCTGGCTACCGTCTCCCGGCCATGTTTGATTACACGTCGATAAACACAGACACCATCGAATCGGGCATCGATGAGGCGATCACTCGGGCCGAGAAGATCCTCGAACGCGTCGTGGACATCGAAACCGAACCGAATTACGCCAACGTCATGCTTCCTTTGGATGAGATCAGCGACGTCCTGGGCCAGGCCAACGGCAATTTCGCTTTCATGGGGTATGTCCATTCGGATCAGGAAGTGCGCAACGCCGGCACCGAGGCGCAGGAGAAGCTCCAGACTCTCGGAGTCGAGATGGCATTCAACCGCGATCTCTACCGGGCCGTTACTCGGTACGCGGAAACGGAAGAAGCCATCGGCCTGGAGGGTGAAGCAGCGCGGTTCCTCGAATTCACCCTGCGCGACTTGCGCCGGGCAGGTCACGAGTTGGACGCCGAATCACAGTCAGCGCTCAAGGAGAAGACTCAGCGCTTGGTCGAGCTTGGCATCAAATTTCAACAGAACATCGATTCAGCAGAGGCTGTTCTCCTAGTTGATCGGGAGGACCTAGAAGGGCTTCCCGACGCCTACGCCGACTCGTTGGAGCCCGATGAGGAAACGGGCAAGCTCAGGGTCACGATGGCCTATCCCCACGTCGTCCCTTTCTTGGAGAACGCAACACGTCGGGACCTGCGGGAAAAGGTTGGTTTCCTGTTCAATACCCGGGCATTGAAAGAGAACCGCGAGCTGCTCGAAGAGGCCATCAGGCTCAGAAACGAGAGCGCCGAGATCTTTGGACTTTCGTCATGGGCACATCATGTCCTTGAAGAGCGAATGGCTAAGACCCCTGAGCGAGTTGCAGATTTCTACGCGGAACTCATCCCCTCTTTGACAGCTCAGGGGAAGAGCGACATCGCCGCCATGGCCGACCGGCTCGAGACGGATACGGGGGACTACCGCCTCCGGTCGTGGGATTGGCGCTACTACGACACAGTGCAACGCAAGACCGAGTATGGGATCGACCAGTACGAGGTAGCCAAGTATCTGCCACTGGACCAAGTCCTAGACGGGATGTTTGAGCTGTGCCAGGAGACCTTTGGCCTCACGTTCTTCCAACTTCCGGATGCGAAGGCGTGGCACGCCGACGTCACCCTCTACGCCATCCACGACGCAGAGTCCGGGGAGCTGCTTTCGCACTTCTATCTCGACCTCTTCCCCCGAGAAGGAACCTTCGGACATGCCGCCGAGTTTTCGATCACCTCGAGCCGACGCCTGGAGGATGGCTCGTATCAGAACCCCGTTTGCGCCATGGTCGCCAACTTCACCAAGCCCACCAAGGATGCCCCCTCACTGCTCCAGCACAGCGAGCTCGAGACCCTTTTTCACGAGTTCGGACACGTTCTACACCAGAGTCTGGGTCGCACCGAGCTCACCCGGTTCTCAGGGACGAACGTAGAGCGCGACTTCGTCGAGGCGCCGAGTCAGATCATGCAACACTGGGTGTGGCGGTCAGACGTGCTGAAACGGTTTGCGCGACATCATGAGACCGGGGAGCCGATCCCGGACGAATTGGTCGACCAACTGGTCGCTGCGCGGCGTCTCAACACTGCAGTGACCCAACTACGGCAGATCCAGTACGGCGTCTTCGATGCCGAGATACATGGCCCGGGATCTGTGAAGGATCTCGACGCCATCGTCCTGAACGCCAGCGAGATCTCCCTGTTGCCGTTTCACGAGGGGACTTTTTTCCCGGCCTCATTCGGCCATCTGATGGGCGGGTACGACGCTTCCTACTACGGGTACATGTGGTCCGAGGTGTTTGGCGACGACATGTTCAGCCGATTCGAGGATGAGGGCGTCACCAGCCCCGACGTGGGCATGTCCTATCGGAGGGAAGTGCTGGAGAAAGGCGGGACCCTCGACGCCGACGAGCTGCTGTTCAACTTCCTCGGCCGTGAACCTGACAACTCGGCTTTCTTGTCTAAACTAGGGATCACGGGAACCGATTGACCGGTTCGCGTCGTCTCAACCCTGACATACGAATCGTTGAAGCACGGCTTTAACGACACTTTAGGGGCCGACCCGCATCATCTAGTGTGTACGTATTGCCAAGTAATACGTCTCAGGAATCAGAAGAGACGTCGAAACGTTTTTAGAAAGCGGCCCATAAACCAGGAGGGCCAGAAAAATGACTGACATTGTTAGAGGCGCAGCGATCAAGGGTGTCAACCGCCCTTCGAAGCGCTTTACGACGGGAAGGGTGTGCGCCAAGCCAGGCTGCACCACCAACCTCTCCCAGTACAACAAGGCGGAATACTGCCACGCCCATGCCCCGGTCCGGTTTCCCCGGGTACGTGGGAAGATAATGGACAAGCAGGACGCCTAAACCTTCTGGCTCGGGACAGGTCCTCTCCCCCTCCCCGTCCCATCTGCCAGACAACCGAGAGCCCCGGCATTGCCGGGGCTCTCCACGTTGCGGAGCAGCACGTCTCTCGCGATGACATGTTTCCTCCCCTCGAGCGCAGCGAGACACTTCCTCCCCCTCGAGCGGAGTGAGTTTGGGGGGGGTGCCCCGGAGGGGCGGAGGGAGCAAGACAGCGGATTAAAGATAGCTCTTGACATTCCACCTGGCTGGAAGGTTTATACTGAGTCTCATGAGAATCGGAGAGTTGGCAAATCAGACCGGGTTGACCACCAAGGCCATCCGCTATTACGAGGGAATCGGAGTCATCCCCAACGCCGAGAGGGAGCCCAACGGCTATCGCGACTACGACGGATCAGCAGTAGATCGTCTCGAGTTTGTCAAGGACGCCCAGGCCGCCGGACTTTCCTTGGGCGAGATCGAGCAGATCCTGAGTCTGAAGGACCAGGGCGAGTCAACCTGCGGGCACGTCCTCTCACTTCTCGACTCTCATGTGACCGACATCGATCGTCAACTTGGAGAGTTGCGTCACATGAAGGCCCGGATAGTCCAGATCTCCACCCGGGCCCGCCAGATGGATCCGGCTTCGTGTACCGATCCCATTCGGTGTCAGACGCTCGCCATCACATCCTGAATCAACCAGCGGAAGGAATCAATGACATGACCCAAATCTCACTCCAGGTCCCCGAGGTTCACTGCGATCACTGCAAGGTGAGCCTGGAAGGGGCAGTCGGTTCATTGGGCGGTGTCGCGACGGTAGAGGTGGCGATTGCCGACGCGACTATCACCGTCGACTACGACGACAGCCAGGTCGAGATCCAGCGGATCAAAGACGCCATCGAGGAGCAGGGCTACGCAGTCTTCGGCTGAGCTGTCGACGGCGCCCCGCGCCGACAGCCTTCTCTTCGAGGTCGACGGCATGACCTGCGCCACATGCGCCGTCAGGATCGAACGCATTCTCGAACGGCAAGACGGGGTTGACTCGGCAGCAGTCAACCTGGCCGGGGGCTCGGCCATGGTGCACATCTCCCAGCCCGTTGAGACAGAAGCACTGGTCGAGGCTGTTTCCCGCATCGGTTACTCGCTGACCCCTCACGACGTAGGGGACCCGCCAAGGGACATGGTCGATCACTATCACGATGACGAGGCGACCCAATGGAGACGGTTCTGGATCGCGGCCGGCTTGACGCTCCCGGCGATGCTGCTTGCGATGTTCGCCACCGACGTGGGGCCGGTTCGCGTGCTCCAAGGGCTTTTGGTGACGCCGGTGGTCATCTGGGTTGGTTGGCAATTCCATCGCGTCGCCTTCAAGCAGGCGCGCAACGGTGCCGCCAACATGGACACCCTGATCTCTCTGGGCTCCCTATCCGCCTACATCTACTCCATCTGGGCCCTTTTCGCCGGGGAGCCGATCTTCTTCGAGACCGCCGGTGTGATCATCACGCTGATCACTCTTGGAAGAGCCTTCGAGGCGAGAGCCAAGGGTCGCGCCTCGGAAGCGGTCCACCGGCTCGTCGCTCTCGGCGCAAAGGAGGCCCGCCTTCTGGTCGACGGTGAGACATCGATGGTGGCGATCGACCAGATCGGCAAGGGTGACCTGTTGTTGGTACTTCCGGGTGAGAAGGTCCCCACCGACGGCGAGGTGATTGAAGGGTTCTCAAGCGTCGATGAATCGATGCTCACAGGAGAGTCGGTACCGATCGACAAGGCCGAGGGCGATCCCCTGTTCGGCGCCACCGTGAATCAGAGCGGTCAGCTGTTGATGCGTGTCAACGCAGTGGGCTCGGATACCGCGCTTGCGGAGATTGTCCGAATGGTCGAAGAGGCCCAGGCGTCCAAGGCACCGATTCAACGTCTTGCCGATAGAATCGCGGCAGTCTTCGTGCCGGTGGTGATCCTGATCGCGATCACGACAACGGCTATCTGGCTGGCGACGGGCAACGAGTTGGATATCGCGCTTCAGACCGGGGTTGCTGTCCTGATCATCGCCTGCCCCTGCGCACTCGGTCTTGCCACTCCTACAGCCATCATGGTGGGGAGCGGTCGTGGTGCCGAGATCGGGATCCTTTTCAAACGAGCCGAAGTCTTCGAGCAGGCACGACACATCGATACGGTCCTGTTCGACAAGACGGGCACCCTGACGACCGGGCAGATGAGCTTGAGCGATGTCATCACCGAGGAGGATGAAAACCTGTTTCTCCATCTGATCGCCTCCGTCGAAGCGGCTTCTGGCCATCCGCTCGGCAAGGCGGTTGCGCTTGGGGCCGACGAACGGAACATCGAGTACTCCCGGCCGCAGAACCTCGAGACCCACCCGGGAATGGGAGTCACCGGTCTGGTTGACCAGCACGCAGTCGCAGTCGGCACTCGGCAGCTGCTCGAGTCACGTGGCTTTCTCCCCGACCCTGAGCTGATCGCCGAGATGGGCCGACTCGAGGGTGAAGGGAAGACGGCGTTCCTCGCCGGATGGGATGGAGTGGTCAAGGGTGTGATCGCTGTGTCCGATCAGGTCAGACCCGAGGCTGCCGAGGCCGTCGCCCGGCTCAAGAGCCACGGACTGCGGACGGCGATGGTCACCGGAGACAACAGACGAACGGCCGACCAGATCGCAACAACGATCGGCATCGACAGCGTGCACGCCGAGGTCCTCCCAGGAGAAAAGGCAGACATCGTCATCGCGGCCAGAGAGCATGGGCCCATCGCATTCGTCGGCGATGGCATCAATGACGCGCCCGCCCTTACCTATGCCGATTTGGGGATGGCAGTCGGCACCGGGACTGACGTCGCGCTGGAAGCAGGCGAGGTCGTTCTTCTCAGCGGCGACCCCCGACTTGTCCCGGCCGGGATCGAACTCGCCGAATCCACCTTCCGGACCATCAGGCAGAACCTCTTCTGGGCGTTTGCGTACAACACCGCGGCAATCCCGCTTGCGGCGCTCGGATTTCTGAGCCCGATGATCGCCGCCGGCGCCATGGCGCTGTCATCGGTATCGGTGGTGCTCAACGCCCTGCGGCTTCGCCGATTCACGCCATTCTGGCTCTGACCAGTACCTGCACGAGGGGTGTAGGTTGAAGACATGCCTTCCCTTCAGTGGCTCGAAAAGCCGATTCTCACGGATCCGGTAGCCCTGATCGCCTTCGAGGGTTGGGGAGACGCCGGCGAGTCGGCGAGCCAGGCAGCCGCCGAGTTTCTCGACAAACTCGATGCGAGTCTGTTCGCCGTCATCGACCCGGACGAGCATTTCGATTTTCAGGTTCGCCGGCCGATCATCGAGCTGGACTCGACCGGTATCCGGGCGATCTCATGGCCACGCAACGAGCTGTATGCGATCAAAGGTGGCGATCAAGACGTCGTGCTGGTGATCGGCGAAGAGCCTCACTACAGGTGGAAGGGCTTCACCAGGGACCTGGTCGATGCCCTCAAGTCGATGGGCGTTACCAGAGCGGTGACACTTGGAGCCTTCATCGGCCAGGTGGCCCATACACTTCCGGTGCCTCTCATAGGTTCGGCGACGAAGCCCGACTCACTGGCCATCCATGGCTTACTGCCCTCGGGGTACGAAGGACCCACCGGAATCGTGGGGGTGCTCAACCACGCTCTCGGGAACGCTGGGATAGATGTGCTCTCCGTTTGGGCCGCGGTTCCTCACTATCTCTCCAACCAGGAGTACCCACCCGCCACCGAGGCTCTGGCGATCAAGGCCTCAGAGCTGGTCGGGGTGAGTCTCGATATCGGTGATCTGACCTCGGCGAGCCGCGAGTTTCTATCCACTGTCGACTCCGCGATCGAAGGCAACACCGAACTCGAGCAATACGTCTCGCGTCTGGAGGAGGACGCCGATTCAGACGACTCCGACCGTCTGGTCGACGAGATAGAGAAGTTCCTCCGCGGTCACGGAACCCCAACCTGAGGGTTTCATTGCGCCAGTGCGACGAAATCGCCTTCCTGATTCTGAGAGGGGCGCATATGTGACCCTTCCGCCGTATAGAACCAAAGGAAGGGACCGGCCTTCGCCGATCCTTTCCGAAGATGGTCTTCTTACTTGCGCTTGTGGCGGTTGGCCTTCAAACGCTTGCGGTATTTATGCTTCGACATCTTCTTACGACGCTTCTTGACCAGCGATCCCATGCAAAAACCTCTCAAAAGGGGGAGACAGCCTCAATGGTCGCGTCAATCGCTGATTAGGTCAAACCAGGCCGGGGATAAGAGAGAAGGGAAGGCTAATGCAACACCCCCCCGGCACAGCTCCCGACCTTTGGCCTGCCAAGGATTACCTGACAAGGACCTTCCGTCCCGGCCTCGACCCGTCAGGGACCGCCTGACTCCTGACAAAGCCGCACATAATGAATCTCTTATGTCAAGGTGCCGGCGGTTTGTGGACAGGACTGGGATGGGTCACACCTGATTGGTGGACAAGCTCTTATTAGGTCACACGGTCCGCCAAGAGTGGGTGGGGCCGACAGGTCATTATCAGGACAGCATCAGCGATGCGTCAGCCGGTTGATCGG
>JACZUI010000034.1 GCA_022573225.1 Acidobacteriota bacterium
TTCTCGACTGCCGGGATCTTCCTCATGGAGCTCGTGCGGCGCCTTGACATTGGCCTTGCTGAGGCGATCCCGGACCAGGGCGAGAGGCTCCGCCACATCTTCACCTCACAGATCTTCGAGATGAGCCACAACGAGATCCTCCACCGCATCACCGTCGAGGCAGTCTCCGGCGGCGATCCCGAACGCAAGAAATGGATCGAAGCCTCTGGCCACTTCAGAATCGGGAACCTCGCCCGGATGAGCGCAACGGAACGGCAGCTGATAGTCGACGAAATGCTGACGGAAGGCAACTGAGATGAGCAAGAAGTTCGACGTCGTCATCGGAAACCCGCCCTACCAGGAAGAAGCCCAGGGAGAGGGAACCCGCGATACTCCCATCTACCACCTATTCATGGACGCTGCATACGAGGTCGCAGAGAAGGCGGTTCTCGTCACTCCAGCACGCTTCCTCTTCAACGCGGGCTTCACGCCCAAGGCATGGAACGAGAAGATGCTCGCCGACACCCACCTCACAGTCGCGCATTACGTTTCTAACAGCGACGTGCTATTTCCCGGCACCGACATCAAAGGCGGCATCGCAGTTACTTACCGGGATGACTCCCGCGAGGTGGAACCGATCGGGATATTTACGCAATACCCGGAGCTCAACTCGATCCTCCACAAAGTGCTGCACTTCCAGGAGCCCTCCATTGAGGGAGAGGTGTCGAGTGGCCGTGCTTACGCATACACGCAGGCAATGCACGCGGCCCACCCGGAGGCATCAGCACTTATGTCAGGTGATGCACAGTTTCGAGTTAGTACGAACGCGTTTGACCGACTGCCCTTTCTATATCACGCTCAGCGCCCTGAGGATGACTCAACCTACGTGCGAGTATTAGGCCTCGCCGGTCGTGAACGTGAGAATCGTTGGATTCGCAGCGAGTATCTGACGGGTCCGACGAGTTTCGGGAAGTACAAGGTGGTCGTCCCTGCTGCCAACGGCTCCGGGGCGTTGGGTGAGGTTTTGTCTAGCCCGCTAGTCGTTGGCCCACAGATTGGGGTCACACAGACGTTCATCACCATCGGTGCCTTCGATGACGAAGCGACCGCAGAATCGTGCTTGAAGTATGTGAAGTCGAAGTTGGCTCGAGCGCTTCTCGGCGTCCTGAAGAGCACCCAGCACAACCCGGCGAGGACGTGGAAGTACGTCCCGAAACAAGATCTCACAAACGAGTCAGAGATCGACTGGTCAAAGTCGATCCCGGAGATCGACCAGCAGTTTTATGCCAAATACGGCCTCGACCCCGAGGAGATCGCCTTCATCGAGGCCAAGGTCAAGCCTATGGAGTGACCGAAGGAGCTGTTCCTGTTTCTAGTGATTCTGGGATTGATCCTGTACCTCGTCCAGCGAGCAGGTCCAAGGCGTAACACGGTCGCAATGGTGGCCCTCCCGAAACGATTGAGCATGGGCTACAAGCTGATACTGCGTCGATCTGACCTAGGGCCGATCCCCTCAGTAGCTGTTGAGAGCCTAGAATGACCTTATGTTTCCTGACTTCTTGGCTGCACCCGAGGCTGCACATTCCAACGCTAGGGGAAAATATTCCGAAGCAACGGTGGCCCTGACCAGGAACTTCATGAGTGGAGCTGAGGGGATTCGAACCCCTGACCCCTTGACTGCCAGTCAGGCGCTCAATCGACTATCAAGTTGGTATCCGATCTTCGGCCTAGCTCGCCTGCCAAAGGCATCAGCACCAGGAGACCAACGATGCCCGCCACGATGATGAAGGTCAGTACGTCAGGGTCCGAAGCAAAGTTTTGACCGGCCACGACCATGGCAGCTGACAGATTTCGCTGAGCGGTTCCAAGTCCGAGCACGGAACGCACCCCACCGTCCCTTCCGGCGCCGAAGTAGCCGAAGATGAAGGCGCCTACCAGGAACAGAAGAATGGCGATGAAGCCACCGGTGCCGATGATGTCGAGGATCGCCGTGAAGTTCACAACGACGCCGGAGACAAGCAAGAGGGCGATCGCCACCGTTGAGGTCTGCGCCATTGCGGGCTGGAGCCCTTCCGCAGCCTTGTTGTAGCGCCACTTCATGACGAGCCCGATCCCGAGTGGGAGCAGCATGAGGAAGATCAGCGAGGATGCGATGTCCCACGGGTTGATCTCGACCCCGCTGATCAGCAACGGAACCACGATCGGCATGTACACCACGGTCACCACCATGAGCAGGACCATCAGACCCACCGAGAAGGCGATGTTTCCCTTGGCTGCCTCCCCAAGTTTCGGCAAGAAGGGGGCGCCGGCGGCAGTTGCCATGAGGATGAGGCCGATGTAGAGACCGTCGTCGAGAGAGAGAAGGGCGCCGATACCGACCGCGAGAATCGGGACGGCGATGAAGTTGATGACTAGGGCAAGAACGATCAGCCGGGCGTTGCGGAGGGGTGCGACGATCTGTGAAACGGTGAGGCTGAGTCCCATGGCCAGCATGCTCGAGACCACGAAGACGAGCAGCGAGATCTGCAGGATCGCGTTGAGTGCATCACCTTCCACTATTAACTCCTCCACCGCGGGCTTCGGTCAACATAGCGTCCGTGATCCGACTAGTGAGCGTCCCCTCAGCTACCTGTTTGTGTCCAGTCTCGCTGGCCCGCTCAGGAATCGGTCCGTTCTTCAATCGGATGGGCACCCCACGAACTGCCGAGATTGCCAGTGACCATCAGTTCCTGCGTCGGGAACGGCATGCTGACCTCCGCGGCGTCCAGGCGCGCCAGGGCCTCGTGGGCGACATCTGACCGCACCTGATGCCGAATCGGGTGATCGTGCCAGAAGCGAAGCTCCAAAACCACGGTGGATTCGCCCAGCGACGCTACCCACGCCGAGGGAGCCGGCTCGGAGTGGACATCCTCCACCGAGGCGGCGGCATCGACGAGGAGCCGTTCCGCAACATCGAGGTCGGTGCCATAGGCAACGCCGAAGTTGAGCGACGACCGGCGACGACCATCGTGCCCGGTCCGGTTCACCAGCGGGTTCTTCAGTACGTCGGCGTTGGGAATATGGACGATCTGGCCATCACCCGTCCGAAGGACAACTGACCGCACATTGGTCGTCTCCACCTCGCCCACGTAACCCAGGCTCTCGATCCGGTCACCGGGCCGATAGGGGGGCCGACGAGGCGGCCGAGTACGGCACCGGCATAATCATCGAGGCCTTCGTATCTCCCCAGGTGGCGACGGGTGGCCCTTCGAACGTATCGCGCCACGACGATGCTGACGATGACGACCCCGACGGCAAGCAGGAGGTTCCAGAAGGAGTTGGACGCCGGGTCGAATACTTCAGTGAGATTTTCCATGAGTGGCCTGCGCTGGTCCGGCTAGGTCGATTTGGCCAGCGTAGATGCACCGCCAGGGTGGTGTCGACGGAGAAACACCCTCTAGCCAGGGAGGGAGGCAGCGGTTTCGAGCTAGTGAGCGAAGCCCTTCTTGCTGGCAGATTTCATAGGTGGGTTCGCCTGCAGATCGTCACAGGCATCCTGCAGATCGTTGATCAGCGAGTCGGCCAGGTCCAACGTGAACCCCTCCCGCACCACGATCCGCAACACGGCAACATCGGTCGCGTTTTCCGGCATCGTGTATGCAGGAACCTGCCATCCGTGATAGCGCAGCCGATCGGAAACGTCGTAAACGGTGTACGGCACGTCCTCGGTGATATCGAATGACAGGACCGGGATCGCGGTTCCGTCGCTGATGATCGAGAAGGGTCCGATCTCCGCGATGCGAGACGACAGTGTGGTGGCAGTCTGCTGGAGGGCCCTCATCACCTTGGTGTAGCCGGATCTGCCGAGGCGGACGAAGTTGTAGTACTGGCCGACGATCTGGTTGCCCGGGCGGGAGAAGTTGAGGGTGAAGGTCGGCATATCACCACCGAGGTAGTTCACGTGAAAAATAAGCTCCTCGGGAAGGTCCTCCTCGCTCTGCCACACCACGAACCCGACCCCCGGATACACGAGGCCGTACTTGTGCCCGGAAACGTTGATCGACCGTACATTGGGCAGACGGAAGTCCCATTCCAAATCCGGGTGGATGAAGGGCGCCACGAAGCCTCCTGATGCAGCGTCGACGTGGACGGGCACGCTGTACCCGGTCGCTTCGTTGTTGGCAACGACAGCATCATGAATTTCCTTGATCGGCTCGAACTCACCGGTGTACGTCGTCCCCAAGATGGCAACCACACCGATCGTGTTCTCATCAATACGCTCCACGACCTCCTCGGGGGTGATCACATACCGCCCGTGCTCCACGGGGACGTATCGGGGTTCAACGTCCCAGTATCGGCAGAACTTCTCCCACACGACCTGGACGTTGGACCCGAGAATGAGGTTGGGCTTCGAGCCGTCGCCACCGGCGGCCTCGCGACGACTTCGCCAGCGCCACTTCATGGCGAGACCGCCAAGCATGACTGCCTCCGACGAGCCGGTAGTCGATGCGCCGACGGCATCCCCGTCTTCGGCGGCGTTGAACAGGTCGGCGACAATGTTGGTGCAGCGGGTCTCGATCTCGGCCGTCGCCGGGTATTCGTCCTTGTCAATCATGTTCTTGTCAAATGTTTCGGCCATCAGTTTCTCGGCCTGGGGCTCCATCCATGTGGTGACAAAGGTGGCCAAATTGAGACGGGCATTTCCGTCGAGCATGAGCTCGTCATGGATCAGACGCTCGGCGACATCGGGCAGTGCACCATGGTCGGGGATGCGGTACTTCGGCATCGAACCAACGTCCAGCCGGTGGGTGTAAGCCGGTGCCAATACCTCTTCCGCGAGCTGGCTCGCAGTCATCTTCTTGATCACCATTAAAAGCACCTCTCGGGTATGTTGAACCGCCGAGAACTAGCCTACCCCAGTGGATATTCCCCCGAATTGGACCGTGGTTGAGCGCCGAAGAGTCGGTCCTTTCACGACGTTAATGGTCTTGCGACGACCTGACGAAACCATGGTCGAGTGGTCGGCATGGAGCCACCGCAAGGGCCACGGTCTGATCGACCAGGCCGCGCCGATCTCCACAGAACCAAACTCCTGGTGGGCGCCCCGTAGACGGGGATGGTGGATCGCCATCCTCTTCATAGTCGGCTCCAGTCTCTTTGCCATAGGCTCCTTCCCGCCGACAGCCTCACTTCTCGGGTCGGCAGCCGGTGCCGTGTTCTTCGTGGGCTCGATCTTCTTCACCAGTGCGGCGTATCTCCAGTACTACGAAGCGAGCAACGAAGGCGATTCCGTCACGGGCGATGACCGCACGAGCAGGCTGCTGGGTCTCCGGCCTCAGTCCCTCGGTTGGTGGGCCTCGGTCGTCCAGTTGGTCGGAACTCTCTTTTTCAACCTCAGCACCTTCACCGCAATGGGTGACCTCTCGGCGTTACAGGAAGAAGCTCTTGTCTGGGCACCGGACGCCCTCGGCTCCATCGCCTTCCTGGTAGCCAGCGGCCTGGCACTCGTTGAAGTGTGCGCCAAGCTGTGGTGTTGGAAACCCGACAGCCGAGAATGGAGAATCGCCGGCATCAACATGGCCGGCTCCATCGCCTTCGGCATCTCCGCCGTCGGTGCTCATGTCCTCTTGCCGACAGGGGACCTCAACAATGCAACGGTCGCCAACTCATTCACCTTTATCGGCGCCGTCATGTTCTTGATCGGAGCGGCTCTCCTGATACCGGCCGCCTCCTCAGCGAGCGGGAATAGAGGTTGACGCCCATGGGGACGCGAAACGTCCTATTGATGGTGCTCAAATAACGACCCGCCCATCCGGCAGGGTATCCCTCGACGTCTGAGAGGGGTCAAAGCAACTGTTTCATCAGACAAAATTCAGTCGTCGGACATTAGGCTCACCTGACTGAACGGAGGAGAGTTTTCTGTGGCCATAGAGGCCATTCTGCTCGCGGCTTTTGCCCAGTCGTCACTACTGATTGCTGGTCTCGTCGTCTATCGCGTCAGTTTCTCCACCAAGGTTATCGGTGGGTTGGCTGGGTTCGGTGCCGGAGCGCTCATTAGCGCCGTCGCGTTCGACCTGATCCCGGCAGCCGCCGATCTGGCCACGCTAGGCAGTGCGGTGCTCATCGTCGCCGGAGCCGGGATCTTCATTCTTGCGGACCGCGCGGTCGAGGCTCGCTTTGGTGGTGATGATCCGGACAATCCTCTGGGAATCGTGGTGGGCGCCATTGTCGACGGTGTCCCTGAGTCGCTCATTTTCGGCATCGCAGTCACTACAGGTGACCCCATCAGCATCGCCTTTGTCGCCGCCGTGTGGGTCTCGAACGTTCCCCAGGCGCTCGCCCCGTCCTCATCACTCGCCGCGGGTGGATGGTCGATGTGGAAAACAGCTTCGATGTGGGGTGCCGTGGTCGCGGTATGTGCAATTACCGCATTGGGCGGATTCTTGATCGGTGAGAATTTCAGCGCCGCGACCGGCGCCGGTGCTGCCGCGGTAGCCGCAGGAGGAGTTTTGGCGATGCTGACAGATTCGTTGATGCCGTTTGCTTTCAACAAGGGAGGTCGGCTGGCCGGTCTGTGGACAGTGGTTGGTTTCGCCGGGACGCTACTGCTGCTCTAACCGGGGTTTGCCCGCATGACCCGCTGGCATCTGACGCTCGAGCCGGTGCAGTCGGTTTTCGACCTAGCCCTTCGGGCAATGGCGTGATCTCACGCCCAATCTGCCAACATCCTCTTCATGTCTGGCAACGTTGCTTTCGCTGGAGCGTCACGGTGGAGACTGGATGCTTAGCGTCGTGATCACCGCGCAGGAAGATGGTGTCCAGTTCGGCGATTTCAACGTCGCAGCGTCGGTTGCTGAAGGGATCGAACTCCTGGCGATAATCATCATCGCCGCAGCCGTTGTGGCGGCCGGCATCGGCGCTGTATTGGAGAGAACGCGAACCGATTGGCAAACCTCGTTCCGGACCTTCAAAATGTACATGGCCAGAGGGCTCATGATGGGACTTGACCTTCTCATAGCGGCCGACATCATCAAAACGGTCACCCTCGATCCGACACTGGAGAACGTTCTGGTTCTGGCCATACTGGTAATAGTCAGAACTTTCCTCAGCTGGAGTCTCGTAGTCGAGACGGAGGGACGCTGGCCCTGGCAACCCGAGGTGGCAGCCTCGCCGGGCAACTAGCGCGGCATCCATAGACGCCAATCAGATTTCTGGAGAAGCGCTGAACCCGACACAATTCTGACCCGACCCCTCGACCTGCATCAGTGCCGCGGACACTCGATGCAGCCAAAGCCAGGGAGGTCGGTTCGTTGCATCTACCATTCATGGGGAAAGCGGAACAGCATGCAGAGGAGAAAAAAATGAGTGATGAGCTAAGTACTGGAGCGGTGGGGTTGACGGCGTTTGCCGCGCTCATGATGTTCCTGCTGGGTGGCTGGTGGATCATGGCCGGGCTCGTGGCAATCGTTAACAGCGATTTCTTTGTCATCACCCAGGAATATATCTTCAAGTTCGACGCGACGACCTGGGGTTGGACTCACCTGATCCTCGGCTTTGTGGTGCTGTTCGCCGGTATCGGGCTTTTCAGCGGAGCCGTGTGGGCCCGCACTGTGGGTGTGATCCTTGCTGGGATATCGGGGCTGGTTGCTTTCGCATGGCTGCCCTACTACCCGGTCTGGGCAATCCTCTTCGTCACTCTCTCGGTGTTTACGGCCTGGGCACTCACCGCCCACGGCCGCGACATCACCGCCGTGAGCGACCCTGACATGGTTTGACGGACCGGGCTAGGCCTCCGAGAGCTCGACTTCACTGACAACAATTAGTCGACTGGTTGGAACTTGATGAAAGGCGCGCCATCCACCCATTTGTGGAGGCTGGCTTTGGCCCTCTCCGGATCTGAATCCCAGTTCTCGACCAAGGCGCGGAGAAGGATTCTTCCTCGCTTATCGGGGTCCGGCTCGTGCTCACCCGTCACCGGGACGTCGGCTTGTATGCCGCGCTTCAGATGAATGGTGAACTCGGGGTTGGCCTTGATGTTGGCCTCCCAATCGCGCCTTCTTCCCGGTTGACCGGTTAAGTAGTAGACCCCATCGAACTGGTGGAAGTAGATCTCGATTCGACGGGGCAACCCGCTCTTTCGCCCGATTGTCGTGATATCAGCAATGCCGCCCAGATTCATCGCCTCTCTGACCGCTGTGTCCATGGAATCGCCAACAAAGAGATGCATGAAGATGTTCCACGGCGGTAGGTTTCAGCCATGGGTCAGACGATCGAGGTCACTGCCACCACCGTCGGTCGGGTGGCACTGTTCAGCACCGACAGGTCGATTACAGGCCAGGACGGTCATACCTATTCCGGCCCACCGGCCGATCCAAGAGATCCTCCCGCCGAGTTGGCGTCCCGGCTCTTCAATGAGATCGGAGGCGTGAACCACGTTCACGTGATGTCGAACATGGTCGCGGCTCGTCGCACCGAAGACTGGGATGACGAGACGCTGGCTGAGGCGACGGGAGTGGTTGAGAGCCTCTTTGTTTTCTATCCACCGATTGTGGAGCAGACCCCGGAAGAGCATGATCAGCAGCTTCGGGACGAGAATTACAACGCGACAATCACCGATATCCGCGCCCACAACAGCGATCTCTGGGTGATGCGGGTCACGCCAGACGAGCCAATCGACCCCTTCGATGCAGGTAAATACACAACGCTGGCCCTCGGGTACTGGGAGCCCAGAGCCGACCTGGCTGCGGAGGAGTTCGACACCCCGCAACGGGAGAAAATGGCCCGCAGGTCGTATTCGGTGTCGAGTTCGATCATCGATGAGTCCGGCGAGCTTGTTGAGTCCCACCCCGATGAGGTTGAGTTCTACATCGTCCAGGTGAGGCCAGGGGAGGAGGAGATCCCGGCACTTACCCCCCGGATCTTCACCAAGGGGGTTGGCGACCGTATCTACATGGGCCGCAAGTTCACCGGCCACTACACGCTCGACGGAGTGAATCCAAGTGACAACGTTGTCTTCCTCAGCACCGGCACCGGCGAGGCGCCCCAGAACACCATGACGGCCGAGCTGTTTCGCCGGGAGCACGAGGGACACATCATCTCGTTGGTCACCGTTCGCTACTCCGAGGACCTGGCGTATACCGAACAGCACGATGTTCTGCTCGAGCGCTACCCCGACTACCGGTACATGACGATCACCACGCGGGAGCCGGGGGACCTCGAGAACAAGGTCTACATCCAGGATGTGATCGCGTCAGGCCGACTCGAGGAGGAGATGGGCGCCCCGTTGGACCCGACCAACACGCACGTTTTCTTGTGCGGCAATCCGGCAATGATCGGACTGCCCAAATGGGACGAAGACGGCGAAATGGAGTTTCCCGAGGTGCTCGGAGTCTGCCAGATGCTCCATGAGCGGGGATTCACCATCGACCACCGTCGGGAGCGGGGCAACGTCCACTACGAGGAATACTGGAAGGAAAGGTAAGAGTCTGCTTTCCGTGAGCCGCGAAAAAGGGCTCACAGAAGGGTTAGGTCGAGGCGCGTTCCCGACGTTGGGCCTCGGCCACCGCGATAGCAGTCATGTTGACCACGTCGTTCACCGACGCATCACGCTGGAGAACGTGGACGGTCTTGGAGAGCCCACTGAGAATCGGGCCGATGACCTCCGCATCGCTGAGACGGTTGAGCAGTTTGTAGGAGGCATTGGCGGCCGTGAGGTTGGGGAACACCAAGACGTTGGCAGCCCGGGTCAGCGGGCCATCAGGTCGCCGACGGCTCAGGAGATCAGAAACCACCGCCGTGTCGGCCTGCATCTCACCATCGACGGGAATGTCGGGACGTGCTGTCCGGAACAACTCGACAGCCCTGCGCACACGAGCCGGTTCACTCCCACCTGCCGACCCGAAGTCCGAATAGCTGATGAAGGCCACCCTCGGATCCCGGTCGAAGTCCTCTTCCGCGGCGCTCGTGGCGGCAAGAGCGATCTCAGCCAACTGCTCTGCGCTGGGTTCGATGTTCACCGCGCAATCCGTGAAGAAGAAGGGGGCTCCCTGGACCACAACGAGGTAGACGGAGCTGACGATCGAACGGCCTTCCTCGACGTTGAGGACCTGAAGCGCGGGCCGAATCGTCTCTGGATAGAACGTTGTCAGGCCACCAAGCACCGCGTCGGCGGCACCCTCCCGGACCATCAAACAGGCATACATGTTGGAATCCTCTGTATGGCGCAACGCCTCCCTGAGCGAAAGCCCTTTATGACGCCGCAGCTTCTCCAACACAGCTGCGTACCGCCGCCGTTCGACGTCCTCACGTGCCGGATCAACCACCGACATGCCATCCAATGAGATTCCGGCTTCGGTGGCGAGGTGCTCAATCTTGGCGGCATCACCAAGCAAGACCGGGCTGGCGATTCCGTCGCTGGTCACTCTGCGGGCAGCTCTGATGATTCTCAGATCATCGGCGTGGGGAAAGGCCACGATCTTGGGATGAGCCATGGCCTTTATGGTGATGGCATTGATCAGCGCATGCGACGCCCTGAACCGGGTCTGAAGTTCGGTCCGGTAGAGGTCGAGGTCCTCGAAAGGCTTGCGGGCAAGACCTTCCTCGATGGCCTTGACGGCGACGGCCGGAGCCACCGTCCAAAGGACCCGCGAGTCGAACGGCTTGGGAATCAGGTAATCGGGACCGAACTGGAGCCGGTCGAGGCCGTACGCGCGCAGAACCGCGTCGGGCACGGGCTGGCGGGCCAGTTCGGCGAGGGCTCGAGCCGCTGCCACCTTCATCCCCTCGGAAACACCACGAGCCCTTACATCAAGAGCGCCACGGAAGATAAAGGGAAACCCGAGAACATTGTTGACCTGATTGGGATAGTCGCTTCGCCCGGTGGCCATGATCACGTCGTCCCTGGCCGCCTTGGCATCGGGGTAGGAGATCTCCGGATCAGGATTGGCCAGTGCGAAGACGATGGGCGAGTCGGCCATCGACTGCACCATCTCCTTGGTGACGGTGCCCGCAACTGAGACGCCGACGAAGACGTCAGCGCCTTTGAGGGCATCGGCAAGCGTTCGGGCGTCGGTTTCGACGGCAAACTCACGCTTGATCTCGTTGATGTCGTCGCGCTCGGAGTGAATCACACCGCGCGAGTCGCTCATCAGAATGTTCTCTGGGCTAACTCCCAGTTCGATGAAAAACCTCGCCGAGGCGATACCGGCGGCGCCGGCGCCGGCGAAGACGACTCTGGTCTCGGACATGTCGCGGCCGGTCAGTTCAATGGCGTTGAGAAAGGCAGCCCCACCGATGATGGCCGTGCCGTGTTGGTCGTCGTGAAAGACGGGGATATCAAGACGCTCGCGCAAGGTCTCCTCTATGTAGAAGCACTCAGGCGCCTTGATGTCCTCGAGGTTGATCCCGCCAACTGTCGGGCTGAGCAGTTCACAGAAACGGATGACATCTTCAGGGTCGCTGGCATCGATTTCGAGGTCAAAGACATCGATGTCCGCGAAGCGCTTGAAGAGGACCGCTTTGCCTTCCATCACCGGCTTGCTTGCGAGAGCTCCGATATTGCCCAGACCGAGGACGGCAGTCCCGTTGGACACGACTGCGACCAGGTTGCCCCGATTGGTATATCGGAACGCGGCTTCGGGGTCGTCGGCGATGACCAGACATGGCTCCGCTACTCCCGGCGTGTAGGCGAGGCTGAGGTCGGCCTGCGTTGCAGTGGGCTTGGTCGAGCGAATGGCGACCTTGCCCGGAATGGGATTCTCGTGATAGTCGAGAGCCTCGGAGAATTTGGGTCGATCAGCCATGGTCGAAGACCCTACCTGTGGTCTGTCGCACAAATGCTTCGTTGCCACCAGAGCCAATCATGCGACGGTCCACTGGTGGTCAGAAAACGGCTATCAGGAGAAACACAAGACGGGTTGGGAGCGGCCACAGATAAGAAAGTTCTTTCGCCGTTGGACCGCAAGCCTGCGAGAATTAAGTTGAGCCATGATGACTAATGATCTGCCGATCTTCCACGACAACGGATACAAGGTGATGGTCGGCTGGCGTGTCGGGCAACCGCCCGAAGAGTCGACAACTCGCTCCGGACTCCTCGTTCCCGTCGGAACCAAGGATGGAAACGACGCGCTCGCCTTGGTCGACGTCGACACGGGGCAGCGCTTCTGGGCCGTACCGACCGGTGCGTGGCGCTTCATCTGGCCTCCCACCGGTAAGCCGGTGATCGCGGTTCGGGAGTCTCAAATCATCGCCGAGGAAGAGAAGGAACATGTGGGGGACGAGGGTCAGTACCTCTGAGCTTGTCTAATTCTGACGCAGCGGGTCGGTCGGGCAGTCATCATCCCCCGCTGGGACGACCCATCCTCACATGACCGAAGAACACACTTCCCGCAGTCGCCGGCGTCTGACCGCCACCGTCACCGACCTCGAAGTCAGGGTTCAGCGCGCCTTTTTGATAAGCGTCGAGCTTCCCGGGACCACCACAGTCGAAGTTGAGCGCAGCCTCGAAGAGTTGACTCTCCTGACAGAAACGTCAGGTTCCGAGCCGGTTGACCAGGAGATCGTGAGGCGCCAGAGCATCGACCCGGCCACATACATCGGTTCGGGTAAGACCAAGGAACTCGCCTCTCTCACCACTGCCCTCGATATCGATGTGGTCGTCTTCGACAACCCGCTGGCTCCGGCCCAGCAAAGGAACCTCCAGAAGGTCTTCCAGTGCGACGTGGTCGACCGGGAAGCAGTGATTCTCGACATCTTCGCCCAGCACGCCAGGTCCAAAGTGGGGTCACTCCAGGTTGAGCTGGCAATGCATCGCTACAACCTGCCCCGGCTGCGCGGCAAGGGAAAGGCGCTTTCGCAGCAGGGCTTCGGGGTGCTGGCCAGGGGTCCCGGAGAAACCAAGCTGGAGACCGACCGCCGCCGCATCTTGGAGAGGGTCTCGAAGATAGAGCGTGATCTCAAGAAGGCGGCCCGGCATCGTGAGACACAGCGCAAGTCGAGAAAACGCTCCTCCATCCCCCAGGCGGCCATCGTGGGCTACACGAATGCCGGCAAGTCAACGTTGCTCAACGCGCTGACCGATGCCGACGTCCTGGTCCAGGACCAACTGTTCGCCACGCTCGACTCCACCGTTCGACGCCTCGAGTTGCCTGACAACAGGTCGGTGCTCCTCGCCGACACTGTGGGGTTTGTGCGACGCCTTCCCCACCATTTGATCGAATCATTCCGGTCGACTCTGTCCGAGGTGACGCAGGCTGACCTTCTCGTTCATGTCGTCGACGGCACCGATAGCGACCCCGCTGGTCAGATCGCAGCAGTGCGGGAAGTGCTACACGAGATCGACGCCTCCACGATTCCCGAGATCCTCGCCTTCAATAAGTCCGACCTCATGTCCGATATCGCTCGTCATCGGCTGGAGAATCTCTATCCCGACGGCGTGTTGATATCGGCGCGCAACGGTGCGGGCCTGCCGCACCTTGCCGAGCGAATATCCGACACGTTGAAACGCCAGATGGTCGCCCTGGTGCTGGAGGTGCCCTACGCCCGGGGCGATATCATCGCTGCCGCGCACCGAGTGGGAGAAGTCCTCATGGAAAAGCACGACGACCAGGGAACGATCATCGAAGTTCGGGTTCCGCAGGCCGTCGCGACCCCATTCCTAGAATTCACTCGGTAGCGGCGAGAACAGCGGCACCCACCAGGCCCGCATTGTTGCCCAGCTCGGCAGGGACGACAGGCAGACCAGGGTCGATCCTCGAAGAAAACATCTCCCACTTTCGGGCGATGCCACCCCCGACCACCATCAGACTCGGGTTGAACAGGTCGTTCACATGAGTCAGGTACTCGTTGGCACGGTCTCCCCAGGTCTCCCAGTCGAGATCCTCACGACGTCTCGCCTTGGCCGAGTACCTGAGTTCGGCGGGGCGTACCCCGAAAAGCTCGATCTGTCCGAGTTCGAGGTTTGGCATCAGCTTTCCATCGGCGATGAGCGCACTTCCGACTCCGGTTCCGAATGTCAGGATGAGAACCGTGCCCGCCACTCCCCGCGCCGCCCCGAAGGCCGCTTCGGCGAGGCCGGCGGCGTCGGCGTCGTTAACGACGACCACCCGCCGGTCCAGCGCCTCTTCAAACAGATCGATCGCATTGACGCCGATCCAGGAGGGGGCGATGTTGATCGCCGTTGACACCACGCCGCCCCTCACGACGGCGGGAAAACCGACTCCGACGGCGCCGTCGGCTCCGATCTGACCGACCAGATCGGCAACCGTCCTCGCGACATTCGCCGGTGTCGCCGGGTCTGGCGTCTCGACCCGAATCCGCTCGGCCAGCAGTCGACCCTCGTCGACGTCCACAAGTCCGGCTTTGATCCCAGAACCGCCGACATCAATTCCGATCCGAGTTGTCGCCACGGCGGGCGAGCGTAGTGGCCCGCCTCATCGGTTTCTCCAGACCACTCGTGACGGTTGGCGACAACCTGAGCCGGTTAGCCTCGCCGCCATGACGCAAAAGGCAGACATTGGCGTGGTGGGTCTCGCCGTGATGGGCGCAAACCTCGCCCTCAACCTGGCCGACATGGGAAACCGGGTGGCGGTGTACAACCGGACCGATTCGGTAACCGAGGAATTCCTGGCCGGAGAAGCAGGCGAGAAGGGGGTGACTGCGGCCTACTCCATCGAAGAGTTGGTTGGCCTTCTCGAGGCTCCCCGGGTAGTTCTCCTAATGGTGAAGGCGGGAAAGCCGGTTGATTTCCTCATCTCCCAACTTTCCGACTTCCTCGAAGACGGGGATGTGATCATCGACGGGGGCAACTCCCTCTACCAGGACACGGAGCGAAGGCGTCGAATTGTCGAGGATCGAGGTCTGCTCTACCTCGGGATGGGCATCTCCGGGGGCGAAGAGGGCGCCAGACACGGCCCTTCCCTCATGCCGGGCGGCAGTCCTGCTGCGTGGGAAAGAGTCGAGGTGATGCTCAAGGGGATCGCGGCCAGAGCTCCCGACGGCTCTCCGTGTGTTGCGTGGATTGGCGAAGGCGGCGCAGGTCATTTCGTGAAGATGGTGCACAACGGCATCGAGTACGGCGACATGCAGGTCATCGCCGAGGCCTACGACCTGATGCGTCGCGGCTTGGGAATGGGCGCCGCCGAGATCGGTGAGGCCTTTTCCGGATGGAACGAGGGCCGGCTTCGCTCGTATTTGATTGAGATCACGGCGTCGATCCTGTCTGAGACAGACGACGGCACCCCTTTGGTCGACCTCATCCTCGATGCCGCGGGCCAGAAGGGCACCGGCAAGTGGACGGTGATGTCATCCATGGATCTTGCCCAGCCGACCACGCTGGTCGGGGAGGCGGTCTATGCCCGAATTGTCAGCTCCGTTCCGGAACGGCGAGCACGAGCAGCCCGAATCTTCGATAGGCCGATCGGAAGCCTCGATGTTGCAACCGAGGCGATCGAGCAAGCTCTATATGCATCCAAGATCATCTCCTATGCACAGGGCTTCGGTCTGATGCGGGCGGCGTCTGACGAATTCGGGTGGGATCTCGACCTGGGGACCATCGCCTCGATCTGGCGAGCAGGTTGCATCATCAGGGCAGACTTTCTCGAGGACATCACCGCCGCCTATCGAGCCAACGCCGAGCTTCCTGAGATGTTCGAGAACGATTTCTTCGCCTCGGCGTTGAACGATGCAGAAATTGCCTGGCGAAGGGTGGTGGCCTCAGCGGTGGAGGTAGGGGTGCCGGTCCCTGCGTATTCTTCGGCCCTCGCCTACTTCGACTCTGTGCGTTCGGAGCGCCTCCCGGCCAATCTGATCCAGGCGCAGCGGGACCTTTTTGGGGCCCACACATTCGAGAGGGTCGATCGCCCCCGGGGCGAGTTCTTCCACCATGAGTGGGACAAGAGCTAGAAAGTCGATCGAGAGGGTTCGTGACGGACTCGGACGCATGGGAGATCGAGGACTTTGCCCTCGATGACCTGACGGAGGACGATTTCGCAGGTTTCACCGAGAGCGCCAACCGATTCTCTGAGGAGGTGATGCCTCGGGCTACTCCCTTTACTCCGAAGCTATTGCGAATCTATCTCGGCTCTCCAGACACAATTCGTCGGGTTCACCTGATTCGCGGCCCAAAGGGCGACATATTGGGCTATTCGACAACCAGTCGTGACGCGGGCGAGACCAACGTGCACATCCTGAGGGCAGTTACGTCGGTAGCTCCCCCATACCGGCGACAGGGAATGGGGACTCACCTGGTTCGTCATGTAGCCGGGATTGCGGTCGACATGGGAAGGGTCTACCTCCAGGGTGAGGCTTGGGACACGGTTGAGGCGGGGATTGCCTTCGCCGAGAGCCTGGGAGCCTCTCTCGAGATCCAGAACCACATGAACTGGATCGAAGTCCCAGCCGTCGACCACGAGTTGATGCTGCATTGGATCGACGATGGACCGGGCCGGGCCCCTGAGTATGAAGTGGTCGTTGTCGAGGAAGTCTTTCCAGACGAATACTTCGACGGTTTCGCAAACCTCATGACAATCATCGAGCAAGACGCCCCCATGCCCGAGCAACGTGAGGCGAGGCAGTGGGACGCTGCCTCGATCAGAGAGTTCTACGACCACATGTTGCAAGGAGTTGCGGTCGTGACCGCTACTGCGATCCACCGAGAGACCGGACACATGGCCGGGATGAGCCAGCTCATCAGACCCAGAGAAGCACCTAAGACGATCATCACCACGTTCACCGTTGTAGACCCCGACCACCGTGGCTACGCGCTAGGGAAGTGGCTCAAGGCCGCGGTGATCCTCCGCGGGCTTGACCGTTGGCCCGACGCCTCGGAGATCGAGACGATGAACGCCTTCACCAACGACGCAATGCTCGGGATCAATCACGAGATGGGCTTCCAGCACGACTACACGGTCAACACCTACCAGGCTCGGGCGGAGGACGTACTCGACCGCCTGACGCCCTAGCGCCAAAACGACTACAGCGGTGGGGTGCCGGGTACTTCGATTCGCTCGGGAGGTTCGAAGTCCGGATCGGCCGCGTCGGCGTCCTCGATGTGATCGCGCCGGATTCCCATGATGAAGAGGATGGCGTCGAGGAACGGAACCGAAACCACGGTGTCAACCGCATCGCGAACCACCGGCTTGGCGTTGAAGGCGATGCCCAGGCCGGCCGCTGCCAACATCTCGAGATCGTTGGGGCCGTCGCCGATCGCCACTACCTGGCCGAGCGGGATCTCCTCGGCCTCAGCCACTGCTTGCAGAAAGACGGCCTTTCGGTTGGAATCCACCAGCTCTCCAGTGAGGCGGCCTGTGAGAAAACCGTCTTCCACCTCCAGAGTGTTGGACAACGAGTAGTCGATCCCCAGGTCGGCCGCCAGGGCATCGGCGAACCGGGTGAACCCGGCCGAAACGATCGCGGTCACCAACCCCATCCTCTTCAAGGTTCGGATGAAGGTTCTGGCCCCCTTGGTGGGAGTGATGCTGGCGGCGACCCGCTCCATGGCCCCCTCATCGAGCCCCTTGAGCAGGCTGACCCGCTCCTCGAGCGACTTCGAGAAATCCATCTCTCCTGCCAGGGCGCGGTAGGTCAGCGCACTTACCCGCTCTTCGACTCCGGCCTCGCGAGCGAGGAGGTTGATGACCTCGTCTTCGATGAGGGTCGAATCGACATCCATCACGACGAGACGCTTGGCGCGGCGCTCCAGACCGTCCCTCTGGATCGCCACATCAATGGACCGGTCGGCAGCAGCCGTAACCAGGCTCGCACGGATATCGTTGATGTCGCCGCCGGACACGGTCAACTCGTAGCTCACAACCGGGTACCGCGAGAGCCGGGAGATTCTCTCGATGTTGCCTCCACCGCCGGCGATCGCGCTCGCGACCGCGCCGAAGTCCTCTGGCGATACCGTCACTCCGATCAGAGTGACGATCGAGGTCGCCTTTTGAGGCGTCGGCGTCTCCTCAACCACCTCGAATTCCATATGGATGTCGTTCTCCCATCCATGGAAAAGCAGGTCACGGATGGTTCCCTTCTCCCCGGTGACTCCGATCAGAAGATTGAGGGTGAGCCTGCCCCGAACGACGATCTGTTCCACGTCGTATATGTCGGCGCCGGAATCGGTCAGGATCTCCATTAGGCCGGCGGTGATCCCGGGCCGGTCGGGACAATGCACCGATACGAGAATCGTTGACCGCTCGCTCATCGTCGCAAGGGTAAGCCGCCAGTAGACCCGCCGCGAAAGCAACCGGCTTCAGGCAATCCTGAGACACCGGTACCATCCTGCCGCCCCACATTTGCCGAGGATTCCTTGCCTGACAACCCATATCGCCTGCCGCGGCAGGTCATTCCGACCCACTACGACCTGAGACTCCAGCCTGACCTGGATACCTTCACCTTCGAGGGTGACGTCGCAATCTCGGTGAACGTCATCGAACCTACCGAATCGATAGTGCTCAACTCAGCCGAACTCGATCTGCAGACTGTGTTGCTCTCAGGGAACAATGGCGAGATCCCCGTGTCGGAGATCTCCTACGACGAGGAATTCGAGCGGGCCACGCTCTCCTTCGATCAGACCGTCGAGCCGGGCGACTACACCATCACTTTCGGCTACACCGGGACGATCAATGACCAGCTCCGCGGCCTGTATCGATCCATCTTCAAAGATGCCGACGGCAATGAGCATGTCATGGCCGCCTCACAGTGTCAGGCAACCGACGCCCGACGGGTGTTTCCATGCTGGGACGAGCCCGACTTCAAGGCCACCTTCAAGACCTCGATCGTCGCTGCCGGCGGCCTCGAGGCGTACTCCAATGCAAGAGAGTTGAGCCGGACTTCCCTGAATGACGGCAGGGTCGAATTCGAGTTTGCCAAGACGATGAAGATGTCGACTTATCTGCTCGCGTTCATCGTCGGCCCTTTCGAAGCGACCGAACCCGTCGACGCTCGCGGCATTCCCACCCGAATCATCGCTCCGAAGGGGAACCTTCACCTCACCGGCTACGCCCTGGACGCGGCAGTCTGGACTCTCGAGTACCTGTCCGATTACTACGACATCCCCTACCCCGGTGACAAGCTCGACCACATCGCGATTCCCGACTTCTCGGCGGGAGCGATGGAGAACGTCGGGCTCGTCACCTATCGGGACGCCTACCTGATCGTCGATGAGAGCCAAGCGACACAGGCAGAGCTGGAGCGGAGTTTGGAGGTGATTGCTCATGAAGTCGCCCATCAATGGTTCGGCAACCTGGTGACTCTGCGTTGGTGGGAGGGTGCATGGCTCAACGAAGCCTTCGCCGCTTTTATGGAGTCCAAGGCCGTAGACGCCCGGCGTCCAGATTGGAACCGCTATCTCAGCTTCCAGATCGGCAATAAGGCATGGGCCCACGGAACAGATCATCTTGCCTCGACCCGCCCAATCGAGCTCGAAGTTGAATCGCCGACCGAGGTCCACGAGATGTTCGACTCGATCACATACGGCAAGGGCTCGGCTGTGCTCCGCATGATCGAACAGTTCATTGGTGTCGAGGCCTTCCGAAAGGGTGTAGGTAACTACCTGCGGAAACACTCGTTCTCAAACACCGACACTTCCGATCTCTGGGAGGGCCTCGATGGTGCCTCGGATTGGCAGGTGGGCGAGATCATGGACACCTGGGTCTATCAGAAGGGACTTCCCCAAATAGACGTCGAATTGGCTGATGGCCAAATCCGACTCTCCCAGAGACGGTTCCTCGTCATCCCGGACGAGACCGACACCACTCTGTGGCAAATACCCCTGATGATCAGTGGCTCCACCAACGGTGAGCCGTTCGAGAGACGAGTATTGCTCACGGAGCCAGAGCAAACAGTCGACATCGAACGGGAAATCGACTACGTCGTGGTCAACACTGGCGGGCATGGCTTCTACCGGGTCAGGTACTCGGATGAGCTGGCCCCCAAGCTGGTGGAAAACCTGTCATCGTTGGACGCAATCGAACGTTTGACCGTCGTCAACGACACCAAGGCCCTCATGGAGAGCGGCCAGCTACCCGCCTCCGCCTATCTCGACCTTGTCACCAACTTCAAGAAAGAGGATGAATGGGCCGTGTGGATCGAGATTCTCGGCGGCCTCGGCGTAATCGAGCACCACACGATGAGCCCGGAGGCCGAGGAAGGATTCCGGCTCTTTGCCCGCAACTTGATCAGCCCTGCACTGGAAGGGCTGGGATGGGAGGCTCACCACGAGGACTCTGATCTAACTCGCAAACTCCGGGGAAGCCTTATCGCGGCCATGGGCAATCTGGCAGCCGATCCCGCGGCAATCGAGAAGTCGAGGTCGCAGGTCCGAGACCTCATCGCTGGTGAGGATGTTGATCAGGAAATCGCCACCCCCTCCCTGGGCGTGGTGGCCAGACATGCCGACAGGGCGGATTTCGACATGCTGTGGCATGCCTTCAAAGACTCCAAGACCTCTGCCGCCGAGACGCGCTATCTGCGGGCCATCGCCCACGTCAACCTCCCCGAAGCTCCCCAGTTGATTGTGGAGAGGATCCTCTCGGGAGAGATCCGATCGCAGAACATCAACCTGATGCTCATCCTGATGTTGGCGACAGATATCGGAGATGAAGCGTGGAAGGTGGTTCGCAGCCACTGGTCGGAGATCATGGATGCCATCCCAGTCTTCACCAGAAGGTGGGCGATCTCGAGCATCAACACCCTCTCGCAGCCAGATACGGCAGCCGACGTCAAGGCCTTCTTCGCCGAAACCGGGTTCCCTGAGGGGACCACATTGCTCGAGCAGCGTCTCGAGTTGCTCGATGCCAATGTGGCCTTACGCCGACGGGAGACGCCGGTAGTCGCGCGCTACTTCGCTGAGTGATCTATAAGAGAAGGGGCCCTTGCGGACCCCTTCACACTGGTGTTGGCTGATTACCCGGTAGCTACTTGAGCTCGACCGAGGCGCCGGCGGCCTCGAGGGCCTCCTTCGCCTTGTTCGCGGTCTCCTCGTCGACGCCCTCCAGCACATTGGCGGGTGCGCCATCAACGAGGTCCTTGGCCTCCTTCAGCCCCAGGCTGGTGAGACTGCGGACTTCCTTGATCACTTGGATCTTGGCGGAACCAATAGCGGTGAGGTGGACATCGAAATCGTCCTTTGCCTCTTCGGCAGCGCCGACGGCACCGTCACCACCGGCCGCCGGGGCGGCGGCCACGGCAACGGGAGCAGCAGCGGTCACGTCGAACTTGTCCTCGAACGCATCGAGGAACTCCTTCAGCTCGAGGATGGTCATCTCCTCGAAAGTGCTGATCATTTCATCAGTGGTCATCTTGGCCATTGATCACTCCTCCTCGGCCTTGGCGGCCGTCTCGTTCTCTGTGGACGCGTCCGTCGGCAGAACGGCGTGTGATGCGCCGTCGGCCGGGGCGAACTCGCCCGACTCCTTCTTGGTCATTAACTGGTCGAACATCGACGCGGCATCCCTGGTGAACGAGGCGAACATGCCGGCAGCCTGATAGAGCGGCGCCTTGGCGGCCCCGGCGAACATCGCCAGGAGCACGTCGCGGGGCTCGATCTCGGCAAGCTTGGAGATCTCCTCGGGGGAAAGAATGTTCCCGGAGAGGAATCCGGCCTTGAGCACGAACACGTTGTGTGCCTTGGAGAAGTCCTTGAGGGCCTTCGCCGTGGCAACAGGGTCGCTCTTGGCAAATGCCAGAGCGGTGGGACCGGCAAGATAGTCGTCGAGCCCTTCGAAGCCGGCATCACCAGCGGCGAGCTTGGCCAGAGTCATCTTGACGACCTTGTAGTCGGCACCACTTTCACGCAGGCTCGTTCGGAGCTCCTGGATTGCCTTGACAGACAGCCCGCGGTATTCGGTCAGGAACACCGCTTCGGCACCTTCGAGAGCTTCTCGGATGTCGGCAACAGCCTGAACCTTTTCTGGTGTTGGCATACGCTCCTCCGGTAGACATCAATAAAGCCCCTCGGCGTAGACAAGGGGCTCTGAGGAGCAACCTGCGTAGGTGGTTTCCCTTTAAGTCTTGCGACGCCGACGGTCTTGGGCCGAGGATCTTGGAGTTGCAGCCGTGATTGTACCGCCCGTTCCCACTTCAGCAATTCCGCGTACCTCAGGTACGTGGCGCCACATGTGGCGCTAGAGCAACACGGAAGCAACCTGCCTGTCGAATTCACCCATAGCGGCATTGGGCCGCCAATACCATCCTGGCAGTGCCACTGAACTCGGGCTACACGCCGTCCGGCGCGGCCAAGATCTACTACGAGGAGGTTGGTACCGGAAGGCCGGTGTTGTTTTGCCATGCCGGTGTGACCGACCGAAGAATGTGGGACCCCCAGTTCGACAACCCGGTTCTCGGGCACCGCTACATCAGATCGGACATGCGTGGCTTTGGCAACAGCGAGTGGGTCGCCGAGGCATATCGGTCCCACGCCGACATCCTCGCGGTGATCGAGCATCTCGATCTCGATGACGTTGTCCTGGTTGGATGCTCGATGGGGGGAAAGGCAGCGATGGAGGTCACCGTTGCCGCACCCGAGCGGATCTCCGGCCTCGTGGTGATCGGTGCCGGCGAGCCGGGCTGGGAGCCACCCGATGGCGGCTACAGACCACCGCAATGGGACAACCTGGATCCCCTTTGGGAAGCCGAGGACTGGGATCGACTCACTGAGATCGATGCCGAAGTCTGGGTGGTCGGAGTTGGCCGGACCCGGGCGGAGACGAGCGATGGCGTCTTTCAGAAGGTCATCGAGATGGACCGAACGCCCATCATGACCGAACTCGACCGTGACGACTACCTCGGCTGGATGGAGCCCCCGATCGCGGAACGACTGGACGAGATCTCGGTGCCATCACTCGTCGTCGTCGGGCAATATGACCTACCCGACATCGTGGAAGGAACAGATCGACTGGCAAAGCGGATCAGCGATCAGAGCCGTGTCGTAATCGCGGACGCGGCCCATCTACCCAGCTTTGAGCAGCCCGACGCGTTCAACCCGTTGCTCGAATCCTTCCTCGGCTCTTTCTGATCTTCCACACCGCCATATGTGGCGCCACGTACCTGAGGTAACGTGTTCTGCCAGAATTTGCCTGGACAGGGGGAACGCTCCGCGCGACACTAGGTCCGTTGACAACAGGGGGTCTCTGTGAGAGCCGGGCGGGTTCCCTGACCGCCCCCGCCCGCTCTCCGGAACCCAGAAGGTGAGGGCCGCTCGACCGGCCAAGCGAGACCAGCCCTACCCTGGTCCAAAGACGAAGAGTCGGTTGTGCGACGACGGTGGACCTGGCAACCGAAGCCCTCCTAACCCAGGGAATCCCCGGAACACCGAGACCCCCCTTATGGAAAGCCCCCTCGAAAGAGGGGGCTTTTCCTGTCTTTCAGCACGTCGAGGAACTACGAGACGGATTGGGCGAACTCCTCGAGGTGGCCGACGTCGACCTTGACACCCGGGCCCATCGTGGACGAAACGGACATCCGCTTCAGATAGCGACCCTTGGACGCTGCCGGCTTGGCTCGGAGTACCTCTGCGGAAACCGTCGCCAGGTTGGCGGCGAGTTGGTCGACTCCGAACGAAACCTTGCCTACCGGAACGTGAACGTTTCCGTAGCGGTCGTTTCGGTATTCGATACGCCCGGCCTTGAACTCCGCAACGGCCTTGCCGACATCCTGGGTCACGGTGCCTGCCTTGGGGTTAGGCATGAGGCCCCGAGGGCCAAGAACGCGCCCGAGCTTCCCGACCTCAGCCATCATGTCGGGAGTAGCGATGGCGACATCGAAATCGATGTCGCCGCCGGCCTGAATCTTCTCGACCAGCTCCTTGCCTCCGACGACGGCTGCGCCGGCCTCAGTGGCCTCTTTCTCCTTGTCGGCTGAGGCGAAGACGGCCACCCTGACATCCTTCCCGGTGCCATGAGGCAGCGAAACGGTGCCGCGTACCAGCTGGTCAGCCTTTTTTGGATCGATTCCAAGGTTGAAGACGGCTTCGACGGTCTCGTCGAAATTCGCCGGGGCGAGGGTCTTCACCAACTCTAGAGCCTCGGGAGCGGGGTAAGGGGTTTGCTTGTCGTACCGCTTTGAGGCCTCGCGATACTTCTTGCCATGCTTGGCCATTGTTTCTCCTTGTGGTCAGGCGGCCCTTCGGCCTCCCACTTCTTGGGGCGCCGGCAAGCCGGCACCGTATTGGTTGTCAGGTAAAGACGTCAGCCCGTGACGACAATTCCCATCGAACGGGCGGTGCCTTCGACGACCTTCATGGCGCCTTCGATGTCGATCGCGTTGAGGTCAGGCATCTTGATCTCGGCGATCTCCTTGACCTGAGCCCTGGTGACCGAACCGACCTTCTCCTTGTTCGGCTCGCCGGAGCCCTTATCGATCCGAGCAGCCTGCCGAAGCAAGGCAGCAGCGGGCGGAGTCTTCATAACGAAATCGAAAGTGCGATCCTCATAGATGGAGATCTCGACCGGGATGATCTGTCCCCGCTGGCCCGAGGTGGCTTCGTTGTACGCCTTGACGAATTCCATGAGGTTGACCCCGTGTGGGCCCAGTGCGGTGCCGACCGGCGGGGCAGGTGTCGCCTGACCTGCCGGTAACTGAAGTTTCAGCGTTGTGACGAGTTTCTTGCGTGCCATTTCTTCCTACCTGTGACTAGTGAGCCAGGGATCAGCTCTTTTGGATGTCCTGGAAACCGAGTTCGACCGGTGTGTCCCTGCCAAAGATGTTGACCAGCACGACAATCTTCTGCTGATCGATGTTGATGTCTTCGATGACGCCGTTGAAGTCAGCGAACGGCCCGGTGACGACCCGAACCTGCTCACCAACCTCCCACTCCGGCTTGAAGCGGGGCTTCGCCTTTTCGTCGTCCTCCTGAACGCCGAGGAAGCGCTCGACCTCGCGCCGGGAAAGAGGAGTCGGCTTCTGGGCGTTCCCCGCGACGAAACCGGTGACGCCTGGTGTGTTGCGCACTGCGTACCAGGAGTCATCGTCGAGCGTCATCCGAACCAGGATGTAGCCGGGGAAGACCTTCTTGGGAACCGTGACCTTCTTGCCGCCCTTGAATTCGACGACATCCTCCATGGGGATGTGGACTTCGAAGATGCGGTCGCCCATGTGCATCGACTGGATACGCGTTTCGAGGTTGACCTTCACCTTGTTCTCATACCCGGAGTACGAGTGGATTACGTACCAGTCGCCGGGGAGGTCATAGGGGCTGACCGGCTTCGGCGCCTCGACCTCTACTTCAACCTCTTCGGTCTCCGTGGTCTCGTTGATCTCAGCTACTTCAGCCATCAGCTTCTCTCCAACAGCCAGAACACGGCTTCTTTCATGATGATATCGAGACCGAAAATGACAGCTGTCAGAACGACAGAAGTGATGACGGTGACCGTGGTGAAGGCGATCATCTGGTCCTGCGTGGGCCAGGTGACCTTGCGCAACTCCATCCGAACCTCGTGGAGATAGTCGCGAAGGCGCCGCCACATCGGCTTGCGCTCGGCCGTGGGTGGGCCCGACTGCATCGCGGCAGCCTTGCGCTGCGCCTTGCCACCTTGGGCATCCTGTTTCTTTTTTCGCCGGTCTTCGCGCTCTTGAATCCGGCGCATCTCTCGGTTCATCAACTCTTCCTAAGCATCAGTCGAAACACAGTCTGGCAGGGGCGGGAGGACTCGAACCCCCAACCTCCGGTTTTGGAGACCGGCGCTCTACCAATTCGAGCTACACCCCTAGGGGGTTCGCGGGAGCGCAAAGTATAAGGGGATCCTGTCGGTGTGGAAACTTGGGATTGGGAAGAGAGATAAGCAATCAGAAAACCGGAATAGCCGTCACATGCCTGTGGGCTTGTCCTTCGCCCCCCGGCCACGCAGACCGCTGACGCATCGTCCTCACCCGCATGTCCAGCCACGAGGAGACCCGTCGATACGTGGTCCAGACCGACCTTCTAGCACCTCACTTGACATCTTGGGTGGGGTCTGACCCAACAAACCGGCTAACGAGAAACACCCTATGTCCTGATAATGACCTGTCGACACCACCCAACCTCTTCTTGGCGGACGTGTGACCTAATAAGAGCCTGCCCACCAATCATGTCATGGCCCATCCCAGTCCCATCCACAAACGGCCGGTATCTCGACATAAGAGATTCACTATGTGCGGGTCGCCATGGGAGCTTTTGCGCTCCGAAGTCGAACGATCGGTCGAACTGCAGAGCCAACCTCAGGTTTCAGTTGCTAGTCGTATCGCTTGAATCAACTTAGGCATCTCTGCCGACCAGTCTTCAAACAAGGGGCTGGATTGAATATCCCGAAGGCCGAGTCCCGACCGGATTTGGAGATCGGGTACGTCGCATTCGTCTAGCTTGACAGGAATGAACCAGGTGCGGTCCTCTGGACGACGTCGAATCTCCTCGATTGCGATCGCCAACTCCTCCCTCATGAAGCTGCTGGCCTTTGCCTCGCTGGCAGAAGAGAAACATGCCAAAAACACGGAGCCACTCGCGATGGCATCCTTGATCGCTTTCTTCCAGAACACGCCTGGAGGGAGATCGTCTTTATCACGCCAGTAGGTGATTCCGGCTTGCTCGAAGTCTTGTACAAGCTGGTCAACAACTTCTGTGTCCTCGCGCACGTACGAGATGAACACGTGTCGCTGCTTGCTGGCCTCTGCGTCGATCTGCGGGACTCCTTCCAATCTAGGGCGACCCGAAGTCAGATTCTCGAATTGGTGTCGATACCGTCGAACGACTGCGTCGTCAGCTCCTTTGACCATCTGAAGGAAAGCGAGCTTGCCGTGAATGACCTCAAGAAGATCAGGGGCAGAGTCGTTCCATCGATCCTTGCCATACACCTGCTCGAGCTTTGCCTGCGCGCCTCCGCGTCCAAGAGTCTCGAGCGAGTGAAGTAACGCGCGGATACCGCGAACGTATCGCCGATCGACATTCAGTTTCGTGTTGACAGTCACTCCAGTCACGGCCTGGCGGACGTCCCGGGTTTGGAGACGCGTCTTCTTGTGATTGATCGTGAAGCCGTTCTCCCCTATCGCATCTACTAACTCGTCGCCGATGACGGTAAGACCAGATTCCTCATCGAACGTTGCGAGCTCCGCCGGGAAGCTACGTTTGCGTGATGAGAATGTGAGATCGTCCGCATACCGCGTATACCAACATTGATGTGCTCTGGCCAATCGCATCAGTCGACCATCGAGGCGCATGGAGATCATGTTCGATAGGACGGGTGATGTAGGTCCGCCTATTGGAAGGGCGCCATCAACGCAGGCAAGTTGAGCGATGGTGGTGGCCGCCTCGACCCCGCAATCGAAGGGGCTCGCCATCAGCACACCCCGCACTCGGCCATAGTTGAGTGAAGGGAAGAAGTCCTCTAGGTCGACATTGAGCACAAACGGTTTTGCAAGGTGCTCCTGAGCGTTGGTTACCACACTCCGATCTCGAACGAATCCATGGACGCATGGCTTCGGGGTGTAGACGGACTGAAGTGCCCGGTTCAAGCGGGACTGCAGAACATACAGACTGGACGTCGGGGCGGTAATCGTTCGGGTGCCGCCCCCCTTCTTGGCTATCTCCCAGTGTTGGTAGTACGACTCGACACGCTTCCTGTACAACACCCTGGTAAGGAAACTGGTTGGCACCGCCAGCAGCTTGGCCACATCTGCTCGGGATCGAAGACCCTCAAAGCGCGTCCTCAGCTCCGCGTCTGTGAACTCGAAGGTGGGGAGGCCGGGCATGGAGTCTCCCAGGCCCCGGGATACGTCGGCCAGGATCGAGGCGTCCCTGAAGTGCGTCGTGGCCTTGACGATAGCCTGGGCCATGAGGTCCGGGTTCTGGGACTTGAATATGCCGGACCCTACGAACACACCGTCTACGCCCAGCTGCATCATGAGAGCCGCGTCCGCGGGCGATGCTATGCCGCCGGCAGCGAAGTTTACAACCGGGAGCTTGCCCGTCTGGTGGATCTCGTGGACCAACTCGAAGGGCGCCTTCAAGTCGCGTGCCGTGGCCATCAGCTCATCCTCGTTCATGCCCTGGATGCGGCGGACCTCACCCAAGACCGACCTGGCATGGCGTACAGCTTCTACGACATTCCCGGTGCCGGCCTCGCCCTTGGTGCGCATCATGGCTGCGCCCTCGCCGATGCGCCGGAGTGCCTCGCCCAAGTTACGACAGCCACAGACGAAGGGGACCTTGAAGTCGTGCTTCCAGACGTGGTTGCTCTCGTCGGCGGGCGTGAGTACCTCCGATTCATCGACATAGTCCACGCCCAAGAACTCCAGGACCTGGGCCTCCACAAGGTGGCCTATGCGGCACTTGGCCATGACGGGAATGCTCACCGCCTCCATGATCTCCCGGATCTTGCTGGG
>JACZUI010000035.1 GCA_022573225.1 Acidobacteriota bacterium
TTCGCCTTCCTGGTCACATATCGTGATCGGCGCCATACCAGAGATCTGCTTGCTGGGACGTTTTGGCCTGATCTGGCAGAACAGGTGGCCCGTCGTCGGTTGAGCCAGGCGCTGTGGCAGATCCAAAGCGCCCTCCAGGAGGCAGAGAATGGCGAACAGCTCATCCGGTCATCTGCCTCCGACGTCTCATTCGTCACCACGGACTACTGGCTCGATGTTGCGGAATTCGACTTGCATATTTCGACTGCGGCAGAGCTATCAGCGGCTCACGATCCAGCTGAGTTGACCTCACTCGAGCAGGCTGTCCGCTTATACCGCGGCGAGTTCCTGGCCGGCTTCTACGACGACTGGATTGACTTCGAACGGGAACGCCTCCGCTCCGACTATCTGAGGGGCCTCGAGCGCCTCACGGCATTGCACAAGGGCCGAGCCGACTACGAGGCTGCGCTCTATTACGCGCGTCGCGTCTGTCTCTACGATCCGCTCCGCGAGCCAGCTCACCGCGAGGTGATGAGACTCTGTTTCCTCTTAGGACGAAGCAACGAGGCACTCCAACAGTACGAAAGATGCGCCGAGGTTCTCCTCGAGGAGTTAGGGAGGCAGCCCTCGGCAAACACCGAAGAGCTCCGCATCCACATCGCTCAGATGAGGGACAAGAACGAGACTCCGTTTGCTCCGACTATCAAGTCACCCCTGTTGAGCGGGGCGAAGCGCATTCCCCTCGTTGGTAGATCGGGAGAGCGGGAGTCCGTTCTGCGACGGATGGAGGACACGCTTCTTGGGCGCGGTGGCGTGTTCTTCATCGAAGGCGAGTCTGGAATCGGGAAGACCCGGTTGCTCGAGGAACTGATCGAGGACGCACAATGGCGAGGGTTGAATCCGCTCGTGGCGGAATGCTCTGAAGCCGAGCTGTTGCATCCATTGCAAGGCCTCAACCGGGCGCTCCAGAGCGGGATCACGCGGCTCCGCTTCGATCAGCTTCGGGCCGTATTGCATCCAAGGACCCTCGCCGACTTGGGGCAGGCCGTACCCCAGGTTGGCTCTTGGTTGGCTGAAGCGCCTCTCGAGGATGAGGCGGTGCTCGATGCCACATCGGAACATCGCACCCAGACCATTCGGTCTGTGCTGTTCGCCCTGGCCGATCTCAATCCGATGGTTCTCTTGATCGACGACGCACAATGGTTAGACGAGGAATCGGCTGGATTGCTGTCCGATCTTGCTCCCGACCTCGAGCACCAAGGCCTGCTCCTCGGCCTCAGCTACCGGGTGAGCGAGGCACGGGACCGCCCGGCACTGTGGTCGCACCTTGTCGACATCGACACGGCGGTGAACACGCTCAAGCTCAAGATCTCGCCCCTCGATCTAGTTGAGTCAGTGAGGCTGGTCGAAGAAAGCCTGGGAGTAACCAAAGTCGATTCTGGCTTCGCGGAAGGGCTCTACCACGAAACAGGTGGGAATCCGCTTTTCATACTGGAGTCCTTGAGGACATGGCACCAGGTCGAGATGGAGGATCTCGCGAGAGGCTTCCCTTCGAAGCGACCGGATGCCTACCCACCTTCGAGTGGGGTAACCAGCCTGATCACCAGGCGGATCAACGCTCTGTCTCCTGAAACGAGACGGGTCCTTGAAGCGGCCGCTGCCTTGGACACGATCGCCACACCCGAGCTTCTGTCGGCTGTCGCCGAGCTTTCGCCGCTTGCGACTCTGAAGTCTGTAGCGGACCTTGTCGACAGGGGCCTCCTTCGTGAGAACTCGTTCGGTTATGAGCACTCTCATGATCAGATCAGACGTGTGGTGCTAGCCGGCCTCGACGAGGACAGGTTGAGATCCGTCCACGAACGCGCCGGGTCCGCAATAGAGGAAAATCGTCCCGATCACATTGAACAACTCGCATACCACTACTACGCCGCGCAGGACGGCGATAAGGCGTTCACCTATTCCCTTGCCGCCGGGAAGAGAGCGGTCGCTGTCGGCGCGCTCGAAACGGCGGTCGGCCACTTCGAGAATGCTGCAACATGGGCAGTCGGAGAAAGGAGGCACCAGGTCCTCACAGAGTGGGACGACGCCGTCCATCTTCTCGGTCGTCGTTCTGAGCAACACCGGATTCTGGACCAACTCGAGGGACTAGCCACTGACCAGGCCGACAAAGCTGACCTCGCCAGGCGCCGGTCTCGTCTCCTTGCAGAAGAGGGCAATCATCGGCAGGCGATAAAGATGGCGCTCCGCGCCGTTGAAGAAGCCGCAACCACGGTGGCAGCCGGGTCGAACGGCAAGATGCTTCAGAATCTCGGCCTCATTCTGGCCCGTGCTGGCCGCACGGACGACGCGATTCCTCACCTCGAGGCGGCAGTCGAAGCATTTGCCGGGGAAATCGCTCCCAAGGCTCAAGCTCTCTGCGATCTGGGAAACGTATTGTGCGAAACCCAGAGCTACCAAGCGGCTGAGGAGGCTCTCGTCGAGGCGCTCGGGTACTACAGGACGATCGACGATCTTCACGGCATCGCCGAAACGAGCGGCCAATTGGCCATCGTTTCCATGGAGCTCGGTGACGGCGACACGGCGGTCGAGCTGTACAGGGCTGCCCTGGAGATCTCTCGGGATATCGACTATCGCCGCGGCGTGGCAGTCAACCTTGCCAACCTTGCCAGCGCCCTTTACTCGCAGGCCAAGGTTGGCTCTGCTCTCAGCCACTATCGCGAAGCCGCAATGATCTTCGCCGAGATAGGGGACCGGTTGGGCGCTGCCCTACTCCGAGCGAATGCTGCTTCAGTCAGATACCTGGTTCTAGGCGACGAATCAGTTGAAGCCGACGTCGAGGCGTCGTTGGCCTTCTTTGAATCTGAGGACCATGCCTGGGGCCAAGCGTTCTGCCACGAACATCTGGCCGCAATTCACAAGGGCAGGGGAGATCTGGCGACAGCGCGGAATCTTGTGAACCGGGGCCTCGATCTTCTCAAGGAGGGCGGCCATCGTTGGGTTGAGGTCCATCTTCGGCGCCTGGCCGCCGAGGTTGAGCTAGCCGAAGGAAGGCCAATCCAAGCCGAAGAGCAAATCGAACTCGCTGGCCGACTTTGCAGAGAGCTGGGTCTCGCCGACATAATTCCGACGGTGGAGAGCCTGGCTTCCGTCGTGGCGCTCGAACAGGGCGATATCAAAGGGGCGTTGGGGAAGGCGAGGAAGGCCACGGAACTGCTGCAGATCGGAACCGAGCTCCCGCAGATTGTCTGGTATAGGCATTATCTCGCTGCGAAGGCTGCTGGAGAGGACGCTGAAGCCGACGAGGCGCTTGCGCGCAGCTGTGACCGGCTTGACCAGGTCCTCGACTCGCTAGAACAGGACGATCGCGAGCTGGCGACGCAAGCACCCCAGGCGAGAGGAATCATCAGTGCTCGAGATCGCACATTTCCGCGGTCAGAACAGATAACCCTCCCCCGAGTCGGCGTTCCGCTCGGGCGGACATTGACGGAGGATGACTGGGTCACAGTTGGCTGGACGGTGTCCGATCCCTCCGACTTCGAGAAACCAGACCTCGTCGACCGTCGACACATACAACTGAGACGACTCCTCAGCGAGGCTAGTAAACAAGGAGCGGATCCAAGAGTGCAGGATTTGGCGACGGCTCTCGATGTCAGCGTTTCTACCGTCCGGCGGGACCTGGCAAAGCTACGACGCTCTGGCGACAGAATTGTGACGCGCGGCAGTCGGTGATGTCCTGCCTGAGTTCTGTCAGGTTCAGTGGCTGTCGCTACAAGCCGACCACTCCGCATGTGTGCTTCCTAGCTCGTTCTCTCTGAAATCAGTCGAATATCGATCCCGTCGACTAAGGGCAAACTCAGGGGCGTGAACACCAGCCCCGACCTCCCGTCGCTCTCGAAGTGAGAGAAGACAGAGACACACCGAGTGCATGCTCCCGGAAAGAGAAGGGAGCACATAATGCGTCGGATTTCCACGATCATTGCGTTGACGCTGATGGCTGTACTGGCATTCGCCCTGCCAGCCTTGGCCAGCGTGGTCAACATTCACTGAGAAAGAAGGCGCGTCACGCGCTTTGCGGTCTGGCTTCACAGCCGCCAGATTGACCCACCGATCGGCACGCGCCTTCAACTCGATGTTGCGCGTGCGACTAGTCCCGCTTCAAGTGAAGGTGCAAGCGGTGATCAGCGATGCGTCGGCCGAACAACGGACACCTGCTCGCTCGTCTCGATGCCTAGTCGCACGCATGAAGACAATAGATGAGAAGGGAGAACGCATGGGCAAGGATCATGAATCTGTCTCGTCCGAAGACGAATTGGACGACGAGCAAGATCTCGAAGACGAGGAGGACGTAGAGGAAGACGACGGAGCTGGCTCGCTCTCGGTGTCGAGCGAGGTCCTGGCTCCCACCACGTCGGCTTTAGCCGGTGAGCTGGTCGAAAACGGCCACCAGATGGCCACCCACGGCGGGGGAACAGTCGAGGCCGTGGACGGATTCGACTTCTCCTATGCGATGACTGAGGGATTCGACGGAGCGGAGACGACGGCAATCGATCCCGAGCTCGCTCGGCTGCCTCAGTGCTGCGCAGAGGAATTCGACATTCCTGAATCGGTTTGTGGCCGCGACGACCGAGCGCGCATCCGTAGCACCACAAGAATCCCATGGCGGTGGAACGCACAGCTAATCATCACCATGCGGGATGGCCGAAAGTCACGCTGCACCGGATGGTTTATCGGTCCGCACACCGTGATGACTGCCGGACACTGCGTCTACAGCCACAGCGCAGGAGGCTGGGCGCGCCAGATCGAAGTGATCCCCGGTATGGACGCGTCCCTTCGACCTTTCGGGTCACAAAAGAGCTCGTCGTTCCGAAGCGTCCAGGGCTGGACCGTGAATCAGAAGTCTGGCTACGACTACGGCGCGATCGTCCTGCCCAACAACACCATGGGCAATCGCGTCGGTTGGTTCGGGTTTGCTGCGCTGACAGACGCTTCACTAAAAAACCTCCTGGTGAACAACGCCGGCTACGCAGGCGACAAACCGTTTGGTACGTTGTGGTACAACGCCGGGCGCATCACGAAAGTGACATCAAGACGGTTGTTCTACATGATCGATACCTACGGTGGCCATAGTGGCAGCCCAGTTTGGAGATATAAGGATGGTCATCGTCATGCTGTTGGCGTCCACGCATACGGTGGCTGTCCGAACAAGTCCACACGGATCACCAAGAAAGTGTTCAACAACATGAAAACTTGGAAAGCCTGACTCGACCTGGGCAGTTCAAAAAAAAAGCAGTCGTTCGGCCCAAACAGCAGGCGCAGAGAGGAAGTAAATGGACAAGTTGCGCGGGACCGTGACCAGCGTGATGGAGTCGTGGCCGCTTCAGCTGGTTGTAACCGATGCCGCTGGTAACGACCACGCTGTGGGTCTGTTAGAAGCGGCGATGGTTCGAGGTGCCGGGGGGCTGCGCGATCCGGGTGAACTGGTTGAGGGTCAGCTGGTCGAGGTTGTCATTCGAGAGAGGCGCGGAGGAGACGCGATCTTGACCGACGATATCGTCATTCTCGAGTGACGGTTGTGGTCCTAACTGCGGACCCGCTGTGCGAGTCGAACGCCCGCTTCCCCCGAGTGCATTGGCTCTAGGTTGACCTCTAGCCGATGTAGCGGGTTCCATGTTGGATCCTGTTTGGTGGCAGCTTGATCTGTGATGTCTCAAGACGTGGATTTTTAGCGTTCAGATGGCGGCTACGGCCTCTTTCCCTTTCGGGTTCTCCATCTGAACTTGTCGCCACCAGCGCCGACGATTGACCCGCGTCTGATGCTGGATTTGAGCTCAGGGAATCCCAGCGTCCGCGAGCCTCGCGTTCGAACACGGCCCTAGTTCTTCGGGTACTCCAATAGATCTCGGTTGCGTGCGCTAGGCGCGCCCCTCGAAGATGGAAGTGGCTTCTTCTCAACGACGGCGCCAGATTCTGGCCGGACGAGTAGGTCGGCGTTCAACTTTCGGCCACAAGGTGCCGATTTCATGATGAGCCAGGTAGGAGCCCTCCATGATGTCGTCTCAACTCGGACGCATGATCCTCGATCGTTCGGCCGCGACGGAGGACGAGATGAGCACCGCTCCCAACCCAGACGGAGGCTATGGCCCAATGGACGGTCTCCTCGAAGAGATCGCCGACCGGGTCGATGACAGTTCTCGGGTTGGAAGGGATCGACGGCCGGGAAGTCAATCCTCGACTGATTAGTCAGGGCTTGGTCAGCCTGCGGTCTTGATGATCAACTCGACTTCCTCCATGTCGAATGCGCGCAGTGTTGTGGTTCTAACGTTTCCAAGTGACGCGAGCTTGAGCGAGATGGCGGTTGCCGTCACGTCGTCGGGTGCTTCTGTGATCGCTACGACGTCGTAGGCGCCCATTGTCCAAACAAGGTTCTTCACCTCGCCGCCCGCTTGTTCGACTAGGTCCATGAACGCCTTTGCCCGCTTCGGCGAGTCCGCGTAATTGCGAATGCCTTGGTCGGTGAAATTGGCCAGAGTGACGTAAGTCGGCATCGTTTACCTCCTTTCTCCCGGCCGCCGACGCCCCGCCTCCGAACATACACCCTGACGCAAGATCTCGCTGAGCCCTGCAACAAGGGCTCGGGCTTTCCCGAACCCAGGACTTCGACCGCCTCGAGAAATTCCTCGTTAACAGGGTGATTGACCAAGGGGTAGCAACAGTGTCCTACCTCTGGTATGCTGCCGGTATGAAGATTAGCGTGAGCCTTCCCGACGAGGATGTCGAGTTCCTAGATGAATACGCCAAGACCCAAGGCTTTGAGTCGCGCTCAGCAGTCGTGCGTTCAGCGGTTCGGATCCTGAAGTCATCCAAACTCGGGGACGCCTACGCGGATGCCTGGAAGGAGTGGGCCGACTCCGACGAATCGGAAGCGTGGGACGCAGTGGCTGCTGATGGCCTGACCTGATGCTCCGCAGCGAGATTCGAATAATCGAGTTTGGGCATACTCATTCCGGCGAAGCCGCCCATCGACGCCCGGCGGTCATCGTCTCAAATGATGGAGCCAATTCGACGGCTGCCCGGTTGGGACGTGGTGTAGTCACCGTTGTGCCCATGACCTCCATTGTGCAACGGATCTACCCGTTTCAGGTTCTAATCAGGGCCGAGGAGAGTGGTTTGGATCGGGACTCCAAGGCTCAGGCCGAGCAGGTGAGATCAGTGTCGGTCAACCGAATTGGATCGCGGATCGGGACGATCCCACGCACGCTCATGCTCGAGGTCGACGAGGCTCTAAGGCTGCATCTAGAGCTCTAGCCGCATCCCGGCGGGAGGCTATTGCAGCGATGTTATGAGGCGATCGACCGAACCCTGCGGATCGGTGATGTCAAAGAGGTGACTTCTCATCCCGACAGCATCGGCACCCCTGCAGTTGACGAGGAGGTCATCAACGAAAAGGCACTCCGCCGGTGGAACCCCCAATGCGTCGGCGGTCGCCAAATAGGGCTCCGGCGCCGGTTTGCGCCGGCCAACACTCACCACGTCGACAATCGCGTCGAACCATTCGGCTCCCTTCCAGGTCTCCCACCAGTCGTCACCCAACCATTTCGAGGCGTCGTTGGTGAGGAGTGCCTGACGATGACCCTTCTCGGAGATTCGCTGAATCGCCGACCATGTCTCCGGTCGGGACTGGCCCAGCCAATCCAGCTCGGTCGGCGGATCAAAGTCGATCCCCTCGGCGACCAGGCGGCCCCGGATGACAACCAGATAGTCGGGCTCGTCCAGATCACCGTCCACCATGCGCTGGTAGTCCGGGTCGGGAAGTCTTCCGGTTGGCCCAAGTGGGATCCGATCGAGGGGCCATCCACGCTCCTCGGCGACATCGACCATCAGTTCTGTGAAGTAGCGATAAAGGATCCCTCCCATGTCCCAGACGACGTGCGGCAGCTCGCTCACGCGTCCCGGTCCCATTCCTTGGCATGCTCGAGCAGACGCTCCCTCATCGACTGTCGTGGCGCTTGCTCCGGCAACTCGATCACGACCACACCATCTTCGATCGAGACCGGGTAGACGGCCTGGCGGATGTTGTGGACGTCGGTTCGCTCACCGGTTTTGACGTCGTAACGATGGAGATGCCATGGACACGTAACCACACCGTTGCGGACCACACCTTCCTCGAGGGGCCCGCCACGGTGGGCACAGGAACCATCGATGGCGTACAACTCCCCGTCGATGTTGAACACCACGATTCTGCGGTCGCCTGAAGTAACGGTTGTGCGGTCACCGGGCGAGAGGGATTCGACTCGTCCGGCAGAGACCCTCACTGGAGGGGCTCCTCAGACCTTCATGACGACGGCTTTGGCCTCTGTGAAGAACTCATAGGAATAGGCGCCGCCCTCGCGACCAAGACCGGAAGCCTTATACCCGCCGAACGGTGCCCGCAGGTCCCGCACGAAGAAGCAATTCACCCACATTGTCCCGGCTTTCACCTCTCGTGCCACGCGATGGGCTGTGTTCAGGTTGGTCGTCCACACCATGGCGGAGAGCCCGTACCGAGACTCGTTGGCGAGATCGATCGCCTCGTCGACGGTGTCGAAAGGCATCACCATCTCGACAGGCCCAAAGATCTCGTCTTGGCAGACCTGCATCGAATTGTCCGCGTCGGCGAAAATCGTCGGGGCGACGTAGTTCCCGGCGGCGAATTCACCGTCAGTCACGCGATAGCCACCGGTCATCAACTTGGCGCCTTCGTCCTGGGCCAGCTCGATGTACGAGAGGACTTTTTCGAGGTGCTCCTCGGAGACGAGTGGTCCCATCTCCGTCGACTCCTCCAAGGGATTGCCCAGAGTCCATTTCTCGGCACCTTCCACCAGCCGGGCCAGGAATTCGTCGTAGATCGGCCTCTGGACAAGGATCCGGGATCCGGCGAGGCACACTTCACCTTGGTTGGTGAAGATCCCCTTGAGCGAGCCATCCACCGCATCGTCGAGATCGGCATCCGCCATGACGATGTTTGGCGACTTTCCCCCCATCTCAAACGAGAGCTTCTTCATGGTTTGCGAGGCGGCGCTCATGATCGCCCGCCCAGTGTTCGACTCCCCGGTGAAGGTGATCGCGTCCACGTCGGGATGGGTTGTCAGTGCCTCACCCGCGCCATCCGGACCGAAGCCATTGACGACATTGAACACACCATCGGGGACTCCGGCGTCCTTGACGATTTCGGCAAGAATCGAAGCAGTGATGGGCGACTGCTCGGCCGGTTTGGCAATCACGGTGCAGCCGAAGGCGAGAGCAGGAGCAACCTTCCACGTGAGCAGCATGAGAGGGAAGTTCCACGGCGAGATCGAACCAACTACACCGAGCGGCTCTCTCAACTCGAACGTAAAGACATTCTTGGAGGGCTGATCCCAAGCCTCAGTCCCAACCTGTGCCGCGTAGTCGGCAAAGAACCTGAAGTTATGGGCTGATCGAGGCATGTCCTTCGTCCTGGCCGCGGTGATGGACTTGCCCATGTCACGGGTCTCCCATTCGGCCAGTTCCTCCAGCCGATCTTCGATGCCGTCGGCGACACGATGCAGCACTACGGCCCGATCCTCGGCTGACCACGAGGACCATTCGGCAAAGGCCTGTCGAGCCGCTGATACCGCGAGGTCGATTTCGGCCGAGCCGCCTTCGGCAACCGTGGCGATCGGAGTGTTGTCGATCGGAGAGATCGATTCAAAGGACGACCCGTCCGCCGATTCGACGAAATCACCTCCGATGAAATGCCTGACATCTCTCATGTTTTGCCTTCCCTTTCCTTGCGACGTTCTTCAACAACCACCGGCCATGGCTTGCCGCCGACACCGTATTGGTGGGGTTTCATTTCGTTGACAATCACCCGGATGCTGGCGATCGGCGAACCGAGACTCGACGCGATGGCCTCGGAGACGGCCGTGACCATGTCCTGGATTGTGTCTTCGGACCTTCCCTCCATGAGATCGATATGAACCAAAGCCATGTTTCCTCCTAGATAACCCTGAAATGTGCTTCGCCAATCCGATCAATCTCGACACTCACCAACATGCCCGCCTCGAGGTCGACCGGGGCCGTCAGTCCACCGGAGATGACGAGATCCCCGGATCGAAGACCGCGGGTTCGAGTCGACCGTGCCATCCACGCCACCGCCTCGGCCGGATCGTCCAGGGCGGCAGCACCGGCTGCCGTTCCGACGACCTGACCGTTTATCCGCATCACTGCACCAACACGCGCGAGGTCGAAACCGGTTGGTTTCACGGCGGCATCCCCGATGACGAGCAACCCGGCGGAGGAATTGTCCGCGATGTTGTCGAGAGGCTCGAACCGAAAGTCGCGAAAACGGGAATCGACGATCTCCAGGCAGGGAAACACTCCGATCGTCGCCTCCAGAACGTCGGAGGCGGTGCAATCTGGCTGTAGGTCGGTCCCCAGCAGGAAGCCGATCTCGGGCTCGACCTTGGGATGGATCAGCTGATCGAGGTGAACAGCCCGGTCATGGATCAGCATTGAACCCGTCAGCCAGCCATAGTTCGGAGAGTCGACACCCATGGCTCGCTGCATGGCGACTGAGGTGAAGCCCAGCTTGCCGCCGACGAGCCTTTCACCCTCGGCCAGGCGTAGGTCTATACCTGCCTGCTGTATCTCATAAGCCCAGTCGAGGTCGAGGCCGGGAACCCTGGAGGTGAGCGTTTCGATCTCGTTCCGGGCCAGCCTTGTGGTGTGCAACTCGTCCGCAAGTCGGCGACTTTCGGTAGCTCTGTCTGTCACGACTGCATGGCTCATGTTGCTTCCAGTTCCACCGACCCGATGCGATCGAAGGTGGCACGCAGACTATCTCCCGCCGCGATCGGCACGGCCGCGGTCCAGGCTCCTGCCAGGACTGTCATGCCGGCTGGGAGCGTCCTTCCCCGCTCGTGGAGCTTTCGAACGAACCAGGCGACTGCCGCCGCCGGGTGGTCCATGACGGCTGCACCGGCGGCCGTTGCGACCAGATCATCGTTCTTCTCGAATATGCACCCGATGACACTGAGGTCTGATGGCGGAGCGACAGGCGCTCCCAGGACAAAACCAGCGGCGGACGAGTTGTCGGCGGCCACGTCGGCAAGGGTGAACTGGTAGCCGGCGAACCTCGAGTCGAGAATGTCAAGAGCCGGTGCAATTGCCTCGGTGGCAGCAATGACCTGGGCAGTGGTGATGTCGGGTCCGGCGAGTTCCTCACCCAGCATGAACGCGATCTCCGGTTCGGCTCGCGGCTGGATGTAGTCATCGACTACAGCTTTCCCTTCGACCCTCATGGCATCGGTCAACCATCCGTACAAGGGCTCGGAGACATTCATCTGCTGTTGCTTGGCCCTTGATGTCAGTCCGAGTTTGGCAGCCGCAATGGTTGCACCAGCTCGGGTATGACGCTCCAATATGTCTTCCTGTATCGCATACGCAGCATCGACGGTCAATTCCGGGTTGGTGTCGGTCAGCGGCGAGATCGCGGTTGTCGACTGCACCGCTTCCCAGACTCGATCGGCGAGTAGCTGTGTGTCCATGATGGTCAGGCCGAAGCCTGTGACTCCGCCGCCTGGCGCTCGAGCTCGACCGCTACGTCGATGATCATGTCCTCTTGGCCTCCCACAGCCCCCCGACGACCGAGCTCGAGAAGGATGTCCTTGGAGTCCACTCCGAACCTCTCGGCCGCCCTTTTGGCGTGGAGCAGGAACGAGCCGTAGACACCTGCATAACCAAGCAACAAACCGTCACGATCGATCACACCCTGATGGGGTTGAAGCGGACGGACGACCTCCTCGGCGACATCCATCACGGTGAAAGGATCGACACCGGTGTGGACGCCAGATCTCTCGAGGGCGGCAACGAGGATCTCCGTAGGGCAGTTGCCGGCGCCTGCGCCGAGACCGGTCGTGCAACCATCGATCTGGTCGACCCCCTCGTCCAGGGCCGCGATCGAATTGGCGACTGCGAGGGACAGGTTGTTGTGGGCGTGGATACCAACCTGGCTTTCGAGGTTGGCTTTGAGCAGGGCTACCCGCTCTCGGGCATCGTCCATGGTCATCGCGCCCGCCGAGTCGACAACATAGACGCAGTCGGCGCCGTAGGACTCCATGAGCTTGGCCTGGTCGAGCAACTCTTCCGGCGAGATCATGTGTGCCATCATCAGGAAGCCGACTGTCTCCATTCCCAGATCCTTGGCGAGAGCGATGTGCTGTTCTGAGATATCGGCTTCTGTGCAATGAGTGGCGATACGTGCCACCTGGACGCCGATGTCTGCCACTTCGCGCAGGTCTTCCTTCGTGCCGATCCCCGGAAGCATCAGGACGGCGATCTTGGCTCGATTCGCCTCGTCGACGGCGGCTTTGAGAAGGAGCTTTTCGTCAGTGTGTGAGAAGCCATAGTTGAAAGAAGAGCCCCCAAGACCGTCACCGTGCGAAACCTCGATAACGGGCACGCCAGCCAAGTCCAACCCGCCGACGATGGCCCGGACCTGATCCTCGGTGAACTGGTGGGCAAGGGCGTGGGAGCCGTCGCGTAGCGTCGAGTCGGTGAGACGGAAGTCGGTCATGAGCTGGCCTCTGTCTGCGCGGCCGCGATCGCCTCACCGACCTTCGTGGCCGCCGCCGTCATGATGTCGAGGTTGCCCGCATAAGGCGGGAAGTAGTCGGCGGCGCCTTCGACTTCAAGCAGAGCGATGACCCTGGCGGGCGCCGATCCCCCCGGGGTCTCGTAGGGCCCCTGATCGAAAACAGGGTCGGACTTCAGCCGATAGCCGGGGACGTACTCCTGAACCTGCTCGACCTTGTCGATGATCGACTTGGCGACCACCTCCTCGTCGAAACCCTCGGCCAGGGCACAGAAGACGGTATTGCGCATGATGATCGGCGGTTCGGCAGGGTTCAGGATCATGATCGCCTTACCCACTGTTGCCCCGCCGACCTCTTCGAGCGCTCGCGATGTGGTCTTGGTGAACTCGTCGATGTTCTGCCGGGTGCCGGGTCCAGCTGACTTGGAGGCCACGGTCGAGACGATCTCGGCGTAGGGGACGGCTGCGACATCGTTGACTGCTGCCACGATCGGCACCGTGGCCTGGCCGCCACAGGTAATCATGTTGACGTTGGGTCTGTTGATCGCTTCCTCGATGTTCACCACGGGAACCACATTGGGACCGACCTTGGCCGGAGTCAGGTCGACGGCACGAAGACCCGCCTGCTCGTATTTTGGTGCGTAATGGCGGTGTACACCGGCGGTGGTGGCTTCGAAAACGATGTCGAAGTCGTCGGCCCGCTCGAGAAGCCAGTCGGCGCCTTCGTGAGTGGTCTCGATCCCCTCGGCCCTGGCCCGGGCAAGCCCGTCGGACGCGGGGTCGATGCCGATCATGGCGTCCACCGACAGCTTGTCCGATTTGAGGAGCTTGTACATCAGGTCGGTCCCGATGTTTCCCGATCCCACGATGGCGCTTCGCAACCTGGAGATCAGCTTCCTCCTTTGAAGGTCATCGAAACGCTCCCGAGACGGTCGAAGTGAGCCTGGATGTAGTCGCCCGGTTCGACCTCGAAGGCGGCGTGGAGCGCTCCCGTCATGACGAAGTGACCCGGCTCCAGAACCACGCCGAACGGAGCAAGGGTGTTTGCCAGCCACGCAACCGCAACAAGCGGGTCGCCCAGAGCGGCGGCTCCGGCTCCAGTGGCAACCGTTGCGCCATTGCGGGAGATGACCATCCCGCACAGACGGACATCAAAGTCGACAGGCACTACCCGGGAGGAGAGAACCGCTGCGGCGGAGGAAGCCAGGTCGGCGATGGTGTCGGGCAGCTTGATCTTCCAGTTCTCAATTCGGGAGTCGACCATCTCGATGGCGGCGACCGCCCCCGACAGGGAATCTGATACCTGTGCGGCTGTGACGCCCGGCCCCCGTAGCGGTTTGGCGAGCATCAAGGCGATCTCGGCTTCGACCTTGGGCTGGATGTACTCGTCCAGGTCCACGGTCACGCCGTCGTCGAACACCATCGAGGAGAGAACGGGTCCGTAATCCGGCTCGTCGACACCGAGCAGCTCCTGCATGGGCCTGGAGGTGAGACCGAGCTTGTATCCGACGATCTGGTCCTCCTCCCCCATCAACAGGTCAACCAGATTGCCCTGAATCTCGTATGCGTTCAGGGCTGTGAGGGAGGGGTCAGTTTCGGTGAGAGCCGTTATCGGGACACGGGTCTGTTTGGCCCGGTAGAGCGCCTCGGCCGCAGTCTTGGGATCGGTCAAGACATGCCTCTCATGCTGCGACCGTAGCTCGTTTGTTCCGCCATGGGGGATGGCGTTCTGATATACGGGACACCGGTGCGGGCGGTGTCACTTATCGCCTGAAGCCGAGCCGATGTGAGGCGATGGCTGCCGCCTCGAGCACTGCTTGTATCGAGCTTTGCATCTCAGCCTCCATCCGGGCATCCGGGCCGGCGACACTGATCGAGGCGACAACCTTTCCCATGAGGTTCCTTATCGGGGCGGCTATGGAGATGACGCCGAGCTCCGACTCATGGAGGTTCTGCGCATAGCCCCGTTTGCGGATCTCGGTCAGCTCGGACCTGATCTTGGCTTGGCTGGTGATCGTGTGCACCGTTTTGGCCTTGAGCTTCCAACCTTTCAGGGTCTGGTCCAACTCATCCTCCGGGAGATGCGCCAGCAAGCACTTTCCGGTGGCGGTCGAATGGGCATCGTTGCGACGTCCGACCTCCAGGAAGAGTCGCAGAGTCTGAGGTGAGTCAAGGCGCTCCACATACACGACCTCCCGGCCGTCGAGGACAGCAGTGTGAACCGTTTCCCCGGTGGTGTTGCGGAGCTGCTCCATTGGTGGGATGACCGCTTCATGGAGATCCAGACGCCTCGAAACCGCCTGCCCCAGGTCGTGCATGGCGATTCCCAGCTGGTACTTGCCGCTGTGCGGGTCTTGCTCCAGGAGACCCTCGGACGTCAGCGTCACCAGTAGCCGATGAACTGTCGACTTGCCGAGATCGAGCCGGCGTGCCAGTTCGGATACTCCGAGTGCACGGTCTCGTGACGAGAACTGCTTCAACAGCCGTGCCGCGCTTCGAACGGAGTTGAGAGTCGCTCGACTATCGGCCACGGGGTTCCCGCAGAGCGTCCAGGAGTGTCCGTCGCACCTGATGAGGGCTCGGGTCGGCCTCGGCGGCCAGGGTGGCGACGGCATCATTCCCGGGTGCAATCTGCGCCGCGAGAAGCGCCTGTGCTCTGGGCAGTCCCGCCCGGGCCGCACCCTCCATTTCGTCAACCAAGGCGATCCTTCCGCCCGCATTTACCCGGATCTCCTCGAAATCGCGCGATTCGGCGATATGAGCATTCGCCAGACCCGAACCGGCGTGGCCGGCGTGGTGTCCAGTGAGTTGAGATCCCGGCTGCACTATCAGGTGATAGAGATAGGTCGAGATGCCGAGTGCGCGACGAACACTGTCGCCGGCGGGTCCGGCTGACTCGTCAATCAGGCCGAGAGCGGGTAGAACGACCGGGTCGTAGAAACGGACAGTCCAGGCCAACGGTCCGAGCTCATCGTCTAATGCGACCTCCGGTCCGGTCGGTGCCACCAGCTGCTCACGGGTGGCGATCACGTGGAGGTTTCCAACTCCTGCGGCGACAACCGTGAAAGGGCCAGACAGCAACGACATCCGGCCACGCACGGCAGGGGGTTCCATTTCAGCTTGCGACAGATACGCTTGGTGGACCGTTGACACGTATTCGGCCATTGCCTGACGCATTTGCTCGGGATCTGTCTCCTGAGTCATCTGACGTAGACCCTATCGCCGCGTCCCTCTATGTGGGACAGCATCCCACATCCAGGAACACTCAAGTAGGTTCGGATTGAGCCCACGGAGTGTCATTTGGGAATCCTGCGCCTGTCACATGTCGACATAACGGTCCCCGACCTAGACCTGGCCGCGGCCTACTACACCGAGATCATGGGGATGATCGAGACCGAGCGAACCGCCGACCAGATCTTCTTCAAGTGCTGGGATGAGGAGGATCACCACTCGCTGGCGGTTCGATACGACCCCAGGGTCGGGATTGACCGGTTCTCGTTCAAAGTCAAAGAGGACGAAGATCTCGAAGAACTCGAATCACGGGTCGAGGCTTACGGGTTCCAGGTCAGCAGAATGGCGAAAGGCGAATCAATTGGTCAGGGCGAGTCGATTCGGTTTTCGACTCCGTCGGGACATGAGATGGAGCTAGTCCGCGATGTTGAGAACGTCGGCGGCCTCCTGCCCAAGACGAACCCCCATCCCGTTCCGCAGGGACTGAAGGGGATAGCCCCTCCCCGTATCGACCATCTCCTTGTCACCGCCGAAGAGGTCCCGGAGGCTTCGAAGTTCTACACGGACGTGCTCGGGTTCAGGCTGACCGAGCAGCTCCTCGACGGCGACGGGCATCAGATCGGGACCTGGATGGAGCGATCGCATTCACCGCATGACCTTGCCGTCGTGTCGGGGCCGAATGGCGGCCTCCACCACTTCGCCTTCTGGCTCGACGACTGGGCTCAGATTCGGGATGCGGCCGACATCCTTGCCTACAACGCGATCCAGATCGACGTCGGCCCGACTCGTCATGGCATCACCCGTGGCAACACGATCTACTTCTTCGACCCCATGGGGACCCGCAACGAAGTGTTCACCGGGGGCTATCGACCGGACCCCGACTTCCCGACCATCACCTGGACCGAAGACAACATCGGCAAAGCGATCTTCTACTACGAGGGAGACTTGAACGAGCGTTTCATGAAGGTTCACACGTGACGGGAGCCAGCTCGAAACACGATTCGAGGCACGAGGCGTCCTAATGGGGATTCTGAGACTGTCCCACCTTGACCTTCGAGTACCAGACCTCGAGCTGGCGACGGCCTACTACTCGGAGGTCATGGGTCTCGTCGAGACTGCTCGGGAGGACAACAAGGTCTACCTGAAGTGCTGGGACGAGCACCAGCATCACAGTGTCATCCTGACCTATGCATCTACCTATGGCCTCGAGTCGTTTGGTTTCAAAGTTGAGTTTCCTGATGACCTCGATGTTCTGCAGGCAAGAGTGGAGACAGCAGGGCTCGAGACCGAACGGCTGCGGCCGGGTGAGCTGGGTCCGGGGTCTGGCGAAACGGTCAGGTTCGTGGCGCCCTCCGGGCATGTCACCGAGCTGGTCTACGAGATGACACAGGTCGGCAACATGCTGCCTCTCAACAACCCGCCTCCGGCGCCGATGGGACTTGTTGGCATCCACCCTCCACGTTTGGACCACATCTTCTTGATGTGCGAGGACGTCGATGCCATAACTGCTTTTTATCGCGACGTCCTCGGCTTCAGGCTCACCGAGCAGATCCTTGGCGACGATGGCCACCAAATAGCCTCGTTTCTGGAGAGGACGCACACACCGCACGACATTGCCTTCATCGTGGGCCCGAATGGCGCCTTCCATCACATGGCATTCTGGATGGATGACTGGAATGACTTGCGGACGGCGGCCGACATCTGCGCATACAACGGCGTTCCGATCGACGCCGGACCGACCCGCCATGGGGCGACACGCGGATGGGGGCTCTACTGCTTTGACCCGGCGGGAAACCGAAACGAGTTTTACACCGGGGGCTACTGGGCTGACCCCGATCGAGAACCTGTGACCTGGACCGAGTCCGAAATGGGCCGGGCCGTCTTCTACTACGAGGGTGTCGTGAACCACGACTTCCTCACGGTGCACTCGTGAGCGACGATGCGGGTCGTCCGCCCCTCCCGGTGACCGATCGGGACGAAGGTCCCCTCTATCTGGCGCGCTACTTGCGGCGGCAAGAGGAATCAGACACTTTCGATGAGGAGGCATCTGAGGATACGACGCCGCTATATCTCCGGCGTTTCCGCGAGCGGCCGGCGCCGGGTGCGACACCAGCCAACAGTGTGCCCCTTTACCAACGCGTCGGTCTCGGGATGCAGCGGTCGTTGTCGGAGGACAACCGAAACAAGGAGATAGCACCGCCGCCTGAAGCCAAGCAGGCCCTGGCGAACGACATATACCTGGTCCGCCATGGTGAGACACAGGGGTATTCGACCCAGTCGGGCCTGACTCCGCTCGGGGCCTGGCAGGCGCACACGTGGGGCCACAATGCTTCGAAGCGGGTAAGCGACGGCGAGACCGTCGTCATCCGCCATGCGGCGACAGACCGTGCCGGCGACACCGGGACGCAGATCTACCGGGGGCTCGTGGACGGTCTCGCCATGTTCGAGAAGGACGTCAAAGTCTTCGAGCCCGAGCCCATGCCTGAGTTCCGCAACTTCGCCGTCGCCACACCCGACGGTTTGAGAGATGTCACCGCCGCGTTCCGGCAGTACTACTCCCTTCTCGAGAAGTTCGAGCGAACGGCCCTCGGAGATCGACCGATGTGGCTGGTCGAGGTCGATCGTTTCTGGCGCACGCAGCAGTCCGGCGGCGATCCGATCCAGCACTGGCTGACAGTCCCCATGATGCATTTCGAACCCCCTGCAATGACGGTGCGTCGGTTCTGGGCGGGTTTACGTCGGCTGGCGGCCGATTATCCCGGTGCGCGTTTGGTGATTTCAACCCACTCCGGTCCGATCCGCGCCTTTGCGACATGGGCGCTCGGCTATGACCCAGGCGAGCCCTACAACACCGAGCACGTTCGCGTGAAGTTGCTCGAAGGCGGGTCCGAGGCTCTCGTTTCATATCGAAATCGGGTCCAGGGAGTGCACGTGCCTGATATCGAATCACTGCCGACGTGGAAACTCGACGAAGAGTGGGTGCCGGCATGATCGACGGATTCATCGTCTGGTTTGATGACTATTCAGAAGCCGATAAGCCTCGAGTGGGAGGCAAGGTCGCTTCTCTGGGTGAGATGATGGCGGCCAAGCTGCCAGTGCCCCCCGGCTTCGCCGTGACCACTGCCGCCTATGAAACCCTCAAGGAAAACCCCCATCTCACCACGGAGGTGAGAGCCGCGCTGGCAGAGGTCGACTACACCAAGCCTGCGGAGCTCAGACAGATCTCGAGCCATGTTCGCTCGCTGATCGAGTCGGTTCCGATTCGGCCGGATATCGAGGCATTCATCAGAACGGCATACGCCCAGCTCTGCGACGTCTGCGGTGTAGAGGATGTGCCTGTAGCGGTGCGGTCGTCTGCAACCGCCGAAGACCTCCCGGATGCCTCTTTCGCCGGTCAGCAGGACACCTACCTCTGGATCACCGGGATCGACAACGTAGTCAGCAACGTCTCCCGCTGCTGGTCCTCGATGTTCACCGATCGGGCCATTGCCTATCGCCACGAGACGGGACATGACCACGAGGTGATCTCGATGAGCGTCGGCATCCAGAAGATGGTGCAGCCATCGGCCGCCGGTGTCGCCTTCACGCTAAACCCGTCCGATGGTGATCGTTCCCAGATAGCAATCGACTCTTCGTGGGGGTTTGGTGAGGCGGTAGTAAGTGGTGAAGTCACTCCCGACAACTTCCTCGTCGACAAGGTGATCCTCGAGATCGTCTCCCGGACGGTGTCTCCGAAGCACATCGAGTACGCGCTGGTGGACGGTTCAGTGGAGAAGATCGAGGTGGAGACCTCGAGACAGATGGAACCGTCACTCACCGATGAGCAGATCAAGGCCGTTGCTGTCATGGCCAAGCGTGCTGAGCGCCACTACGGCACTCCCCAAGACGTGGAGTGGGCCATTGATGCCCACCTCCCCGAGGGATCGAACGTGGTCCTCCTACAGAGCCGGCCTGAGACCGTGTGGAGCCGTAAGCCGAGGAAGAAAGTGGCCACCGGAGAGAGTGTCCTGGCTGACATCGTTTCCACCCTCATTGCCCCGGTTCACTCCCGGGAAAAGGCGGAGACCGTGGAGGGGGGCTCCATGTGACACCACGGCGATCAACGATGTATCGACGGAACGAACGCAGGTAGAAGGAAAGAAAGGAAGAAAGAAATGGCCGAGCGGTTTTCAAGCCCATTTGATATAGAGACACCACCCGGTGCGGAGGGGTGGCAGGATCTCTACACCTACTCACTGCCGTTCTCGGAGGACCGACGCGAGTTCGAGGACTCGGTGTTCTGGTTCCAGGACAGCGTCCACTGGGGCGAGCCACTGACGCCCTGGGACGCAACCTGGTACGAGTACGCGATTGCGTCCTTGTCCCAGTACAACACTCGTCACTACCTCATCCCTCCTGCACTGGGGATCGACTATCGCGTGTTGAACGGCTACGCCTACCTCACTCCCATCCCGGTGCTCGATGGCGCTGAGATCGAGGCGAGGGTTCCCCAGTTCATGGAGCGGGCCGGTTTCTATTTCGAGAACTGGGACGACCTTTATGACAAATGGCTCGTCAAGATCAAGGCCCTGATCGCAGAGATGGAGGCGATCTCCTTCGAGCCGCTGCCCGAGAAAGAGGACATGAGCGTCATCACGGAGGGTCATGGCTCCGGGTCGGGTCTGACCATTCAGGAGTCGTATCGGAATTTGTTGAATCTGGGACTGAAACTGTGGCAGCACCATTTCGAGTTCCTGAACCTCGGGTATGCGGCTTATCTGGACTTCTTCGGGTTCTGCAAGGAGGCCTTCCCCAACATTCCCGACTTGGCTATCGCCAAGATGGTGGCTGGTGTGGAGGTCGACCTCTTCAAGCCTGATGACGAACTGAAGAAGCTGGCTCAGGCGGCCATCGATCTCGGTCTCACATCGACGTTCGACGGCTCCGATTCGGCAACAGTTCTGGCCGCGCTCGACGGCTCCGGCGCCGGCCAGGAGTGGGTTGCCATGCTCGAGGAAGCCAAACAACCCTGGTTCAACTTCTCAGCCGGCGGTGGCTTCTATCACACCGACCAGGTTTGGATCGAGAACCTCGACATCCCGTTCGGCTTCATAACGAGCTACGTCGAGCAGCTCCAGAAGGGGAAGGATCTCTCGAGGCCCACAGAGGCACTGATAATCGAGCGTGACCGCGTCGTTGACGAGTACGCCGAGCTCCTCGGCTCCGACGAGGACCGCGAGGCATTCCAGGGCAAGCTCGGGCTCGCCCGCGTGGTGTTCCCTTACGTCGAGAACCACAACTTCTACGTCGAGCACTGGGCCCACTCCGTTGTCTTCCGGAAAATGCGTGAGCTTGGAAGCGTTTTCGTCAAGGAAGGCTTCTTCACCGACGACAACGACATCTTCTACCTCAAGAGAGACGAAGTGAACGAGGCGATCTGGGATATGTACTCGGCCTGGGCTGTCGGCACGGAATCGAGGGGCCCCGCCTACTGGCCGCCAGAGGTCGCTCGACGGAAGGGCATCGTTGATGTGCTTCGCGAGTGGTCGGCGCCGCCGGCGCTCGGTGAGCCGCCGGAAGTCGTGACCGAGCCGTTCACGATCATGCTGTGGGGCATCACTTCGGACTCGATCAAAATGTGGCTCGGGTCTGATGGTTCCGAGGGATCCGGGGATCTCTCCGGATTCGCAGCCTCCCCCGGTGTGGTCGAGGGCATTGCCAGGGTGCTGTCCAGCGCCGATGAGATCGGTGATATCCAAGAAGGAGAGATTCTCGTGGCGCCGATAACCGCGCCCAGTTGGGCGCCCGTCTTCTCGAAGATCCAGGCCATCGTGACGGACATTGGTGGGATGATGAGCCATGCAGCGATCGTGTGTCGCGAGTACGGGGTTCCGGCCGTGACAGGCACCGCGTATGGCACTCAGAACATAAACACCGGCCAGAAGATCCGGGTTGACGGTTCGGCGGGAACTGTCACGATTCTCTAGTAAAGGGGAGGGGCTCGGTGCCCTGAGCGCCGAGCCCCTCCACAAAAGGAGACAACTGATGCTGACGAAGGAGCGAAACGAGGCGTTGACACGGGTCGGCCCCGGAACGCCAATGGGCGAACTGTTGCGCCGGTATTGGTACCCGGTGGCGTTTGATGAGGATTTCGACAGCTGGCCGATCAAGAAGGTGCGACTGCTCTGCGAGGACTTTGCGCTATACCGCACACCGGACGGCTCTTTCGGGATCATCCAAGAGAAGTGCCCTCACCGTCATGCGTCCATGGTCAATGGCATCGTCGAGGAAGACGGCATCCGTTGTGGCTATCACGGCTGGTGCTACGACAAGACCGGCCAATGCATCGACCAACCGGCAGAACCAGAGAATTCGGTTTTCAAAGACAAGATAAAGGCACAAGCCGGTCGCGCGGAAACGCTCGGCGGAATGATCTGGGCCTACATCGGCCCGGAGCCGGCTCCGGCCCTCCCGCGTTTCGACGTGTTCGTGATGGACGGTCTGCGCGATGTCGGGCACTCGGTGCTGCCGTGCAATTGGCTCCAGATCATGGAGAACTCGGTGGATCCGCACCACGTCGAGTATCTCCACGGCAGATTCTTCGAGTTCCTCGGGAATCAGACGGGTTTTGAGGCCCCGTCAGCCTTCACCCGAGCGAAGCATGTCAAGGTTGGCTTTGATCCATTCGAATGGGGCATCATCAAACGGCGCGTCCTCGAAGGCATGTCCGAAGAAGACGATGACTGGGCGATCGGGCATCCTCTCGTGTTCCCGGAGTTCATGCGCGTCGGCGGCGGCGGGATCGATCAGATGCAGATCAGGGTCCCGATAGACGACACCCACACGTGGGCGATGTTCTATTCGGTGCACCACCCTGAAGGTGCGGGCGAATTCGCGGAGCACGGACCGCTCGTCGAGTACGAGTATCAATGGATCGACGACGATGGCAACTTCATCGTCGACTACATAGAGGGCCAGGATGTGATGGCGTGGGTGTCACAAGGCGAGATCGCCGACCGCACAGCAGAACACATCGGCAAATCGGATGCGGGAGTGATCATGCTCCGTCGGATGTTCAAGGAACAGATGAAGCTCGTCGCCGAAGGTACTGATCCAGCCGTTGGGTTCACGCGAGAGATTCACGATCGGATCGATCTACCGTGTGAGAAGGACAAGTTCGGTGCGGGCGCATCCTTCTCATTCCAGTGGATCAATGGTGGTTCGATGCGCTACAGCCCGCAGAAGAGTGACCTGCTCGCGCTGCACACCGATGCCGCCGTGGCCCGGGGCGAGCCGAATCTCGATGAGCTCATGGACGCCGCCGGGCAGTGAGCTCAGCACCCCATCTGCGTGTTGCCGCGGAAACGAAGCAACCTGTGCGGCTCACGGGCGACCACTGGTGGGACCTCGACCGCGAGCGCCACATCCGCGACCGTCCCAAGTACTGCCCCGACTGCGCCAGTGGGATCGAAGAGGAGGGCGGGATCGCGGTGGAGTATTGGGAGGGCGAACGGCGGATTTTCCACACCTGGTGTGGTGCCTGCGGGTGGGCGGGCGACATCGTGAGGGTTGATCGGATGATTGGCCACGAAACGGAGCGGTAGCGGGCACGACCGAGCAGCCGCCAGATACCGCTTTCCGTATCTCGAAGATGTCATCGAGCGCCGTCTCTAAAGGAAGTCATCGTCTCGACAATGGCGTCGAAAGACGCGTTCGGCGGCATCAGGAGAGCGACATCGGTTGCTCCGGCTTCGTACCACGTGTCGAGCTGGGCACGGGCGTCATCGGGCGCTCCGTAGATGCAGTGGGCGGCCAGCAGCTCCTCGGCCTCTTCCGGCACGATGCCGTCGGAAGGCCTCTTGTTGGCGGTAAGGATCAGCTCGAGCTCATTCTCGTAGCCTTGTTCTCGCACAAGCCGGGGGTAGATGTCCCCCATCACCGTCATGTAGAGCACAAAGTTGGCAGCCACATGAGCGCGCGCCTTCTCGGCGTTCGACCCGACGGCCGTTAACACTGGAGGGCAGACACGCAGCGGAGCCAGGTCCGGCGGCCGCACGCCAGCGAGCTGCCCTATTACCGAACCGAGGCTCGAACTGGCTATGAAAAACGGCAGCCAGCCGTCTGCGAGGCGTGCCGTCAGATCCAGCGTCGCTGGAGACATCGCAGCAACCAGGACCTCGAGATCCGGAGCCGGATCTGAGCCGAGACGAAGCGCCCTGACCTCGCCCACCACCGGATCGGGCAGCCGTTCACCATTCAGCAGCGCCGTCACCTGGGTCACGTATCGCTCAAGCCGAGCAGCCGGTCGCACGAATCGCTGATCGTGGAAACCTTCAACCAATGCCGCCGTGCTGGCGCCCAGCCCCAGGGTGAAACGTCCGCCGGTCAGCCGTTGGAGCGTGGCTGCGGTCATGGCGATCGTTCCTGCCGACCGCCCATAGACGGACAGCACGGAGGCAATAAGTTCGATCCGCTCGGTTCGCCGGGCGATCTCTGCCAGCAGATGGGTCGAGTCGTAGCTCCAGCCTTCCGCAATGCTGAAGTGGTCGAAGCCGAGCTCCTCGGCGAGCACTCCGGCTTCGACAATCACCTCCGCCCTCGTTTCCAGGGGCGTGAAAGCAACGCCTAGACGGTGGGTCTTCGGCACCGTCACCCCACCATGGCGATCAGCATCTCACACGCACCATTCGGCCAATCCGCGAACTCAAACGGCCCATGGACAGACGTCCGCAGCTTTCTCGACAAGACCATCCTCCAAACCTACTTGCCGCCCAAAACCGCTGCTTGCCTACCCGCCCACGAGTGCTGCCAGGCGGATGTTCGGCGAGACCCGACGTCTCTCAACCACGGTCAGCGTCTGCCCTGCCCCGGCTCTGCGGCTCCGACCAGGGCCACTCGGTTTCCATACGAACCGGCCCCCGCCTCCATCTCATGGTGAGCCCTACCGATTTCCTCAAACCGGAACACATCACCCAGGCAAGGGTCGATCTTGCCGTCGGCCACCATTTGGTTATACGCCAGCGCCTGCTCATCGTTCGTCCCGTGCGATCCTTGGAAACGCTTCTGACGCACCCAGTGGTAGCGAAGATCCACCACCGCGGTGAAGCCCGTCGTTCCAGCACAACTGACCACCATTCCCCCGGGCTCACACACAAAGATGCTTGTCGGGATTGTCGCCTCGCCGGGATGCTCGAAAACGATGTCGGGATTGCGCCGTTCGCCAAGCTGGTCCCAAACCGCCTTGCCGAAGGCTCGGGCACCAGCGGTCCATTCGCGCTGGCCTTCGCTGTCTTTCCAGTGTGGCGGCACGCCCCAGTGATCGAAGTTTCGGCGATTCACATAGCCGACAGCACCGAGCTGTTTGCAGAACTCACCGCGCTCGTCGCTGGAGACGACGGCGACGGCCCGGGCGCCATGCGTGGTCGCCAGCTGTATCGCCTGTGTCCCGAGGCCACCTGAGCCACCCCAGACGAGAACGACATCGTCCTCCTTGAGAGTGTTGCCCTCCCATCCAAGCAGCATGCGATAGGCCGTAGTCCCAACCAACGAGGAAGCGGCGGCTTCCTCCCATGTCAGCCGTGGCGCCTTCGGCATCACCTGGTGTGATTGGGCGACACAGAACTGGCCAAAGGAACCGAAGTTGGTGTTGTAACCCCAAATAGAAGCTGATGGGGCGATCATCGGGTCCTTGCCAGCCTTGATCCACGGGTCGGCTGGATCCCACCAGCCGTGGTGAGTAACCACCTCCTCACCAACAGAGACATGCTCAACGGCATCTCCGACGGCGTAGACGATTCCCGAGGCGTCACTTCCTCCGATGTGAAAGTCGAAGGGCTCGCCAGCCTTCTGACGAACCGCGATGACATCAATGGGGATGCCACGAGCCGCCCAAACATTGTTGAAATTGATACCCGCGGCCATGACCGCGATCAGAACGTCGTTCGGGCCAAGCTCGGGAACTTCGACGACCTCTGGCTGAAAAGCAGTCTCGGGATCACCAAAACGCTCGCTGCGGACAACTTGGGCGTGCATCTGGTCGGGCACCTCGCCAACGGGAGGCAACTGGCCGATGTCAACAAGCCGGCTCATGTCTCGCTCCTGTTGACCCCAGAATGGTCCCCTGGCACCAAGACCGCACCGGTCGCCCTAAAGACCACATCGTGGCCGACCATCGAATCAGACTCCACAGCTAGATACTCCGTCTCCCTCACAGCGGACATCGCTGCCAGATGCCAGAAACTATACGAACCGGCGGATCGATACGCCCTATCGGGCAGCCGACCAACTTTGAACCGCATGTCAACCAGCCACATAACGGGTGCCGGCGGTTGTTGAACTGCCTCTCACGGGGCGTTGACGGAGCTTTACTCAGCGACGGTTATGGTCCCCGCCCGAGATGAGGTTTCTCAAACGCAACCCACCGGACGTTGCCCTCGAGAAAGTCGCCGATGTCCTGTTCGAGGAGTACGGCGTCGAGGGTGACTTGACCCAATTTGAGAGCGAGCGGGACCAGAACGTGCGTGTCGACACCGTCGAGGGTTCGTATCTCTTCAAGGTTTGTAACGCAGACGAGGACCAGGCGGTAATTGACCTCCAAATCCAAGCGCTGATACATATCGAACGAGTCGACCCGACCGTTCCCGTGCCTCGCACCCTTCTGACCCTCACCGGAGCGGCCACCGGGCCCTTGGTGAGCCCTGATGGCACGCGCCATACGGTGCGTCTCATGTCATTCCTCGATGGTGTCATCGCAGGAAGCCGGCCCGAATTCGATACGCCGACTTTCCGTCGAAACACGGGAACAACGCTGGCTCGCCTCGATATTGCTCTTCGTGGCTTCTTTCATCCGGCTGCCCGTCAGGATCACCCATGGGACTTGTCTCGAGTGCCGCGCCTGCTGGAATACACCCGGCACATCGAGAACGAGTCGGCTCGCCGGAACGTGGTTTCGATATTGGAGCGGGTTCGTGATCACACGCTTCCGGCCTGCGCCGGGCTACGCCACCAAGTCATCCATCAGGACGCGCACACATGGAACCTGGTCGTCGACCCGGGGGATCCGGCCGAGATATCGGGAATCATTGATTTTGGGGACATGGTTTACGGCCCGTTGGTAAGCGAACTGGCGGTCGCCGCCTACCTCGGGGGTCGGGCTGATCCCTCGCCAGAGACCCTCGTCGACATCGTGGCTGCATACGACGCTGTGGTCCCTCTGGAGAGAGGCGATGTTGAGGTGCTCTTCGACCTTGTGCTGGGGAGGATGGCGATGAACCTGACGATCGCCGAAGCCCGTGCGGCGCTCTTTCCCGACGAGGCTTCCTACGACTCGGAACGGGAGGGGCTGTCGGAGAGGATCGAGGATGCCCTCGAGGCTGCATCCGATGTCGAGGCCTCACTCCGCCGGGTCCTGGGATTCCCGTCACCCGCCAGCGACGTTTCGACGTCCCAACTGCGCGAGGACCGGGTCACCTCGCTGGGTCGTCATTCGCCTCACTTCTACGCCGAACCGCTCCACGTGGCCGCCGCCGAGGGGATGTGGATCCAAGGTGCTGACGAAAGGAGGTATCTCGACTTCTACAACAACGTGCCATCCGTCGGACACACGAACCCTCGAGTCGTCAACGCCATTTCCCGACAGCAGGCAACCCTGAACACCAACACCCGCTACCTCTATTCGACCGTGGTCGAGTACGCACAACGACTGGCCGCCACACTCGATCATGGCCTTGATGTGTGTTTGTTCGTCAACTCGGGCAGCGAGGCCAACGACGTGGCAAGCCAGATTGTGAAGCACCGAACCGGGGCGGACGGCCTCCTGACAATGACTGGCGCATACCACGGGATAACCGAGGCCGTTTTGCAGATGTCGAATGAGGAGTTCGCGCCCCGATCATCCGACATCGCAACGATCCCAGGCCCCGATGACTTTCGCCATGCCCCGATGGCTCCTGCCGATGCCGCCGACGAAGCTGAGAGCGCCATAGCCCGTATCAAAGAGGCCGGGCACGAACTGGCAGGGTTCTTCATTGACCCGGCCATGACTTCGAGTGGGATCCCAAATGTTCCGCCGGGGTTCATCGACGCCATCGCCGGGGTGGTCCGAGCCCATGGCGGTCTCGTAGTCTCGGATGAGGTCCAAGCTGGATTTGGTCGGACCGGTGTGATGTGGGGCCATGGGCGGGAGCGTTTCGTGCCAGATGTGGTGACCATCGGGAAGCCGGCTGGTAACGGGCA
>JACZUI010000064.1 GCA_022573225.1 Acidobacteriota bacterium
GCCATCCACATGGCCGCCATCACCCAGATCCGCCACGACACCGCAGGCCGCATCTACTACGACAAGAAACAGGCTGAAGGCAAAACCAAGAAGGAAGCCCTCCGCTCGTTGAAACGACGGATCTCCACCGTCGTCTACCAGCGTCTCCTCGCCGACCAGCAAACCAAAACGAGTTAGGGCCCGGGGGGCACCCAGGAACGACTCTTACGCTCGCGTGGCCGGCCTCACATCCTGAACACCGGCGCTTCAGCAAAGCCACCCCAGGCCGCTCCCAAACCTACACCCCTGGCCGGCATCCCCGGCCCCATTCAACGCGTCGAAAAACAACCCCTTGACACAAAGAGGCTTCGTTATGTGCGGCTCCTATGGGAGTTGGAGGGATTCGTCGGTGATGTCCAAGAGGGCGAGCGCACATTGGGCTGGTGTATCGCAAATGTTCGGGTAGGTAGAGGCGTGGGGGCGCACAGCCACCAAGCCTTTACGAATCCGGTCTATTGAGTCGTCCGACGGCATGACCTCACGCCACATTCCTTCGGAGGGGTGAACCTGACTATCTCGCAGTATCCCCATCTTTGTCATTTGGTCCGCGTCGGGCCACTCGTCGGCTAGCGGGTCCAGCAGCTTCTTCAGCTCCCGATATCCCCGGTTTGGAAGCCGACGTACCAGGATGCCTGCGCGTTCCATGTCGGCCCATGCATCACCGAGTCCCGCCGCCCAGGTGTGAAGGGCTGGGCAGTGTCATGGGGATTCGTCCGGTACGCTCGGCAGGTGGCTGGGTCAGGTGATATCGACGAGGGAACCGCTGCCCGGGTGCTGGCGGCTGTTAGCGATGCCGTCGCGGCGATCACCGCTGATGCGTCGCTTGAGCGAGTTCTTTACAAGCTGGTTTCGGCCGCCCAAGACCTTGCGGGGGCCACGTACGCCGCGGTCGGAGTCCCTGAATCCGAGGGCGACACGTTTGCTCGCTTCATAACCGTCGGCATGAGCGACGAGCTTATCGAGCGGCTGGGCCCACTTCCGCGCACCCATGGCCTCCTCGCGGCGATGCTGACCGACCCGGATCCACACCGAACGCAGGACATCACCGAGGATCCGCGGTTCCGCGGCTGGTGGCCTCAAGAGCATCCGAAGATGACGTCGTTCCTGGGTGTACCGATCGTGGCACGAGGTGGGGTCGTCGGAGCGTTCTATCTCACGGACAAGCAAGACGGTGGCTCGTTCAGCGCCGAGGACGAGGACCGCATCGCTCTGCTGGCAGCGCATGCCGCGGTGGCGATCGAGAACGCCGCCTTACTCGAGGCGAGCAGGGCAACGGCGCTTGTCGAGGAACGGGATCGTATGGCCCGCGAGCTCCACGACGCTATAAACCAGTCACTCTTCGGGCTCACACTGACAAGCCGAGCAGCAGCCGCTCATTTGACGAGCGATCCGGGCCGGGCAGCCGAGGAGCTCGATGAGGTGCAGAGGCTGGCCGGCCAGGCCTTAGCGGAGCTTCGCGAGGTCGTGACTGGTATGCGTACCTCGGATCTTCGGCGTGATGGTCTGGTCGCTGCGATCCGGAGCGATGTGGCGCTGCTGGATCGTGTACACGACGCCGCTGTCTCGTTCCAGTTCTCCGGCGACCTTCGTGTTGACGACGTGGTCGAGCACGAGATCTATCGGATCGTCCAGGAAGCCCTCACGAACGCGCTGCGACATGCCGAGGCCGACGAGGTGGTTGTTCGTCTCACCGCCGGTTCGGATGCCACCGTGGCCGAGATATCTGACGACGGTTTCGGGTTCGACCCAAATGCTGAAGGGATCCGGTCCCATCGACTCGGGCTGACGTCGATGGAGGAGCGAGCGACGGCGGTTGGAGGCACACTCGAGATCGACAGCGGCCCGGATGCGGGGACGACGGTGAAACTGCGAGTGCCGTATGAGTGACACGATCCGGGTGATCATCGCCGACGATCACCCGGTGGTGCGGCGGGGTCTGCGGGCCTTCTTGGACTCGTTGAACGATATTGAGGTGGTGGGTGAAGCGGTGGATGGCGTAGGGGCGGTCCAGCTGACGGTGACCGAAGAGCCTGACGTATTGTTGCTCGATCTGAAGATGCCGAAACTTGACGGGATCGGCGTGATCAGCCGTCTTCGCAGCCGCGGGACGAGCACTCGGATCCTGGTGCTGACCAGCTTCACCGCCCAAGAGCAAGTGATTCCGGCGATTCAGGCTGGCGCAGACGGATACCTGCTCAAGGACGCCGATCCCAGCGAACTCGAGCAGGCGATACGTGCCGTGTATCGGGGTGACGCGCTCCTTGCACCGAAAGCAGCAGCAGCGGTGATGGCGGCCGTCTCCGGTGAAACGCCTGATCTCCCCGAGTTGGCTCGGCTGACCCCCCGTGAACACGAGGTGCTCGCCGGGCTGGGACGTGGACTCTCCAACCGGGACCTGGCTGAGGAGCTGTTCATCACGGAGAAAACGATCAAGACGCACGTCTCCAGCATCCTGATGAAGCTCGGCTTGGCCGATCGGGTACAAGCGGCCCTCTTCGCGGTGCGGGTGGGCCTCGCCGATCCACGCGATATCGGCCCAAAGCCCTAAGTCTTTCGACTGACAGCAACCCTCCCAAAGCCCGATGTGCGGCCTCTATCCGACTTGTACGGTGTCGATACAGATACCCAATCAAGGAGACAACATGAGCTCTCGAACCGCTCTCATCACCGGCGCCTCTCGCGGTCTCGGGTTCGCGTTCGCTACTCACCTGGCACACACCGGATGGCGGCTCGTCATCGACGCCCGCACCGCCTCGGACCTATCGGTAGCCGCCCAAACCCTCCAGGATCTGGCAGACGGGCCAGTGATCGGCATCGACGGCGACGTCACCGACCCAGAGCACACCAAAGCGCTGGTCGTGGCAGCCGAAAACCTCGGCGATCTCAAGCTCCTGGTCAACAACGCATCGACGCTGGGGCCGAGTCCGTTGCCTTCACTCGCCGAATACCCCCTTGCCGCGCTCGCCCATGTTCATGACGTAAACGTCGTGGCGCCATTACGGCTGATCCAGCTCGCTTTGCCTGCTCTCCGGCGAACTCACGGCACGATCCTCAACGTGACGTCCGACGCTGCCGTCGAAGCGTACGAGGGATGGGGCGGGTACGGGTCTTCGAAGGCAGCTCTCGAACAGCTCTCAAATGTTCTCGCCCAGGAAGAGCCCGAGGTACGGGTGCTGTGGGTCGACCCAGGCGACATGAACACCAGAATGCACCAAGAGGCCTTCCCCGGGGAGGACATCTCCGATCGTCCACTCCCCGAGGAGCGCATCACCGGCCTGGCGGCATTGGTCGACAGCGACGCCTCTAGTGGCCGCTACACGGTGAGTGACCTTCTCGCAGACGCGCGAAGGGGGGCGGCATGACGGCCACCATGATTCCTGAGACATTTTCCCGATTCGACGTTCCACAGCATCTTGTCGCCACGGAGCCTGCCGAGGTGCGGGGCTCGGGACGCGACAATGTCCGCATGCTCGTCGCTGGGCGCGACGGGTTGAGTCATCAGCGCTTCGGTGACCTTCCCCAGAATCTACAAGCCGGCGACCTCTTGGTGGTGAACACATCGGCGACCCTGCCTGCCTCGCTGCGTGCATCCAATGGCCTGAAAGTGCACATCTCGACCGAGGCGCCCGGCAACAACTGGGTGGTCGAGGTGCGCATCGCCGATGGTGTCGCCAGTCGGCCACTAGGAGACTTACCGCCACCGACGCTTCACCTTGCAGGGGGAGGACGTGTTGACCTACTTCGCCCCTACACCGATGGTGACCCTGGTCGCCTCTGGTTGGCTCGGGTCCAAGTCGATCGCCCGCTGTATGAGTACCTGGCTTTGCACGGCGAGCCGATCCGCTACCCGTATGTCACGGAGCCGTGGCCGATAGAGGCCTACCAGACCGTATTCGGAACCGTGCTTGGTTCAGCCGAGATGCCGAGCGCAGCCCGGCCTTTCACCTACGAGATCGTGACCAAGCTCGCCGTGACTGGTGTTCCCATTGCTCCCATCATTCTCCACACCGGTGTCTCCTCACTCGAGTCCGACGAGGACCCATATCCAGAGTGGTACTCCGTACCAGAGCACACCGCCCGGCTGGTCAACGCCACCCGAGCTGCCGGAGGCCGCGTTATTGCAGTAGGGACCACAGTTGTACGAGCGCTCGAGTCGACAGCGGCCGACGGCGAAGCACACGTGGGCAGCGGTTGGACGGACCTCGTGATCACATCCCATTATGAAATGAACGTCGTCGATGGCCTGATCACGGGATGGCACCAACCTGACTCCACCCACCTCGCCATGCTCGACGCCATCGCAGGCCACGGTGTCGTCACCGACTCCTACGTTGCTGCCCTCGAAGCGGGCTACCTGTGGCACGAGTTCGGTGATCTCCACCTAATCCTCTCTCAGCTGAATACATGACGACATCAAACGGCCCCAGCGATCGAGAGGCGCCGACCAAGGCACCCGGCGTCATTCAGTTTGGAATGCGCGCCGGGGACCAGGTGCCCGGGTTGTCCGCCGAGGAATATCTCCGGGAGTCGATCGTGGACCCGGCCGCATACATCGTGGAGGGACACTCGGACTTCCTGCCGAAGGGTTACAAGATCTTGTTGAGCGAAGAAGACATCGACAACCTGGTTGCCTTCCTCCTCACGCAGTAGAACCTCAGGCGAAGCACAGTGGATCGAAGCTTGACTCGACGCCCCGACCGACTTCCTCATTCAACGCGTCCCCAACCCCCATTTGACAAACCGTACGGTTGTTATTGGCGGTTGGATCGTCTGCTGTAAGGCGGTGATGAGTAGCCGAGTTTGCTTGCGAAGTCGCTCCAGTCTGATCAGTACTGAACAGCCTCCGCCTCCTCGTACACCTCAATTCGAGGCGCGCTTGTCACGCCAGCCCTGTCCATCGACGCCTTCAAGTCAGGGCTCTCGAGCATTTCGTTGGCTGCATCAACGGACTCGAACCCGGCAACAACGGCCACCGTGTTCGGATCGCTCACTAACCGGTTGACGCGAGCGAACTTTGCGCCAAAGGTTCCCGGGTTTCGCTCGTCGTAGACAGACTTCCAAGCTTCATAGTCAGCAACCGGGTGCTGGATAGCGACGACAATCATCCTTACTACTCCTTTGCTCGCCCGACCGTGGTGCCGGGACCTCGTTTCACCTTACCGATCCGTTCCACGTCCGGTCACACGGACCGTGAACGTGTGCCAATCCTGAGTCGAAAGGCCTTGCCAGTACGCGCACAGAACGCGCTCTCCTGTTGGATCTGTGGGTCAGTTTCGGCCTGGGAGTTGTGGTGGGTGGCTGCCGAGGGCGAGCATTGCGAGGGCGATGAGGGGTTGGGGGCCGTGGAACGTCGCGGGTGCGGCCAACACCGTGTCTCCCCCACGGGACCTGAGCAACCGTCTCACCGTGGGTTCGGCATTGGACTCGCTGAGCATCGGCTTCGACAAACACTCTGGTTGTGCCCGAGTCGAGAACTCGCCAACGTCGCCGGCCGGCCCCCCGGCATACCCCGGTGCTCGGCGGCCGCACCGTCCGCAACGACTCCGTGCCCTGGCGTCAGGCCGGACCGACACGATGATCGCCTCCGCAGCCTCGTCGAAACGAACACCTTCGACGATGGGCGCGCCAATCCGCACCCACGTTCCCACGTAAGCTGAGCAAATGAACATTGAAGACTTCGTCGTCGGCGATGACTACCGGCTCACGGTTCGAATACGCGGCAATGAGGAAACGGTTACCGGCAGAGTGGTCGGCTACTCATCGGCTTGGTTCCAGAGCCCGGAGAGTGTTCTCGAAGTGTCGCTCCTCGTGTTGAACACCAGCGACGAAATGAGAGCGTTGAAGTCGTACAGCCTCGACCAAATTCAGGAAGCCGAAATCCTCTAACACGACCAGTCGTCCCCGGGCTGTGGGAGCAAGGGGGTTTCTCTGCTTTCTGCTTGGTGTCAGCGCCCGTTTAAAGCCCGTCTTCAGTGGCCCTCACCGGTGTCTTTGGGAAAGTATTGGCCGAGCAGTCCGTTGGTGTTTTCGTTCGTTTCTGGCCGCCACGGTGTGGTTGCGCATGTGCAGATCCGTTCCTAATACGACCATGACCCTGAATTCTTCCTTCATGTGAGGGGTCCCGGTTGGTGGGCACGCCTCAGTGCAGGCCGGGAGGTCACTCTCCTATCAAGCCACCCCGGCCGGTCCGGCGCGCCCGACGGGCGGCAAACACTCAACAAGCCACACAACACTTGCGGGCACCGTTAGGGAGAACCAGCCCGTCAGTCGAAGTCGAAGCATGACACTGAGCCGTCATGAGCGGCTTCGTCCCGACGATTACGGGGTTGCCCGACGATTACGGGGTTGTGTGCCCGCGGCGGCTGACGTACACGATTGCACCACCCACGGTCAACGCAACACCGGCTAGCAGCAGGAACGGGGTGAGGTCGTGCCCT
>JACZUI010000036.1 GCA_022573225.1 Acidobacteriota bacterium
GGTCGTGGAAGCCCATAAGTGAGGCAGCCATCGGATCGGACTTCAAACGGATTGCCCAGAGGCGGTCAGCGACTGATTCCAGACTCAATTAGTGACCTCTCCGTGGCAGCTTCTCTTGATCGGAGGGTACCGGTATCCTTGCCGGCAAGCCTGCGCCCGTAGCTCAATTGGATAGAGCATCTGATTACGGATCAGAAGGTTGGGGATTCGAGTTCTCCCGGGCGTGCCAACAGGATTCCCTTGGTGCTAGTTGAGAAACCCGATATTCACAAAAGAAGTTTCGTTGAGGTCTGACTCGATACTTGCCGCGATACTTGCCGCGAAATCCTCGGCTGAGTCGTTTGTGACCGTGTTTCCGTTCTTGGTGAAGTCGTAAACACCCGACAACTGGCTTGCCGCTTTCACGAGGTCTTCGGCGTCGGTGTCGATTCCATAGATGTCCATCGTCACGGCGATGGACTTGTGACCCGCCATTTCCTTGATGAGCCAGGGGTTGATCCCCTTCTTCTTGGCGAGCTTCACGAACGTGTGTCGGAGACTGTGCGTGCCGCGCCTCTCCAGACCAACGCTCTGCACTACCGAGTAGAAGTGATCGAGGAAGCTGCGGTAGTAGATATGGGTGCCGCGTGTGTTCACGAAAACGACATTGTCCGGGTTCCCTCAGGCGGATATGCGCTGCTCTTAAGGTGGCGTCCTGATTGCCGATTAACGGCGGGTGGCGACTTCTACCGTTTTAGGCGTGTTAGAAGGATTACTGGAATTGCCGGTGCACCCGGTGTTCGTGCATTTTCCGATTGCAATGTTGACGGTGACTTGGGGTCTTGTTGTTGTGCACTATTGGTCTGGTTCGGCAGCGGTGGATCGGCTGGTTGCCCCCTTTGAGTGGATCGGCGTCGGATTTCTGCCGGTCGTGATCCTGACCGGGTTTCGGGATGCTGAGTGGCTCGAGTTCATTCTCGAGGTGGAGTGGGACCAGCCACTGATCTGGCATTTCATCGTCTCACTGACCGCCTCTGTGGTATTTGCGGTCCATGTGTTCTGGCGGTGGAGACGTAGGACTGATGGTGAGGGTCGGTGGGTGGACCTTGGGTTGACGACCGCTGGGTTCTGGCTGCTGGTGGTCACCGGTCTCATCGCAGGGGAGATGGTCTACGGATGATTCGTCGTGTCCTGACTTTGGTGACACTTCTCGTCTTGTTCATGAGTGTTGGGGCTCTGGTCGGACTGGCTGCTGTGGTCAATATCAGTTCAGGCAGCTTCTACTACGAGGACGCCACGGTCGGGGACGGCAGAATCACTGCGAAGGTCGGGGATCAACTCCGCTTTGTCACCGAGGACGCCGGCAAGGGGACTCCACACACCGTGGAGATTCCAGGGTTGGGTATCTCCTCTGGGCCGCTCGCAACCAACTCAACCTATGTCACCGTCGCGATCACCAAGCCCGGCGAATACCAGGTCTTCTGCAAGCCCCACCGGAAGAAAGGCCACGAGACCACCCTCGTCGTCACCGGACAGGCACTAACCACCACAACCACTGCAACAGCTACGACTCAGACCGACCAGACAGCGACGACTCAGACCGACCAGACAGCGACGACTCAGACCGACCAGACAACGACGACAGACTCCACAACTACCACTCTGGGATCGACGACGAGCACGACTGGAGCGACGGGGCCGGGCAGCGGAAGCGGAGACTCAACCGATGTGGCAGTCGCCAGTGGGGCGACAGACGACACGATTCCTGTCGGCGTGAGCAAACCAGAAACACCAGAATGGACACGAATCCTCCCCGCAGCAGCCTTCGCTCTCATCCCCCTGACAGCAATAGCCGTACTCGCAGGCAGACGCTCCCAGCCAGAGCGAAGTCTCGAACCCTGACAAGACTGATCCCTGCAAGCGGACCATGCGCTACCCGAAGCGTCATATCCAGCGGCCACACGCAAGGAAGCTGACCGCACATAACGGCACTTATGGGCGGCCTGCTTGATGTCCATAAGTCGGTTCTGATCTTCACGGCTTTCGACAGAGACCGACAGGATCGGGTGCGGAGAGGATCATCCTTTGCCTTGTGGCGGTGATTCACGCCGAAGGCGGCGTCTGGAGGTGGACGATGGCAACGCCGTGGAGTCCCTGAGTAAGCGTGGCGGTACCGATGATTGCGTCATTGCGAACAAAGACTGCTTGACCCGGTCCGCTGACGGCGACCACGACGATGTCACCGGTCACCGCGAGGTGGTGAGGTACCGGACCCACGTCCACGCTCGTCGGCGGGGAGCCGAACCTGACGATGGCCGAGCCGCCGTTGTCCGACACCCACACCTCGCCAGCTGGTCCGATGGCGAAGTGGTGGGGCTCGACAACCCCAGCCGGGGCCCGGACCGTGGTGCCGTCGGTCGGGTCGAACACCGAGAGTTCTGCAGATCCCCAGTTCGAGAACCACACCAATCCAGCCGTATCGACGATGAGGTCGTGCGGTCTCTTGCCGGTCGGGAACAAATCCAGCTTTCCGCCCATGATTCTGCCGAGTTCGTCGGTTCCGATCATGGTGATCCATATCGTGTCGCCCGCAATGGTCAGGTCGTGGGGTTGAGCGGGCAGGTTCATCACGCCCACGGTGTCCAAGGTTTTGGGGTCGAGCGTCAGTAGCCGCTGTCCCTCCTCGTCGGTCACATAGAGCAGGCCGTCGGCTGTCGAGTATTTGACGTCGTGGGGCTCGACACCAGCGGCAGCGGTGATGATCTCCCCGGTGGCGATGTCGACCCGGGAGATCGCCCCAACCATGGGATGAGTGGCGTATATGACCGAGCCTTGGGCGGCCAAGTTGTGCGGGGAGGCGGGAAGGTCGATGGCGGACCGCTGCATACGGTAGGCAATTTACCTCGAATCCTCTACAGGTGTCACATGACCCTACCCCCGCAAGAAGCGCCTACTCAGCTCGTCCCAACAGCAAGCGTTGCACCGCCCATAACCGGCTGGGGGAGAATGATTCTTGTGTGGCGCCCACCGGTCGGGCGGTGGATCACCGGTTGAGCTGAAACAAGCAGCTCGGTTGGGTCCAGTCGCCGTTCCGGTGGTGTGAACTGCCCCGGATTCAGTGGAGACTGTGATGTTCCCCGGGTTTGGTGGAGTTGGGATAGTTGAATCTGGTGTGTTCTGACCCGTGAAGGAGGGTCTGCAATGCCGCACCGTTATCCACCTGAGTTCCGTCGTAAAGTCCTCGACCTGTTGGCTGCTGGGAGGTCGGTCGCCTCGGTAGCTTTGGCCTTGGGGTGTCTGCTCAGACGATCTACAACTGGCGTCGGCAAGACCGCATCGATCGAGGTGAGACGCGCCAGGTGTTAGAAGCTGAAGCTGTCGCCCCAGTCCAGCTTGACCAACTCGATTCCATCCTTGGCGAGAACGCCGCCTGCCATTTCTGTGATGAATCGCCGACCCATCTCATTGAGATAGAAGTCGTGGACCGGAATCACCTGTCTTGGCTGAAGCCGGCGGGCGAATTGCACGGCTCCGGTCGTGGAGTCCCAGGGGACCAGGAGTGGCAGGGCCAGGATCGGTGCGGACCGCGATGGCTGTCGACTATCACCGGGGTGGGTAAACAACTCCTCAATGGTGAATGCCCGGTTGGGGGGAGCGCTTCCGTCGGGAATCACCTCGTGGAGCACATCTTCAACGGACGTGTCTTCGGGAACCGAAGTGTTCACCTCAATGTCGTGCTGAGCAAGAAGACCCGCTACGGCCTCGTTGGAGAACACCTGAACGTCCGACCCACGATCCAGCAGCCATGCAATGAATCCGGGATGGGCGTGGTCGCCGTGCTCGTGAGTGATGAAGACCCGAGACACATCCCCGATCGTTTCCAGTTCGATCTCCTCACTGCCAAAGGTGTGGAATCCAGGGTCGAAGAGAGTCGCCGCAGAGTCGCTCGTGACAAGAACACAAGAGTCCGTCAGTCGTCTGATCTTGGTCATACCACCACCCTACGCCAGCCACCCACGATCTGGCTTACCCGTATTACAACCCGGCTGGCAACCCCTCCGACCGAATGGAGCCAGAGGAACAACGGTCACAGCCCCGCACATAACGGCTGCGATGACCACCTGAAACCGCAACACTTATGGGCGGCTAGGTCTTGGCTGGGTTTTGTTGGAGACAGCGTCGTTCCAAGCCGACGAAGGTGGCGACGAATACGAGACCGATCGCAACGATGAGCCCTATGAATCCGCTTACGACGCGAAGGCCACCTCCCGAGAATTCGACAAGTCCGATGATGGTGAGGTTGAGACCTAAGAACAGCATCAGTACGACCGATGTGATCAGGACTGGACCGAAGTCTTGACGCAGGCTCCCAATTAGGAGACTGACGATCACAGCTATCGCCACGGTGACACCGACGGTCATCGGCAAAGCTTCGAGAATCAGTTCGTCGAGTGGCCCCTCCGATTCGGCCGCCTCGGCGAAGGTCATCACCGGGTCGAACATGATGACTGATAGGGCCGGGATGAAAGCGAACAGCAGCATGTAGGTGAGGTTGTAGCGAACCCAACTTCCGATGTAGGGACGATCGGTGAGACGGCGGTAGGTCCAGGCGAGACACAACCCAGACGATGCTCCTGCTACTGCCATAACCGCCAACATGTCCTAGATGTTGGAGATGAGAAAATAGTGAATTCCGGCGAAGACGACGACTGATGCCACCCCTGCCAGCGCCCCCGACCGCAGCCTGAGTGAGTCGGGGCTGCTGATTGTGTGACCCCCTTGCTCGGGAGACAGAACATACAGAAAGAGCGCCTGCCCACCACGGAAAAGGCGATTCGCACATGGCGGCACTTATGGGCGGCGGCGCTGCCATGGTGGCTTATCACTGCCCGCTCCCGAGGCCCCCTCGATGAGATTCTCTATCCTCTCGAAGTGACATGGCAAAGAACCCACATTTCGACTTCGACGAGGAGCCGAGCGGTACATTTGCGGAACAGCGTGCCATAGCCGAAAAACTCGAGATGGACGCCTACTGGCGGCGGCTCGCGGACAGCCTCACTGAACATGCCCGGAAGCAGCTCTTGGACGACTTACGCGGTTGGAACGAGGCGACACGGGAACACCGTCTACACCCGACACGCCCGACAGATACAACGTCCGAAGCCGCGCACCCGGGTAAGGGAGACAGGGAAAACGGCGTTTAGAACGGCTCTGACCCCAGGGGAAACGGAGACATGGCAGGTAACTAGCAAAGAAAGGGCAGATCAGGCCGGAGAACAGACGACGCTCATCGAGTCCATCAAAGGGTGGGTGATGTTCTTCGGCATTCTGACCATCGTCTCGCTAGTCCTAAACGGGCTGCAGAGTCCCACCGACCATCCCGAAGTTGGGCGATCCTCATCGTCAAAGCCACCACCTAAACCCAGCCTGACATGATTCCCTCGCCGACTATGCAGGCACCCGTGGACGAAGCTGCAGACGGCTAACCCGACCTCCCGATACCCCCCCCATAGCGAAGCCAACGTCGTCTACAGGAACCTCCTCACCGACACCCAACAACCCGCACAAGCCGACGCCGTACCCACTTGAGAAATGATGTCCGAGAGCGAGAGTTTGGAGAGCCTGTCTAGCGACCACCTCGTTGGCGATGGCGACCACCCGGTTCGGTTTGGCGAAGCCGTGACCCAACCGCTAAGGGTCGTCCACGCCGACGTACTCGATTGACCAGCCATGTTCTCTGATCATCGCAGCCATCCGGCTGTCGTCCTGGTCGAGCCAGGCATGTGCTTGGGCATCCATGACTTCTTTCCCTTCGTCGAGGCCCTTCGAGTGACGAACGTAAGAGGGCGCCCCGACAAGAATTCTTCTAATTGCCTTGCGGGGGCTGAACGGCTCCCCGGGAGCCCGGGTTGCGCATCACTCCGGGGTCACGTAGGCGGCCGTGATACCTCCATCGACAACAAACTCGGTGCCCGTCACGTACAACGACTCGTCAGATGCCAAATACAAGGCCGCCTGCGCCATGTCTCTGGCTTCTCCGAACCTGCCGGCGGGAATGTGCACAAGTCGTCGCCGCTTCTTTTCGTCCGTGTCGAGAAACTTCATCAGGAGCTCGGTCTTGAGTGGGCCCGGGCACAGAGCGTTCACTCGAATGTTCTCCCTGGCATGAACCACGGCAAGCTCGCGCGTCATGGCGAGGACGGCCCCCTTCGAGGCCGTGTACGCCACCTGTGGAGTGGCTGCCCCCATCAGTGCAACGAAAGATGCGGTGTTGATAACCGAACCCCCACCAGCGCGCTGCAACGCCGGGATCCCGTACTTGCATCCGAGAAACACGCCCTTGGCGTTGACATCCATCGTCAAATCCCAAGTTTCCTCGGTCGTCGACACTGAGTCGCCGTCGCTCGGATCCATGATCCCGGCGTTGTTGAAGAGGATGTTCAGTCGTCCATAGGTGCTCTCGGCAGCGGCGACCATCTTCTCGCAATCAATCGCTGAGGAGACGTCCGCTTTTTGAGCAGTGGCATCACCCCCAGCGCCACGCGCGATCTCAACCGTCTCGACAGCGGACTCCTCATTGATGTCTACGGCGACGACCGAAGCCCCCTCGGCACAAAAGAGTTGAGTGGTTTCGCGACCGATGCCCGATCCCGCGCCCGTGATCAGGGCGACTTTGTCTGCGAGTCGTCCCGTCATATCCGCTCGAAGTACCGAGCCCGTTCCCAATCGGTCACGGAATTGTCATATGCACGCTGCTCAGTTCTAAAGAAGTGTGTGTAGTGAGCCTGGACGTCCTCCCCGAGCGACTCCTTGACGAACTCCGATGAGGCGAACAGGTCGGTAGCGTCACGCAGTGTCCGGGGCACTTCGGGTAGCTCCTCGGCTTGATAGGCGTCGCCCTCGAAGATATCCGGAGGCTCAACCTCATGAGCTATGCCGTCCAATCCGGCCGCCAAAACGCCGGCATAGACCAGGTAAGGGTTGACATCTGCCCCCGGTATTCGACACTCGATCCTCAGACTCTGGTCACGCCCGACCACACGGAAGCCGGCTGTGCGGTTGTCGTAGCTCCAGGCCAAACGGGTGGGAGCAAATGAATCGTCCTGGTAGCGCTTGTAGGAGTTGATCGTCGGAGCCATCAGCGCCATCAGTTCCGGAGCCCTTGCCATCCATCCGCCGAGGAACCATCGAAAGACTTCGCTGCCCTGAACCGGGCCCACCGCCCGGTCTCCGGGGAAGATGTTTTGGTCGCCCTCCCAGACGCTGACATGGAGATGACATGACGAGCCGGCCTCGTCCATTGACGGCTTAGCCATGAAGGTGACAGAAACCCCGGAGCTGTCAGCAATCTCTTTCATCGCCTGCTTCATGATGGTGTGCCGATCCGCCATTTCGAGAAGCTCCGAGTAGCGAATGTTCATCTCGTGTTGTCCCCGCCCCCACTCGCCCTTTGAGTTCTCGACTGGTATGCCGGACGACGCGAGATGTCGGCGCACCTGGCCGTTATAGAACTCTTCCCGGGTTCCCTGGAGCAGGTGATAGTCCTCGTTGTACCAGCCAGCCGGGGTCATGTCCTGGTAGTTGTTCTCTGCAGCTTCCCGGTACGAGTCCATGAAAAGGAAGTACTCGAGCTCGGAGGCGCCCTTGGCCGTGAAGCCCGAACGGGCGGCCTTTTCGAGCTGGGTTTTCAGGATCGACCTTGGAGCCACAGAAACCAGTTCGTCGGTGTGCGGGTCGTGGAGATCGCACAGAACCAGCGCCGTGCGATCGAGCCACGATGCGATTCTCAATGTGCCGAGATCCGGGACCATGTGGAAGTCTCCATACCCGAGTTCCCAACTCGAATATTGATACCCGGGCATGGGCTCCATCTCCATGTCCACCGTTAGGAGATAGTCACAGGCGTGGGTTCCATGATCGATGGCCTCCTCGACGAAGTGGTGCGCGTCAAACCTCTTCCCATGAAGGCGCCCGTAGTGATCTGTAAACGCGATAATGACCGTATCCACGTCGCCCGACGCGACGCTGCGTTCCAGATCGTCCTTTCCCAACATCCCTCGCGGTCTATCCAACAGTCCTCCTGGTGGCATTGCCCCGGCACCCTATCCCGGCCTGGCGACGGTCGCTTGAGATCAGTCGGAGACCTTCCGCTCCTTCAAAAACTCCTCCAGCTTCTCCTCAGCTCGATCTCCGAAAAGGATCTCCACGGCTTCGTTGAGCCCGGAGACCCCAAGATCTCCTCCTCACTCACAACCTGTGTGATCTTTGACCGACGGCGCAGGAAGTCTTCGAGCTTGGCGACCATCTCGGTGGCGGCGGCCTGATGCAGCTCCACTCTGAGATAGTCGGCGCTCTCAATGATGTCCTCCCCCATGGCCGGATCCTTCCGGATCTCGTCGAGCATGACGAACGCCCGGGCACCGTCTCCGAGACGGCCCAGCCGAGCCAACACCGAATCGGAGATCGACGCAGGGATCATCTCGCCGGAACCGATCATCTCGGTGACAAGCAGCGGGTTCCCACCGGACATTTCCAACAGCTCATCAACATTCTCGTCTCCGGCCAACACCGCCACCGAGTCACGGTTCAAAGGTTCCAGCCGGATACGGATCATCGAATGGGGCGGGACATCACCGATGACGATCCTCAACGGATGCTCGGTAGGGGTGTCCTCATCACGAAACGCCAGGACCAGGAGACCATGGGTGTGATCGATACGACGGCCGATCCGTTTGATCACATCGAGAGTGGCCTGGTCGGCCCAATGGATGTCATCGATCACGATGACAGTGGGACGTGCCCTCCGATCCAACAGATCGGCAAGAACACGGCCAAGTTCATGGCTGTCCCCGGTCTCCAACACCGCCAGAATCTCAGGCTCCTCGTCGACCATATCCCAAAAGGCTTCCAAAGGCCTCGGAGTCAGAAGGTCATCACACGCCCTCACCAGCATGTGAACCCCCTCACGATGAGCATCGACAAACGCCCCGAGTAGGGCCGACTTGCCGATCCCGGCCTCACCCCGAATCAGCACAACCCGGCCAACACCATCGGCCGCCTGCCGGACCGCCTCATCCAGCCGGGCTAGCTCGTCATCCCGCTGCAAAAGATCCATAACACCCGACACCACCTACCCAGCACAAGCCTATGCGAAAAGGGTGGCCCGCTCTACTCGTTCATAAGCACCCATAACTGGTGTGATCTCAGGGGTCATTGCAACGTTTCGGCGAGTCTCTCTGAGAGTGTCATCCCGTCGAGGGTCTGTCGAGGCCTGCCGTTGAGCTGGTGGGCCACATGGTTGAGGTCAGCCTCCGTCAGTGGACAAGAGGGGTTGGGAATCGAGGGGAGAAGACGAAAGATGGAAACCCAGGTCACGAGTCGTTTTCAGTGTTTTCCTCCTCGTAGGCAGAACCCTTGGAGCGGGCTTTTGACCCGAAGGTTGTGGGTTCGATTCCCACGGGCCCACCGTTCGTAAAACCCAGTCGTCGCCCAAGAGTTTGCCAACTCGACCGATCGCTTCGCAGACTGCCTGAGGCCCGCTATCAGCCTGTTTGCAAACCAAATGCAACATTGTTGTGTTTCCATGGTGTGATGGTGCGGCGGTCCACTCTTGCGGCTTCAGCGGCCTCCTGATGTCACGTCCGTGGACGCAACTGGTTAGCTTTGGGGAGAGGAGGTCTTGTATGTCGAAATTTGTTCCAGCGTATTTGGGTGGTACTGCGGCGCTCTCCACTGAACCGGTGGTTGGGTCACCAGATGTTGAGCGGAGCGATGTGTTCCTGCCCGGGTCCGAGGAGCTTTCTAAGGGTGAGATTCGGGTGTCGATCTTGGGTTCGGGGTTGCCGTGGGTGACCAAGTCTCAGGCGGCCGGTTCGGTTCTAATAGAAGTGGGAAATTCCGAGAGGGACGTGTTTGTCTTCGATCTGGGAGCAGGATCGTTGGCTAATTTCAGTGGCCTGAAGGTTCCGGTGACGAGTCTGAAGAACGTGTTCCTCAGCCATCTCCATGCCGATCATGTGGCCGACTATCTCACGTTGATGGGCAGCTACGTCAAGGCTGGCCGTCTCGACCCTGTCGAAGTATGGGGAGGTGCGTCCGACGACCCAGCACGAGGCACAGCGACTTTTGTAGACCTGATCCAACAGGCACTGGCGTGGGACCATGCGTCGATGGCCGGATATGTACCGACTACCGGGACCCACGTCACCGCACACGAAGTTCCATACGACAGAACCGAAACGATCTACGAACGCAACGGTGTCACGATTACGTCGTTCCCGGTCATTCACGCCCTCAACGGGGCAGTCGGATTCCGCATCGACTACGACGGACAATCGGTCGTGTTCTCTGGTGACACCAAACCAACCATGACACTGGTTGATGCCGCTCAAGGATGCGATCTTTTGATCCACGAGACGTTCCTCCCAGCAGAAACGTTCGCAGAGTTGATGAGCTTCCCGATTGAGCAGGCACGGATGGTCGTCAATGAGGCCCACACGCCCGCCAACGCTGCAGGTCTGGTGTTCGACATGGTGCAGCCGAAGATGGCAGCCATGTGGCACTGCCACGTAGTAGACGGTTACATCGACGCCGTCTTCGAGGGAGTTCGCACCGCATATTCGGGTGCCGCAACGCTGTGTCAAGACCTCACCGTTTTCAACGTCACGCCCGGAGCTGTCCTCACACGACAAGCGAAGATCGACCCGGTTCAACAGGCCGTCATCGGTCCATCCACGACCGAGCGGTCGCTCGATAAGCGACTTCCCACCCCGACATGGTGGGCCGACGCCGCCATCGACTGGCAATCCAAGCTCGGATAATCAGCCGCACATCTAACAATCTGAAGGTCCCGTGAGGTGCTGGTGATAGCACCGTAGGGTGCGTCGGGTTCGGTCCTCGTCTGGTTCGTCTTATAGGCCGCAGCGGAGCGGATCTTTGGGTTGGACCATGACGGTCTACTCCGACATGTGCAGCCGCTGCATCCTCGGGGCTGGCGCCAGGTCTGCCTGAAGAAGGAGGTCGATACACAGGCACCCTTGAAGTGAGAGAATCGGGCTTGTCGTAAGCTTCAGGATCTAGAGGCCCGGCCGTCACACGTCTCATTGTGCTGAGACTGTGCGCTCCGGGACTGGACCGGCAACACAACCAGATAGGTGATCCTTCATGCTCGAACTGGCTCTACCGGCATGAGGGCGCGACCTGCTGCGGCGCAAACCCGCACGATTCTCCTGTCTGTCATCCTGGTGAGCCTCCTCACGGCAGCATGTGGGCAAGCGACCGGGGATGAGCCGGACGTTCCGATCCAGGATCCGAGCCTTGTCGCCGCCGGAGAACCCCTTTACTCAGCAGAGTGCGCTGAGTGCCACGGAAGGGACCTGCGAGGGACCGACCAGGGACCATCACACCTGTCGATCATCTACGCCCCGGGCCGCCACGTCGACTTTGCCTTCCAGCGAGCCATCCAGCTCGGGAGCCCGCAACACCACTGGTCCTTCGGACCGATGAAATCAGTTGAGGGACTGAGCGATGACGACATTGCCGCAATCACGGCCTTCATTCGGGAGAACCAGAGAATTCAAGGCTTCGAGCCCTATCCGCCTTGATCGACGACCCGGGACTCGGGCTCAAGCGCCAAAGATCGGACTCGGTAGGAAAGCGATGACGACGAACCAGGCGCCCACCGCGACGAGTACGAAACCACTCCATCTCTTTACCGCGGGCCCGGTCATTCTCATCGGTAGGAGTGTCGCGGCACTGATCGAAGCAACGGTGAGGGATGCGGCGACGAGCAGTACCACGAAGACGACGGCGGCGGCCCCGAACGCCGCCACCGTCGCGGCTTGTCCGACTATCAAGGACTGCACTGCCAGACCGGCAAGCAACGGCCCGGTTCAGCCAAACCCTGCCAACAGGTAGCCGAAACCATAGGCAAAATCCCCACCTGCTCTGGACGCGGTCTTAGAAGGGGCGAACCGGGCTCCTGCCGTCCGAGCCACAGTGTCCATCCAACCCATGCGAAAAGCGATCAGCCGAGACTGTCGAAGGCCAAACACGATCAAGATGACTCCGACCGCGAGCCGGAAGGCTCGACCTGAAGCACTATCGAATTGAACAATCGAGGCCAGGGCGGATCCTCCTACGGCCAAGGCCAACCCCAGGATCCCGAGGAGAAGAGTCGCACCTGCACCCACTCTCAAAGCGGACATCAGGGCCGAGCCCTTCGACTCTTCGCCGCGACGAGTCAGAAATGTGAGCAGCAACGGGAACGAGCACGGTGAGAAAAAGGCGGCAAAGCCGGTCAGGGCGCCGAGTATCAGCACACTGGATGTTCCTGCCTTATCCGACTCGACAAAGCCGACAAAACCGAGATAGCCAAAGACTCCGACGACCAGCAAGCCAAGGGTCACCGTCACGAAACGAATCCGCCCCCGACGGCGTAGCGTGATCTCATCCATCAGGCGTCACCTTCGGCCATGTCCACCGGGTCATCCGTCGCAGCGTACGGCTTCGAGCAGGTCGAAGGTCAAGTCAGGGAACCCCCACTCCCCCCCGGGCATTACCCGTTGCCTCCTGTGGGAAACTCGATAGCCTCGCCGTCGAGGTATCCGATGACACGACCCATCTTCCATCCCGCCACGTGACCGACTGATCCGTGGAAACACTCGAATTCACCGTCGCCACGGGACGAGGTTCCACGGTCGTCGATCTGACGCCGAACGCCGAGCAGTTCTGCTCAGGGAAAGGCGACGGGCTCATCTCGGTGTTTGTCCCGCACGCCACAGCGGGAGTGGCGATCATTGAGGTCGGAGCGGGAAGCGATCGTGACCTGATGACGGCCATCGACGAGTTGCTACCGGCCGCCCCGGATCGGTGGATCCATGAGCATGGAACTCCCGGCCACGGACGCGACCACGTCCTCCCTGCATTCATTAGCCCCAGCGTCACTGTGCCCGTAGTGGACGGACGGATAGCCCTTGGGACGTGGCAGTCGATCGTCCTGGTCGACACCAACGTCGACAACCCCAACCGCAGTGTCCGCTTCACGTTTATCAGCGGTTGATTTCTCTCCGCATGAAGGGTCTCGTCTCGGAACGACGGGCCACCTCCTCGAACCCGCACTTCTCGAACATCGAGGCAAAGCCCATCCACACCCAGAAGTCAGGCATCCGACCCTTCTGCGGCTCCACCGGGTAGCCCTCGACCACTTCGGCTCCCTGCGACGCGGCGTAGTCGACTGCCGCTGCGAGCAAATCGGTGGCCACTCCTCCGCCTCGATGTTTCTTGGGGACGACAAAGCATGTGATCGACCATGCCGGACGATCGTCTACCGGCTTCGCCACCGGAGATCGAGCCAGCTTCCCGTACCAATCCCGCGGTCCGATCGCCACCCAACCCACCGGCTCGCCGCCCACGTATCCCAAGAGGCCTGGCACCGTGCCCGAGTCGACGATCTCCTTCATCAGACCCTTGTTCTTCTCTCCCCCGTTTCGCTCGAACTCAGCTCCGGTCTGACGGAAATACATGCAGAAGCACCCGGCATCCCCGCCTTTGGGACCCATTACTTCAAGAAAGTCGTCCCATACGTCTGGAGTGAGCGGTTTGACCTCGATACACCACCATATGCGAGGGCGGCCCTAAAGGGCCGCCCTCATGCTCCATTGGGTAGGAGCGATCTGTTACTTCGGTTCCTCGCCGTCGTGATCTTCGCCGCCGCCTTCTTCTCCGCCATCAGGGCTGTCGCTTTCGCACAACCGGATGAACTCGTACACCTTGCGGTGGCCGTCGTCGGTTTCCAGCACGACCTTGATTTCGTCATTGCAGGGGGCCTCCGGGAACTTGACCTTCAGGTCCCAATTCCCCTTTTCACCGATGACCGTGCTGTTCGAGCCGTACTCCGAGCCGATCCAGATCTTGGTTCCAGGGTCGCCGGTGCCGTACCAGACGTCATAGGGAACATCCTCGCTGCATGATCCGTATTTCTGGTGAGCCGTGAACTCGTATTCCTTCGTCTCCTCTTTCGGCTCCTCCTTTGGTGTTTCCTCGGTCTTGTCGAGGTACACCTTTACCTGGGCCTGGGCTTCGTTCCCGGATGCATCCACAGCCGTGAACGTCGCCAGGTTGCCGCCGGGCGACAGGATCAGCACGATTCGCCAGTGGCCATCATCAGTCACATCGGCCTCGTATCCGGCCGCGAAGACCTTGGATCCGGCTTCGACCTCGCCCTCGAAGGCGAGATGCGTTTCGGTGAAGTGGGTGCCGTCCTCGGGATAGAGAATCACTAGCTCCGGAGGAGTGGTGTCCTTCTCCGGCTCCTCCTTCTCCTGATCCTTGTTTGGCTCCTCTTCTTCCTTGGGCTCTTCCTTCTCGTCCACCACTGCAGGAGGATTCTCTTCCTCCTCATGGAGAACGGAGGTGGTGGTGGTTTCCTCGATCGCGCTCTCTTCGGCGGCCTCTGCGACTTCATCACCCGGGGTGGCCATGAAGGCGAAGGCGGCACCTGCGATCAACACTGCAACGAACGTTGCGATGAAGACAAACGCCTTCCTCATGCCTTTAGCTCCTGACTTCAGGCCTCCCAAGCGCGTCCCATGGATCATTATCCCTCCCCAGGAGGGATCGAATATGGGTAGAACGAACCATGCACCGGCCATTAGCTCGTCTTGCGCCCGTTGTCATCTGGTGACGGACAATCCCGCCCCACCGGGTCTTCGCGCCCGATAATCGGCAGGTGGATCAGCTCGCCGAGTTCCTGGGTATCGAGACGTCCTCACTGAATCGCACCGTCGCATCGATAGTTCTCATCGCGGTGCTCTTGGTGCTGAGATGGGGCGTTCTCCGCTGGTTCCGAGCCAACGTCGACGATACGGAAGCTCAATACCGGGCGACCAAGCTCTCCAATTACACGACCACGGTCGTCATCGGGATCAGCCTTCTTTTCATCTGGATCGACGCCCTCGATTCGCTGACCACCTATCTGGGCCTCGTATCCGCCGGCATCGCCATCGCTCTTGGAGACCTGCTGAAGAACATGGCGGCCTGGGGCTTCATCATCACCCGTCATCCGTTTCGCATCGGAGACCGGGTCGAGGTCGGTGGCCTCAAGGGCGACGTGATCGACATCCGACTCTTTCGATTCACGGTTATGGAGGTCGGGAACTGGGTGGAGGCCGACGAGTCCACCGGCCGAATGGTCCACGTGCCCAACGGTGTCGTTTTCACAGATACGGTCGCCAATTACACCGAAGGATTCAGCCACATATGGGACGAGCTCCCGGTCTTGGTCACTTTCGAGTCGGACTGGGAGAAGGCAGAGCAGCTGCTTCGAGAAGCCATAACAGACAGCGTTCCCGACGTGGAGGCTGTAGCCGGGGAGCGGCTGAGGGCCACCGCCGCCGAGTACCGGATCACGATCGGAGCGCTCACCCCAACGGTGTATCTATCCGTGGAGGAGAGTGGGGTGATACTCACTGCCAGATATCTGGTGGAGGCCTTACAACGACGCAACATCAACGCCCGCCTATGGCGAGCCATTCTCGAGCGGTACGCGGCCGAGCCGACGGTGGCCTTCGCGTATCCCACGGTGCGGACATACTTGGAGGGCCCGATCAACGTATCCGGCCCCCCACTTGAGTGACCTAGAGAAAGCCACCGACATCCTCCGTGCCGCCGAGCACATCCTGGTGTTCACCGGAGCAGGGATCTCGACCGAGTCCGGGATCCCCGACTTTCGTGGTCCCGAGGGATTGTGGACGAAGGTCGACCCCGACGACTTTCACATTGAACGGTTTCGGACCAACCCGGATCTGCGGAAGCGCAGTTGGAAGATGCACCTCGAAGGGGAGCTTTGGGGAGCACGGTCTGCGATACGGCCCAACGAGGGTCACATCGCCATCAAACGACTCGCCGATGAAGGGCGACTGGCGGGAGTGGTCACCCAGAACATCGACGGCCTTCACCACGCCTCTGGTCTCGACGACGACCAGGTAGCCGAGCTCCACGGGAACGTGCGTGAGAGTCACTGTCTTGGTTGCGGCCGAGGGTGGCCAACCGAAGAGATCCTGTCCTGGATCGAAGCCGGAACCGAGGATCCCATCTGCCCCGACTGCGGCGACATGGTCAAGACGACGACGGTCATGTTCGGCGAGATGCTCCCCGAAACCGAGATGCGAAAAGCGATGCTCTTCCTCACCCTGGCCGACGCGGTTCTCGTCGCCGGCTCGACCGTCTCTGTATGGCCGGCCGCGGACATCGTCATCAGAGCGGCCCAGCGTCCGATTCCCGTCGTCATCATCAATCAAGGCGAAACCGAGGCCGACTCATATGCCGCCGTCAAACTCGAAACGGGTATCGGCGAGGTCCTCCCTCAGATCGTGGACGGGATCTTGAGTTAGGGGAACGACCTTTCTGTGAGTGGAAAAGCGGCTCAGTTCCGCAAACACACTCACAGAATGGATCAGGCGGTCACACCAAAGAAGCTCTCCAGCTTTTCTGCGAGGGTCGCCGCTGTCATTCCGCCGAGGGTCACGTCCACGACTTTGCCCTCGCCGTCATAGATCACCGTCGTTGGTGATCCCCGAGCACCGAAATTCGTTGCCAGCTGCCGGCCATCGTGCTGGCCAATATCCCGGGCAAGCGGCCAATGGCCGATCCCGAAGTCATGCGCAAAGCTCAGGCCCGACCCGCTGTTCATGGTGTTGATCCCAACGAAGTTGACCTGATCGTCCAGAGCCAACGAAAGTTGGCCAAACCCAGGAAGCTCACGCCGGCACACAGTGCACCAACTGGCGAAGAATGCGGCCACTGTTGGTTTGCCTTTAAAGTCGGCAAGAAGAATTCGGCCGTCCCCTTCAAGGGCGGGAAGATCCCAGGCTTCGGTCTCGGTCGATCCGGTCGCCGCGTCGCCTGAGGAGAAGGCCTGGACGGCGACGACCGCCACCAGCAGTCCTACGACACCGAATCCGATCCTGATCAGAAGACTTTTGCGCTTGGCCTTACGTCTCCGATCGTCGGCGCGCTCCCTTTTCGACCGGGTCCCAGAACCCTTGGTCTTGTTTGCCATTACCTTCAACAACCGTGAGCGCCCTTGCGGCTATTCCGACCTGAACTTCGAAGTGCCGGGAATGCGACATTCGAAGTTGATCACCGCGTCCGATATTCTTTGAGCATGTCCACCTATTCCCCTCGACTCGATGAGATCAACTTCGCTCTCAACCAAGTCGCCGGGCTGGAAGGTGTCTCAAAGCTCGACGGCTATCAACACGCCGACCCAGAGACTGTTTCCGCAATCCTCGAAGAGGCCGGACGCCTCTTTTCGGATGTGATCGCACCTCTCAACCGGAGTGGTGATCTCCAGGGCTCGGTCCTGACCGAAGACGGCGGAGTCAAGACTCCCGACGGCTTTGACGAGGCGTACCGGAGTTTCGTCGATGCCGGGTGGGCGGCAGCTCACATGCCTCAGACCTGGGGGGGTGGCGGTCTACCTCATTTGGTCGGCGTTGCCATTCAGGAGATGTTGAAGACGGCCAATCTGGCCTTCTCCCTCTGTCCGATGCTGACTCATGCCGCCGTGGCTGCGATCGATGCGCACGCGTCCGACCAGCTCAAGGCGCTGTACCTCGAGAAGCTGGTCAGCGGCGAATGGACCGGGACCATGAACCTCACCGAGCCCGAGGCGGGCTCTGATCTGGGCGCGGTTCGTACCAAGGCGATCCCTCAGAATGACGGCACCTACCTCATTTCCGGCACCAAGATCTTCATCACCTGGGGCGACCAGGACCTGACCGAGAACATCATCCACCTTGTTCTTGCCCGCACCCCGGATTCGGCGGCGGGGACCGGGGGCATCTCAATGTTCCTGGTCCCGAAGTTCATCCTCGACGACCAGGGCCAGCCCGGTGAGCGAAACGACTACAAGATCGTGTCCCTCGAGCACAAGCTAGGGATTCACGCCTCCCCCACATGCGTGATCTCCTTTGGCGACGACGGCGACGGCGCCGTTGGCTATCTCGTCGGAGAAGAGCAGCAGGGAATGCGCAACATGTTCACCATGATGAACGCCTCCCGGATCGGGGTCGGCATCGAGGGCCTCGCCGTAAGCGAGGGTGCCTATCAGAAGGCGCTCAGCTACTCGAGGGAGCGGGTCCAGGGTCGGGCCATCGGAAGCGACTCGAAGGAAAGCGTCGCCATCATCGAGCACCCTGACGTGCGTCGAATGCTCCTCACCATGAAGGCGTACAACGAGGCGATTCGGGCGCTGATCTACATCGCAGCGGCGACAGCCGACAGGATGGCGCATGCCGAAACCGAATCAGAGCGGGATTCTGCCTCGAAGCGGCTTGCTCTCCTCACCCCGGTGGTAAAGGCCTGGTCCACGGACATCGGTGTCGAAGTGGCTTCACTTGGCATCCAGGTGCACGGCGGTATGGGGTACATCGAAGAAACCGGCGCCGCCCAGTACTTCCGCGACTCGCGAATCGCCCCCATCTACGAGGGCACCAACGGCATCCAGGCGATTGACCTCGTCCTTCGCAAGCTGCCCGTCGAAAACGGCGCAGTCATCACTGGACTGATCACCGAGATGACCGACGTCCTCAAGGAGATGAACGACCACGAGGAGCTCGGTACGTTCCGGGACACCCTCACCGAGGCGATTCAGGGTCTGGTGGACACCTCGTCATGGCTCGGAGGCCGACTGGCCAGCGGCGATATCCAGTCGGCATTGGCCGGAGCCACTCCATACATGCGTCAGATCGGAACGATTGTCGGCGGATGGGTCATGGCCAAGTCGGCTGTGGCTGCGCTGCAACGGCCGCCCGAGTTGGACCCCGGTTTCCTAGATGAGAAGGTCATCACAGCCCGCTTTTACGGCGAGCAATTGCTTCCCCAGGCAAATGGACTGGTCCCGGCGGTAAAGGCAGGCGCCGATCTGCTGAAGAGCGCCGCGTTCTAGTGGTCTGTTGCTCTTCGTCCTCCGCGAACGTTTTTCGTATGACTTTCAGATCTAGGCTCGACTGGTCTTGAGACTGAACGACAAAGTCATCGTCATCACCGGAGGCGGAAGTGGCATCGGCGCCGCGCTAGCCAGACGCTTCTCGAGGGAGTCGCCCGCCGCCCTGGTGGTTGCCGACCTCAACCACGAGTCTGGCCTCGCGGTAGCCGAAGAAACTGGAGGTACCGCCTTCGAAGTGGACGTCTCGGACCCGGATTCCAACGACCGGCTCATCGACTTCGTAGAGGAGGCCTTCGGGCCGATCGACCTTTATTGCGCCAACGCCGGAATCGGGTTCGCAGGTGACGAACAGACTCCGCCAGAAGAGTGGGACCGGATGTGGCAGGTCAACCTGATGGCACACGTCCACGCCGCGCGACGGCTTGTCCCCGGCTGGCTGGCCCGCGGGGAGGGTTACTTCCTTTCCACCGCTTCCGCAGCAGGCTTGCTCACCAATCTGAAGGCGGCCCAGTACTCGGTGACCAAACACGCAGCCGTTGCCTTCGCCGAATGGCTGGCCGTGACCTATGGCGACTCCGGGGTCAAGGTGAGCTGTCTTTGTCCGATGGGCGTGAGAACGCCATTCCTGGATTCTGCCCACGAGTTCCATGACCTTCTCGACCCATATGCGATCGATCCTGAGCAGGTCGCCGAGGTGGTGGTGGCCGGGATCGAGCGTGAGGACTTCCTCATCCTTCCTCACCCTGAGGTGAAGCGCTTCTTCGAGAGCAAGGCTGACGACTATGACTTGTGGATAGGCGGAATGCAGAAGCTACAAAGGAGTGTTTTCCCCTCAGTGATGAAACGAGAAGAGTCAAGGTCATGACCAGAAGACGGGTAGTGGTCACAGGCGTCGGGGCGGTTGCCGCTCCCGGAATAGGTATGGACGACCTGTGGAAGGGCATCCAGCAGCCCGCCGGCCCGGCACCCCGGCTCATCGAGGGGTGGGACCCCGACCCCTGGATACCGAAGCGTGAGCACCGGCGTCTCGACAGGTTCACCCAGTTCGCTCTCGTTGCCACCGACGAGGCCTTCAACCAGGCGGGTGACATGCCCGATGACCTCAACCGCGTAACCGTCGCTCTGGCCACGGGCATCGGTGGACTTGAGTCATTGGAAACCCTGGTTCACGCGTCAGAGGAGGACGAGCCCAGGGCCTCGCCGTTCTCGATTCCGATGATGATGGCCAATGCCGCCGCTGCCGCGATCTCCATCAAGTACGGGTTTGGTGGACAGGCGACAACACCCGTAGTTGCATGCGCGGCCGGGTCGCAATCGATTTTGGACGGTCTCCGCCAAATCGAGTGGGGCTACGCCGATGTCGCTGTTGTCGGCGGCGCCGAGGCGGCGGCGCGTAAGTCGGCGCGAGAGGGTTTCAAGGCTGCTCGTGCCCTATCCCCGTCTGGTATGGCCCGCCCCTTCGACGTCGACCGCGACGGGTTTGTCATGGGTGAGGGCGCCGCAATTCTCATTCTCGAGGCCGAAGAGGTTGCCGCCGCTCGGGGCGCCACGTCACTGGCCCGGATACTCGGCGGAGCATCAACTGCCGACGCCTATCACATCACGGCTCCACATCCTGAAGGCAAGGGCGCGGAACGGGCGATGCGGCTTGCCCTCGACGACGCCTCCTTGGTACCGGACCAGGTCCGTTACGTCAACGCCCACGGCACCGGAACCGGCTTGAACGACATGACCGAGGGTCGTGTGATCAGTCGGATCTTTGGTGACGACCAGCCGGCCGTTTCCTCGATCAAGGGCACGACGGGCCATGGTCTCGGCGCATCCGGCTCGATTGAAGCCGCAGTGATCGTCGAGGCGATCCGACGGGGAGAGCTCCCACCGAACGTCGGCTTGACCAACCAAGATCCCGAAATCCCCTTGACCGACATCGTTCGCGAGCCCCGCGAGTGGAGCCCGGCGCCGGCTCTCTCCAACTCCTTCGGGTTTGGCGGCCACAACACGGTGTTGGCCTTCGGCCCGGTATAGCCCGAAGGCGGCTCGCTCAATCCAACAACGTCGGTCTGTCCAACGGCGTTCGAGGCAAGGTATGCTCCCCTGTATCGGGAGCTCGGTGAAACCGGGCTGAGAGGGTGGCCTTCGAGGCCCCGACCGGATGAACCTGACCCGGATAATGCCGGCGGAGGGAAACCCCGCACCTTGCTCCCCAAGGACCAGGAGTTGATTTGGTGCGGAAACTTGCCGGGCTTGCCGGGTTGCTGCTTCTGCTTGCCTCATGTGGCGACGCCGAGACAACGCCGAACTCAATAAGGCTGATAGCCCACGACTCATTCGCCAGCGGCGTAACCGAAGAGACTTTCGCCGCGTTCACCCAGGCAACGGGCACCGAGGTAGAGGTGATCGCGGCCGGTGACGCCGGTTCGATGGTCAACCAGGCCATCCTCACCAAGGACAACCCTCTCGCCGACGTCATCTTCGGGATTGACGACACCTTCCTGTCCCGTGCCCTCGAAAACGAGATACTCACTCCGTTCGAATCCCAATATCTCGACACGGTTTCTGACGGCCTGATCCTCGACCCAACTCATCGAGCCACCCCCATCGACTTCGGCGACGTGTGCATCAACTACCAGAAGGCCTGGTTCGAGGAGACCGCGCTCGACGTCCCGCAGGAACTCGACGACCTCCGCTCCGAGTTGTACGCCAGCTTCCTAACGGTGGAGCACCCGGCCACCTCCTCGCCCGGTCTGGCATTCATGTTGGCAACCATCGAAGAGTTCGGGGAGGAAAACTGGCTCGAGTTCTGGGCCGATCTCCGTGCCGCTGGAGTTCGGGTCGCGCCCGATTGGGACACCGCCTATTACGCCGATTTCATGCCCTATGGGGGATCCAGCTCAATGGTCGTGTCGTATGCGAGCTCGCCGCCTGCGGAGGTCATCTTCGCCAGCGAGCCAATCGATCAGGCGCCAACAGGAGTGATCGATGTGGGCTGCTATCGGCAGGTCGAGTTCGCCGGCGTCCTCGCAGGCACGCCCTATCCGACCGCAGCCGGGCAGTTGATCGACTTCATGCTCTCGGTCGAGTTCCAGGAGACAATCCCCCTGACCTGGTTCGTCTTTCCGGCCAACACGACCACGCCGCTGCCAGAGGAATTCGTGATCCACACCGTTCTGCCCGAATCGCCGGCGCAGATGGATCCGGAGAGGATCGCCAGGAACCGGGACCGATGGATCTCACAGTGGGTGTCGGTGATGGAAGGCTGATGGCTGGGAGCCCGCCAAACAATGACTCAACTCGACGAGCAGATCATCGCCAGACCGCCGATCTGACCAACGGCACTATTCGGCGGACTCCTAGACGATGGGGTTGGCTGCTCACCGCCCTCGTCCCTGCCATCTTCATCGGCTACTTCTTCGTCTACCCGGTGGCGAGAATTCTCACTCTCGGGCTGTCCGAGTTGAGTTTCGGCTCCAGCGGGCTCGAAGCTCGCCTGATTCGGGTCGGTTGGTTCACGGTCTGGCAGGCGACCGCCTCCACCGTCCTCACCCTTCTGTTCGCGGCTCCCATGACGTGGGCGGTATCGAGGTTCGAGTTCAGGGGACGACGTCTGGCCACGGCGTTGGTCACCGTCCCTTTCGTCCTTCCGACTGTGGTGGTCGGGACCGCCTTCGTTGCTCTTGGCTGGCGAGACAGCATCTGGGCCATCCTCGCCGCCCATGTCTTCTTCAACACAGCCATCATCGTCAGGACGGTGGGAACCCTCTGGGCACGTCTCGACCCCGACATCCTCGGCGCTGCCCGGGTTCTCGGTGCCGGGCCTTGGGAAACCTTCAGACGAGTGACGCTCCCCCTGCTCAAGCCTGCCATCGCAGCAGCAACTTCCATCGTCTTTCTGTTCACATTCACCTCGTTTGGTGTGGTGCTCATCATCGGAGGATTCGAGTACGCGACTCTCGAGGTCGAGATCTACCGACAGGCGGTGTCGTTCTTCGACTTGCCGCTTGCCGCCGCCCTCGCCCTGGTGCAGCTCGTGGGTGTCACCGCAGCCCTGTACGGGTACTCGCGCTATCAGGACCGCCACACCTCGTCGTGGGCCTTGTCATCTGATTCGAGTCGGGTCAAACCCAGAGGAGGGGCCAGGGCGGGAGTTGTCTTAGCGGTGGGGGGAACTCTCAGCCTGCTCGCCATCCCGATCGGTGTGCTCGTGGCTCGGTCGCTTGGCACCGATTCGTATCGGGCCCTGTTTCAGGACGACGCGGTGGTGGGTGTTCCCATTGAATCGGCCGCGAACAGCTTCCGCTTTGCCGCCGTGGCGATGGTGATCGCGGTTGTCATCGGAGTGATGTCGGCAGCAGTGATCGCTGGTCGCTCAGGACGACTGTCGCGTTGGTTCGATCTCACCCTGATGCTTCCACTTGGAACGTCTGCCGTCACCATCGGTTTCGGTTTCATCGTGGCACTGGGCTGGCCGGTGGATCTGAGGGCGTCCTTCGTGCTGGTCCCCATCGCCCACGCCCTGATCGCTGTCCCCTTCGTAGTGCGGATCACCGTACCCACGCTCAAGGCGATCCCTCCTGACCTTCACGAAGCGGCTGCGGTCCTCGGGACATCGCGAGGCCGGGTGTGGTGGCGCATCGACTTCCCCATCGTGGCCAAAGCTGCACTGGTCGGATCGGCATTCGCCTTCGTGATCTCGCTCGGAGAGTTCGGAGCAACATCATTTGTGGCTCGCCCCGCGACGATCACGATGCCGGTGATGATCTTTCGGCTCCTGTCTCGCCCCGGGCAGCAATCGCTGGGAATGGCTATGGCGCTGGCCGTGGCTCTGGCCGCGATCACCGCCGCTGTGGTGATGTGGATCGACCGTCTCCAGGTCGGCGAGGTGGGGAGCTTCTGATGCTGGAACTCAGGAATGTCGCAGTCGAGTTGGGCGGCAAGCCCATTCTCAACGGGGTTTCGCTGAGTCTTGGCCGGGGTGAGATCGTGGCCATTCTCGGTCCGTCCGGCTCGGGCAAGTCGACCCTGCTCAGAGCCATCGCCGGATTGGTGCCCTTGGAGGGAGGGGAGATTCTTTGGGACGGTGTCGACATCGCAACGGTCGACGTGCACCAACGAGGCTTTGGGTTGATGTTCCAGGGTTATGCCCTTTTCCCCCACCTCGACGTGGCCGGGAATGTCGGGTTCGGCCTGGCGAAGGAAGATCGTGAGGCGTCGGTGCCGGCATCTCTATCCCGCGTCGGCCTCGGAGGATTCGAGGAGCGTCGCATCGAGGAGTTGTCAGGAGGGGAGAAGCAGAGAGTGGCGTTGGCGCGAACTCTCGCACCGGACCCCAAATTGGTGATGCTGGACGAGCCATTGGGGGCGCTAGACCGGAGCCTCCGTGATCGTCTCGTGTCTGAGACCCGACAACTCCTCGAAGAGAGGGAGGTGACGGCCATTGTCGTCACTCACGACCGCGACGAGGCAGCAGCCATGTCTGACAGGCTGGCGATCATGCGGGAAGGTTCCATCGTCCAGATCGGCATCCTCGAGGAGATCCTTGCTGCTCCCGCGGATGATTGGGTACGCGATTTCGTCACATAGGAGAAGGCCCCCGGGGAGGGGACCTTCTCGTTCCTGGGCGGGAGGGAGGAGTCGCCTCAGGCTGCGGGGTCCTCGGTGTTGCTGTCTTTCCAGTTCTCCCGGATTTCCCGGAGCTCATCGACGGTGATGAGATTGTCGCCATCGAAATACTCAGACACATCGATCTGAGCAAGTGGGTGGTCCTCGCCCAACGACTCGATCAGGTCGTTGTACTCGGCCTGATCAATGCCGCCATCGTCGAGGAGAGCGCCAAAGTGGGCACCTCTCCTGAACCCACCCCGACGATGATGAGGCCGAATCTCACGGATCTCCTCGGTGGTGAGTTCACCGTCTTCCCATGCCTCGTCAAACTTCTCATTGAAGAACGGGTGGTCGTCGGGTAGCTGAGTTGCCTCGTCCTCGGTAATCACATCATCCTCGAGAAGCTCCTGGGTGAGTTCCCGCGTGGCTTCTCGCTCGGCCTTGATCTCAGCAGCCTTGTCTTCGACCCCAGCCAACACCGCGTCTGCGTCCGACTGTTCAATCGTCCCTTCACTGACGAGATCGGACAGAACCCCGGAAAGGAATTCGAATCCCCGGTGGCGGAGACCTTTGTCCTCCGAATCGCCGGCGTCTTCCTGAGCCGAGGCGGCGGAAGGGGACGACACCACCGATGTGACGAATCCAGCCCCTACCAAGAGACCACCGGCGACGATCGACGCAACAATCTTGTTTCTCACTCTGACACTCCTTGTATCTGGCAACTGGGACCAAGTTTCCTGGACAGTTGTTAGAGAGCGGTGAAGCCGACGTGATCAGTTGAGCGTGTGCAAATCCCGGTGCTGGACGCCGGGATTTACACACGCTCAGTCGGGGAGTGAGCCCATGTGGGCGATGAAGTCCTGTGGGATGCGCCGGGGCCGACCGTCGAGATCGGTCAGAGCCGCGGTGACCTCGACCGTGGCCACGATCTCGTCTCCACGAAACATCACTTGATTCCATATCGACCTGACCCTGCCCGTATCACTGATCCACGTGTGGATAGTGAGTTCCTGCCCATACCGAGCGGCAGCTTGAAACCGAGCAGTGATCTCTACCACCACGAACTGAAACCCCTGCTCCTTCAGGTAGGTGAGGCCGTAACCCATCTCGGTCAGATACTCGATACGGGCTGTCTCGAAGTATGAGAAATAGTTGGTGTGGTTGACGTGGTCGTAGGGATCAAGCTCGTAGAAACGAACCTTCAGCGAAGTCGTGTGAACTTGGCGATCAGCGGGAATGTCGACGGACAACTCCCCTCCTTGGGCGCGGGATCAGCGAGGCTACTCTCGCCGCCATGAAGACCTGGCAGCTCACCGACACGCATGGGATCGACTCCTATGTCCTCAATGACATCCCCGAACCCGAACCGGGCCCAGGCGAGATCCGACTGCGGATCAAGTACTCGGCTCTCAACCATCTCGACCTCTGGATATCCCAGGGTGTCCCCGCTCCCAAGAGCCTCCCCCATACGACAGGTGCTGATGGGGCGGGCGTGGTCGACGAAATCGGGCAGGGAGTGGGCGGTTTTGAGATTGGCGATGAGATCATCATCGATCCGTCCATGTCGTGCGGGACGTGCTCCTTTTGCCGCAACGACGACATCGTCTACTGCAAGTCGTTCGGAGTCCTCGGCGAGCATCTTCCTGGCACCTTCGCCGAGAAGATCGTCATCCCAACCATCAATGCGGTGCGCAAGCCGGCTGCTATTCCCTGGGAGGTCGCCGGGTCGTTCGGCCTCGTCAGCGGGACTGCCCTCAGAATGCTCGAGCGGGCTGAACTCCGGCCTGACCAAACCCTTCTCGTTGTCGGTATAGGAGGCGGAGTCTCGGCTGCGGCGTTAGCGCTTGGACTCGCTTTCCGCGCCAAGGTCTACGTGACTTCGAGATCACAACACAAGATCGAATGGGCCATCGAGCAGGTCCAGGCACGCTCGCATCTTGGACTCGCCGATCGGGATCGTGCCGTCGGGTCCGTACACCCATCCGTTGCAGAATTGCCTGAGTTTCATCACCTTGGCAAGCGCTTCGGCGGCGATAATCTTTCGGTTGCCGATCTCGACTTGCAACGTGTGCCGGAATACGTCGTATGCCCGCTGCTCGGCGGGTGATAGCTCTACTCGGATCGTTTGATTCACTTGGTCGGGCAGGTCAAGGCAATCGTCTTTCGAGAGCGTGTGCGAGACTGTCGCCACGCGCTGCATAAGTTCCGGCATTCGTTTGGCATAGGCGGACCATACCTTAACGGTCTTGCCATTGCCGATCGGCTGTACTCGCGAGACGCCATAGGCGTATCGAAACTGGTAGTAGTTCCCAAACCCGCCTAGTGCTATGGCGTCGAGTTGCGGCCAGTATTCCAGGGCATCGTTTGGCGCCGGGGTACCGGACAAGAGCCAGACGTATTGCATCTTCACGGCGAACTCACGGAGCCGTTTCGATATCTGGCTCTGCGGGTTCTTCATCTTGGAGGATTCGTCAATGATGAGTCCGGTATACTCGCGTAGAGCAAACCCAGGAACATTGGTTCGGAACTGTTCAAAGTTAATCACTTCAACCCCTACGTGCTCAGCCGTTGCAAGCGGGGCTCCGCGTAGTGAGCGGATTGGTAGATGCGGAGTAAACCGGTCAGAATCTCGCATCCAAGCATTCTCAATCAGCACGAGCGGGCAGACCACGAGCCAGTGCCCACCGACACGTTCTATTGCTCGCAGGACTGTGGCGGTCTTACCGGTACCCGTATCCCACCAAAGCGCATAGCGCGGATTCTCTACGAGCAAATCCACGCCGCGCGTTTGGTGGGCGTACAGGTCTGTCGCGGTTGCGGTCGCCATTAGAACGGCGCGTCTCCCGTGTCTTCTATAGCCGCGGCGGCAGGCGCTGGTGTAGGCGCTGGTGTTTGTTCGTCCGCGCCCATCGCCGCCTCGGTCGCCTTGGCGATGTCGATAGACTTGAGCGCTTCATTCCAAGCGACCACGTCGGCATACTCGTTTTCGCTTGCGCGGCCATCAACCCTCGGGAGGAAGATTCTCCAGGCGCCTTTGTCGTTGCTCACCTCCTTATTGGACATGCGAAAGGCCAATCGCCCTTTG
>JACZUI010000037.1 GCA_022573225.1 Acidobacteriota bacterium
ATTCTACTGAACGGGTCCGGCTCGTCAGACCCCGACAGTGACGCGTTGACCTTCGACTGGTCCCCAGGAACGTTCCTGGATAATCCCAGCAGTGCGACGCCGACGTTCACTGGAATAGATGATGGCGCGGAGGGACTCACCCTCACCGTGACCGACCCCGGGGGTTTGTCCGACGCTGCCGGCATCACAGTGACGGTGACCAATGCCGACCCTGTGATCACATCGATCAGTGCAACCGTTGATCCAGTGCAAGTGGGGACCGACCTGGCCTCAGCCAACGCCAGCTTCACTGATCCGGGAACCCTTGACACTCACACTGCCGTGTGGGACTGGGGCGATTTTACGACCTCTCCGGGGACGGTCGATGAGGCGCTAGGCACCGTGACGGGTGCTCACATCTACGACACTCCGGGTGTCTACACGGTGACCCTTACTCTCACCGACGATGACGGCGGCAGCGACGCCGCGGAGTTCGAATTCGTGGTGGCCTACGACCCGTCAGGCGGGTTCGTCACCGCCGGTGGGTGGATCGACTCGCTTCCTGGGGCATGCACACTGACTACCGCGTGCGAGGGGGCAACCGGCAAGGCCAACTTCGGCTTCGTCTCGAAGTACAAGGAAGGTGCGAATGTACCCACCGGTCAAGCCGAGTTCCAATTCAAGGCCGGTAACCTGAACTTCCATAGCACGGAGTACGAGTGGCTCGTGGTGGCCGGCGCTAGTGCCAAGTTCAAGGGCTCGGGCTCCATTAACGGAGCAGGCGACTTCGGGTTCTTGCTCACCGCCATCGACGGTCAGATCAATGGTGGCGGAGGCGTGGACAAGTTCCGCATAAAGATCGTAGACAAGACCTCGGATGTGGTCGTCTACGACAACAAGCGCGGCGAGGCCGACGACAGCGACGCCGCCACCGCGCTCGGAGGCGGGTCCATCATCATCCACAAGAAGTAGAGTGACTTCGCAGGCTCTCCCGATTTTTTGGAGGCCTCAAGCCGACCTTCCACGACTGTGGCACTCGATCACAGGCGTGGCTGTGCTGATTCGAAGGTGTTTGGGTGGGAGGCGAACAGAACACCTGATCTGAGCGATAACGACCGTGTCGCAAGGCTGCGAAATATCGGCACGTCGGCGCTCATGTGTGGATTCGCCTATACCACCGTGCGTGGCCGAAGCATTGGCTACATCCGCTACGTGGAGGATGAGCCCGAGGAAGCGGCATCGTCATTGGCCGAGCCCATCAACCGAGCTCCAAGCTTGTTCGCCGCCGAGCGATCGCCTTCGGTTGTCGCCTGGGCGTAGTTAGCCAGCGTGAGTCCAGGGTCTGTATGTCCGAGCCTGGCCTGTGCTGTCTTGACGTCGACCCCTTCGACGACCATGACGGTCGTATCGGTGCGGCGGAGATCATGGAAGCCGAGGCCACGCAGACCAGCTGCTTCCGCTGCCTAGCCGAGAATGGTCGGGAGACCATTTGGTGGCCGTCCCCGCGTCAGGATCAGGCCAGAAGTATGGCGGTTTGGTGATGGTTGGCGATAATGTCATCATCCCGCGCTCAGGGTTGAGGACGACCGAAGAACCGTCCACCTGATCTAATCATCTACACACAGGAGCGTCGAGGTTATGTCACCGAGAGGACGAAGAGGACGGGGTGGGATGGGGGGAGCGCGTGGCGGTGCGCGCCGCGGAGGGCGACGAAAGATGCGGCGGCGGCGGCGGAGACGTATTTTGCTTGTGGGCGGGCTGGTGGCATTCGGTGCGTACAAGATGAGCAAGAAGGATGCGGACCGGATAAAGCAGGACACCGGCATCGACCCCGAGGAGATGACCGACGAGGAACTCGAGGCGTCGATGACCAAACTGGGGATCGAGAAGCAGCATCGAGATGCCAATGACGTCGAAGAAGCGGCCTCCTCTGACACGACCGACCTCGACGAACTCGAGAGGCTGGCCAAACTGCGAGACCAGGGCGTTTTGACGGAAGAAGAGTTCACTGCCAAGAAGAAGCAGATCCTTGGTCTTTAGACCACACATACCCGAACAGCCGGCTGGTCGTCGATCTTGAACTCGGCGATGCCGCGAGAAAGGCTACGAACATGACACTCGGCCCCGTCCAACTCATTGCGATCGAATTCGACAGCCTCGATCGACTCCAAGGAAAGATTATCGAAGAGATCGACGATCTGATCCCGCTGAGTGCGGTCCGGATTCTCGACGTGCTCTTCGTTGCGAAAGAGGACAACGGCGACTTGGTGTCCCTCGAAATGGGGGAGATGGGCGACGAGGCCGGAGACGAAGCTCTCGGCACGCTCATCGGCCAGCTTATGGGGTTCTCGTTCGAGGACGACCTAGACGAGGGCCAGGTTCCCACCGGGATATCCGATTCGTCGCCGATAGGGCTCGGTCCCGCCGACATTGAACGCATCGGGGACAACCTCGCGCCTGGAACTGGTGCGGCTCTGTTGCTCGTCGAGCATCGATGGGCGGCTGGGGTACGGGATGCTGTTCTTGAGGCCGGAGGCAGGATGGTGGCTCAAGGATTCCTCACTCCGACTGGGCTACTTCTCATCGGTGCAGAACTGCTGGCCACGGCCGACGCTATCGACGCCATAGAGATGGCCGCCGAACTTGAAGCCGAAGCCAACGTCCGGGCGTTGGAAGCCTTGGCAACCATCGAGATCGCGGCGGAAGTCGAAGCTGCAGTAGTCGCACGAACCATCCTCACATTGATGGAAGCCGGCTTCATAGAACAGGCTGCCACTGAGCACGCGGCGAGAGCGGTACTGGACGCCGCCATCATCGATCAGGCCATCGCGGCCGGCTAGCGCCTAACGCCTTTCACGCTGCGCGATCACCGTGCGCAGGCTGTAGCCGAGCCCGCCAAAACCGGGTTGCTGTTGCGGCGAGCCACAAGGCTCGATAACCCCACAGCTCGAAAGCCATGCCTGCAAGGAGCCCTACCCGCCGACCGCTTCACGTAGCGCATGGGCCGTGAAGGGCTTGATCACCGAGGCGTCGGCGCCGGCTCGGCGGGCCAGGAACTCGTCGGCGGAGCGATCGAGTAGCAGCACGGTACGAGGTCGGCTCTCTTCGTCCAGGACTCCTCTGATGTCTCGGATGACAGCCATCCCCCCCATCGATCGCACCTGCATGTCAACCACCACGACGTCGGCTTCGAGGTCCGAGACCTGTTCAACGGTCCTTTCCGGGTCGTCGAGATCCGCTATCTCCCAGTCGCCCAGGGAGAGTGCGGCGTGGACATCGTTTCTGACCCACTCGGAGTCGGTGACCAGCAGAGCCTTCGGCATGCGACGACGATAGCCTCCGAAATGGCCTCGCTATCTCGATGAAGGCCTATCGGCAGCAGGTCGATAACCTGCCGGTTCGTGCCTCGAATCCTCGTCGGAATAGCCCTCCTCTTGGTCCCCCTCACCGCGCTCGCCCAGTCCGATGAGGGCGGCATCGACCTGGTCGACGTCAGCGGACCGCTCGACGCTTCGGCAATGGAATTCATGACCCAGTCGATCATGGAAGCCGCCGCCGCAGGTCAAGAGCTGATTGTCCTTCAGATCAACTCCAAGGCCGCACTCGACTCCGACGCACTCAACGACTTGATGCTTACGATCGACCGGCCGCCGATACCGGTCGCCATTTGGGTGGGCCCGGCCCCGGCTGCTGCGTACGGCGGTATTGCCCAGCTGGTCCTCAACGCGAGCGAGAAGTCGATCGCCCCGGGCTCTGAGATCGGATTGGCTCTTCCCACGGTTGCCGGAGATCCCGCCGCTCCACTTTTGATCGATGAATCTCTGGTCGAGGGCTATGAGGGAGTGGTCGTCGCAGGAGACACGGATCTCGAGTTACAGCCGACCATCCGCCAATACCTCCAGGACCTGAACGGCCGCACCTTCCTCACTGTCGAGGGCCCGGTCGTCGTCGAGACGGTCGAGGAGTTCACCCAGGACGGCGAAGCCGGTGTCACGATCAAGACGGTCACGTTCATCAAGCCGGGTCTGGGTTTGCGGTTCTTCCGGCTGGGGGTCACGCCCGAGGCTGCGTTCTTCTTCCTGGTAGTGGGGCTGAGCATCATCTCGTTCGAGTTCTTTGCGATCGGCCCCGGTGTTGCCGCGGCGTTCGGAGCCCTTTCGCTTCTGATCGCCGGATGGGGCGTGGTGAACCTGCCGGTGCAGTGGTGGGCTCTGACTCTGGCGATCTCGGGGTGGATCTTGCTCACTGTCTCCTATCAGAAGGGCGGAGTGATCGCGTTCACCGGCCTCGGAGCAGTCATGCTCCAGATCGGGGGGATCTTCTTCATCGACGGTTCGGGTCAGATCGACGCGAGGTGGTGGTTGATCCTGCCTTCGGTTTTGGCAGTGTTGTTCTTCTTCGTCCTGGCGATGCCAACCGTGCAGAGAGCGCGCTTCTCAACTCAGGTTCTGGGCCGTGAAGGTTTGGTTGGGGCATCCGGGGTAGCGCTGGTCGACTTCGACCCGGACGGGTTGGTGGAGGTGAACAACGCTCGTTGGCGTGCCACGGCTCACCGTGAGGCCGGGATCGCCCGGGGTTCAGCCGTGATGGTCACGGGAGTGGATGGTCTGTTCCTCGAAGTCGAGCCCATATCCTCAGAACGCGAAAACTGAAAAGGAATCTTCCAAAAGTTTCTCTTGAATCGCCCGGGACTACTGGGTAGGTTCGTTCCGGTTGTCGCTTAACCGGGAGGAGTCAGAATTGTCCGGGATGGACGACTGGCAGCTGAACGCTCTATGTCGCGGGAATCACGCCTATCTCTTCTTTCCACCTTCTGCTTTTGAACGAAAAGAGGAGCGGGAGCGTAGAGAGATGAGGGCGAAAGCCATCTGCGGCGTTTGTCCGGTGATGGAGCCCTGCTCCTCACACGCAGTCAAGATTCGGGAACCATTCGGAATCTGGGGCGGTCTCACAGAGACCGAACGAAAGGCGATGCCACTGGTGGTCTGACCCATTTCAGAGCAAGTGCCCCGACCAACGTAACCGGACAGAGCACTGGGCTCATCTGGCGTAGCGGAGGTCTCCCCGCCGAACTGTTAGCCCTTCGTTGTCCGCCCACTCGAGGAACGGAACCGCGTACTTCCGGGAAAGCTTGGTCGTATCCCGGAACTCGGCCACGGTGAAACCGTCGCTCATCTCTTTGATCGTCTTTCGCAGCATCTCCGCCTGATCGGGCAGCACCACGAGGTCCTTGGAGATTCGAACCAGCTGCCCTGTCCTGATGAGGAGGTGCACGAGCTCATCGTCGAGCGGCAACTGGTCGACGCGGGGCACGGCAAGACCGTCAACAAGCAGAGAGTGCGCTTCACTCCACAGAGTCTCTTGCGCCTCACTCAACTCGGGGCGATGCTGCTTGGACCGCACATCGGGGCCGACTCGCTCCAAAGAGTCCGTCATCTCGATCACCCTTGCAACCACCTCCTGGGAGTGCTCCATGGTCGTGGCCAGGGTCGCGATTGGAAGACCGGAGCGCAGTGGGTGGGATCTGTGGCTCTCTTGGACTGCCGCCGCCGCCATTTCTTGGAGTTGGGGCACCAGATGCCGGCTGAGGGCGGACTCGCCAACGACAACCGCGTCGATGGGGGAGCCTCCGCCGGAGTGGGCAGCCAGATGGTCCAGCCGGTCGCTCCCTCTCAAACCGAGGAGAGCCGTGGCAATCTCATCCGGGTCTGCGAGAGGGTCGATGGAGGTCGCGTTCTTCATCGCCAGGGTCAGCGGTCCAGGGTCGGGATCGAGGATGATTCCCCCGGCAACTACGAGCCTTCGTCCGGTGTCTCTGAGAATGAATCGGTCTCCGGTCTGGAGGGGAAGCAACTCGTCGATCGTGATCACAGCGAGACCACTCTTGATTCGCTGGATCTCGGCGCGGTGGGCTCCGCTGCCGATGTGGAGCTGGAAAGCGCCTTTCTGGGTCAATTGATCGACGTACCGGGCGGGGCGAAGCCGCGCAGAGAACCGCTGGGTCAGATCCCATTGCCCGGGCAAGCCGAGCATGACCCCGCGGGGAACCTCTTCACGGTCCACCCCGCTCAGATTCACGGCAAGTCTTCGCCGCGGCGTGGCTATTTCGATGTCTGACTCGTGGCTCTGAAGTCCTCGCACCCGCGCGCTCTTGTTCCCCGGCAGGATCATCACAGTGTCGCCCTGGGCCAGTGACCCTCCGACGAGGGTTCCAGTGACCACCGTCCCGGCTCCCCCGATGCTGAACGAGCGGTCAACCCAAAGCCGGGGCCGACTCCCGCTCACCGGCTCATCGCTCAGGCAGTTGGCCAACGCGGCACGAAGTTCTTCCAGACCGCTGCCGGTCTTCGCGGACACCGGAACCAGATCAGAATCTTCGAGGGAAGTGCCTGCGAGGTGCTCGAGGACCTCGAGCGTCGCCAGTTCGGAGAGATCGGAGTCGACCAGGTCCGTCTTGGTGAGGGCGACGACTCCATGTCTCACATCGAGCAGGTCGAGAACAGCCAGATGCTCCTCTGATTGCGGCATCCAGCCCTCATCAGCGGCAACGACAAGAAGAGCGGCGTCGATTGGCTCGATGCCGGCGAGCATGTTCTTGAGGTAACGCTCGTGTCCGGGGACATCAACGAAGGAAACGTCGACTCCACCCAGCGTGGTCCAGGCGAATCCGATGTCGATGGTCAGGCCCCGGCGCTTCTCCTCGGCCCACCGGTCGGGATCACGCCCGGTGAGGGCCATGACAAGTGTGGACTTTCCGTGGTCGACATGCCCGGCGGTCCCGATCACCGGCACCGGATCACCATCTCCGTCAAGGTCGCATCGTCAGCTTCGTCTATGGCGCGAAGGTCGATCAGTAGATCGCCATGTTGCCGTCGGGCGGCCACCGGGACTTTCCCTTTGAGGAGCGGCAGGTAGAGGTGGTCGGCGCCTCCCAGGACGAGTTGAGGCGTGGGGATACCCACCCCGGGGACGCTTCCCGCTCCAATCAGTGAGATTCCATCTCGCACCTCGCCGCCGGTTCCTTCTCGAACCGTGCCGAGCCTTTCCATGAGGTCTGACTCGGCGAGATGAGCCATACGCCAGAAAGGGATCTCGTCGGCCCTGCCCTCGGCGTACGACTCCAGGGTCGATGCCAGAGCAGCGTTGGTCGCCCCATCGATTCGCAGTGCCCTTGCGAGTGGGTGGCTTCGTAGCTTCGAGATCGTCTCACTTGACCCCACAATGATTCCGGCCTGGGGACCTCCAAGCAGCTTGTCACCACTGAATGTGACGATGTCGGCGCCTCTCTCCAGCGACTGCCTCACAGCAGGCTCGGAGCTCAGCCACGCGCTGTCGGCGCTGGTGAGCCACGACGCTTCCTTGTCCAGAAGCCCCGAACCGACATCATGAATCAGAGGCACCCGGGCGCCATCGGCCAACTCGGCTAGCTCGGCAAGTGACGCCTCCGCGGTGAAGCCCTCTACCCGGTAGTTGGAGGGATGCACTTTGAGAATCGCCCCCACGGTGTGGATCTGGACGGCGGTGACAAAGTCACCGATCCGTGTTCTGTTAGTGGTGCCGACCTCGACCAGCTTGGCCCCGCTGGTGGCCATGACATCGGGAAGCCGGTAGGAGCCACCAATTTCGATCAACTCGCCGCGGGCAACGGGCACGGCCTTCCCCTCCGAGGTTGCGGCTAGAGCCAAGAGGAGCGCGGCTGCGTTGTTGTTGACGACCAAGGCGTCTTCTCCCCCCGTCAATGTCCTCAACAGATCCAGGACATACGAACCTCTGCCTCCCCGTTGTCCGGAGGAGAGGTCGATCTCGAGGTTGGTGTACCGACCCGCGGCGAGGCTCATCGCGTCCAATGCCTTCCGGGAGAGAGGGGATCGGCCGAGGTTGGTGTGAAGCAGCACTCCGGTTGCGTTGAGCACTCGAGTGGAACGGTTCATGTGGGCGGAGGTGAGCAGATCTCTGGCGATGGTTTCCGGGTCGGCCCCGCCGTCGGACTGGATCTCAGATCGTGCAACGTCGAGAGCCGATCTGACCAGGTCGACCGTGACGGTCCGGGGCAGCCTTGTTTCCCCGAGGCTGGCGACGAGCTTGTCAACGGCAGGCAGGTCTCGCAACGACGTGATGATCGGCACATCTTGAGTCTGCCAGGTTCAGGGGTCTCCTACATCAGTTCATAGGATGCCGTGAGTGTCTGTTCCAGCAGCAGGGGCCTTGCCCGCTGCCACAGTCGTCCTCGTCCGCGAGGTCGCCGGGCTCGAGGTTCTCATGGTCGAGCGTTCTGCCCGGGGATTCTTCGGAGGTCTCATGGTCTTCCCCGGTGGTGGCGTTGACGAATGTGACCACTCAGACCTGGCCGCCGAGGTGGTCGCTGGGGAAGAGGCGGACCAAGTGTTCCGGGCCGCTGCTCTGCGAGAGCTTGCCGAGGAAACCTCGATTGCGATCACTCCCGAGGGGCTGGGACAGGCTCCAGAGGTCAGAGGCCAGGATCTCTACGCGGAGTTCAAGGCCGCTTCGGTGACCCTGGATGGTCCTGCACTCACGCTGATATCCCGTTGGGTGACCCCGCCGGACGCCCCGCGGCGTTACGACACCCGTTTCTATCTGGCCGAGGCGAGCAGTGATCCTCCGATTCGGCTTGATGAGACCGAGCTCGTTTCCTGGACCTGGATCGACCCGGCCGGGGCTTTGAATCGCAACAAGACAGGTGAGTGGTCAATGTTCAATCCGACCATCGCTCATCTCCGCTGGCTGGCGGAGCGTTCGTCGTTTGATGACGCTCGTCGGTCCGCTTCCGGCGCCGCTGGTCGGATGCTTCTCCAGCCGGAGGTCATGGACGATGGCTCGCTGGTGCCAGTGGCTCTCCCGTCGGGTGATGAATGAAGATCGAGAGGATCCTTGCCAACAACCCTGGCCCCTTCACCGGCCCCGGTACCAACACCTGGGTACTGGGCGAGGGCGACGGCACTGTCGTGGTCATCGACCCGGGACCGGTGGACAGCGATCATCGGACGGCCATCGAAGCGTCGCTCGGAGACAGGAGCGTCCACTCCGTCCTGGTGACTCACACGCATCTCGATCATGCTCCGATGGCGAACCCGCTCGCCCGCGCCTTTGGCGTGCCGGCGATGGGCTATGCCCCCGGTCCCGAGTTTGATCCCGACAAGATGCTCGTCGAGGGGGAGATAGTTCGAGTTGGGCGACTTCGACTGGAGATCATCCACACGCCAGGCCACTCGGATGACCATCTCTGCTTCCGAGTTGGTGATGTGTTGTTCTCGGGCGACCACATCATTGGCGGCTCGTCGGTGATGGTCGACTCGATGGGTCCCTATCTTCAGTCTCTCGAGCGTCTCCGGGGCACAGGGCTGAGGACCATTCATCCCGGTCACGGGGAGACGATGAGCGATCCAGACACGGTGATCGACTGGTATCTGGCGCATCGCATGCAGAGACACAGGGAGATCTATGCGGCCATCGTCGGTGGAGCGGATTCGGTCGATTCCGTTGTTGAGATCGTCTATTCCGATGTCGATGTATCTCTGCATGCACTTGCAGCGCGATCGGTCCGAGCTCACCTCGGCTTGCTGATCGATGAGGGCCGGATAGCCTCTGAAGGAGACAGAATCGTCTCGCAGCCTCCCCAAACACAATGAAGAGAGTTACCAGGTTCCTCGCTGCGATTCTCGTCGTGGCTATTGCCGTTCCGGCAATAGCCCAGGTCACCGACGAGGATATCGACCGCGCTCGCGAAGAGGCCAACGCACTCCTTGCCAATTCGGAGCAGCTTGGCCGCGATGTCCAGGACGCCTGGGCCCACCAGTTCGCCCTCGACGAGGAGATCGCCGATCTGGGCGCGTCGATTGAGTTTGCCCGCGCTCAGATCGTCGAAGCGGAGCGGAAACTGGAGGAAGTCGCAGTTGAGATGTATATGAGCTCGGCGAGCTCGGCGAGTATTCAGATGCTGTTCTCCCTGGGCGACGAGGAGTACGAAGCCGGGCTGGAGTATCTGCGCGAGATCTCCACTGACGAAGTCGACGTGGTCAACCAGTTGCGATCGTTTCGCTCGGAGCTGGATCGCCAGACCGAGCGATTGGTCGAGGCGTCGTCCGAGCAGGAAGAACTGACCGCGCAGTTGGAGACGATGGCGACCGACCTTCAGGAGGACTTGGTGGCAGCTCAGGCCGTCTACGAACAACTGATCGAGGAGCGGAGGGTCGAGGAGGAGGCGCGACGGCAGGCTGAGGAGGAAGCGCGACGGCAGGCTGAGGAGGAAGCTGTGCGAAATGCCACCACAACGACGACCACCGTCGTTGCGACGACCCCAACCACTTCTGCCGGGACCGCTCCCACAACTGAAGCGGCCACAACGACCACGACGCCTCCGGGCTCGACCACGACAACCGACTCGGCCACCACAACCACTGTGCCGCCGGCACCCTCCGGCGGGACCTGTCCGGTTGCGGGAGCGGTTTCGTTCTCGGACACCTGGGGGGCGCCCCGCTCAGGCGGTCGATCTCATGAAGGCGTGGACATAATTGCCGCCCGAAACACCCCCGTCGTAGCCATCTACTCGGGCACCATCAAGGGGATCACGACGGGCAGCCTCAGTGGTCTTGCCGTGCGGCTACGTGCCGACAACGGCGACGAGTTCTTCTATGCCCACATGGAGTCGTATGGCGACATCTCGGTCGGCCAATCCGTGCCGCAGGGTTATGTCATCGGTGGTGTCGGAACTTCGGGGAACGCCCCCGATTGGTTGCCCCATGTTCACTTTGAATGGCATCCCGGAGGCGGCTCTGCGGCGAATCCCTACCCGCTGGTCAAATCGCTCTGCGGCTGACGTTTCTTGCCATACGAACGCGAGAAAGAGGATCCTTTCGGACCCTCTTTCCAGGGCCTCCCAGCCCAAACCCAACGGTGAGTTGGCACGTTCTAGGGTCTATGATTGATCACGAAGGGTGGTTAGCCAAGGACCGTTTTTGTCACACTCCGTATGACTAGTCCCCTACTGCTTGGGTGGCATCCATAAGTCGAGTCCGAACGACTTCTTCTCTACGCCCGTCACCACATACGTGGACATGATCTTGTCGGCGATGGTCTGCCGCTTGGAGTCGACGATCGGTAGGAGCCAGCCCAAACCGCAAACGAGGCTGTCGACAATGTGAGCCACCTTGCGAGCCATGCCGGATCCGCTGCCGATGAGCTCACCCTGCACGTTGACGACCCGGGTCCCCTGGATTGCCTTGCCGGGTGTCTGACCGGTGACGCCATCGAGGTGGCCAAGGTATAGCCAGTAGGCGATGCCGGCCAGTCCGACGATCGTCCCAAGGGTGAAGCTTCGGAAGGTGAGCAAGTAGAGGACAAGAATCGGCGCATAGTCGACTAGGAACCCGAGGGCGCGGGTTCCCCAGTCGGCCATGTCGGCCGGTGTCCCTTCAGGCTGCGCGGCGGGAAATTCAGGACCGGTCATCTGCTCTCCAAGGTTCGGGTCTGTTCAGATCGACAAGCTAGGTGGCCACGCCGGTCGATGTCGGGCTGGGCAGCTCCTATCTCAGGCCACTCCGATCGGAGTTCCACCGTGGGAGAGAAACCTCCTGGTCAAATGTGCTGGTCCGTAACGGCAAGAAAGGGAGACATGACAGCTCAGAGTCCTCCTGGTGGTCGGGTCTTTTCTCTATGTCATTCTGATGAGGTTGTATCTCGAGGTCATCGCCTCGCCGTTCCGCATCGGTGAGGACAGCAATGCCATCAAGAAGGCGTTGACCCGTTCAGACGGGTAGCGGTCAGGCCGCGCCTTCGTCCAGGGCGGCCAGAAGCTTGGCGATCCTGCCGGTGCAGGTCTCGAGTTCTGCGGGGGGTACCAGGGTGACCAGCTTATCGGCTGCTTGCAGGAGAGCCTGCCCGGCCCCGCTCTCCGCCTGATTCACCACAGGTATTCCGTTATCGCCACCCTCGACCACGGCCGAATCGAGAGGGATGGAGGCCATCAGCGGCACGCCCAACTCCTCGGCCAACTCAGCGCCGCCGCCCGACCCAAAGACGTCTCCGGTCATGTTCTCGATTACGCCGACAATGGGCATGTGCGATCGCCGCGCCATGTCGGCCACCCTGATGGCGACTTTCTGCGCTGCCCGTTGGGGTGTCGTGACCACGATCATCTCGGCCTGCGGGAGCATCCGGGTGAGCGCCATCTGAATGTCGCCGGTGCCCGGTGGCATGTCGATGATCAGATAGTCGAGTGCCCCCCAGCTGACCTGCTGGAGGAACTGTTCCAATGCTTTGGACAGCATCAGACCTCGCCACATCAGAGCGGTCTCCTCCGAATCGATGATCAATCCTGTGGAAACCAGCTTGATTCCTTGAACCTCGAGTGGGTGGATCAATCGAGTGTCGTCATCTGCAAGAAGGCGGTCGTCGGCGCCGAGCATCCTCGGAGTGGAAAAGCCCCAGATGTCGGCATCGAGGAGACCCACCTTGAAATCCTCCTTCGCCAGGGCGACCGCCAGGTTGACCGACACCGATGACTTACCCACCCCACCCTTGCCGGAACTCACGGCGATCACGCGTGTGATTGGGGAGACTTGGGTTGGCTCGGCGTTTTCCCTCACTTTGCGTCGGGCAACCGACATCAAATTGGCCCGCTGCTTCTTTGTCATGGCTGTGGTGTGAAGGTTGACATCGTCGACACCCGGCATGGCGCGGACCCGGCGCAGCGTGTCGCCTTCGATCTGGTTCCTGAGCGGGCACTCGGCGACCGTGAGTGCCAGCCCCACGTCAACGGTGGAACCGTCAACCCGGACGTGCGAGATCATCCCGAGTTCGACGACGTTTCCGCCCAACTCCGGGTCCTGCACTCCTTCGAGTGCTTTGAGAACATCATCCCGAGTGACCATCGCGGTCAATGATAATTTGCTCTACCGCCATAGTGGCAATAGCGGTTGTTGAGATTGCGGCTATCATTGGGGCCAGCCATCAGGGACAACATGACTCAAATCCTCAGTATCAAGTCCACCAAGCCCGATAAGACCGTCACCCTGACGGATTTTGCCGTCGTCAAGGTACGGGAGATGATCGAGTCCGAGTCCGATTCGGACCTCGCCCTTCGCGTGGCGGTCCGTCCCGGCGGCTGTAGTGGTTTCTCCTACGAGATGTATTTCGACAGCCAGATTGACGATGACGACTTCGTCGACGTTTTCGATGGCGTGAGGGTCGTGGTCGACCCCCAGAGTGCCGAGATGGTGAAGGGCTCGACTCTTGATTTCAAAGAGGGTCTGATGGAGACCGGATTCTCCATCAACAACCCCAATGTGGAACGCACCTGCGGCTGCGGGAACTCCTTCTCCTGAGCCAGACGCCGGGACGATCCCGGCTATCGTCCCGTCCTCTCAGCAAGTTCTAGGAGGAATTTGTGATCGACGGATTCTGGGACGTCATCCTATGGATGCTCGCCCTCTTCATATTCATGATGTTCTTTTGGCTGTTCATCATGGTCCTTTCCGACCTTTGGACAGACCCCGATGCCAGCGGGGGGTCGAAGGCCGGATGGACCTTCTTCGTGGTGGTCCTCCCCTGGTTGGGCATTCTGGTCTATCTCATCGCACGCGGCGGCGACATGGCCGAGCGTGGTTTGAAGAAGCAGAAAACCCAGGCTGATTACATCAGGAGTGTCGCCGGCGGCGGAGCGGCCGACGAGATTGCCAAGCTGGCCGATCTCAAGGAGAGCGGCCACATCTCGGACGAGGAGTTCAACACCGCAAAGGCGAAGCTGCTCGTTTGAAACACCTCGTGTTTGACATGGAGGGACCCGGGTTCGCCCGGGTCCCTTTCGTGTTCGGCTCCCTTGTGGGCGTGTTGCTCGGCCGAGGCCGGCTTGGTGCCTTTCGAATCAGTTACTCTCAGCGAGTCTGATCTCAAGGAGTGTTTCTTGCCGAAAACCGTTCCAGATACCCCTTCCGCGCCCAGTGCGGTAGGCCCATATTCGATAGCAACCGAAGCCGGCGGTCTGGTGTTTCTCAGCGGCCAGGTGGCCTTGATCCCTGAGACCGGGGGTCGATCTGCAGACGACGTGGTTGAACAAACCCATCAGGTGATGAAGAACATCGGAGGCGTGCTGGGCGATCTCGGGCTGGGTTACGACGACATCGTCAAGACGACCGTGTTTCTGGCTGACATGGCCGACTACCCGGCGGTCAACGAGGTCTATGGCTCCTACTTCAAGGGCAGTGTGCCCGCGCGATCGGCTATCCAGGCGGGTGCCCTCCCGGGCGGGTTCCTGGTCGAGGTCGAGGTGGTAGCGGCCAGATGAGCGCTTCTGAGATCTTCAAGACGCTCGGCCTGAACGAGGACAACTCAGGCGTATTTGCCGGTGAGTGGTTTGATGCGACCGGCGAGGAAATCGAGGTCATCAACCCGACCACCGGAGAAGCCCTGGCGGCGGTGACCATGGCATCGTTGGACGACTACGAGCGGGTGATGGAGAGCTCGGTTGAGACGTTCGAGCGTTGGCGGCTGCTGCCCGCCCCGAAGCGCGGCCAGTATGTCAGGGCTCTCGGCGATGCCTTGCGGGAGAACATCGAGCCCCTGGGAGCCCTGGTCACTTTGGAGATGGGCAAGATCCTTCCCGAAGGCGTCGGGGAGGTCCAGGAGATGGTTGACATCTGCGATTTCGCAGTGGGGCTCTCGCGTCAGCTTTACGGAAACACGATGGCGTCAGAGCGACCCAATCATCGAATGTACGAGCATTGGCATCCGTTGGGTCCGGTTGGCGTGATTTCCGCCTTCAACTTCCCGGTGGCGGTTTGGTCGTGGAATTCGACCATCGCTGCCGTATGTGGCGATACCGTCGTTTGGAAGCCGTCAGAGCGCACTCCGCTCACTTCGATTGCCGTGACCAAGATCGCACAGAGGGTCATGGCCGGTAGCGGGTTCGAGGGCGTTTTCAACCTTGTCGTTGGGGATGGGAAGACCATCGGCAATCAGATGAATCACGACGTTCGCCTTCCGCTGATCTCTGCGACAGGGTCGTGCAACATGGGTCGCATCGTGGGGCCGGCGGTTGCCCAGCGCATGGGTCGGTCACTTCTCGAGCTTGGGGGCAATAACGCGATCATCGTGATGGACGACGCCGATCTCGAGCTGGCGGTGCGAGCCAGCCTCTTCTCGGCCGTCGGGACCGCAGGACAGCGCTGTACGAGCCTGCGCCGGCTTCTGGTTCACTCCGCGATCGCCGACAAGATGGTTAGCCGTCTGACGGAGGCCTACCAGCAGATCCCAATTGGTGACCCCATGGCCGAAGGGACGCTGATGGGCCCGGTAATAGGCGAGGCCGCGGTGACCCAGATGATGGAGGCCCTCGAGATCGCCAGGGAGCAGGGTGCCCGGATCGTCACTGGAGGCAATCGTCTCGACCGTGATGGCTTCTTTGTCGAGCCGACGATCGTGCTGGTGTCCAAGGAGGCGGCGATCACTCAGCAGGAGACCTTCGCTCCGATCCTGTGGGTGATCGAGTTCGACACTCTCGAGGAGGCCATCAGCGTTCAGAACGGAGTCACCCAGGGTTTGTCATCGGCGATATTCACCGAGTCGATCCGTACCGCTGAGCGATTCCTCAGCGATGTCGGATCGGACTGTGGGCTGGCGAACGTGAACATAGGAACTTCCGGCGCCGAAATTGGTGGCGCCTTCGGCGGCGAAAAGGAGACTGGGGGAGGTCGCGAGGCCGGCTCCGATGCTTGGAAGGCGTACATGCGACGTCAGACGACCACCATCAATTGGGGCGACGACCTTCCGCTTGCCCAGGGAATCGAGTTCGGCTAGTGGTGGGGCACTAAGTGGATGCCTTTGCCTGGGACGAACGGTATCAGTCGACCGATCATCTCTGGTCGGTCGGGCCCAACCTTTTCGTAGCCGATCGGTTGGGCCCGGCGAAACCGGGCACCGGGATCGACGTTGCAGGCGGCGAGGGTCGCAACGCCATCTGGCTGGCATCACGGGGTTGGAAGATGTCTTCAGTCGATTTCTCCTCCGAAGCGGTCGCCAGAGGTGAAGCGCGCGGCAGCGAAGTGGATTTTGTCGTCGCAGATGTTCTCGCCTGGGAGCCCGAGGAGACTGTGGACCTGGTTCTCATCGCCTATTTGCAGCTGCTTCCGGCCGAGTTCGGCACGATGGTGAAGCGGAGTCGAGGTTGGCTAGCGCCAGGAGGAGAGATCTTCATGATCGGACACGATGTCTCCAACATCGAGCGGGGTCACGGCGGGCCGCAGGCTCCGGAGATTCTCTGGGATATCGATGTGATCGTCGACCACCTCGAAGGTCTGACGATTCTGGAGTCGCAGGTAGTGCGGCGCCCTGTCGAGACAGATGAAGGGACGGCCTACGCCCTGGACGCCCTGGTCAGGGCGCGCCAGCCCAACTAGGAGTTCTGGGAGACCTGGTCGAGTGCCTGGGAGAGGGCTTCGATCAGATCTTCTACATCCTCGAGACCCACTGACAGTCGAACCAGACCGTCGGTGATCCCGCCGGCGATGCGCCGGTCTCTCGGAACGGCGGCATGAGTCATGGTCACGGGATGTGTGATGAGGGACTCGACCGAGCCCAGGTTCTCGGCGAGGGTCCACAGTTCCACGGAGTCCATGAGCACCTTGGCTACCTCCACGCCCCCGCTCACCTCGAAACAGACCACCGCTCCAAAGCCCGTGGCCTGCTTCTGTGATAGATCGTGAGCGGGGTGGCTTGCCAGCCCTGGATAGATGACGTAGTCGACTTTGGGATGCTGTTCTAGCCAGGTCGCAATCTCGAGGGCGTTGGCCGACTGTCGATCCATGCGCTCGCTCAGTGTCTTGATTCCTTGGAGGGTCAACCAGGCCACCATCGGCGACATCACCAGACCGCTCGCGTTCCGAGCGAAGGCGATCTGCGTCTGTAGCTCTGCGCTGTCGACGACTACGGCGCCTCCCAGCGTGGCGTTGTGGCCGTCGAGGAATTTGGTGGTCGAGTGGATAACGATGTTGGCGCCAAGTTCGAAGGGACGCTGGTAGTAGGGGGTGAGGAAGGTGTTGTCGGTGACATGGAGGACACCGGCTGATCGGCAGATATCCGATATGGCGAGGAGGTCGGTCACCTTGAGCGTCGGGTTGGCGGGCGTCTCGGTGAAGATGAGTTTTGTGCTCGGCCGTATGGCGGCGCCAACGGCGTCCAGATCTGGAGCGTCGACGAAGGAAACGTCGACACCGAACTTGGTGAGGAATTGATCGGCGAATCGGTAGGTGCCTCCGTAGACGACATCACCGATCACGACATGGTCACCGGCCTGGAGGAGTCCGAGGAAAACAGCCACCGTGGCAGCCATCCCGGAGGCGTACGCGGTGGTGTCGACGCCACCCTCGAGGGCGGTCAGCTTCTCCTCGAGGGCGCGGACAGTTGGGTTGCCGCCTCGGCTGTAGGAGTATCCCTTCGCCATGTACTCGTCTATCGAGTCCTGGACGAAGGTGGTTACTTGGTGGATCGGGGTGAGGATTGCCCCGGTGGTCGGGTCTGGCGTCACCCCCGCGTGAATCTGTTTCGTGCGAAAGCCCATATCGCGCATTGTGGTCGATTCTGAACCGAGCGTGTGCAGATACCGGGCTGCCGCACCGGGATCTGCACACGCTTAGCGCCATTTCCCGGTTTGAAGAAGCGTGCGGACGCATCCCTCTGGATCAGACTTCAGCATGCGGTAGGTGAACCTGATTACGACGAATCCCGCTGCCAACGCGGCGTTGTCCCTGATCCGATCGCGCTCGAAATCTTCCCGTCTGGAGTGCCAGCGTCGTCCGTCTCCTTCGACGATCATCTGCCAGGCCTCGATGTAAGCGTCCACAGTGGCGGCGGTCTGTTCGAAGGTGAAAGGGATCTGCCGCGTGAAGCCCGGCAATTCATCTCGGTCCAGCAATTTGTAGAGCAGGCGCTCGAGCTCAGACATCGGTGGCTGGTAGGTGTCGTGATCGCGGACGAGGACGATTCTCCTCAGGGCCGTGAGACCGCGGACCCGCGCATTGGTGAGTCGAGCGAAGATCGAATCAAAGTCTGCTGCGGTCAGACTCCCCTCCGCCATGAGCGCATCCACCCATCGTTCGATCGAGGAAGGCGGATTGCTGAGCCCGAGTGTGTAAAGAGTCTCCGCTCTAGTGGTCATCTCGAAACCGTCGAGAGATTGGTGACCAACCAGGTTGTAGTGGCGACTTCTGATGATGCGAGCCAGCGAAGATCGGGAATTGCCGGCGAAGGGAAGCAACAGTTCGGGGCGGGAAGGATGAACCCCGGGAAACCCTAGGAGGTGGGCAGCCGAGCGTCCTGCGACAAAGGCCTCATCCCGGCTGAGGTATGCCGCCCAGAGCTGTCTTCGCCAGGTGAGAGGAGCGCCGGCTACTGCGAGCATCGTGCTGTCGATTTGAACCCATCGTCGACTTTCGAGGCGATGTCGTATGGCATCCTCGGATAAACCGGCTTGCATTGCCTGCGCCCTGGTTATGACGCCATGTTGGCGCGCGGCGATCCGACTGATGGTTTCGGTGCTCACCCATTCCGAGCATCGGTGAATCCCAGATCGGATGCAAGACCCTTGAGCGCACACGCTGGATGTCAGCTAGCCGAAGCGGTACCCGACCGATCGGACCGTGGTGATCCAGGAGGAGCGCTCTTCGCCAAGCTTGGAACGAAGCCGTCGAATGTGGACATCCACTGTTCTCGCCCCGCCGTAATAGTCGTATCCCCAGACCTTCGACAGCAGCTGCTGGCGCGACCAGACACGAACCGGATTCTCCATGAGGTACCGGAGCAATTCGTACTCCATGAAGGTCAGATCGAGGGGCTCGCCGGCCACCGAGGCCTGGTAGGTCAGCGGGTTCAGCTCGAGATCCTTGAAGATCAACACCTCGTCGGACTCTCCAGGCGACGAGAGCCGCTTGAGCCGTAGACGGAGCTCAACCGGACTCACCGGGGCCAGGGCAAAGTCGCTCACGCTGACCGACTCCAGCAGTACCAGTTGATCGGGCTCCACCACGACAAGGATCGGAAGGCCGATCTCATCAACCACTCGGTTGATCTCCCGGATGCGTCGCATCGGTTGGTCACCCAACTCCACCAAGAGGATGTCGGCATCTTGAATGCCCCGATTGTCGGGGTCGAGCTCCACGACGTCGACTGATGTTGATCCGGCCAATGCGAGCCCATCGGCGACCGCCTCCGAGCAGTCGGGAGGATGGACCGCGACTATCACAGGACCGGGAGGTAGGTCTCCAGCTCAAAGCGAGAGACGTGATGTTGGAATCGATCCCACTCAATTCGCTTGTTGCGCAGGAACCAATCGAAGACATGCTCGCCAAGGGCGTCTGCGATCAGCTCGGATCCCTCCATCAAGTCAAGTGCCTCTGACAATGTCGAAGGGAGCCGTTTGGCCCCGGCGGCGGCCAGTTCTGCAGAGCTGAGTCGGCTCACGTCAGCGGCTACCTCGGGCGGCAGCTCGTAACCCTCCCGGATGCCCGCGATCCCGGCGGCGAGGATCACCGAGAGGGCGAGGTATGGATTGCACGCCGCATCGGCTGCCCGATACTCCACCCTGACACTCGAAGGCTTCCCCTTCTTGACCGACGGCACTCGCACCAAAGCCGATTGGTTGTTGCGGGCCCATGAGATGTAGATGGGGGCATCGAACCCCGATACCAACCTCTTGTACGAGTTGATCCACTGGTTGGTGACCGCCGTCATCTCGGCGGCATGATGCAGCAGCCCGGCGATGAATGCCTGCCCCACCTTCGACAGCCTGCCAGGTGTCCCCGGCTCATGGAAGGCGTTGACGTCGCCCTCGAAGAGGCTCAGGTGAAGGTGCATCCCCGACCCGTCGTAGTCTTCCAGGGGCTTTGGCATGAAGGTGGCGTAGATCCCCTGTTGGAGCGCCACCTCCTTGACCGTGAGGCGCGACGTCATGATGTTGTCCGCCATTGTCAACGCATCCGTATACCTGGCAATGATCTCGTGCTGGCTAGGCGCCACCTCGTGATGCGAGTGCTCAATCGGGATGCCCATGTGCTCGAGGGCGTTGATTGTGTCACGCCGATACTCTTGAGCGACGTCTAGGGGGGTGAGGTCGAAGTATCCCCCCTGGTCGAGGACCTCTGGTTCGGGACCCGAGTCACGAAAGTAGAAGAATTCGAGCTCGGGGGCAGCGTTGAAGGTGTACCCCATCTCCGAGGCTCGCTCCAGGTTTTTCTTCAGGACGGTGCGCGGGTCGCCTGAGAACGGCTCTCCGTCGGGGGTGTAGATGTCACAGAACATCCGCGCCACAGGCTGATCGGAGTGCCATGGCAGGACTGCGAAGGTGGATGGGTCAGGCATTGCCAGCATGTCGGCTTCCTGCACCCGGGCGTACCCGTCTATCGCCGAGCCATCGAATGTCATTCCTTCCTCGAAAGCCACGTCCAGCTCGGCAGGGCTGATCGAGACGGATTTGAGAAAGCCTTGAACGTCGGTGAACCAAAGTCGGATAAACCGAATTCCGCGCTCTTCGACGGTTCGGAGGACATATTCGGCCTGTTTGTTCATGGTCGGCTCACTTTTCTGGACCTGAGACCGAACTCTAGGAACAACTCAGCCGGCGCGACGTCGCACAGCCAGCCATTTGCGACGCAGGGAGCGACGCTCGTCTTCGTTGATTCCACCCCAGATACCGGAGCGCTGGTTTGTCTCAAGCGCGTACTCGAGACATTCGGCCGCGACCGGGCAGATCGAACAGACCGCTTTGGCTTTTTGAATCGTCTGCTGACTGACATCTCCCGATGGGAAGAAGAGTTGGTTCGGGTAGCCGGCGCAGGCGGCCCGGTCACGCCAGTCGGTGACTACATCTGGTTTCAGATCTACGGGGATTTGGGTCACGCCACAAGTTTGGTGGCGTGACCCATATTTTCCAAGACGAGTCTCATCGCCGGGGTGCTAGGCGAGGTCGTCCCTTTCTGGCAGATCTTCTGCGCCCCGATTGTCCTCGGCTTCCGGCTGACCGGCAGAGTCGTCGCCTTCGCCATCGGCGGTCTCGCCGTCGGAGTCACCGTTGTCAGACTCGTCGCCGACCCCGGCAGTTCCGGCTGCACCGGCGGCGCCAGTGGCTGCACCCCCGTCGTCCCGGGCCTCTCCCGATGATGTGTCTGGCGCCGGCTCGGCGTCCCGATAGCGGTTGAAGGCTAGAAGCAGGAGTAGAAGCAGTGCGATCGCCGCGATCACGGCGGCAATCTTGGCGATGGAACTCTCCAGGAAGCTGTCAGACGTGAGTCGGACGAACCCAAATCCATCACAACCGGCTCCACCGGCAGTGATATCACCGCTGACGATGAAGGTGCCTCGGATCTCCTGGCCAGTTGCGTTGGTGACCGTCTGGACGTAGGCCGTCAGATCTGGTTCCGCCCCGGTGCTGACCTGGCTCTCGCCTTCGTTGGGATCCCCGCCTTCGTCGATCAGGATCTTGAACCCGCCGATCTCAACGTAGATACGCCAGGTGTGATCCATGAAGGCGACTGGTGAGCGGGCTTGCCAGGAGAGACCACCGTTGGGGTCGATGTCGAATGGGTCTCCCCTACTTGTATCTGTGACTGTTGTCGAGTCGACGTCGGACTGTGCTTGTACCTGGCAGCCGCCATTGAGCTGTCCCGTCTCGCCAGTATCGAGAAGACCGGTGGCTCCATAGGCGAGGAGCCCCACTGCCAATAGAAGTGTGAGAATGCTGGAAAACGCGCCGACGCGTTCCCTCCCGGCGCCGCTCAACAGGATCCCGATTAGCCCGAACAGGCCTGCCATTCCGAACAGAAGCAGCTTGTCGAGGGGCCAAACCCCCTGCTGCTGGAGGATGACAGCCAGTGCCAACCCGAGAATCACACCAAGGAACAGCCCGCTCCAGGGCCGTGCAGCCTTCTTGACCTTCATGCTGTGTACTCGCTTTCGATGGGAGGAGTGGATGGCTCGGTCACAGGGGACCTTTCCGCTTGATTGGTAGAACCTATTCGATCGGACCCTGTGAGTGCGTGATCTGGGCGTGTCATTGAGCCGCGAGGCAGATAGCCTTTGACATATGCCCCGCATCCGCGCCGCTTCCATCGACGAGCACAAAGTTCTCGTCCGAGGAAACCTGATGGACTCAGCCAAGAAGCTCATTGCTGAGGCGGGCACGGCGGAGATATCGCTCGGCGAGGTCGCCCTTGCAGCAGGCGTGGGCAGAACCACCTTGTACGACTACTTCACCGACCGGGATGATTTGATCGCGTCAATCGTCGCTGAAGAACTCCCCGGAGTCTTGAAGTCGATCATCGAGTCGGTTCCATCTGACGGTAGTCCGTCAGATCGTCTGGCCGACCTAGCCGCGAGGACGGTCGAGTTCGTCGCTTCCGATCCTGTTCTCGGGCTGATCCTTCACCGCGAGGTAGGGCGGCTTGGATCCGACGCCCAGAACCGTATTCGTGAAGCTCACTCCACCCTGGCCGACGAGATGGTCGGGCTCTACTTTCTGGGTGTCGACTCCGGAGAGTTTCTACGGATGCCTCCTGACCTGGCCGGCCGACTCATCCAGGACGTCATCATGTCATCGGCCAAAACAGTCATGACAGCCGCCGAGCCCGAGGACCGGATCGAAGAGGTCACCGCCCACCTTCGTATATTTCTGATTGGCGGACTGAGGGCTTCCGGCTAGGCCGGCGGCATTCGACAATGGTGTTTCTCAGCGATCAGACGGAGCAATTCGACCCCGACCGGTTCATCAATCGTGAGTTGTCATGGCTCGATTTCAACCGCAGAGTTCTGGCTCTGACGCAGCGACCCGATATTCCTCTTCTCGAGAAAGCCAAGTTCCTTGCTATCTGGGCATCCAATCTGGACGAGTTCTTCCAGGTGCGAGTGGCCGGTTTGAAAGAGCAGGTTGCACAGGGGGTGGGCTTCACCCCCCCTGACGGAATGACACCCACGCAGCAGCTCGCGGCGATCAGAAAAGAAGTGTCGGTTCAGTACGAGGTGATCTCCAAACAGTTCCTCTCCGAGATGGCCCCAGCCTTGGCCAGTGAAGGGATCGTGTTTTCGGACTATTCGACCCTGGAACCAGAAGACCGTGAGTTCCTGGACAACCAATTCCGTGAACTGGTCTATCCCGTTGTGACACCGCTCGCGGTAGACCCATCCCACCCCTTTCCCTATATCTCCAACCTCTCGCTGAACCTGGCCATCTTTGTGAGGAATCCGGACACAGGAATCACCAAATTTGCCAGGGTCAAGGTGCCACCAATTCTTCCCCGGTTTGTGGTTCTCCCCGACGGCGAGCGATTCGTTCCCTTGGAGGAGGTGATTGCGTCCCATCTCGACAGCCTGTTCCCGGGGATGGAGGTTCTCGGCCACCACGTGTTCCGGGTGACCCGGAACGCCGACCTGGAGATCGAGGAAGACGAGGGCGGCGACCTCCTCATGGCCATCGAGTCGGAGTTGACTCAGCAGCGTTTTGGCCGGGTAGTGCGACTGGAGGTTCATCCCGACATGCCCGACGACGTTCTCGATCTCCTTCGTCGGGAGATGGGAGCCACCGAGGATGACATCTACATGGTCGACGGCCCTCTTGATCTATCAGGTCTTTGGTCTGTCTATGACCTTGACCGGCCCGAGCTGAGGTTCGAATCGTTTTCCGGAATCACCCCACCTCGTGTCGCGGCGGTGGCCACCGAGAAGACCGGCATGTTTGAAGTCATCGCGCAGGGCGATGTCCTGGTTCATCATCCGTATGACTCTTTTGCCGCGACCGTGGAAGCCTTCATCGTCCAGGCGGCTCGCGACCCAAACGTGCTTGCCATAAAGCTCACTCTTTACCGAACGTCCAGCGAAAGTCCGATCATGGCTTCGTTGATCCAGGCTGCCGAGGCAGGGAAGCAGGTCGTTGCCCTGGTCGAGCTCAAGGCGAGGTTCGACGAGGAGAGAAACATCGAATGGGCTCAGCGTCTCGAGGACGCCGGCGTTCACGTCGTGTACGGGGTCGTGGGTTTGAAGACGCACACCAAGGTAGCTCTCGTGGTGAGACAGGAGTCGGGTGGCGTTGTGCGCTACGCGCATATTGGAACGGGCAATTACAACGAGAGCACTGCTCGCATGTACGAGGACGTTGGAATCCTGACTGCTGACATCGGGATCGGGGCCGACCTTTCCGACTTGTTCAACTTCCTCACCGGCTACTCCCGCCAGACGGGCTACCGCGAGCTCGCAGTTAGCCCGGGCGGTGTGCGTGATCGAATCTCGGAGATGATCCTGGACGAGGCGTCTTACGACGATGGCCACATCACAATGAAGATGAACTCGCTGGTCGATGCCAGGATCATCGAGCTTCTCTATGACGCATCCCAGGCCGGGACAAGGGTCGAACTCATTGTTCGCGGGATCTGTTGTCTCCGTCCAGGCGTTGAGGGGCTTTCGGAGAACATCGTTGTCCGCTCGATTGTGGGCCGGTATCTCGAGCACTCCCGCATATATAGATTCGGGGCGAGGGGCCGAACCAGGCATTACTACCTCGGCTCCGCGGACCTCATGCCCAGGAACCTTGATCGGAGGGTCGAGGCGCTCACACCGGTGCTTGATCCCGATCTCCAATTCAGGGTCGACGAGATCCTTGATGTCGCCCTGGCAGACAACAACCTCGCGTGGGAGTTGGATGGCGAGGGAATGTGGCGCCGGATTGGCGGAAGCTCGGACGCGGATACCCATGTTGCGATGCAGGACCTGGCACGGGCCCGGGCGGCCGCAACGCCCTAGCCGTTCATTCCTCCTCAACAGGTCTGCGGCACGCGGGCGCCCTTGGAAAGTAGGGACAGCAGAGGAGCGGAGAGACGCTTGAGCCATTTGTTCGACAGACCACTAGCCTGATCGGGCGTCTTATCCCATGTCGATACTCGAATCCATCAACGCCCCGAGCGACCTTCGTGGTCTTTCCCAGGAAGAACTCGAGATTCTCTGCGAAGAGATCCGTACCTTCATTCTCGACAAGGTCTCCAAGACCGGAGGCCACCTGTCGCCGAATCTGGGGGTTGTCGAACTGACCCTGGCGTTGCATCGCGTCTTCGACTCACCTCGCGATCGCATCATCTGGGATGTTGGCCACCAGGCATACGTCCACAAGCTGGTCACCGGGCGTCAGGCCGACTTCGACAACCTACGTCACACCGGAGGCCTGTCCGGATACCCGAGCCGTGATGAGTCACCGCACGATTTCGTCGAGAACAGTCATGCATCCACGTCCCTCTCATACGCTGCCGGCCACGCCTTGGCCGGATATCCCGGTTACACCATCGCGGTTATCGGAGATGGCGCACTCACAGGGGGCATGGCATATGAGGCTCTCAACCACATTGCCGTTACCAGGCCGGAACGCCTGATCATCGTTGTCAACGACAACGGGCGCTCATACGCACCCACGGTCGGCGGGCTGGCATCACTCGCCACACTCGCCCACTACCGCATGGACCCCCGATACGAGACGATGAAGCATGCCCTCGGCAGACTGCTCCGCGGGATCCCACTGGTGGGAGATACCGCCGACGAACTGGCCGGGCGACTCAAAGAGGCCGTGAAGCAGATCCTGGAGCCGTCAACGGTTTTCGATGCGCTCGACCTCAAGTACACCGGGCAGATCGATGGTCACGACATCCCGTTGCTCGAGGAGACCTTGAGAACCGCAATGGCCTACGACCAGCCGGTGATCGTTCATGTTGTCACGGAAAAAGGAAGCGGCTACGACCCGGCGATCCAGGATGAGGAGGAGAAGCTCCATGGTGTGGCCAGCTTCGACGTCACCACCGGAAAGGCTCTGAAGACAGAGCTCAAGCTGACCGACGTAGCCGGACGGGCTCTTGCCGAGGCTGCGGCGACTCATCCCGACCTGATCGGTATTTCCGCGGCCATGGTCTCGTCTGCCGGCTTGAAGCAGATGAGGCAGCGTTTCCCGGATCGGGTCTTTGACACGGGAATCGCCGAGCAATACGCCGTGACTATGGCGGCCGGAATGGCGATGGCCGGGAAGAAGCCAGTCGTAGCCATCTATTCAGCTTTTCTCCAACGGGCCTTCGACCAGATAGTCGCCGATGTGGCTCTACATGACCTACATGTGATATTTCTGGTCGACCGGGCCGGGATCACCGGACCCGACGGCCCCTCCCACCACGGGGTGTTCGACATCTCGTATCTGCGAATGATCCCCAACATGGTGGTTGGGGTTCCCGCCGATGCCGCCGAGCTGTGCGCCATGATCGAGACAGCGGTCGATCACGACGGTCCGATTGCCATCAGGTACCCGAAGGGCGCCGCGGTGTCTGTTCCCTCGATTCCCGCTGAGCCTCTTGAGATTGGGGAGGCAGAACTGCTGACCGACGGTTCCGATGTTCTGCTTGTTGCTGCCGGGCGGATGGTCGAGGTGGCGGCCAAGGTGGCCGGGGATCTCGTTGAGTCGGGTGTCGACGCCGGTGTCGTCAATGCCAGGTGGGTGAAGCCACTCGATCCGAGGATTCTCGAGTGGGCCGCACCGGTGAAACACGTTGTCACACTTGAAGACAATGTCATTGCCGGAGGGTTCGGTGCGGCAGTGATGGAGGCTTTCGCGAAAGCTGGGATGCAGAAGAACTTCACCTGTGTGGGCGTCCCTGACGACTTCCTGCCATTCGGGTCGGCCAGCGACGTCATGTCCGCGGTGGGCATGGATCCGGAATCCGTTCTCAAGCGTATCCTCGCCGTCATCGACCATCGGTAACTGTCCTGTAAGTGGCTCGTTGACCGAAGGGCCGGCCGTTTCCATGTCTCGGCCCCGCGCCAGAATCACTCCGCTATTCTGGCGCATTCGACTCACCCAACGGAGGAGATATGTTCACCCATAGAACCAAGCCGGCGAGGTTGCTGGTGGTGCTGGCAGGGCTGGCGCTTGTGCTCGGAGCCTGCGGAAGCGACACCGAAGCCGAAGGTGTCGACTCGGATGTCTCGTGTGATTTCGACGATCTCAGGATCGTTACTGCTGGGACTCTGACTGTGGCGACCGGTGAGCCGGTCTTTCCACCCTGGATGGGGGTCGGAGACGACAATTTCGACGTTCCTGAGTCCAAGACCGGGTTTGAGGGCGCCCTGGTTTACGAGCTTGCCGCAAACCTCGGCTTCTCGGATGATCAGGTGGTGTGGGTGCGTACGGGCTTCGACCAGGCCATCGCTCCCGGGCCAAAGACCTGGGACTTCAATATCCAGCAATACTCGATCACCGAGGCGCGTGATGAGGTTGTCGACTTCAGCGTTCCCTACTACGTGACCCGTCAGTCGTTGGTGACCTTCGCTGATTCACCATTCGCCAACGTAACGTCGGTTGACGACCTCAAGGACGCCAAGCTGGGTGCCGCCATCGGCACAACCAGTCTGGACTTCATCGAGGATGTCATTGAGCCGACAACCGATCCAAGCGTGTACGACGAGAATGTCGACCTGGAGGCCGCGATGAACGCCGGCCAGATCGACGGCCTGGTGGTTGACCTTCCTACTGCATACTTTGTCACTGCAGTCCAGGTCGAAGGCTCGATCATCGCGGGTCAGTTTGAGGCCGAGGCGG
>JACZUI010000038.1 GCA_022573225.1 Acidobacteriota bacterium
GCGATCAACCCCGGAAACTTGGAGAAGGCGCCCAGCCCGATAGGTCCTCCCCAGTCCTGAACCACAACAATCGGTCGCTCGAGCTCCAGTTGATCGACCAGCGACGCCATCCATCGTGAATGATTCTCGAGAGTGTGGTCGTCCGGTTCACAGTGGTCGGAGAACCCGAGGCCGATGAGGTCGGGCATGATCAGCCGGAATGGCTCGTCGGCCAACTCGGCTGCGACTCTCCGGTAGAGATACCCCCAGGTCGGATTGCCGTGAAACAGGATCACAGGACGACCCTGTCCCTGCTCCATCACATGGATCCGAAGACCGTCGCCAACCTCAACCAAGGAGCGCTCGAACGGAAGCTGGGCCTCGAGCCAATCTGGGAGCTCCGGAGCGGGGAGTCGCTCCACGATCAGACGGTCTCTACCTCTTCGCCCAGGTAGGCCTTGATCACGTTGGGGTTCTGCTGCACCTCGGCAGGAGTGCCGACGGCGATCTGCTTGCCGAAGTCCATAACGAGGACACGATCGGCGATGTCCATTACCAGGCGCATGTCATGCTCGACCAGGATGATTGCGATCTCCAGCTCGTCCCGAACGTCGAGGATGAAGCGCGCCATGTCTTCGGTCTCCTCGAGGTTCATCCCAGCGACCGGCTCGTCCAGCATCAGAAGCTCCGGATCCATCGCCAGTGCCCTTCCCAGCTCCACCCGTTTCTGGATGCCGTAGGGCAACAAGCCGACCGGATACTTCCTCCATTGCTCGATCTCGAGGAAATCGATGATGTCCTCGACGATTCCCCGGTTCTCGATCTCCTCCTTCTTGGCCTTTCCGAGCCAGATCGAGCCGGCAAGCCACCCGCTTTCCATCCGGACATGTCTGCCGGTCAGCATGTTTTCGGTCACCGTCATGTGCGGATACAGGGCGATGTTCTGGAAGGTGCGGGCGATCCCCAGCTCGGCGGTCTTGTTCGGCTTGAGGCCCATCACCGAGTCGCCTTTCCAGATGATGTCCCCCTCCTGTGGTTTGTAGACCTGGTTAATCGAATTGAACAGAGATGTCTTGCCGGCACCGTTTGGCCCGATGATGGCGAACAACTCTCCGTCGTCGACATGGAACGACACACCGTCGATTGCCTTGACCCCTTTGAAGGAGAGGTGGACGTCATCGACCTGGAGGAGATGCTCGTAGTCCTTGGGGCCGGAGCGGTCGGCGCGGCGTTGCAGCAGCCTCTTGCTCACGAGAGCCATCTCTTGCGACGCTTGTAATGCTTGACGTCGCGGAACGACTTCTGCTCCCCCGAGGCCTTCACTCCCAAATAGAACTCCTTCACGTCCTCATCTTTGAGGAGTTTCTTGGGGTCCCCGTCCATGACCATCTTCCCGGTCTCCATGATGTAGCCGTGATGGGCAATCGAGAGTGCCATGTTGGCATTCTGCTCGATCAGCAAGACTGAGACACCCTGACTGTTGATGTCGACGATGACGTCGCGAACTTCCTGGACCAGGAGCGGGGCAAGCCCGAGCGAGGGCTCGTCGAGGATGAGCAGCTTGGGGTCCTGCATCAAGGCGCGGCCTATTGCCAGCATCTGTTGCTCACCACCGGACAGGTAGCCTGCCGTCGCCGTCTTCCGGTCGGCGAGTCTCGGGAACATCGTCATGACACGGTCGTACGAGGCCTTTACCTTGGCACTGTTGGTGTTGATGTAGGCCCCGGCCTTGAGATTGTCATCGACGGTCATCTCGGCGAATACGCGACGGCCCTCCATGACCTGTGAGATGCCGCGTCTCACCCGCTTGGAAGGAAGCTCATCGGTGATGTCCACCCCGTCGAAGTGGATATCACCTTTGGTGACGTCGCCCGCGTGGATGTCGAGAAGGCCGGTGATAGCGCGAAGGGTCGTGGTCTTGCCGGCACCGTTCGCCCCGAGTAAAGCGACGATGCTCCCATCCGACACCTCAATGGATATGCCGCGCAAGACCAAGGCCACCTCGTTGTAGACGACTTCGAGGTTCTCTACGGCGAGCATTTCTTATGTCTCATGGGCTCTGGGTTGTGAATGGGCCCGCTCCCACTCACAACGCACAACTCACAGCGAGTCGGTGGAGTGGCCGGTTGGCCACTCCACCTGACTCTCAGCTATTCAGCCTCCGAATCCTGCGTCGAAGCAGGCCTCGTCGAACTGATACGCCGCAGCGATATCGCTGGTGTAGTTCGCCTCGATGAGCTCGAGACCGGAACCACCGGCTTCGAGATCGGCAGCGCTCGGCTTCACGATGTTGACCAACCTCTGCACGGTGTCGTTGGGCTCACCAACGAAACTCTGATCCGGGGCAAGTCCGTCCCACGACATCGATTCCAGGCTCTTGGCAGCCGCCAGAACACCGGCCCGCGTCATGTCACCGCTGTCATATGCAGCGTTCAGGATTGCCTCGAGAAGCTGGGCTTCAACGATGCCTTCGAGGTAGTACTCGTAGGGCGGCGCCTCGGGGTCATATGCCTGAATGAGCTCACGCGCAGCATTCGTCCCCGGGTTGTCCGCACTCCACGGAGCGATCGGGTAGGCGAAGGTCCAGTCGCGCTGGATGGCGTCTCTGATCGGCGAATCCGGGCCCAGGAAACCGAAGTTCCAAGCCACGAACGAGCCTGACCATAGGGCCGTCATACCGGCTGCGAGCGCCTGACCGTAGATGCCGCTGTAGGCACCAGGTGAGGTCGTCACCCAGACGATATCGGCGCCGGAAGCGACGATTGCGGTTGCCACCTCTGCCAGGGTCGCCTCATCAGCAGCATTGACCTTGCCCTGGCCGTCATAGACGACTTCGAGACCAAGAGCCTCGGCGGCGAGCTTGGCACCCTCTGCCGAGTCCTCGCCGAAATCACCGGCGTTGGAGGCAATGGCGACAGTCGCTGCGTCGGGGTTCTGGTCCGTGAGGTACCCGAGGACATTCATCGACTCGATGCAATACGGAGTTCCGTGCGGCACCAGGTTGGCGTTCAGAGCCGGATCGCTCCATCCCGAGTACCAGGTCAGGGGCACTGCGAACATGTTGTCTTCCACCAGCTGCTGGTTGATCGCAACGGTATGTGGCGATCCGGTCGAGTGCCCTAGGGCCACAACCGAGTCCTTGATCTCGTTGTACTGCTGGACGTGGGTGTCTACCGAGTATCCGGTGTCACGGATCTCGAGCACGATCGTCAAGCCATTGATCCCGCCGGCGGCGTTGATCGCCTCGACCTGGGCCTCGTACCCGGTGACGACCGGCTGAACGAGAGCCGAGAACACACCGGTCAGATCGGACAGAAGCCCGACCGTGATGGTGCCGGCCTCGAGATCGACACCGACGTCGGTGAGGATCATCTCCTCGGCCTCCGTGGTCTCGGTGGGCGCAGCCTCAGTGGTTTCGGTGGGCGCGGCCTCAGTGGTTGCGGTGGTCTCGGCCTCCGTGGTGGTGCTTTCCTCTTCGCCGGACGTGCCACATGCCGCGACGACAAGGCCAAGCACCAGGAAGATCGCCAGCCACTTGACTTTTATCCTCATATGTTTCCTTTCTTCTTGGTAGCGGAGAAGTCTGTGACCCCTCCTTGTTTCAGACCGCTCAATAGGTGAACGGCCAACCTTTCCAATAGTTGCGAATCTTGATCCAGATCCCATAGAGACCCAGCGGCTCGAAGATCAGGAACCCGATTATCAACAAACCGTAGATGACTTGGTTGAGCTGGAAAACCGATAACCCCGGACCGATCCCTGGAAGGGTGTTGACCAAACCGAAATCGGTGGAGTCCGTCGCCACCACGAGGTCCAGCAATGTTGCCAACAAACTGTCACCCTCCTTCACGACGTCTTGCATCCAGAGCGTGGCGTCCTGGACCACTCGTGGGAGCAGAATCACGAAAGAAGTACCAAGAACGACACCGGCCACCGTACCCGCACCTCCGATGAGGACAATCGCGATGAACTGGATCGATAGGAAGAGATCCCATCTGGAGGGGATCACGGTCCCCACAAATGACGCCAAGAGCGCCCCGGAGACACCTGCGTAGAACGAGGAGATACCGAAAGCACGCAGTTTGTTTCTGAACTCGTCGACCCCCATGATCTCGGCGGCAATGTCCCGGTCCCGGATGGACTGGAATGCCCGCCCAATCCGGGTCCGCTGGAGGTTCTTGGCGAGCAGCATGAACAGCAGAGCAGCAGCAAGCACGAAGTAGAAAGTCTTTGCTTCGGAGATCAGCTCGATCCCTAACCACGCTCCGTCGGAGGTGAAGTCGATAAGCGGCTCTTCCTCCTTCCACAAACGGAACTGCAAGGGAGGAAAGGTACGGCCGACTTCGGCGCCCCCGGTGACTGAGATCCAGTTGCGGAAGACATAATCACCGACGAAAACCAGCCCCAAGGTCACAAAGGCCAGATACAGGCCGCGCACCCTCACGGCGGCAGGACCAAAGGCGATGCCGATCAGGGCAGCAACAATGCCGGCGGCGGGAAGCCAGATCCACAACGGCAGTCCGAATCCGAGACGCACGCCCTCCGGATCACCGCCTAGCACGGCCGCCACATAGGCACCGACCCCCATGAAGAAGGCGTGACCCAGCGACACCTGACCGGCCAATCCCAGGAGGATGTTCAACCCGAGCCCACCGATGACGAATATCGCCACCGTCGAGAGCAGTCTCAACCAATCGCCGGCGGCGAGGAAACCAAGCCCGGGAACGACATTGAATGGGAGAAGGACAAGAACAAGGAGGCCGAGTCCGGCGAAGACCTTCTTGGCCATCGTGTTGAAGATCGCCTGGTCGGATTCGTAACTCGTATAGAGGAGTGGACGACCTCTCATACCCTTCGAATCTCCTCGGTCCCGAACAATCCGTACGGTCTGATCAACAGGACGAGCAGCATCACCAGATAGGGAACGACGCCACCAAACCCGGTCCCGAGGAACTCGAAGGTCAGATAGCTGGACGCCGCCGACTCAGCAAAGCCAATGGCAAAGCCCCCGACCAACGCACCGAGAATCGAGTCGAGGCCACCGAGGATGATCGCCGGGAAGGCGCGAAAGGCGAAGAAGGCGGTAAAGGTGTCCACGCCACCGGGACGACGGGGGAACATCGATATGAACAATCCGCCGATGGCCGCCATGGCCGCGCCTATGGCCCAGGAAAGGGCGAAAATCCGCCCCACCGATATCCCCTGAGCGCGAGCCGTCTCCTGGTCCCAGGCGGTGGCCCTCATCGCAATGCCGGTTCGGGAGCGGAAAAAGAGGGCGATGCCAACTACCAGCACCACTGTGAGGGACAACTGGAACACGGTCGTGTACGGAACCCGAACAGTGCAAACGTCGGTCAAGTCGATGCTGCCGAGGAACCTTCCAGCCTCACATCCAAAGCCGATCTGGCTGAGCCCGAACGGATCGCCCATCGGAAGCGAGTTGAGCCCGATCAAGTCGTTGGTGATGGTCCGGATGATGATGTCGATTCCGAGGGTGACGATCGCCACGGCAAACAAAGCCTCACCCAGCATGGGTCTCAGAAAGATCCGCTCCAGGAGCATGCCGACCGCCGCCGACGCCAGCAGAGCGAAGACAACCGACAGACTCCACTGGAGCCAGCCCGGCGCCCCTTCCATCCATCGACCGGGGATGTTGATGATCGTGGCAAAATAGGCGATGAAGAATGCACCGAGGGCCGCGAGAGCGCCGTGGGCAAAGTTGAGCACCTGAGTGGCCTTGAAGATGATCACGAAGCCAAGGGCCAGCACCGCGTAGATCGCCCCGAGGCTCAGGCCATTGACCACCATGAAGCCGAGTTGGGACGGCTCAACTGTCGTCTCCTGGGCGAGGATCAGCAGGTCGGGGATCACGACCGATACATGCCCTCGATCAGTTCTCCAAACATGTCTCCCATGAAGTTCCGCTTGATCTTCTGGGTGGCGGTGACTTCCCCATCCTCGTGGTCGAGTTCCTTGGGGATCATCCTGAATTTGCGGACGTTCTCCACCCGGGCGAACTTCGAATTGGTCTCATTCACAACGCCCTGGATCAACTCGACGACCTCGGGTTTCTCACCGAGGTCGCGGTAGGTGGTGTACGGAATTCCTTTTCTCGTCGCCCAGTTGCCGACAACATCAAACTCGATCCCGATGAGAGCGGTGATGTACTTTCGCCCGTCGCCAATGACCATCGCCTCCTTGACATAGGGCGAGGCCTTCAAGCTGTTCTCGATCTCGGAGGGCGAGATGTTCTTGCCTCCCGAGGTGATGATGATGTCCTTCATCCGGTCGACGATCTTGACGTGTGTTCCGTCTACCCACTCGCCGACATCACCCGTCTTGAGCCAACCGTCCTCCGTGAAGGTCTCTGCGGTCTGCTCCGGGTTGTTCCAATAGCCCTGGAAGACCGCGGCGTGCTTGGTCTGGATCTCACCGGTTTCCTCGTCGATCCGGAACCCGATTCCCGGGTAGGGCTCGCCAACCGTCCCGACCTTGTTGCGCCCGGGAAGATTGCAGGTTGCGACAGCCGCGTTCTCGGTCATCCCGTAGAGCTCGTATAGCGGGATCCCCAAACCGAGGAAGTCACGGATTACCTCCGGCGCAATGGCTGCCGCTCCCGACGCCGAGTACCGCAAGCGCCTCAAGCCGATCCGCTCGCGGAGAGCCCGAAACACGATTGGGTAGCCGATGATGTAGAGGAGTCGGCTCAGGGCGGTGTGCTCGCCGTCATTCCCTACCCGCTGCCGACCGATGACCGCAGCGAAGCTCATTCCGAGCCCGAACCAGATCCGTTTGAACCAGGTGCCATCCCGTCCCTTGATGGCAATGGTGGCGTGGATCCTCTCCCAGATCCGAGGGACGGCGAAGAAAAGTGTGGGCTGAATCTCACGGAGGTTCTGCTGGACCGTCTCAATCGACTCGGCAAAGTTCAACGTACAGCCATACCCCACCTGATGCCAGGTGGAAAAAATGCGCTCAGCGACATGGCATAGCGGTAGATACGTCAATATCGAGTCGTCTGGATTCGGCGGCTTGTTGCCCGGGAGGCGCTCGGTGAGACCGATAAGGGTTTCGATGCAATATCGGACGTTGGCATTGGTGAGCATGGCCCCCTTCGGGGGCCCTGTGGTGCCCGAGGTATAGACCAAGGTCATCACATCGTCGCCGGTGGCACTCGCCATGATGCGCTCCACCTCGCCAGGATTGGCCTCGCGATGTTTCCGCCCAAGATGGAGGAAGTCGTCCCAGAAAAGGAAGCGGTCGTCATCTCGCCACATGCGAAAGCCCCGTGGCTCGGTATGGATGATCTTCTTGATGCCGGGAAGCGCGTCGATGACCTCCATCACCTTGTCGGCCTGCTCCTGGTCCTCAACCAAATGAACGACAGCACCGGAGTCGGAGACCAGGTATTCGACCTCCGCCGCCGGATTGGTCGGATAAAGGCCGACCGTGATCCCGCGTACCGCCACAGTGGCCATGTCGAGTATCACCCATTCGGGTCGGTCTTCGGAATGGATGGAAACCCGGTCGCCCTCAGCCACCCCCAAGGCCAGAAGTGCATGGGCAGCATCGACGACCGTATCCCAGTACTCCCTCCATGTCGTCTCCTGCCAGATCCCGTAGTCCTTCTCACGCATCGCGACGGCGTCGGGCATCTTCTCTGCCCACTCCCGGACCATCGTCGCGACGGTCCTGTAACCGACGTCGGCCGACAACGCGTCGGGGCGGTCAACGAGCGTGGTCATCGATTTATCTCCTCACGAGTGTTTTCGGAGAATAGAGAGTCGCGTAGCTCCGTGGTGGGCGGAGAGTGTTTTTAGCTGCCCTTGCTCCAATCGGCGCCGCCGGACCAGTGCTCCTTCTTCCAGATAGGGGCCCGATGTTTGAGTTCGTCGATGATGTAACGCGCCGCCTCGAAGGCGTCGACACGGTGAGCCGCCGACACTGCCACCGCAACCGAAGGCTCCTCGACCAGCACCACGCCAGACCGATGCTCGACCGCTATCGAGAGCACCTGCCACTTCGAGGCTGCCTCGTCGACGATCTCGAGGATCTTCGGCTCCACCATTTCCCCATAGACCTCATAGTCGAGATGGGTCACACCCTGCTTTCCCTCGGAGTGGTCCCGAACGGTGCCCAGGAAGACCACTGTCGCCCCCGCGTCGGGACGAGCCACCTCGGCAAGCAATGCGGCCGCGTCGATTGGTTGGGGTCCTACGGCGACCCTCACCCGTTGCTGAGAACCGTTCATACAATTCCAAGCCTATGACCAACGGCGGCCCCGACCACACTGGTGAGAGGAAGGAACCGGTTCCCGGTGCGGTTTCCTACGTAGACCAGCCTTCACCAGAGACGAAGGTCGAACAGAAGCGACCCGATGTGTGGACCGTGGTCATGGGCATCGTGGGCGGTGCCCTTCTCGGAACCGGGGTCACCTTGGCGATCCTCGGGGTCACCGGCGTGTTCGAGGAGCCACCTCCACCTACTGCACCAACCATTCCTCCGCCACCAACCCTCACCATCCCTGAGCCCTCCACAGCGCCCCTGCCGGCGGTCGATCCCGGAGTCACCGGCGATGTCGCCGAACGAGCGATCCCCTCGATCGTGACTGTCGAGTCGAGCAGTTTTCTTGGCCAAGCCGGGGGCAGCGGCGTCGTGTACGGAACCGACGGCTACCTGATCACCAATCATCACGTGATCGACGGGGCCAGCAGTGTCGCCGTTGTCTTCTTCGACGGAGCCCGCTATCCAGCAGAGGTGATCGGGTCCGACGCGCTCACCGACATCGCCGTGCTCAGAGTCGCTCGCCCCGATCTATCCCCTATCGATGTTGGGACGTCGGCACACCTCAGGATCGGGGAGATGGCTGTGGCCGTCGGAAACCCGCTGGCCCTTCTTGGCGGCCCATCGGTCACCTCCGGAATCGTCAGTGCTCTCGGGCGAACACTCGAATTAGATGGTGGTACGACCTTGTTTGGCCTTGTTCAAACCGACGCCCCGATCACGAGAGGCTCTTCCGGAGGCGCCCTCCTTGACGGGTCGGCGCGTCTGATAGGGATCACCACCGCAATCGCGGTCTCCGACGTCGGTGCCGAGGGGCTTGGATTCGCCATTCCGATCGACATGGTGATCGGAATCGCCAACGACCTGATCGAGATGGGCGAAGTGAGACATGCGCTCCTTGGGGTGGAGGGGACAACTGCATTAGCCGAGGAGGCCGGGGCACAATATCCAGCCGGGGTCCTGGTCGGTGAAATCCTGCCCGACTCCGCCTACGAGCAAGGAGGCGGGCATGTGAACGATGTGATTGTCTCCCTCGACGATGTGGCGATCCGCACCCTCGACGAACTGCTCACCGCACTGCGAATGCGTCGCGCGGATCAGCAGGTCGTCATCGGGGTGATCCGGGCCGACGCCGACTTGGAAATCGACGTGACGCTGGGGAGACTTGAGGTGTGAGCGACGACCTGTTCTCGAAACTGTTCGAACTGTTCGATCAGCCGGGGCCGATCAACTGGAAGCTCGCCGCCGAGGTGGCCCGTCATCTTGCCGGTGAGCGCGAGCCGGTCGAACCATGGGCCGCCGAGGAGTACCGCGAGCTGGCCCGCCTCGCCGAGTATCGCATCGAGCAGTCTGCCCCTTTCCGGATTGCGCCCGCCCTAGATGTGTTGCCCCTCGATGGCCGGGGCTGGACCGACAAGAACCTCGAGTCCTATGCCCACCTCGTCGAACCGTTTGCCTCCTCCGTCGCCGATGGCCCCGCTGCTCCTCTCATGGCCCAACTCGCTCCGGCAATCATCGGACTTCAGGCCGGGTCACTCGTTGGAACTTTGTCCACGTGGGCGATTGCGTCGTTTGACGCGGGTCTTCCCCAGCAGCCCCTCGGTCCCCTCTCTCTCATAGTGCCCAACATTGCAAAACTTGGCTCACCAGCTGACGCCGACGAGAAGGAAGTTCGGCTGTGGGTGGTCGCCAATGAGGTTGCCTTTCGAGCCGTCTCACAGCTCCCTTGGATCCACGATCACCTCGACGCGCTGACATCCATCTACGCCGACGCGGTGAAGATCGATCCGACCAAGCTGGGGGGAATGATGGCCATCGGATCCGACCCGGCCGCCATCCAAGAAGCCATCGAGGAAGCTGGGGGCATCGAAGGCCTACTCGGGGGTGAAGAGGCCGATGGCCCGAGACAGGAGTTAGAGGCCTTTCTGGGCGCGATAACCGGATGCGCCCGTCTCATCGCGCGACGGGGACTCGGCGAGCTGGCACCGAGTTTCGACGCGATAACCGCTGTGAGAGACAGCCAGCGAGACACCGAATCGACTCGTCAGCCGCTCGGAGTCGGGCCTGTGCCGGCCGAAGTCACCCAGCTCGGGGACAAGTTCAATCAGGAGGTCGAACAGCGCTACGGAGAAGACGCCCTGGAGACCTTGTGGTCGGACCCCTCCCGTATGCCGACAGCGGCAGAGTTGAGGGATCCAACGGGTTGGGCGGCAAGGGTTCTTCTAGGGGGCTGGAGCTAAGAGTCTCCAACTGCCTTTCTATCCGAACAGGCTCTTCCAGACTCTGCCCAGCCAGCCGCGACGCTCCGGAGCCGGCAGACCTGTCAAGACGGCCTCATGCATGTCAGGCGGCAGATCGCCGATCATCGCCAGCCCGCCGGACCTGATCTCCCATACGTAGGTGACCTGCCCGGGCGAGTACGACACTCCATATACGCCATGGTCTACCTGGAACTGATTCGCCCCAGCGAGAGCGACCACGGACGGTGTCTCAAATATTGCAAACGAGAAGAAACCGTCCGAGTAATAGCCAAACGCGAAACCGTCCTCGTCGGAGTAAACGTCCAGACGATTGAACCCGGCCAGCTCCTCAGGCAACTCGGTTTCGACATCGGTCCGCATAAGCCGATTGCCGCTCTCCACATCGGCCATGGCGATGGTCGGCGGCGTCGGGTCGAAGGTGATGAAACGCCTTTCGCAGTAGACCTCGCCGTCTCCGGTGTATGTCGCCGCCTTCAAGAGGGCACCCGTCTCGTTGTCAAAGATCAGGCGAGCACGGAGCAGGTCACCATCTCTCATCTCAAATTGGGTTGCTCTTCTCCCCAAAAAGGCAGCAGGAGTGCCCTCGTCGACCGTATAGCGCGGATCAGCTGGATCCTCACTGGAATCCAGCTCGGTGCTGGAGACGACATTGCCCGCCTGTGACAGTGTCCAGCCGCCGTACCCGGTGGTGATCTCGATGTCTGAAGACACGGGCGCGGCGATATGAAGATCGCCGCCGCTCTGGCTCAGTCGCACAACTGCGTCGGCAATTCCATCAGGATTGGAACAGGTGATTATTTGCTCGGCCGAATACGACGCCTCGTGGCCTCGTTCGAGAAGCTCTACAAGATCCGACGCCATTGCGGTTGCCGGGATCGTCACCAACACCGCCGTGAGCAAGACGAGCTTCCTCATCCACCCACCTCGACAATCTCGGGGACAACCACCTTGGCCGGCCCGAATGCCGGATCTAGCGACACTCTGGCTCCGAACCGGCTGTTCAGATCGCTCACCGTGACTGGTGTGGGAGCAGGGGTGAGGAAGGCGGCTACAGCTATGACGACGGCTGCGGTAGCCGCGGCGGCCCCAACGAGAAAACCTCGATTTCGGCGGAGAGGAACGACCACGGGGTCCGCCTCGGACACAATGCCGCCGGGCAGCTCCATCATCGGAAGAGAGCGGACGGCGGTCCTCACGTGCTGAGTGGCCTCGAGCTCGGCAGCACAGCGCCCACAGCCGGCTAGATGATCGAGCAACCGCCCCACCTCGTCACGGCTCAACTCACCATCGAGATAAGCGCTGATCAGCATGCTCGGGTGGCTCATGTCAACAGCTCCCGAAGCAGCTTCCGGCCACGGTGAATTCGGCTGCGCACTGTTCCCACGGGGGCGGCGATGGCCGTAGCGATCTGCTCATAGGAGAGGCCCATGACGTCGCAAAGGACGACGGCCTCACGGAACTCCAATGGAAGCTCGAGGAGAGCCTTTTGGATGTCCTCCCCCAGCGTGACCCGTTCGTATTCGACATCGGCCGCAGGCGAGGTTGCGGCATCCCAGCGATCGATCTCTTCGGGAAGCGGTGAGGTCGGACGTCGATTCTTCCTCCGCACCTCGTCGAGGAACGCATTCCGAGTGATCCGCCAAAGCCAGCCCTCAAAACTCCCGGGCTGATAGGACGCAAGGCCCTTCTTGACTCTGAGAAGGACTTCCTGGACGAGGTCGGACGCGTCGGCCTGGTTACCGGTGAGCCGGTAGGCGAAGTTGTAGATCTTCCGTCCATAAACACGCGCAACTTCTTCCCAGGTGAGCGGGATGGACTCCGTCACGGAGGCCTAGACCAACAACGCCATACAGGGCGCTTGGGTTCCTAGTGAACCGGTTAGGTGTCCGAGGCGGGCTTGTCCGGAGGCGGGGCCTCCGAAGTCTGCGTGTCCGCTGCTTTGATGTCTGGCGCTACGTCTGGCGCTACGTCTGGCGCTACGTCTCGCGCTTCGTCTGATGCTTCTTCTGACCCATCTTCGATGCCCTTGCGGAATTCCTTCGCCGAGGCTCCCAATGAGCGCGCCAGGTCGGGGAGCTTCCTCGCGCCGAACACGAGAAGAACAATCAGCAGAATTATCAACAGTTCTTGTCCTTTGAGACCGAACAAAACAATCCTCCTTCTTCTACATCCATCTTACCGCCGAGCTCCGATACCCGACGTGGGTCCTACCCCAATGCCATTGAGTCGATGAACCGCTGGACTCGTTCCCTGGTTACGAAACGAATCCTCGGTTCGATTCGCTCCACATCGTGGATCAAGAAGGGCCCGTACTTGTCGGTAATCAGAATCCCCCGCTCAGCACCCGACGCCCCGAACTCCACACTGAACCTTCTGATGATGGCCTCATCCAGCTCCGGATGTGTTCCGGGGCTGTGGATCACCGTCCTTATGAAGGTTCGGGTGCCCGCCTTGGTTGCTATATAGGTCTCTGGCTCCGCTTGGGGCGACAAGCTGTAGTCAAAGAGCCCGAGAAGGCCGAGCACAAAGTCAGGTCCGCTCGCCGTTTCCGGATCTACTCCATGAGCCCTCAGCCCTCGCTCCAGGCCCGCGGGGACTTTGAGCTCATCGCGTAGCGGCCCGAGATCGTCGGTTGGGACATGAACGGCCGTCCCGAACTGCACAGAGTGATCCGTCTCAAACTGGCCTGCGAAGGGGTCCTTGGCAATGTGGCTCAGCTTGAGTGCCTCCGCTGTCACAGGAGGCGGCAGCTCACCAGGCGACGGGAGCTGCGCGCGACCCACTTCCCTCGCCTCGCCCATTCCCGCGAAGGCGACGACCTCGGTCACGTCATCAATGGGAAGACTGTGACGCTTGTCCCGCAAGACCTCAATAGCCTCGTCGACGAGAAGCTCGTTGAGAATCTCGTCGACCTCGTCGGCCAGAGGCACGTCAAACGTAACCCGGGCTTCGTTCCCATGCACATGGAACTCGCGAACCGGGGCCCGCCGGACCAGCGCATCCGGCTCTGGTTCGGGCTCTCGCTTCCGCGACTTCTCGACTGGATCCGCCTCACTGGCCCGCTCACGCTGGCGGCGCAAGAACGTCGCGACACCTGCGAGTACGGCTACCGCGATGATCAGTGGAATCAGAACGTCCAAAGCTTCCCCTTCTTTGCTTGTTGAGTAACGATATTAGGTCGAGTCGTCGTCCTCAGGACCACCGCCCTCGGCTTCAATATCGTCCAGGGTGATCTCCGCGGTTGGCTCGTCTGCCCCCTGATTGAGTCGTTCGATGACCCTTGACTTCGACGCCTCGGTCCCGAACGCGGTGACCACATCACCGGAGCGAAGCACGGTGTTCCCCGTGGGCACCATCACCTCACGATCCCGGCGGACCGACACCAGAGTCGAACCTTCGGGCCACGCGACCTCCTTCACCGGGCGGCCGTCGGCGATCGACCCGGCTGGTACTCGGAAGTCGAAATAGCCGGCGCCAGGATCCGTCCGCTGAGCGAGACGAGCCCGGTGTAATTCGATGTCCGTCGAAGCTCCAAGCGCTTCGTGATAGGCGCGTACCGCGTCCTCACGCCGGAAAATACCAATCAGCTTTGTGGGATGGGACTCATCGACAACTGGCAGCCGACCGACGCCAAGGGCTGCCATCCTCTCCATCGCCCGGGACACGGGGGTACTGGGAACAACCGTGTCCGGATGGGGCGTCATGGCCTCTCGAACGGTGACAGCGTCATTGGGTCCTCCATAGCGACTGATGTCGGAAACGGTGACGATTCCTACAAGGACGCCGTCCTCGACGACCGGTACGCCGTGGTACCGGTGACGACTGAGCAAGCCGTCAACCTGGGCGAGAGTTTCGTCTGGGGACGCGACAAATTCGAGGTCGGACATCACCTCGGAAATATTGATGGTATCGAGCACGTCCACCTCCCCGCCGGGACGCACCGTGATGCCTTTGCGTTTCAAACTCATGGTGTAGACCGAGTCTGGTGAGAATCGTTCCGCTAGGAACGTGCCCAAGGTGGCGGCCAGCATCAACGGGAGAATCAGCTGATAATCGTTGGCGCCTGTGATTTCGAAGACGATGAGAATCGAAGTCAGCGGTGCTCGGGCCACGACCGCGAACATGGCCGCCATCCCCACGACGGCAAATGCCCCGGGTCTCAGCTCCGAAAACGTCCAGACCGGCTCTACGAGTCGCGCGAATCCGGTTCCAACGGCGGCACCCATCAACAAGGAGGGCATGAAGGCCCCGCCGGAACCGCCAGATGAAATTGTGAGGGACGTGGCAAGCGCCTTGCCCAAAGCCAGCAATAGGAAAACCCACCACGCCTCGGAGATCAGCCCTGTGGCTTCGGATAGGCGCTCTCCGATAAGCAGTGCATTGGTCGCTCCCTGGCCGGTGCCAAAAAGGCCGGGCTCGATGAAGATCAGGCCGGCGACGAGAAGACCCGCTCCAATCGGTCTGAGCAGCCCCCACTTTCGTCCATGGGCTTCGGCCACTGATTCCGCGTAGTCCAGCATCCGCAGAAAGAGCAGCCCGACGGCGACGACCACCAAGGCCATCAGGCCATAGAGGATCAGTTCGCTGAAGTTGTCCAGCGGGTACTCCCCGGCCTTGATGACCAATTCCTCACCGACTATCGATCGAGTGGTCACCGCCGCGGTGACGGAGGCGATAACGATCGCCGACATGTGTCTCACGGCGAAGCTGGAGAGGATCACCTCGAGGGCGAACAGCATCCCGGCAATGGGAGCATTGAACGAAGCACCGATGCCCGCCCCGGCGCCGGCCGCGACCAGGGAGCGGACCTGGTCTTCTCCAAGGTGGAAACGCCGCGACACCCACGAGCCGATTGCGGCGCCGATCTGGACTATGGGCCCCTCTCTACCCGCCGACCCTCCGGTACCGATCGTTGCCGCGGTTGCCAGAATCTTGAGAGGGGCAACGCGTCCTCGAATTCGACCGCCGTGGACGATCAGCGCTGCCTTGGCCTCCGGCACTCCATCACCCGCGACCTCAGGTGCGAAACGCTTGGCGATGAGCCAAGCGACAAGGAATCCGGCCGGGATGGTGAGGAACAACCAGACCCTGCCCTCGTCGAGGTCCAGGTCGAGAAACAAACGCTGCATCCAATTGAGAAGCTCGATCAGCCCTGCGGCGCCGAGGCCCACTCCGACACCGACGAGCGCAGACACCGCAAGAAAGCCGCCCATCTGTCGCTCGGCGAGCACGCCGACTCCGGGGAGGCGACGGAACTGATCCAAAGGTTTGGTCACGGACCTGAGAGTATCGAGCTGGACTGCAATGTCCGGTTTGGTCCAGAATGAGCCCGATGGCATTTCGCAGCCACGTCGGGAGAGGACTCGACCTCGGCATATGGTCCAACCGGGCAATCCTGGGTCTGTCGCTAATTGCCGCGGTCGCCGGCGTTGTGGCAACGGTCATCTTCGATGGGAGCCCCTGGCTCGCGGTCCAGGCGGGCCTCGTCACATTTCTCGTCTGGGCGCTGACCCGTGAGTTGGATCCCGATCGCGATTCCACGGCCCTGATCGCCGCCGCGCTGGCAGGCGTTTGGGCCATTCTCGGTCTTCCTGTTGACCTTCTGGCCATTGGTGGGCTGGTGATAGGGGCAAGACTTGTTGCGGAGACCACAGGGAGACGCCCTCTTCGCACTGACCTCTTCGCGATAGCCGTCGGCGCGATTGCGATTTCGTTCACACCGCTGGGATTCGTGGCGGGGTTCGGCATAGCGATCGCCATCTACGTCGACAGTCGAATGAGCGACGAACACAACAGGGACGCGTTGATAGCGGCGCTGGTAGCGGCAACGGGATCGGCAGTGGTGGTCTCTCTCTCCGGAGCGTTTCCGACGCAACTGCCCCCAGTGCAGCCACCATTCGTGCTCGCCGTCGCGGCCTTGACCCTGGTAGCAGTTCTCCGAGAGCCGCCACAGCCCACGAGCGTTGTTGACAGCCGCAGGGGAAACCTCCTCAGTGGCAATCGAATCCACGCGTCGAGAATCTTGGTGGGTGGGCTCACGGTCGCCGGCGCATTGGTTGCCGGCCCGGAGGCATCGGCGCTGGCCCCGGTGGCGGCGGCCCTTGCGCTTTCTCTTGCATCCAGCGAGGCCGTGCGAATCACCCGCACCGGGCGATAGGGTCTGGTTCATGTGTAGATCAATCAAGGTCCTACGAGCCGGAGCGACCCCGGCGTCCCGGGAGGAGATCGAGGCGGCGGCCCTCCAGTACGTCCGCAAGATCTCCGGGTTTCGCCAGCCGGCAGCCCACAACGCGGCGGTTTTCGACGCTGCCGTTGCCGAGATCAGCGCTGCGTCCGGGAACCTCCTCGACTCCCTCGAGGTCAGGGGCGCGAAAAAGGCCAGCTAAAAAGGCTTCTGTGAGTGAAAAGAAGACTGGGATACTCTTTTTCACTCACAGAATGGTTCCGAGGCCTAGGTCGGCCGCGTTTTTGAGGGCACGGTGGGCGGCCGCCACGTCCTGGGCCGCGATTCCGACGCTCTTGAACACGGTGGCGTCCTCGCCGATCTGGGGGTGGACGCCGGCAAGAAGGTCCCGCAGCGTCGTGTTTGGCTCACGCCCGGCCTGGATGAGGTCTCCCGCCTCGGCCGCCGCCGCCTCGACATCGTCGACGACCACATAGGCCCGATCAAGCAGGCCTTGGGGGAGTTCCACCATTTGGGGAGTGAATGCGCCCACCGCATTGACATGCGTGCCCGGAGTCACGGAGTTCTCTGAGAACAGAGGACTGGTGGCAGGGGTGGCACAAGAGACGACATCTGCCGAGGCAACCGCCTTGTCAGGATCTTCGGAGACGACGCCACCCACGATCCCGGCGAGCCGCTCGGCGCTCTCGCGGGAGCGGGACCACACCAGGACGCGCTCGATGGGCAGAACCTCCCGTACCGCCTCGATCTGATCGAACGCCATTGCGCCCGCCCCGAGCATGGCGAGTGTCCTGGCCGAGTCTCTGGAGAGAAGCCGAGTAGCCAGCCCGGATACCGCGCCGGTCCTGATCGCGGTCAACGTCGGACCGTCCACAACGCCGAGAGGAGTCCCGTCGCGGTCGAAAACCGTCACCAATCCGGCCGGGTTGCCCGGGACCACAGAAACCACCTTCACGGCGATGACTCCGTCGAGTACGCCCGGCATGACAAGCGACTTGCCCACCAACGACCTCAGTGGCGCCTCGGATTCACCACTGAAGGCATGCTCCATCGCCTCGATCGCATCTCCCATGGGCAGCGCAGCCCGAGTGGATTGAGCATCGAGAACGATCATCAGGCCAGGACGCTCTTCACATCGAGCTCGATCGGGTCACGGTCCACCGCAAAAAAGCCCATTTCCACATCGGTGTCGAACTCCATCGATCGGCCCGTCAGAGCCTGGGCGATCATCGACCCGATTCCAGGAGCCAGCTTGAACCCGTGACCAGAGAACCCGTTGGCGACCCAGAATCCATCCACGCCGGAGGGCCCAACTATGGGATGCACATCCTCACGATTGATCGTGTATAGACCAGCGATGCCGGTGACGTCGCCCCGGGCCTCCAAGTCGGGGAGCCTATGGTGGAGGGCGGCCAGCACGATCTCGCTGAATCCGGGATCCGGAACCCTCCTGAAACTGTCGGGATCGTCAACGATCTCGACCTCGTCCTCGGCGCGCACCGACCCGACCAGAACCTGTCGGGTGCCCAGCTCAGGCCGGAAGTAGATCCCCGTCGAGGCATCCGCACCCACCGGCAGTGCACCCAGCGAATCGGGCCAGGATCGATAGATCGTCTGGATCCGGGTTGGGTTCAGCGTCCAACGGTGGTCGAAACCCGCCTGCTCGTTCAATGCGTTGCACCATGGCCCGGCTGCATTGATGACAAGCCCTGCCGAGATGGCCGAGCCATCGGCCAACCTCACGCCGGCCACCCGATCACCCTCCTTCATCAAGTCAACAACCGGCGAATCGAACTCGATCGACACACCGCGACCGAGGGCCGCGTCGATGAGGTCCTGATTGGCGCCCACCGGATCGGAATAGCCCCCTCCCGGTTCGTAGAGAAAGGCCTCGCCGGGCTCGCAGACATGCTCGACCTCGCCGGTCAGATCGAATGGCTCGCCACAGTCCGAGAGAACAGGAAACAAATCACGAAGCTCCTCAGGGTTGAGCCACTCGGCATCGACACCTTCAGAACGCAGTCTCTCGACGTCGCGCTGGGTCTTCTCAATGCTCTCTCCCATCATCCACATCACTCCGACCCGGTTTAGGCCCGACCGCGGTCTCTCCAGACCGGTGAACCGAGACCACCCGGCATACGCCCTCTGGCCGTGAAGGGCAAGCCGGATCACCTCGGAGTGGGTATACCGACACCGAGAGATCGAAGACGATGCCCCTGTCGACCCTTCGCCGGGCGATCGGGCCTTGTCCAGAACCACGACTGTGCCCGCTTCATGGCGTGCCAGTTCGTAGCCGATCGATGCCCCAATGATCCCCGCCCCAACCACGACAACCTCTGCTGCACGCCCCATCAGACGCCTCTCCGCGTGGCAATGCGGCCAGGCTGTTGGCGACTTCTGTGGACTATTGGCATGAGGTCTGTCTATCGTTTGGGAACTTGCCCCACGGGCAAGCGTATAAACAGGAGGAAAGAACTACATGCGCAACAAAAATTGGTTGCGGTTGGTGGGTCTGATCGCCGTTCTCGCCATGGTGGCCGCAGCTTGCGGCGACGGCGACGCCGATGACACAGCCACCACTGCGGCTGAAGCCGCCGCGGAAACCACAGCGGCTGAGGCAACCACGGAAACCACAGCGGCAGCAGTCGACAGCGAATGCGCCGGTGGCGACGGTGTTCTCACCATCGGCACACTGCTTCCCGTAACTGGTGACCTGGCCTTCCTCGGACCCCCAGAGGTTGCCGGAGCCCGTCTCGCACTCGAGGACATCAACGCCGCTGGCGGCGTCCTCGGAGTCGACATGGTGCTTCACGAAGGCGACTCTGGTGACACGAACCAGGACATTGCCAACCCAGAAGTGGACCGGTTGATTGCTCTTGACGCAGACGCCATCATTGGTGCGGCCTCATCGGCCGTTTCCAAGCTGGTCATCGACAAGATCACGACCAACAACATCATCCACTTCTCCCCGGCGAACACCTCGCCTGACTTCACCACATACGACGACAACGGGATGTACTTCCGTACTGCTCCGTCCGACCTGCTCCAGGGCAAGGTTCTTGCGGATCAGGTAGCTGGACAAGGCAACGAGACCGTCGCCGTTCTGTATAGGCAGGAGTCATACGGACAGGGACTGGCAGATGCCTTCAAGGAGAACTTCGAAGCTGCTGGTGGAACCGTCGAGCCGTTTACGGCCTACGCGGTCGACACCGAGAACTTCGACGCAGAGGTCGACGCCATGGTGGCTGCCGGCACCGACGCTGTCGTTGTGATCGGCTTCGCCGAGTCGGCAAACATCCTCACCACGATGAACGAGCGGGGCATCGGCCCACTCTCGGACACGAACGTGTGGGGCGTTGACGGCAACATCGGTGGTATCGGAGCAGAGTTGGCCGACCCGGGGATCATCGCCGGAATGAAGGGCACAGAGCCTTCGGTCGATCTCAGCTCGATCACCGACTTCACGGACCGTCTCGACGCTGCGTACGAAGGTGGCGTTGGCGGCGTGTTCGCCTACGGCGCTGAGACCTACGACGCGATCGTCATCGTGGCTCTGGCGGCCATTACTGCCGGATGCGATGATCCGGTCGAAGTTGCTGCCCAGATCAACGGCGTGACCAAGGACGGAGTCAAGTGCACCGACTTTGCGGCGTGCGCTGATCTACTCGGCGGTAATGAGGACATCGACTACGACGGTCAGGGTGGCCCCTATGAGTTCGTTGATGCCGGTGAGCCGGCCGCGGCGAGCTTCAGGATCGCTACCTATGACGGTGGCGACACCCCGAACACCGATCTCGACGAGTACGTGTTCGCTTCGTAAGAAATCCCTACTAGTACGCGAAATGGGGTCGGCACCGCCGGCCCCATTTCTGTTGGCATGAGGCATACTTCCCTGGTGAGAAGGTTCTCCTTGGCGCTTGCCCTCCTTCTGGTCGTCGCAGCCTGCACCTCGGACGATGACACCGAAATCGTCCTGAACGAGGGTCTCGTCGAGGCCGCATACGACATCTGTCCGATCATGTGGCAATGGCAGCTTGGGGTCGGGGCGGTGATGAACGACATGTCGTACCAGTCCTTCCGAGAGCCCGATCCTGAACTCCGACTCGGCCTCTACTTGACGGCCATCGACGAGACAAGAGAGACGATTGCCCTCCTGAAACAGAAATTGCATGCTCTTCCCGATCTGCGGTATCAGAGATTCTTCGCTTCTGAGATCGAGAAAGGCTTGGAAGACGCAGAACTCACAATCGACGACACCGAAGCCGAAGTACTGTCGGCATACCAAGACTTGCAGCCGACCTACAACGAGATCGTCCCGTTAATCTTCCTGGCGTTCGAGAAGGTCATCGACCTTCCCAAACCGGAGTTGGCCACCTACGGAGACCCCGAGTTGATCCCGGCCTTCCAATCGGTGCCGCAATGCCAGCACGGTGTGAAGGACGCTGATGACGGCGTCGCCCGGCATGTCCCTTTGGAGCCCGCGCCGCGTCCGCAGTGATGCCGTCGAAGGGTCAGTCGACCTTGGCCAGGGTTCCCAGATAGAGCTCGATGACCTTCGGGTCGTGCAACAACTCCTCACCGGTGCTCGTGTATGCGTTGGTGCCCTGATCAAGGACATACCCACGATCACATATCTGGAGACAGCGACGGGCGTTCTGCTCCACCATGATCACACCGACACCGGAACGGTTGATCTGCCTGGTCCGGATGAAAACCTGATCCTGGAGAGCAGGCGACAGACCGGCCGACGGCTCGTCGAGAAGGAGCACCGACGGCTCGGCCATCAAAGCACGTCCCAGCGCAACCATCTGGCGCTCGCCACCCGACAGCGACCCGGCACGTTGACCCATTCGCTCCCCGAGACGTTCGAACATGTCGACAACGAAGTCGATCCGTCCATTGACCTTCTCGGGTTGGAGAAACAGGCCCATCTCGAGATTCTCCTTCACGGTGAGACTCGGAAAGACGTTGTTGATCTGGGGGACATAGCCAATCCCCATCTCGACCAGCTCATGAGCCTTTCGGTTGGAGATATCGGCGCCGTTGAAGGTGACCGACCCCGACCTAACGGGGATGAGACCGAAAGCCGCCTTGAGCAACGTGGACTTACCGGCGCCGTTGGGCCCGATGATGGCCACCAGCTCACCCTCATTGAGGACGAGATCGACTCCATTGAGAATGTCGACACCGGGAACGTAACCTGCCACAAGACCCTTGATCTCGATGATGGGGACGGAAGATTCGCTCACTGTTCTTCAGTCTCCTGTTCCTCAGCCATGTCTTCCGCGAGAAAGGCCTGCTCCTGATCGAGATCGAGTGGGGCGTCGTGGTGGGCGCCGAGGTAGGCGTCAATGACTTTCTTGTTCTCCGCGATCGACCGGGGCGGGCCCTCAGCGATAATGGCGCCCTCCGCCATGACCACGACCCAATCGGAGATGCCCTGAACGACATCCATGTCGTGTTCGACGAATACCACTGTTATTCCCTGGTCCTTCAATCCCCGGACATGGTCGAGGAGCTTCTGTTTGAGGGCCGGGTTCACCCCGGCCATCGGCTCGTCCAGCATCACCAGCTTTGGGTCGGTCATCAGTGATCGTGACATTTCGAGGAGCTTGCGCTGACCACCTGAAATCGCGCCGGCGTACTCATCGCGCATTTGGTCCATCTGGAATTTCTCGAGGAGCACGTCGGCGCGCTGTTCGATCTCCTTCTCCTGCTTCTTCCAGATCGGGGTGATCAATGACCGTGCGAAATTCTCGCCTTTCTGGTCCTTTGCTCCCAGCTTCATGTTCTCGATAACGGCAAGCTTGGTGAGCGCCTTGGTCAGTTGGAAGGTCCGCACCATGCCCTTCTGGGCCAGCCGGTGTGGTCTGGCTCTGTCGATCGTCTCACCGTCAAACACCTTGTGTCCCTCATCGGGCTTGTCGAAGCCGGTCAACACGTTGAAAAAGGTCGTCTTGCCTGCGCCGTTTGGTCCGATGAGAGCGGTGATTGCTCCCCGTTGAATCTCGAGGTGGTCGACGTCGACCGCGACGATTCCGCCGAACCGCTTCCTCATGTTGTCAACCACGAGGATCGGGTCGGGCTTGGGAACGCCGGGCTCCCTGGGAAGGTGTTCGAGATCAGTGGGCATCTAGGGCCATCTCCTCCTTCGAACCGAGGATTCCTTGAGGCCTGAATATCATCAGCAGCGCAAGGGCAGCACCGACGATCCAGAACCGGATCTGATCGACCTGGCTCGTATCCATTATCGATGTCGGAATCAGCCCGGCGTCCACCAATTGCCTCCCGAGATTCTGGATAAAGGTTATCAGCCCCCAGAAGATCACCGAGCCGAGAACAGGTGCCCACACTCGGCCGGCACCGCCGAGAATGAGAACCAGCCAGAAGAAGAATGTCAGCGGAGCGACGAAGAAGTCAGGTTGGACCGTTGCGTTGCCAAGAGCAAGCATCATGCCGCCGAACCCGCCGATGATGCCACCCAGAATCAGGGCCTGCAACTTGTACCAGTAGGCGCTTTTTCCCAAGGCGCGGGCGGCGTCCTCGTCCTCTCGAATCGCCTTGACCACCCGGCCCCAAGGGCTCCGCATCAGTTGCCACACGAGAAACACAAAGAAAAAGATCAGTGTCCAGCCGACGACCACCGTGAAGAATTGGTTGCCCCGCCATGTAAACGGGCCAAACCCGTAACTGACGCTCGGATTGAAGGGGCTCAGCTCGCGGAAGGGGCCGACGAACTCGTTGAGCCCTTCGGGGCCGCGGGTGATGTTGCGCATGGCGGTCGACCTGGCTACGAGACGGAGGATCTCGGCAGACGCAATAGTCACGATTGCGAGATAGTCAGCCCTGAGGCGAAGGGTCGGGATACCCAGGAACAGGGCGAAGATCGTCGCAAAAATCATTCCGACCACGACGGCCAGGAACGGATTGAGGCCCCACAGCGTGACAGCGAGGCCCATGCCGTAGGCGCCCGCGGCGACGAACCCGACCTGTCCGAAGTTGAGCAGGCCGGCGTAGCCGAAGTGGACGTTTAACCCGATGGCGGCAAGGGCGAAGACGATGGCGTTCAGGTCTACCGCCTCGTTGAGGGTCTGCTCAAATATGAACAGCCAGTCGATCGCGCCGAATACACCTGGCATAGCTAACCGATCCTCTCAGCCTTGCCCAGGATCCCCTGGGGCCTGATAAGGAGTGCGACGATGAGCAGCACAAGGGCGCCCAGGTTCTTCAGTTCGGGCGGAATCCAGAGAGTGGATACCTGGATGCCGACGCCGACGATCAGGGCGCCGACCAAGGCGCCGTAGGCAGTACCAAGACCGCCCAAGACGACCGCGGCGAAGATCAGCAACAGAATCCGGAAGCCGATGTTCCACGACACCTGCTCGGAGAGACCGATGAAAACGCCACCGAGGGCGGCTAGACCTGAACCCGCCACCCAGACGAACCGGATCACTCGTTGGACATCGATGCCGGAAGACTCGGCCAGGTCGCGATCGTCAGCGACGGCACGCATCGCCTTGCCCATCCGAGCCCTTTGGAGGAACAGCCCGACCAAAACCAGGATCGCAACCGAGAGAAGACCGGTGATCAGGTCCTTGGGAGTGATCTCGATGACGCCGATCTTGATGCCAACTTGCGCCGTGTAGTCGCGGTAGAAGCGGGGAACGCCGCCAAAAACGAACAGGTATACATACCGAATGAGAATGGAAAGGCCGATTGTCACGATCATCGCCGAGATGACCGCCGTGCCCCGGGCCCGCAGGGGAGCGAAGATGAATTTGTCCATCGCCCAGCCAAGTCCGAGTCCCATTACGATGGCCATAAGGGTGGCAAATATCAGGTTGACGCCGTCTCCAAACGGCGCCGGCCACCCCTCCATGAAGCCGAACATCCCGGCGAACCCGTAAAAGTTGAACAGATAGGCCCAGAGCATCCCCCAACCGATCATCTCTCCGTGAGCGAAGTTCACGAGACCTGTGGTTCCGAAGATCAGCGATAGGCCGATGGCTGCCATCGCCAGGAACACCCCGAACTTGAGACCCTCAACAGTGAGCTGGGCGACTCGGCGAAATGTGATGGTGCTCGTCTGGCCCAGTCCAGCCAACTCATTCTCGTTCACGAGTTGGAATATCGCCCTGCCGGTCTGCCCGACGAGCACCTCTACGAGCTTGGTGGGGTTATCCGGGTCTGCGAGGAACACGCCTTCTGGCAGCGTTTCCGGGAAGATTGTGAGTCCATAACGTCCGGACCCCGGAACCTCTACTTCGAAGATCCCATCGGCATCCGTGACGCCCTCGGCGATGGTCTCACCCGATGTGTCCTCGACCGTGAGGGAGACACCGGAAACGGCGACCCGCTCACCCGAGTTCGGCTCGGTGTATCTGAGCCGGGTTCCGATCATCTCTCCTTCGGCGAAAGCAGGCGGAGCAAATGCTACAAAGAGGGCCATTGCCATGACACCCAACAAAAAGACGCCGACGACGCGCCGCCCCATGTCGCTCAAGCCCTTGGACAAGATCACAGGGGCGACACCTTAGTCACGACACCTTCAGCCGCGAGCCGTGTGCCGGGTAACGATTTCAGCCGGTCTCGACCGTGTAATCGCCAAGTTTCTCGTCCCAGGAGAGAGTGATTAGTCCCCTGGTCGCCGCAGCTCTACAGAACTGAAGGAAGCCGCCGTAACCGAGCCTCTTCTCAGAGAAATCTGGCTCCTTCTTCCGAAGCTGGTTCTTGAGGCCGGAGAGAACCACCGGGGAGCCTTTCTTCGACAGATCGGCGACGACCTTGCCAAGAAGATCAAAGGCCTTCTGCTCGGCCGAACCACCCGACGCGAACGACACCACCGGATCACCCCGGCCCGGCCCCTGGGACAACTCGATCAACCCATCGGCCTCCAAATGACGGAGCATCTCCCCGAACGCCCTGAAGCCGTAGTCCGCTTCTGAGAAGGTCGAGTCCTTTCTGAGGAGAGCTCGTTTCAAGGAGGATGCCAGAACCTCCCCACCGGCCGTCCGCGCCAAACCGCTGAGGGTGGTGGAGATCAGTGACTCCAATCCCGGAGTCTCGGCAATCGACTCGTCCTCATCCTGGCCACGGTCCTGTCGCCGCGGATCGACTCCCTCGAGGTTCTCGTAAAACAGGAACTCGTCGCACGCCGGGGGTAGAAGCTTGGATGTCGAGCCTTTGACGCCCACCCCGATGACCTTCTTGTTCAGCTCACGCAACTTGTGAACAAGAGGTGTGAAGTCTGAATCCCCGGTGCATATGACAAATGTCGTCACCCACTCCCGCTCAAATGCGACTTCGATGGCGTCCACCACCATCTTTATGTCGGCGGCGTTCTTGCGTGATGCGCCCATCCCCTGGGGGATCTCGATCAACTCGACATGGCTGCGAGTCAGCGCTTGGCGGGCATTGGCAAACATCGACCAGTCTGCGTAGGCCTTGCGTGAGACAACACGGCCTCGCTCGGCAAGGGCGTTGCCAATCGGCTCAAAATCAAACTCCATGCCACCGAGGGCGTCCCTCGCGCCGATGGCCAGGTTCTCATAGTCCATGAACAGTGCAATTCGTTCTTCTTCCATACTCGAAGCGTAGGCCGAGGGTAGGTTCCAGGCGGTCGACGACGAGATGTTGCCGTAGCCGAATCCACGGAGTTGAGGGTTCACGGCGTGTCAGGGACACCGCCTCGGGACGTGCCCTACACCGACCGGGCTGGCCCTGACAGCACTGTTCGCCGCTCAAGCAGTTACCGCCTCTGCCGTGGTCCAACGATGGATCGTTCGCCAGGCGTGGAGTGCGGCGACCCGGCATTGGGCTACAACCGGGCTGGTGGCGTTGGTTGTGGTGGGCGTCGTCTGGGTCACCAGGATCCTGTCAACCCAGTCTCACTTTGCCCCGCTTGGCATCGGCTGCAGGTTGAAACTGCTCTTCTTCCCCGGTGATCGATGGTTGAGCCCTCCGCGGGTGGACGAGGAGCGGGAAGGGTGCACGGCAGGCGTCACCGACGACTGGTCCGATCCGACCGCACCAGACAGCGACAGGGAGTGGGCGGCGGACCCTCGGCTCTGGGTGGCTCACTCGATCCTCCATCGTGTCCGAAGAATCCACCTGGCCACGGGGTTGGCCGTGATCGCCGTGATGATCGGCCGCGCCGCGTCCAAT
>JACZUI010000004.1 GCA_022573225.1 Acidobacteriota bacterium
TCGAAACCCGTCGGGGTCCCCAAGCATGTACATCTCGGAGCCCTTGGTATTGAGGGCGTAGATCATGGTCAACTCGTCGCCGGTCTCCTCGGCGAGGTCGATTGCCTGGTCAGCAAGTTCGATGGCCCGCGGCCCTTCACCTCGCATCATTGAGAGCCAGGCACGCTGGCTCTTCGCGAAGGCGAGATCCGCACTCGGCGGATACTCCTCGAGAATCGTGATTGCCTCGGCCACGTTGGCATCGGCTTCTTGGGGCCGTCCGCTTACCTCATTGACTCGAGCCGCGAATGTCAGCGTCCTTGCCAACGCGAGATCGTCGTCGCTGGAGCGGTGGAGCTCGATCGCCCGGGTCAGAATGTCGAGCGATTCAACGTTGTCGAGGTAGAACTCGCTGCGGGCCCAGTCATCGACGATGGCTGCACGGTCCGCCTCGGCAACTCGTTCCAGGTAGGGCTCGAGCGTTCGAAAGTGTGCCAGCGCCTCCCGGTGGCTCTTCATGGCCATCGCTGCTCTGGCTGCGATAGGGGCAAATGCGATGATCGACTCGACATCGTCGGCCTCCCGAGCATGATGGACCAGCCTGGAGGGGTCGGCCAGCCCACGGATCTCAGCCAATACCTGCTGGTTCAGTTGTCGGCGATCGGGCGCGTTCAGAGCCGACTCGACTGCTCGACGGGTCAGCTCATGGCGAAAAGAGATCGAATCATCGTCAAATCGCAGAAGACCTTGGCGGACACATTCGGTCAAGTCCTCGGCCGACGGATTGAGAGTGTTCTCGACCAGGGATCTATCAGCTGATCCTGGCACCACCGACACCAGATCGAGAAGTGCTCGGGCCCCCGATGAGAGCTTGCCGGCCCGGGCAAGAACCGAATCCTGGAGTGAGGACGGCACGTTCTCGACACCTGATGCGACCACCTCGGTCACGAACAGTGGGTTCCCATCTGTCTGCGCCATGACCTCCTCGAGATCAACGTCGGAGTCCGCGACCATCGACGCAACTGCCTCAGATGCCAGAGGCTCAAGACGCATCCGCACCAGGTTTTGAGGAGGAAGCTCCCCGATCACCTGTCGCAGCGGATGGTCGTAGTCGACCTCACCGTCGCGATATGTGAGAAGGAGCAGTCCGTTGCTTCTGGCGATCCGCCGACCCAGGTATTTGATGGCGTCCAAGGATGCCTCGTCCGCCCAATGGGTGTCTTCGATCACCAGGACAGTCGGCCGCAAACTGCGGGATAGAAGATCAAGAAGAGCCTCCATAACCGCCCTACGGTCACCGGCTTGTAGAGGCTTCACCAGCGAATACTCTTCGCGGGAGATATCCCAGACCGGGCCCAGCGGCTGAGGAGTCGACAGATCATCACAAGAGCCAAAGAGAACATGCGCCTCATCGGCATGATCATCAACGAATTTCCCAACGAGAGAACTCTTGCCGATTCCGACCTCGCCCCGGACCAGGACAACCTTGCCCCCGGACGAATCGAGATTGGCCAACAAGTCAGCCAGCAGTTCGAGTTCTTTCTCCCTCTCGAGAAGCACGAGAAGCAGCCTACCGGGCCAACAAGCCCTCACTGTGGGCGCGAGAAACGGCTTCTTCTCGAGTGGAGGCATCCAGCTTGTTGAGTACCGCGGAGACATGGTTCTCGATGGTTCGCGGTGACACGAAGAGACGGTCGGCGATCTCGGCGTTAGTCAGATCCTCATCGAGGAGTTGAAGGACCTCCGCCTGACGTGCCGTGAGACCTGCGGCGTGGCCCCTGGTCTCCCGACCCTTGCCCCGGGGCACCGCCACTCCTTCGTCTCTCAGAGCCTTTCTCAATTTGGCGGCCACCGCGGTCGCCCCCAACGTCTCGAAGATCTCGAGTGCCTCCAGTCGAGAGGCTGGGTCGTCGTGCATCAACGCCAAGCCCCGCTCATACGGCACGCCTTTTGCCTGCCAGATAGCCGCCGCTTTGAGCGGCTCGCCTTCGATGACCAGCCGATACGGTTCAGGGATTCCCTCCGGCGCCTCTGTGATGTCGCCAAGTTTCCACAGCCAGAACCCGAGTGGCCCGGCGAGCCAGGGAAACTCCCTCCGTATCCCCTCGGCGAGCAGTTCCTGGAAACGTTCGGCTAGGTCCGGGTCGTTCACCTCTGTCAGCCACATGTTCTCCGCCTGTGCGGCGGCAGCCGGAAGCATGTTGGCGAGGTTCCCGCCCTCCTCCGCCAGCGACCAGGTGCGGTCGAGAACGCGTCGCGCCTCGGGACGACCACGGCGAGCTTGCAAGCCTCCGAGCACCCAGCCAACGGTGACATCGACATGAGGTCGGGACCCAAGCGCCTCGGCAGCAGCATCTTCGGCCGCAGCCCATTCGCCTTTCCATGCCAGGACGTCCGCATACCGGGCCTGGGCTTCGACCTCCAGAGTTCGGATCTCATACCGAGCTGCGGTATCACGGGCACGCTGTGCCAGGTCAGCGGCCCGTTCCATCTCGCGGAGTTCGGCCGTTACACCCTCCATGCTCAGGAGCACCCCCACTTCCTCAAACCGGTAACCGCCCCTCTCAGCCCGGCTACGTGCCATCTCCATCAGCTGGAAACCGTCGGATTCCCCTCGGACATACGCCAGGATGCCCTTGATGTTTAGGGCATGAATCGCGGCCAACTCGCCTCCGGTTTCCTCTGCAATCGCGTGAGCGCTGTTGGTGAGGGCCTCTGCTCGCGCCACCTCGCCTAGCTCCAGCGAGAGCCAGGCATACTGACTCACCGCGAAGGCGAGATCCGGGCTCGGCGGACGCGACTCGAGGATCTTGATGCCCTCAACCGAACATGCTTCAGCGGCTTCAGGTCGACCGTGAACCATGTTGACCCGGACGGCAGACGTCAGGGCATTGGCCAAAGAGAGATCGTCGCCGTTGAACCGGTGGAGATCGATGGCCCGATTCAGAAGCTCGAGCGCCTCGATGTTGTCGAGGTAGAACTCGCTGCGTGCCCAATCTTCCAGAATGGTGGCTCGGGCCGGCTCGGCGATCCGGTCCAGGTACGGCCCAAGTGCTCGATAGTGGGCAACAGCCTCTCGATGGCTATTCACGTCGGCAGCCGCTCGAGCTGCCAAAGGCGCTAATTCAACCAGCCGGTCGATGTCGATGGCCTCGCGGGCATGATGGACGAGCCGGGCCAGATCGGTCTCAGGAGGGAGGACCTCGAGAACCTTCCGATTCGTGGCCACCCTCTCGCTGATCGTCAAAGATGCCTCAACCGCCCGCCGGATCAATTCGTGGCGGAATGAAACGAACTCGGCTCCCACCACCAGAAGGCCGCGCCGCTCGCATTCAACAAGTCGACTCTCATCTCTACCGGTGAGAAGCACTACCTCCGCCCTGGAGACCCGCTCGGGCACCACCGAAAGAGTCTTCAACATCTGGTGAGCTTGGGGAGACAATTTCCGCACCCTGGTCATCACCGAGTCCTGAACCGAGGAAGGTATCGCCTCCCCATCAGTGGACGCCATCTCGGTCACCAGGAAAGGGTTGCCATGGGTGGCGGCCAGAACCTCATCCGGATCCAGGCTCGAACCACCAATGATCGATGACACTGCCGACTTCGAGAGACCACCGAGCCGAATCCTCACCACGCTCTGCGGCGGAAGATCACCGATCACCTGTCGCAAAGGATGGTCGTAGTCGACCTCACCATCCCGGTAGGTGAGAAGGAGCAGTCCGTTGGTCCTGGCGCTCCGGCGACCCAGATATTTGATGGCGTCGAAGGTCGCCTCGTCGGCCCAATGGGTGTCCTCGATCACCATGATGCTGGGGCGCAACGAGCGGGAGAGAAGGTCCAAGGAGGAGGCGAGCACCGCCTGCCGGTCACCTGTCTCGAGGGGCTGCGCCAGCGAGGGCTCGTCGCGGGCGATGTCCCAGAATGGGCCCAGCGGCTGCGGAGTCAGCAGATCGTCACAGGCGCCAAAGAGAACATGCGCGCTATCGGCATGGGCATCAACGAATTCCCTGACCAAAGAGCTCTTGCCGATCCCGGCCTCACCCCGAATCAGCACGACCTTCCCCCCGGACGAGCCGATATCGGCCAACAAGTCAGCCAGAAGTTCGAGTTCCTTCTCCCTCTCCAAAAGCACGGTGTCGGACACTACCAACGGTGTCAATCAGCAGACTCCCAGTGGCCCGTCTTACAAGCCACTAGCTACCGTGACGCGCCCGACGCGAGGAGCGGCGTTGTTTCCGTTGCGCGATGTCAACCCGACCCGGATCACACCCTGGGTGACACTCCTTCTCATTGCCATCAATCTCGGCATTTTCTTCCTGGTGCAGCAGCAAGGCTCGATCGAGGCTCAGCAGATACTCCTCTATGAGCGGGCCGCAATTGCCTGTGAAGTGACAACCGGCGCCCCTTTGAGCGTCGAGGAGATCATCCGCGACGTGTGCACTCCCGGAGCCCAAACGCCGGCCGTTCCCAACAAGAACGTGTTTCTGGCTCTCTTCACGTCGATGTTCCTCCACGGCGGCGTGGCCCATGTCGTTTTCAACATGTGGTTTCTGTGGATCTTTGGCAACAATGTGGAGGAGGCCTTCGGACACTTCGGGTATCTGGGCATCTACTTGTTCGGCGGGTTGGTGGCGACCGCCACCTTCGTGATGATGAACCCCGCGTCCACGATTCCCCTCGTAGGTGCGTCTGGTGCGATCGCGGTCGCCTTGGGCTCCTATGCGATCCTCTTCCCCGGACACAAGGTCCTGTCGTTTGTCGGATGGCTGGTGGTGCCTATTCCGGCTGCATTATTCCTGGGTATTTGGTTCGTGTTGCAGTTCGGATTGGGGGGGACCGGAACGGCTTGGGAGGCGCACGTAGGGGGCTTCTTTTTTGGCGCTGCGGCCAGCCTGCTGCTGAGAAAGCGACTCCTGGCGCGGGTGGCTTAGCGCCCCCCAACGCAAATACGCTGACGACCGTACTTACGTTGGAGAGCACTGAGCTACTCCCCGATGTCCTCATTCCACAGGTCGGGATTGGAATCAATGAAGGACACCATCATCTGGATGCAACTGTCATCGTCGACGACGACGACGTCTACGCCAAGAGACCGGAGGTAGTCCTCCGGTCCGCGAAAGCTCCGGTTCTCGCCGACGATCACCTTCGGGATCCCATAGAGAATCGCGGCTCCCGAGCACATGTCACACGGCGACAGCGTGGAATACAACGTTGCCTTGCGATAGGTAGATGCGGGTAGGCGACCGGCGTTCTCCAAGCAGTCCATCTCGGCGTGGAGCACGGTGCTCCCTTTCTGCACTCGCTGATTGTGGCCCCGGCCGATGATCTCGCCGTCGACCACCAGGACCGACCCAATGGGGATCCCGCCTGCAGCGAGACCGGTCTTTGCCTCGGCGATCGCGGCGACGAGGAATGGATCGTCACTCACATGGCAGAGTCTCCCATACCTTTCCGTCGACCATGATGCTGCCCACTCCATCAAGCGAAACCGAGCTTCAGCCCAAACGCCCTCCCGATTTCCTGTCACACCCGGCCGATATCTTGATCACCATGAGCAACGACACAATCGAACCGCAGCCCCTGATCGACCCCTTTGATGATCCGGTCACTTACCTGGCCCAGTTCGGGCTGAGCGCCGAGCTGGTGGTTTTCGAAGAACTCGCACTCCCCCTCGCCGCCTGATCCCTACGATCGGGCCGTGCCAGTGAGGGAGTTCCGGGTCAAGCCGGACCAATGGGGTGAGCGGATCGAGCAAACCGACGGTCCGCAACTCGTCGTGGCCGGCCCGGGAACCGGAAAGACCGAGTTCCTCATCCGCAGGGTGGCTCATCTGGTCAACTCCGGGCAGGCCAAACGCAGTGAGATCGCCGTTCTCACCTTCTCCCGGCGAGCCGCTGCCGACATTCGCCGCCGGGTCGACGAGACCCTCGGTGGCTCCGGCATGCCCGTCGAGGCTGCCACCTTCCATTCCCTCGCCCTCCGGATCCTCGAGCACAGCTCCGGGGACCGCCCGGTTCCCCTAACTGCCCCCGAGCAGGTGGGCCTGGTCCAAAACCTCCTCGCCAAGGAAGATCCTGACAACTGGCCGGTCACCTACCGGAGCATCCTCACCGGCCCGGCTTTCGCCGCCGAGATCGCCGATTTCCTGATGCGCTGCTCGGAACGGCTTCTTTCCCCCGACGACCTCCTGGAGCGCGCCCAAGGAAGGGCCGACTGGAGGGGAATCCCCGGTCTCTTCGACCGCTACCGGGCCGCCCTCATAGAGTCGGGCCGAACCGACTATGGCACCCTTCTCGTCTCCGCCGTCGCCCTCCTCGACTCCACGGATCGAGAAACGGCCGCCGACTATCGCTATGTCATCGTCGACGAATACCAGGACACCTCTCTAGCCCAGGCCACCATGGCGGGTCTCCTCGCCAAGCCCCACGGCAACCTGACTGTCGCCGGCGACCCCTACCAATCCGTCTACTCGTTCCGTGGCGCCGAATTGCGCAACGTGGCCAACTTCGCGAAGGAGCATCCTGACGTCATCCGGATCGTCCTGACTCACAGCCTTCGGGTGCCGAAGGAGATCCTCGACTCCGCCCTCAGGGTCGTCCATTCCGGAAGCCTTCCCGGGTCGGCAGGCGCGGTGACACCTGCGGCCCATCCCGGCCGAGTCGAGGCCTACATCTTCGATCAGGAGACGGCCGAAGCCGAGTGGATCGCTCGAGAGGTAGAACATGCCATCCGCGTGGAGGACACCGCTCCTGGCGAGATCGCGGTTCTGGTCCGGTCGAAACGAGAACTGCTCAACGAGCTCAGTCGCGCGTTGGCCCGAAGAGACATCCCCCACGATCCGCCCAACTCCCGTCTGGTCGACCACACCGCGGTGCGGCTCGTCGCGGACCTGATCACAGTGGCTGTCAAAGGCGGCAGCATCGGAACCGTCTCGCCTTCAGAGGCCTTGGAGGCGGACCGGGCGATGAGAAGAATTCTCCTCGGCCCCATCGTCTCGCTAACTCTCGGCACAGAGCGCGAGCTGATGCGGAGTCGCCGACGCACCTCGCAACCGTGGTCGACCGTGGTCCGAGACAGGCTGCCCGATCATCGCGACTTGGCCCGACTGATCGCCGACCCCGCGTGGGCAACGGACCAGCCGGCCGTCGATGGCTTCTGGGAGGTGTGGACCGGCCTGTCACGATTCGCCCGAATCGTGAGCGATGAGCACCGAGGCGAGTGGCGAAGGGCGCTTGCATCGTTCACCCAGGTCCTGGGGCGTCAGGCCGAGCGAGACCCCGACCTGTCCCTCTCCCGCTTTTTCGAGCTCGCCGAAGACGAGACCTTCGAACCGACCCCACTTCTCTCCTATCGGCCGGAATCGGGCCGAGTCGCGTTGACCACCCTCCACCAGTCGAAGGGTTTGGAGTTCGATCTCGTCTTCATCGCCAACGCAGTCGAAGGTGTCTTCCCTGATCTGCGCAGAAGCCGGCGAATGCTTCGGCCCGAGCTCCTGTCACCCGAACGCACGACCAACCCAGCGGCACAGCACATCTTCCAGGTGCAGGAGGAGATGCGTCTCGCCTACACGGCGATGACCCGCGCCAGGCGAAGAGTGGTGTGGACCGCGACCGACGCCGGTGTCGATCAGGGTGAGCGACGCCCTTCGCGTTTCCTTGTCGCCGCGGCCGGAGTCCCCTCACTCAGCGAGATCGGAACGCCGGAAGAAGCCCGCGGCGAGCCGGTGACGGTAGGCGAGTTCGAAGTGGCATTGAGGCGGCGGCTCGGTGATCCGAGTGTTGCGACGGTCGACCGGATGGCCTTCGCCCACCTCCTCGGAACCGCCCCGGGGGAGGCGTGGGAACCGGTACGGTTTGCAGGAGTGGCCGCTCCTGGTCCCGACCGGCCCATCCTGGGAGAAGAGATCCGCCTCTCCCCCAGCCAGGCCACCTCCTATGCCTCCTGCCCGCGGAGGTATGCCCTCGAGCGAAGACTTCGCCTGGGTGACGCCGGCTCCCCTTACGCCCACTTTGGGACGCTGGTGCACGATGTCCTGGAGCGGGCCGAGACCAAGATCCTCAACACCGGCCAAATCCACGCCAAGCTGCCCGACGTCCTCAAAGTCCTAGATGAAGTGTGGGCCGAGGCCGACTTTGGCTCACCCGAGTTGAACGTCGCCTGGCTGAGAAAGGCGGTGGAGGTCTTGACCAAGTTGTACGAGAACTGGCCCTCCACCGGGATCCCCGTCGAGCTGGAAACGCGGGTAGACGCCGAGATCGCCGGCATTCCGTGGATGGGGAAGATCGACCGGCTGGAACGGACGCCGGATGGCCTGAAGGTTATCGACTACAAGACCAGCACCAGGGCGGCAACCAAGGATGAGGCTGCGATCTCGGTGCAGCTCGGTTTCTATGTGATCGCAACACAAGAGACCCATGACGAAGAAGTAGAAGGGGCCGAGATGTGGTTCCCCCGGACCAAGGCCCAGTCGGTCACCACACCGAAATTGGACCTAGACCGCCTCGAAGAGATCGAGGAGCTGATGGAGACGATCACAGGTGCGATCGCCGCCGAGATGTGGGAGCCTCGGGTCAACGACCGATGCGACAGATGCAGCTTCCGACTGTCCTGCCCCGCTTGGCCCGAAGGGCGAGGGGCCTTCATCCCATGAGCGTCCCGGTGCCTACACCCGAGCAGCAAGACGTCCTCGACATCGGTCTCGACAGTATCCGGATCCGCGCCGGCGCCGGGACCGGCAAGACCACCACCGTCGCCATGGCCATCGCCAACCTGGTCGAGAAACACGGTGTCGAGCCGGAGCGCATCCTCGGGATCACGTTCACCAACAAGGCCGCCTCCGAGCTGGCCGACCGGGTCCGCGCCATGCTCGGTTCCGCGGTCGACGAGGGCCGCCAGGTCGAGGTCCACACCTATCACGGCTTCGCTGCGCAAGTCCTCGCCGAGTTCGGGGCCCTCGTCGGTGTCGACACCCGAGTACGGGTCATCACCCCTACCTTCTCCCGCCAATTGCTCGCCGAGATCGTCTACAACACCGGCTACCGATACCTCGACATCACCAACCCCCGTCCCATCGACAAGGTTCGGGTCCTGGGAGACCGCCTCGCCGACCATCTGGTCAACCCCGAGGATCTGATGGCAGACGCCGAACTCGACGACGAGGTGTGGGCGCAGCGAGCCGAACTGGTCGAGACCCTCTCCCACTACCGCACCGAGAAGAAACGTCTCGGCGTGGTCGACTACGGCGACCTCATAACCCTGTCGGCACAACTGATGACCGACCACCCCGAGCTGGCGGGCACGATACGAGCCAGATACCAGGCGGCGGTCCTCGATGAGTATCAAGACACCAACCCTGCCCAGCGTGTCCTCCTCAACACCATCTTCGACGATCAGTTTCCGGTGGTCGCCGTCGGAGACGAGGACCAGACCATCTACGAATGGCGCGGAGCGACACCAGAGAACTTCGAGTTGTTCCCCGAGCATTTCAGAACTCGAAGCGGAGACGAGGCCCATAGGAAGGGTCTGACGCTCAATCGGCGGTCCGCACAGATCATCCTCGATGTGGCCAATCTGATCCGGAAAAAGGGGAATCCCGAGGCCGACGAGCTCACGGCGTTCGACCCAGAGAAGAAAGGCCAGGTCGTCACCCATTGGGCGGCCGATGCCATTGCAGAGGCCGACTGGATCGCCGAGCAATTCGGTCGTTTCCACGACGATGGGCTGGATTGGTCGGACATGGCCGTTTTGTTCCGCAAGAACAAGGACTTTGCCGTCGTGGTCGACGCGATGCGCACGGCCGACATCCCCGTGGAGGTGGCCAACCTGGGAGGACTCCTGTCGGTGCCCGAAGTCGCCGAGGTGCGGGCCTGGCTGACCATCCTCGAACACCCGGCCCACTCGTCCGCCCTCACCCAGATCCTCTTCGGAAGCCGTTACCGACTCGGGCTCGCCGACGTGGCCCCCTTGACCAAGTGGGTGGGAGGAGCGCAAACCGATGATGACAGCGAGGATGTGCCCGCGGTCAGCATCCTCGAGGCCATCGAAAACCTCGACGGCGTGAGCGGCCTGCGGTCCGAAGCTCGCCAAGCGCTGAGCCACTTCCTCGGCTGTTACAAGGAGATCCTCACAGAGAGTCAAGGCGCCAACCTGGTTGAAACGTGTCGGCTCATCCTCGACCGAACCCGAGCCTGGCAGGACATCGAATCGCTGCCCGCTACCCAACGACTGACCGCCCGTCTCAACCTCTACCGGCTGCTCGATCTGGCCGAGGACTGGAGCCCTCTCATCGGGAGGACCTCACTGCACGCCTTCCTCGACTACCTCGAAGCAATGGAAGGCGAGCCCGCCGAGGAACTCGATGTGGCCCATCTCTCCGGCGAAGACGCGGTAACCCTGGTGACCGTGCACCGGGCCAAAGGCCTCGAGTGGGAGGTGGTCGCGATCCCGGCCGTGGTCGAGCAGAACTTCCCAGGCAAGTCATCCCAACATCCCGATCCGATCAGGTTCGCCGAATACCTCCCGCCGGATCATCGGATCGACAACGCCCTTGTCGACATGCCGGCCGACGAGAAGGACCGCAAGGAGTTCTTCAAGGAGCAGAACACCAGGCAGGAGTGGAGAGTGGCCTACGTCGCGACTACTCGGGCCAAGTCGAAGCTGCTGGTGAGTGGCGCCGACTGGTACGGGCTTCCCGAGCCGAACAAGAGGCGGAAGAAGCCGTCCGAGCTGTTCGAGTTGGTGGCCGCCCAACCCGGGGTCGAGGACGGCGGCCACGCCGCCGAGACTCCCCGACCCGAGATCCTGAGACGCGAGTCCGGGGAAACGACTCCCGACCCCCTCTTTCGCGAAGGTTGGGAAGATGCCTTGCGGAGGGTTGCAGCCAACGGGCAGGCCATGCACTCGTTGGCGCGAGAACTGGGGTTGAACGAAGAATTGGATCGAAAAGTGGAAGATCTCGCCAAAACCCTCTTCACGCTGGAGGAGTCCCAACAACCCGAGCCGCAAGAGCCAGACCGGGTGGTCTCGGTCACCGGTCTGGTCACCTACGCCGGCTGTCCCAAGCGCTACTACTGGTCCGACGTCGACCCGCTACCCAGACGCCGCAATCCTGCCGCGGTTGCGGGAACGGAGTTGCACCGCCGCATCGAGCTCCATCACCGGGGTCAGGTCCCGTTCGAGGAATTCGAGCCCGACCTCTACGACGCTCCAGATGAGTCGACAGGGCCAGGCGGGTTCACCACTTTCAAGGAGTCCCGCTTCGCCACCGAATCGCCCGCATTGATCGAAGCACCATTCATCCTCAAGCTCGATAGCGGATACCGGGTCAGGGGTCGGATCGATGCCATCTATGTCAAGGACGACGAGTGGGAGGTCGTGGATTTCAAGAGCGGACGGCCCAGCGGTGATGATGCGCGCATCGTCCAGTTGGAGGCCTACGCCTTGGCCGCCCAGCAAGCCGACCTGGGCATCCCCAAGCCGGCCTCCACCCGAGTCACCTTCGCCTACCTCGGAGGCGGGCTCACCGAGGAGAGCCATCAGGCCGACGAGGGGTGGCTTGCCAATGCAGATGAGCACCTCAATGCGTTGACCAACTCGATAGACGCGACCGAGTTCGAGGAGCGGCCGGGGGATCGATGCGGGAGTTGCGACTTCCTTCGTTTCTGCGAGCCGGGCCAACAGTGGATGTCCGATTCGTGACGGCCCTCGCTCCCATCGTGGGGTACCTGATCGGTTCGCTGCCCACCACCAACGGGATCGCTCGCCTGTGGGGAGTGGACTTGAGATCCGGAGGTACGGGGAACCCCGGGACCAACAACGCAAGACGGCTCGGCGGGTATGGGCTCGCCGGAATCGTTCTCATCGTCGAGGTGGGAAAGGGAGTCCTAGCGGTGTTCGTCGGGTTCCAACTGGGCGGTGATCTTGGCGCCGCCCTGGCAGGGATCGGTGCCGTGGCCGGGAACGTCTACAAGGTCTGGTACCGGTTTCGGGGTGGGAAGGGCCTCGGCATAGCCGGAGGCGTCCTGCTCGCGATCTGGCCACTGGCTTTTCCGATCATGGTGGCAGTCCTCGTCCTCGCCACTCTTGTGACGGGATCCTCGGGTCAGGGGGCGCTGATCGCGCTGGTCGGCGTGCTCATCCTCTCGATTGTCTGGACTGTCATCGGGTGGTCGACCGGTTGGGGTGCGAGCGACACGAGAGTCCTGATTCTCCTCAGCGCCGGGTTCGGGGTGACCCTCGCGCCGAAACATCTTCACGACGCCCGGAGCCCGGCAACTCCTAGTGGCCTCTCTCATCGGAGTGCCCTCTCAGAGGATCTTTCCTTCCCGGGCCTCGATGATCAGGGTGACCGGTCCATCGTTGACCAGGCTCACCTCCATGTGAGCGCCGAACCGGCCGGTCGCGGTGGGAACTCCCCGATCGTTGAGAACTTCGACAAACCGATCGATCATCGACGCGGCATGCGCCGGGTCGCCTGCCCTCGTGAAAGACGGGCGCCGACCCTTCCTGATGTCGCCATAGAGGGTGAACTGGCTCACCACGAGCGCCTGACCGTCGACGTCAGACAACGACAAGTTCATCCGGCCGTCTTCATCGGCGAAAACCCTCAAGCCCGCGATCTTCTCGGCGACGACGATGGCCTCGGCCTCACCATCGGAGTCCTCCATGCCCACCAACAGCAGAAACCCGCGGTCGATCTCCCCCACCACCGTCGAGTCGACCATGACCCTGGCCCGAGAAACCCTCTGTAGGACAATACGCATCGGCGAGATTGTGCCAGGCCAATAGAGTGACGCCGTGCCCAGACACCAGTCCGTCTCAGTGGAGCATCTCAGCGGTCCGCCCGGATCCACCCCGCTCTATCTGCTCGACGTCGCCAACGACTTCGAACAGCGGATGCTGGCGAAGTGGCTGCTGCGAGAGCTCGGGCCCAACGCGGAAATCCTTCGGATCGCCTCCTCGAAAAGAGGAAAGGGAGGTGATGACACGGCGTTGGCCGCCAAACTTGCATCGCCGGATGACCTCTACCTGATCCCGCTTCGAGTTATCTGGATGGCGCCGACCAAAAAGGGTCGACGATCGGTGAGCATGGCCGACATTTTCAGACCGGGAGACCCCCGCGATCCCCGTGGCCTCCGCGCCCGATGGATCCAGGCGATGCGACCGAAACGGATCCGATTGATCGCCGCAACGGGCGCCTATACCTCCGAGCTACTCGCCGACTACTCCACCTCAGGACATGTCGATCCGGTTGACAGCTTTGTCACCCGGCGGGCATGGCGTGTGCTGGATCAGGCCGAGCGCAAGCTCCGGGGAAACCGCTACAAGATTCCCCGGTTCGTTCCGGAGGCGATCCTCTCCCGGCGCGAATTCCTCGATGCGGTCGACGCAGTGGCGGCCGAGACGGGCCTCGAGTCTGCTGCCGCCCGATCCAAGGCGGAGCGATACCTGCGGGAGATCGCGGCCACTCATTCGCCTTACGTCATCGACATGATCGCTGCGGTGATCCACAAGCTCTACAGCATGGGCTATGGCGAGATCAAGTATTCGGAAGATCAGGTGAAACGGATCGCCGAACTGGGGAACTCAAATCCCGTGATCTTCCTCCCGTCGCATCGATCGAACCTCGATCGACTCAGCCTCCAATACATGCTCTGGGAGAACGACCTGCCACCCAATCACACGGCGGGTGGAATCAACCTCAACTTCTTTCCCGTCGGGCCTCTATTGCGCCGCACCGGAGTCTTCTTCATCAGACGCAGCTTCCGCGACAACGAGCTGTACAAGACGGTTTTGCGCAGCTATCTCGACTATCTGATCGAGAAGCGATTCCCCCTGGAGTGGTACATGGAAGGTGGCCGCTCCCGGTCGGGCAAGCTCTTGCCGCCACAGCTCGGGATGCTGCACTACGTGGTGGACTCGCTGCGGCGCGGCAAGGCAGAAGACATTCAGCTGATCCCGGTGTCGATCGCGTACGACCAGATCCAGGATGTGCCCGACTACGCCCGGGAGGCCCAGGGGAGGACCAAGGAAAAGGAGTCGATCGGGTGGCTGGTAAAGGCTGTCCGTTCGTTGAGGCGGCGCTACGGAGACATCTACATCGAGTTCGGAGAGCCGATCTCCGTGGCTTCATTCATCGGCTCGATCACATCCGACGAAGAGGAGTCGATCGGGTTGCAAAAGACAGCCTTCGAGGTGATGTACCGAATCGGACGGGCCACACCCGTCACCCCGACGGCGCTGATGAGTATCGCCCTGCTCGCCGCCCGAGGTTCAGCCCGATCCGCCGGGGAGTTGGGTGAGGACTGCCACCACCTAGCCGAGTTCGTCCGGGCCCGCGGCATCACTATGACCGAAAATGACATCGATTACTCCGACGAGCCAGTCGCGCTGGCCATCCTGGAAGGACTCGCAGAAAACGGATATGTCTCCAGCCACGAAGCCGTGGGTCGGAGGGTCTTCTGGCTCTCCGATGAGGAGATGGTCAAGATCTCCTACTACCGCAACATGGTGGTTCACTACTTCGTGAGGCGCGCCTTTTCGGAGATGGCGTTGACCTCGATGATCGACGGCGACCACAACATTTACACCTTCCGGGAGACCCTTCTCGGATTCAGGGATCTGTTCAAGTTCGAATTCTTCTTCAACGAGAAGGATCAGTTCATCGACGACGCCGGAACCGATGTCGCCATCGACGTCCCGCACTGGGAGCAGGCGTTGGCCGAGATCGGGCCGTCTGGAGTGCTGGGAAAGATGGGTAAGCCCGTCGCGTTCTGGGCAGTGCTGCCGTTCCTCGACGCCTACCAGGTCGTTGGCGACGAACTCGAAGCGCTCGACCGCACCTTTGGCGAGAAGGCCTTCCTCAAGGCCTGTCTCGCCAGGGCAAAGATGTACCGGATCGAGGGGCGTCTTATCTCAGGAGAAAGCGCCAGCCAGGTGCTGTTCGAATCTGCGTTATCCCTGGCCTCCAACCGGGGCCTGCTTGAGGATTCGCCCGACCTCAAGGCTCGACGATCTGCGTTCGCTACTGAGGTGCGTACGGCGCGGGATCTGGCCGCCCAAGGGCTGGAGGCCCACTAAGAGCGCGCGCAGATAGGTGGGTTATTGGTTCCCTCGTTTGGCCCATTGATGAGTTTGATGGTGAGGATGAGAGCCGATCACAGGGTCATAGGGATCATCGAGGACCACAGACTCCTTCGTCGGGAAGTGACGGAAAAATGTCATGTGGGAGACGCCGGCGGCCCTGGCCACCTCCTCCACGGTGACATTGTCAAAGCCCCGCTGTCAGAAAAGACGAATCGCATGATCCTGAAGACTTCGACGGGCTTTCTCGGCTCTCGTCATCACACAGTGTTAGTCACTAACACATCAGGGGATGCTATTCCATGGTGTCGGTCTGCCGAGCCGGACGCGTGGTGGCGCTCCAGCCATAGTTGCTTTTGTTGGCTGATCTTGAAGGCTTGCCGGGCTTACGGGGGAATACCCCCTGGTCGTGGATGCTGGGTGGATGGCCACGATGGCATGGTGCGTTCGCCCGGTCGACGAGGATGGGGCTTGTGATAGTCGGACGTCGGATAATCATGACGCTTGCGTTTTATCCACGGGGTGGATCGGCGCAGGTGGTGCGCTACCTCGGGGGAGCGCTTGGGGCGCTGGGGCATACGGTGACGGTGTGTTGTGGGTCGCTGGGATCGCGGGGGTCTTCCTCTCATGCGGCGACGTTCTTCGCGGGCCTTGACGTCCAGGCTCTTGATTTCACCGAAGCGGCGACGTGGTTCGAACAGGGACGGGACCCGATGGCGGCGCCGGTGCCCTTCCACCCATCGTTTGAAGATCGACCGGGTGTGCCCGATCGGGTGTTCGCCTCCTTGGACGACGTCGCCTACCGGCATCAGGTAGCCGTGTGGCAGTCGCTGCTCGAACGGGTCGGGCAACCGGATCTGTATCACATACATCATTTGACCCATTTCAACGATGCGGTGGCGGCTCTCGGTGATCGACCCAATGTTGTTCACCTCCACGGCACCGAACTGAAAATGCTGGCCGCGATCCGTCGCCGAGGTGGGGAGCGGTGGAAGCATGCGGCCGCATGGGATCAGCGTCTGGTGAGGGCTGGCCGTCGGGCGGATCGACTTGTGGTCATCTCACCAACAGATCGGCGGCTGGCGATCGACCTGTTAGGGGTGGATCCTTCGCTCATCGAGGTCGTGCCGAACGGAGTTGACATCAATAGGTTCACACCCGTCGGCTTGACGAGGAGCCAACGGTTGGTCCAGTGGCGCCAGTGGTTGGTCGAGGAGCCACAGGGCTGGGATGAAAGCGGCCAGCCGGGTACGATCCGGTACTCAGACAGTGACATCGAACGTTTCTTCTTGGACCCGGCGTCAGGAGAGATGCTCCCGGTGCTGCTGTTCGTAGGCCGCTTCTTGAACTTCAAACGGGTCCCACTGCTCGTCCGCGCCTACGCCACAGTCCGCCAGGCGCTGGGACCGAACCCACCACCGTTGGTGATCTGGGGTGGCTACCCAGGCGAATGGGAAGGCGAACATCCCCATACGGTGGCGACCTCCACGGGGGTCGACGGGGTCTTCTTCGTCGGCTGGCGGGGCCATGAGGATCTCGCTGCTGGGTTCAACTGCGCTGACGTGTTCGTGGCGCCCTCGGTCGATGAGCCGTTTGGCCAGGTCTACCTGGAGGCCATGGCCTGCGGCCTCCCGGTAATCGCCACCGATTCGGGAGGACCCCAATCGTTCGTCAACACTGACCCGGCTCGGCCGAACGGCTGGAGGGTCACACCCGACAACCAGACCGAACTCGCAGACGCCATCATCGAGGCGGCCTCCGACAGGTCCATTCGACGTGAACGAGGCCGTAACGCCCGACGGCTGATCGAACGCCAATACGACTGGCGCCGTATCGCCCAGCACATCGACCGAATCTACAACGACCTACTCACCTAGCGAGCAAGGTCCCCGTCGCGCCTGCCGACAGGCTGCTTGAAAGGGAAATTGGAGGGTACGAAAAGTAAAAGGTGGCACTGGCGATATGAGCCCGACCACCGGGGTGGATCTCCTTGACCATGACGACATGTGTTGCAATGACCCCTTGAGCCTGTAGCCGTCATCTGCGGGGTGGTGAGGTCGATTTGGGCGGGGGAGTACCTGAACCACCTGCTCACGAAATTCCTAACATCTCGCTGATGGACACTACTTTCGACCTTCTCGTCATCTTCTTCCTCCGTCTGATAGACGTTGGATTGTCCACCGTCAGGATTGTGCTGCTCGGCCGCGGCCGGCGGGGGCTAGCGACCCTGCTCGGCTTCGTCGAGTCATTGATCTGGGTCCTTGCCGTGGCCAGGGTGCTCGACGGACTCGACGATCCACTGAGATTGGTCGCCTTCGCCGCAGGATTCGCTGCAGGCACCTACGTGGGGTCTTTGGTGGAAGAGTGGTTGGCGTTGGGGCAAGCCATGGTTCGCATCATCGCTCCAGTGGAATCCACGCCCGTCGCCGACAAACTACGCCAGGAGGGTTTGGCAGCCACCGTGCTTAACGGTGATGGCCGAGACGGTGAGGTCAGAGTGACATTCTGTGTGGTTCCCCGCAAGAGGGTCTCAGCTGTGCTGCAGCTGATACAAGAGACCAATTCCGAGGCGTATGTGACCGTGGATCAGACCACCTCGATCGACCTGAGACGGCTAGATCGTGGTGTGAGAAAGTAGCTAATCATCCAGAGCCGCCCGTAGGTGATTAGATGAGGAAGCGGGCCTCTGGGTCCTACCTGTTGCGGATCGGCAGTCTGCCCGAGTCGTGACGACGTTCCCCACGGCGGTGACCGAGGGGTTCACCCGGACGGCGAGCTACTAGGTGACGACGTGGCCCGCTCGGAGATCTCCGAAGCCGATCTGCGGGTCCTGGCGGACTATCTCGAGTCCTTCGCCAGCAAGTCGGCATTGGGTCCGACATCCGGTTGACAGGACTGCTGACACTGAGACTGGGGGAACAGTGACGGGTGGTACTAGCGAAGCGAGCCCGACCACCAACGGTGTGGCGTCGCGCCTGCTGAGGGGGCTATTTGTCATTCGGCTGACAGGGCTGACACTGAAACTGGAGAGATACGAAAATGAAAGGTGACACTGGCGACGTGAGTCCCACCACAAGCCATTGCGAATGGTCGAGTGCTGCTCTTTGAGGTGCCGTACGGGCAAGGAGTCGATCCGTTGTTCTTGCCCGTGATCATTTGATCTAAATCTCGTGCCCGATTCTCCTCTCGACAATTGTGTTGTCTGTTCAGTGAGCAGTTCGGCTCCAGTCTGCTCTTGCTTTTGTAGAGCTGGTGTTGGACTGCCTTCATGACCAAGACCAGGGTCTGCCGAGGCTTGTCCGGCTCTCGGCTTTCATCACTCCGAGCGACCTTAAGGGCTCTAGGGCCTGAACTTGCGGCGAGCCTCGTCGATCATCTCCTGCGACGTCTTAGGAGCTGCGTGCAGATCCAATCCAGCCGGGTCGTCGACAACATGCTCCGGGGCCATCGAACTCCTGTCCTCCACCTCGAAGAGAGCCTCCTCGAGCGACTTCGGCGCCGGTTTGGTTTCTGGACGAGGCTGCGGCGGCTTGGGAGGGGCGGGAGCAGGCGATGCCTTGACCGGAGCGGGCGCCGGTGGCTCGGCCCGAGTCGCCGGAGGTCTATCAAGCGACTCGTCGGGCTGCTCGAGCTCCTCGACCCGTTTCCTCGACCGTCTCCGTAATGCCCTCCCGGCAGCCAAAAGAACGAAAGCCGGCAGAATCCCCCCTGCGAGGAACCTGGCGATGAAGTCGCCCAGCGGACCGCCCGGGTTGAGAATCCCCATGCCCCCGAGGACGATCAACGACACCCAGACGAATCCGATCCAGGTGAGAAGCCTCCCCAAAAGGCCTGCCAACTTCACGTTCCGTTCATCATCCATGAGGACATTCAACCACGGGGAGTCTGTTGGACAATGCCGTTGGTCAGATCGGCGGCCAGGCGCGCCACACGCAAGGACGAGGTTTCGCCACTCCTTGGGGCGGAATGGGGGGGCCGAGGACACCGCGAGTGGCGATGACCTGGTCGTCGAGATGAGTGACATGCATTGTTCGACGGGCTCCTAGAGCGGAGAAAGGCCGACAGACTCTCTAGGGCCGGGTGATGACGGCCCGGAGACGCCAGCCGGCGATCACGAAAAGAACGATGGCGTAGATAGTGAGAACTCCCAACTCCAGGAGGATGTCGGCCACGGCCCCGTTGCGACGCACCAGCTCAGCAAAGCCGTCGAGGGCCCAGGCATGAGGCGTGATGTGGGCGACCTTCTGCATCGTTGGCGAGAACAACTCGGCGGGAAGCATCGATCCACCCAAAGCGGCCAACCCAAGGGCGAGCACCACGCTCACGCCAGCAGCTTGCTGGTCGTTGGAAAACACCGCCCCCATCAGCATGCCCGCACCTGCTCCTACCGCCGAAAAGGTCACCAGGATGAGGAAGGCCCCGACCGGATCGCCCCAGTTGACCCCGAAGATAAGAAAAGTGGCCGCGACGATGTAGAGCCCCTGCACCATGGCGGTCGCCCACCGACCCGCCCCCTCGCCAAGCACGACTGTTCGGACTGAGGTCGGGGTCGAGAGCATCCGCTGTGAGATCCCCAGTTGGCGGGTGAGAATCAGGGCGGCGGAGCCCGCTAGAGCCGTGAGGAAGACAAACAGCACCAACTGCTGTGCAGCCCCAAGGTCGAATCGACCGAGGGTGTCGGGAAAGATTGCTTCTCCCAAGGCCGATGTCTCGACGGTGAGGCTCGCAATCGTCCCTGCCTGCTCGTCGGCGAGCGCCAGTGCTTCATCGAAGCCGGTGTCTGTCTGCGAACTGGCGAATTCCGCTGCTGCAACCGGTGTCATCACCTCGGAGATCACCGCGCTGACGGTTGACTGAAGCTGGGCCCCGAACCCGTCTGGTCGGGCCACGAATCCGATCTCGATGACCTCGCCTGCCCTGACCTGGTCGTCCATCCCTTCCGGGAGGAAGACCCCCGCCTGAACGCCACCACGTTCCACGGCCGTCCTCAGGTCGCCGGATGTCGAGTATTCGGCGATTCGTAGGTCGCCGTCGGCCTCGAGTCCCTCGACGATCGCCGCCGAGAGCTCACCTGCGTCGGCCCGAAATGTTCCGATGCCCGGGTTGAAATCGCCACCAAACTGAGCACCGATCAGAAGGATGATCGCTAGCGGGAAGACGAAAACGAAAAAGATGTTGGATCGCTCTCGCAGCATCCGACGGACATTTGTCCGGGCGATGGCTACCACTTTCATCGCTTCATCCTTCGTGTCAGGAGGATCCATGCGGCCGAGCCGAATACAACGGCGAACAAGAGAATCGCCCCTGCCGCTGGGAGGGCGGCGGTCCATTCGGCTCCATCGGACAGGTCGCCCAGACCACGCATGAACCAGGCATGAGGGGTCAGATAGGAGAGGCGTGACAGGAGGTCATCGCCTTGACCAACCGGGAAGAAAGTCCCTCCCAGCATTCCGAGCGTTACGGCGATTATCGCTCCCAGATTCCCGGCACCCTCCGGGGTCTTGGCGATGGAGGCGACAAGCCCCATGATCGCAACAGCCGACAGGACGCCGGCGATGACCAACGACGCGACCCCGAGCGGGGCGCCCCAGTCGGCGCCCATGCCTATCTCCGTGTCACCGACCTCGATCGTCAACGACGTTGCGGCAATCAGGACCGTCATCGAGATGATCCCGAGAGCAAAGGAGAGGATCGCCTTGCCGGTTATGACGCTGGTACGACCGATCGGGGCTGCCAGCAGCCGGGCAAGCGTGCCGTCTCGCTCTTCCTCGAGAATGCCCGATACCCCGAATTGAACCGTGAAGAACAAGAAGAACACCGCCATCCCGGCGGCGAAGTAGGTGGCTCCGTCCAGTTGACGGGTGGCGGCGGACACGTCGACCATCGTGAACGACCGGCCCTCGGCGGCTGCTGTCTGGCTCCATTGCCCGATCTGTTCGGGCGTGGGAGGCACCGGACTCACCGCGATAGTCACACCGACAGAGATCTGAGCGCCGGCGACCCCCTGGCTGAATTGGTCGGCAATCGATGTGGCGATCTGAGTCGAAGTTGGTGCGTCGATGTCCCCCACCACATGGAGGGTGAACGGATCCTGAGCCCGGAGCGCGTCACCCATTCCCTCCTCGATGAGAAAGAACGCCTTGATGGCGTTTTCATCCACGGCGGCCTCTGCATCGGCTTGAGTGCCGAATGCTTGGATAGTGAGGATTCCCTCGTCTTCCAACGCTTCGAGGACACCCTCGAACGACTCGGAGATTTCCGTTTGGTCGAGGTCGACTATCCCGTAATCCAGATCGAGTGAGTTCGCACTCAACGCGTTTCCAAAGACCAGGTCGAAGATGAAGGCCAACGCAAGCGGGGCGATGATTCCGATGATGAACGCCGAGCGGTCTCGGACCCTCAGCTTGAGGTCCTTCGTCGCTATCAGCGTCGAAGCGCTCACTAGTGCCCTGTCCAGTGAACGCGGCAAACGTTGCTGGTCCAAGCACCGAACTCAGTCACGAAGGGCTTTGCCGGTCAGATGGAGGAAGACAGCCTCGAGGTTGGGTTCTACCACCTCGACGCCGGTGATGGTCACACCGGCTCCGGACACTTCGGATAGCAGACTCGGGAGAAGGCTGGCCGCGTCGCCGGCGAGGATCTCAATCCGGTGATCAGACGGGCTTGCCTCAAACACGTCGGGAAGTCGACGGGCCACTTCAGCAGCGCCCGTCAGGTCTCCCGATGCGGTGATCGTCACACGGTCCTTCTGGCCCACCATCGATACCAGCTCGCGACGGGTTCCCTCCGCCTTGATGGTTCCCTCATCGATGATGGCTACCCGATCACAGAGCCGCTCTGCTTCCTCCATGTAGTGGGTGGTATAGAGGACTGCCGTTCCCTCTCCGCTCAGTTCCTCGATCGACTCGAGAATCGCATTCCGGGATTGAGGGTCCACCCCCACGGTCGGCTCATCGAGGATGAGGAGCTCGGGCTTGTGAAGAAGACCAACCCCAATGTTCAACCGCCGCTTCATGCCACCGGAGAACTCCTTGGTCAGGTCATCACGTCTATCGGTCAGCGCGACGACCTCGAGCACCTGATCGACTCTCGACGCGAGAGCCGGTCCTGACATTCCATAGAGCCTGCCGAAGAAAGCAAGGTTCTCGGTCGCGGTGAGATCGGGATATATCGCCAGATCCTGGGGCACCAGTCCGATGAACCGCTTCCCCTTCACCGAGGAGGTGGTGATCCTCTCGCCGGAGATGGTGACAGTTCCGCTGTCCGGCTCCAACAGCCCGGCGATCATCGAGATCGAGGTCGTCTTCCCGGCACCGTTGGGCCCCAACAGTCCGAAAGTCTCCCCCGCTTCGATGGCCAAATCAACGCCGTCGACAGCCGTCAGGTCGCCAAAGGTCTTCACCAGTGCCTTAGCCCGCAGAACAATGGTCAGAAAATCTCCCTACCGATAGTGAGACCGATCGCGGCCGCCTGGCCAGCAGTCGGTTCGGCACAACAGAACCAGCTCTCGGTCAAGTGAGGAACCGGGCCGGTCGACGGGGGCATCGGGCCTAGATCGACACCCACAGCCCGACCGATCGCCTCGCGCATCAGACCAAGCGTGGTCAGGGCCTCTGCACCGCAATCGGAGCCTGCCGCGGCAAGGGCGTCCAGCTCCTTGTGGAGCACTTCGGCCTCCGGATCCGCGAAAGCCCACTCCCAGGTCAGCGAGGTCGGCTCATACCGGGCGAGATGGGGAGCGACCGCGGTGTGGTTCTCGAGCAAAGACCCCTCCGGGATCAGGAGCTTGATCGCCAGTTGAACCGGGTCGGTTGCCTCCCACAGCGACATCTCATCCAAGAAGCGCACCAGTTCGACCATGTCATCGGGCGTGGTCCATGGGAAGAACGGGAGCCACGTCGGGCGGACAAAGACCTCGGCCGCTCTGAGAAGTCCGACCGCAGCCCGCATATCGGCCACGGTGTGGTTCTTGTCGAGGATCTCCAGGGTCGTCTCCTCGACCGTCTCGAATGCGCTCACCACGAATAGCAATCCCAGCTCGGACAACTCCGGCCAGAGGTCGGGATGCTGAAGAATGTGCGACACCTTGACGGTGGCATCGAAGGTCAGATCCGGGTGACGAAGGTGCGCTTGACGCAACAAGTCGGTCGAGTATCGGGGGGCATTGAGAAAATCGGGGTCGCCAAAGGTGACGTGTTGCACTCCGGCATCGACCAACTGATCGATGTCGGCGATAACCGCCTCGGCGCCGACGACACGCATCCGCCCGTCGTAAAGCACCGGTATCGGACAATGCCGACACCGGTGACGGCACCCGTGCGATGCCTCGACGGCACCCACCAGACGAGCCTCGCCCTCCCACTCGAGACGGGCGTACTCAGATAGTGGGGGAAGTGTCGATCGGTCGGGAGCAAGGAAGTCGGTCTTGCCGATGTCGACCACAAGCCTGCTGTCCCGACTCAGCGACGACGCCCACTCCACGAGCTCCGATTCGTATTCGCCTGCGACGAGCCGGTCGACGACGGCACCGAGAGTGTGCTCCTGGCCGACTGCGGCGTAGAGGCCATAGAACGCGATAGGAAGTTTGGGGTGGACAGATCTGATCTGAGATGCGATGCCGATTGCGAGACGCATTGCGGTATGCATCGGCACAGAAACCGCCACACCATCGAAGTAGCCGAGGGAAACGGAGCCGAGATCCTCGACAGCCGTGTCGATTGTGGACACTTCATGTCCGGCAGCTCGCAGCGCGGCCGCCGGGGAGGCCAGGTGAAACGGCTGCCGACCCAGCTCATAGGTCGAGATGAGAAGGAGGTGCACGTCGAAAGTGTAAGAACTGCCGCGCGGTAGCCTCGAATCGTGAAGAGCTACAAGCAGACAGCGTTTGGCCCCACCCATTTCGTCGACCACGGAGGGGCGGGACCGACCACGGTGCTCGTACACGGCCTCGGTGGTTCGACGACAAACTGGAACGCCGTCGCCCCCCGCCTGGCCAACCGGTCCCACGTCGTTGCGATGGATCTCCCGGGGTTCGGCCTCACTCCCCCGGGCCATGACTTCAAGCTGACGACCCACCAGGCGGCCCTAGAAGCATTCATTGAGACGCTGGAAACACCGGTGACACTGATCGGGAACTCGACAGGAGGCCTCATCTCGGAGATGGTCGCCGCCACCCGGCCCGAGTTGGTGAGTCGTTTGATCCTCATTTCCCCGGCCACCCCATGGGTGTTCCCCGACGACCGACTCGACTGGCCAACCGTTTACCGGCTCCTCATACAGGCAACTCCTCTCATCGGAGCCGCATACGGCCGGTACATGTTGCGTCGCTACACCCCTGAGGAACTGGTCAGGCTTGGATTCCAGTCGGTCGCATACAAAGCCGGGCGTGTGCCATTGGAGATCGTCGAAGACACCATCGACCTCCACCGCGTCAGACGACATCTCCCCTGGGCGACCAGGGCCACCAACCGGACTGCGACGTCCGTAGCTCTCCTATACGCCCGGAAGGGCGAGTTCGCCAGGATGGTTCGCCAGATCGAGGCGCCGACACTGGTGCTCCAGGGGCTGGAAGACCACATCATCTCTCCCACAGCGGTCGAGTGGTTGTGCTCGCTGCGCCCCGAGTGGATGCTCATTCAGATGGATGACACCGGCCATACCCCCCAACTGGATGCTCCCCTTCGCACCGTTGGGATCATCGAGGAGTGGCTCGCCGCATCCGATCCGGTATCGCTCGGAGCCTGAACCGGGACCCTCACTAGGATCGACGCGATGTCAGCCGACCTCGGGAAGACACTCGGGGACGAGTACGTCCATCAGCTACCCGACAGTGATCCTGTAGAGACCAAGGAATGGATCGAGTCTCTGGACGGGGTTGTTGCCGAGTACGGGCCGGATCGTGCCCGGTTCCTGGTAGCCAAGCTGATCGAGAGGGCGCACGAGACCAGTCTCGGCGTGCCCGGCGCTGTGACGACCCCGTACATCAACTCCATTCCGCCCGAGGAGGAGCCGGAGTTCCCCGGCGACGAAGACATCGAGAGGCGCATCCGCCGTTTCATTCGATGGAACGCAGCCGTCATGGTGATCAAGGCGAACCACCGCGAGAAGGGAATCGGTGGCCACCTCTCGACCTTCGCTTCGTCGGCCACCCTGTATGAGATCGGCTTCAACCATTTCTTCCGCGGGAAGAATGCCCCCGGTGGGGGGGACCACATATATTTCCAGGGCCACGCCGCCCCCGGCGTGTATGCCCGCGCCTATCTCGAGGGCCGGTTCGACGAGAAGCATCTCGACAACTTCAGGTTCGAGATCGACGGAGACGGGCTTTCGTCCTACCCGCACCCGCGTCTCATGCCCGACTTCTGGGAATTCCCCACTGTCTCCATGGGCATCGGCCCGATCAACTCGATCTATCACGCTCGGTTCAACAAATACCTGGCCAACCGCGGACTTGACGACACATCCAACTCGAACGTCTGGTGCTTCATCGGCGACGGCGAAACCGACGAGCCGGAGACCCTCGGGGCGATATCGCTGGCAAGCCGGGAACGCCTCGACAACCTCATTTGGGTGATCAACTGCAACCTTCAGCGACTCGACGGGCCTGTCCGAGGGAACAGTCAGATCATCACGGAGCTGGAGGCCGTCTTCCGCGGTGCCGGATGGAATGTCATCAAGGTCATCTGGGGAGGCGGTTGGGACGCGCTTCTGGCCCGGGACCACGAAGGCGCCCTCGTCAACGTGATGAACACAACGGTCGACGGCGAGTACCAACGTTATAAGGTTGAAGACGGCGGTTACGTGCGTGATCACTTCTTTGGCAAGGATCCCCGCACCAAAGAAATGGTTGCCGACATGTCCGACGCCGAGATTTGGGCTCTGCGCAGGGGTGGACTCGATTTTCGCAAGGTCTATGCGGCATACAAAGTGGCCACCGAACTCGACAACGGCAAGCCCACGGTCATCCTTGCCAAGACGATCAAGGGATGGACTCTCGGTCCCGACGTCGAAGGACGCAACGCCACCCACCAGATCAAAGAGATGACCAACAAGCAGCTGATGGATCTTCGGGCAACTCTGCACCTCGAGAACGAGATCTCCGTCGAGTCTCTCGAAGGTGACAAAGAGCCCCCCTATTACCGGCCCGGGCCGGGCACACCTGAGCTCGAATACCTCAAGGCGCGTCGCGACTCCCTGGGAGGGCCCGTTCCAAGCCGCATAGTTACCGAAATGTCGACGCCCCTCCCCGACAAAGACGCCTATTCGGAGATCTACGCCGGATCCGGAAAGGTGGAGGCCTCCACCACCTCGGCATTCACCCGGCTGTTGCGCAACCTGGCCAGAGCTGATGGGTTTGGCGAGAGAATTGTGCCCATCGTTCCCGACGAGGCGAGAACGTTCGGTATGGACTCACTGTTTCGCGAGCTCAAGATCTATGCCAGCCAGGGCCAGCTCTACGAGCCTGTTGATGCATCGATGCTTCTGTCCTACGCCGAGAGCCAGGACGGCCAAATCCTCGAAGAGGGAATAACCGAAGCCGGCTCCCTGGCATCCTGGATTGCGGCGGCCACGTCTTATGCCACTCGTGGCGTGCCGATGATCCCCTTCTTCATCTTCTACTCGATGTTCGGATTCCAGCGGGTGGGAGACCTGATCTGGTCGGCGGCGGACTCGCGGGCTCGAGGCTTCCTTCTTGGCGCGACCGCGGGTAGAACAACCCTTCAAGGCGAGGGACTTCAACACCAGGACGGACACAGTCTCGTCCTTGCCGGCACGGTCCCTGTCTGTCAGACGTACGACCCAGCATTTGCCTACGAGGTGGGCACCGTCGTGGAGGATGGTCTCAAACGGATGTACGGGTCCAACCCCGAGGACATTTTCTATTACCTCACGCTCTACAACGAGAACTACAGCCAGCCAGCCCGGCCCGAGGGTGCCGAACGAGGCATCATCGAAGGCCTTTACAAATGGCAGGATGCGCCTGAGACATCCGGCCCGGCGGCTGCGATCCTCTTTTCCGGCTCGGCCAACCTCGCCGCCCGGGAGGCCGTCACTGAGCTGGCCGCGCATTACGAGATCGGGGCCGAGTTGTGGTCGGTTACCTCGTACAAGAACCTCAGAGAGGAAGCACTTTCTGCCGACCGGTGGAACCGGCTCCACCCGAATGAGCCCCCGCGAGTCCCTCTTGTCACTGAAAGGCTGTCGAAGGCTCCCCGGCCCAAGATTGCGGTGACCGACTTCATGACCCTGGTTCCTGATCAGGTGTCCCGCTGGATCCCGGGGACCTATGTCATCCTGGGCACAGACGGATTTGGACGTTCCGACTCACGATCTGCCCTGCGCCGCTTCTTCGAGACCGACACAGGAAACGTCGTGGTGGCCACCCTCTCCGCCCTCGCCAACGATGGCGCAGTGACTCGATCCGTGGTCGATGACGCCCTCGATCGCTATGGAATCGACCCCGATCGACCAGATCCGGCCACTCAGCACCGATGACCGGCTACCGCGATCTCGTGGAGGCGGCAAGAGCCAGGATCGATGAGATCGACCCCGCCGACCTAGAGACTGCATTGGGCTCGGTAACGGTCATCGATGTCAGAGAGGCCGACGAGTATGACCAGGGGGCCGTCCCTGGAGCGCGGCTGGTACCAAGAGGCCTCTTGGAGCGTGATGTGGCCGGTCTGGTCCCGGATAGATCGACCGCGATAGTCGTGTATTGCGCCAGTGGATCTCGGTCTGTGCTGGCCGCGGCCAGCCTCCAGGAGATGGGATATGGGAACGTGGCGTCGCTGGTTGGCGGCTTCGAGCGTTGGAAGTCCGAAGGCCGAGCCTGGAAGACCGGAGAAGGGCTCACCTCCGACCAACGGAATCGCTACTCGCGCCATGTCCTTCTTCCTGAAGTCGGAGAGGCAGGTCAGACCAAGTTGCTCGAATCAAGGGTTCTGATGATCGGCGCCGGAGGCCTCGGCTCCCCCGCTGCCATCTATCTGGCCGCGGCCGGCGTCGGAACCATCGGGGTCGTCGACGACGACGTGGTCGACTCCACCAATCTTCAACGTCAGATTCTCCACAACCTCGACCGGATCGGAATGCACAAGACCGACTCCGCCAGGGAGACTCTCACGGCTCTCAACCCAGACGTGAAGGTAGTCACCCACACCGAGCGGCTCTCTGCCGAGAACGCCATTGAGGTCATGTCGGGGTACGACGTCGTTGTGGATGGCGGAGACAACTTCCCCACCCGGTACCTCGTCAATGACGCTTCGCTGCATCTCAGAGTCCCTGTCGTTCATGGTGCGATTTTCCGGTTCGAGGGACAGGCATCGGTGTTCCATCCCTACGAAGGGCCCTGCTATCGATGCCTCTTCCCCGAGCCGCCCCCACCGGAGTTGGCGCCGTCGTGCGCCGAGGCAGGTGTGTTTGGGGTTCTACCCGGAGTCATCGGCTCGATAGAAGCCGTGGAGGCAATCAAGATCCTCCTGGGGATCGGGGAGACGCTGGTCGGACGGCTGATGATCTACGACGCCCTCGATCAGGAGTTCAACACGTTCAAGATCGACCGCGACCCGGAGTGCGCGGCCTGTGGCGACCCGGAGAGGCCGCCAAGAATCGTCCAATACGACGACCTGTGTCTTCCAAGCGGGAATGTTGAAAGATCCACTGCGTCTGCCTGACGACATTCGCGAGGCAATCGTGGCCCACGCCGAGAACTGCGCCCCCAACGAGTGTTGTGGCCTCCTCGCGTCGGACGACGCCGGACGGGTGCGCTTCGCCTATCCGCTGACCAACTGCCAGCCGTCACCACTGACATACACCGTTGACCCTGACGAGCACTTTGCGGCGCTCCAGCACGCCGAAACACGGGGCTGGACCCTATCCGGCGCATTCCATTCCCACCCCAAGGGGCCGCCCACTCCGTCGGTGATCGATGTCCAGAAGGCGCTGGAGCCGGATTGGGTCTATCTCATCGTGGGCGACGGTGAACTGAGGGGATTCCGGATTCGCGACAGAGAGGCCGTGGAGGTCGAGCTGGTTTAGAGCCTACCCACCGACCCGTCCCGAACTCCACCCACGGCTCAAAGCCCTGCTCTCTACCTAGGGGCAGCGGCCCCCGCAACTCCCCACAGTCGAGACGATGAAAGAACCCTTTCAACTACGCCAAATCCGAGATAGAGGCCCGTTTCGTCCTGTCCGAAATGCGGAAGGCGATATCTGGGCCCGGGCGAATCGGCCGAAGAAAGGCACATCTCGATCCTGATCAGATGGTCAGTGACAAACCACCGTCAACCACCATGATTTCACCCGTGGTGTATGTGTTGGTGACCAGCGTCACCACGGCTAGGGCGATGTCGTCGGGCGTGGCCGATCGCCGCAGAGGCGCTTTGTTGGCCACCAACTCGTGCATCTCATCCCAGTCGGCGGTCCAGGGAGTGCTCACAAGACCCGGCGCCACGGCGTTGACTCGCACCGGCCCGCACGACTTCGCCAGCAGAACTGTCAACTGGTTGAGTGCGGCCTTGGTCATCGAGTAGGCGATTGAGCTTCCGATCGGCCGGACACCTGCGATCGAGGTGACATTGACCACGTTGCCATCCGGAGACTCCCTGAGATGCGGCATCGCAGCCTTGGTCAACCACCAGGTGCCAAACACATTGACATCGAACGTTCGGCGAAAGATCTCATCGGTGAGAGATTCCAGGTCTTCATGGGGCACAGGAGAGGTCCATCCCGCGTTGTTGACCAGGATGTCGAGCCGGCCAAAACGATGGAGGGCCGCATCGACAAGGGCGATGCCTTGAGCCTGTTCACTGATATCTGCCTGAACGTAGATCGAGTCGGTCGGGAGCGATTCGGCCACCGATTCACCGGCGGCGACCGATGATGCCGAGTTGACCACCACCTGAGCACCTGCATCGGCCAGCCGGCGCGCGGCTGCCTCCCCGATTCCGCTCGATGATCCTGTGACTATGGCGACCCTTCCTTCGAGTTCTGCCACGTTCAAACACCCTTTCGCTGACTGTCGCCATGATGACAGACCCGCAGCCATCGCCTCACGATCGGCAAGCCAGTGTTGATGACGGTGGAACATGTAGCGGGCCCAGGTGAGGGAGGGTGCACTTTCGCCGGCTGTGACCTCGATCGGATAGTCGTAGTAGCGCCCGGCAATGCCGTTCCAGGCCACGATTGCATTGCGACCGACATCCCCGGTCCCGACGACCGAACCCTCACGGCTTATTCGACAATGAGCACACCAGCCATCCCGCCGCCCTCGGCATTCCCGTGATAGGTGCAGAAGAAGGTGTATTCGCCGGCCTCGTTGTAGATGATGGCAGCCTCGTCGCCCTCGAACTGATCGAGGTTCCCGAACACATCCTCGGTGGACCATGCGTCATCGGCATCGACTGAGCTGTGAGAATTACGACCCGCACCGACCCAGGTAACCGAGCCACCCACAGGGATTTTGATCTCGGTGAATTCGAAACGGTTGTCGAACATCTTCACTGTCACGTCGTCCCCTGCGATGACCTCCCCGTCGGCTTCTCCATCGTCACCACCACAAGCCGCCAACACAACCGCCGCGATGAGGGCGACACCGAGAATCCTGGCCTTCAACTAATCGCGACTCTTGAATAGCTTCTTGATCGAAGCCCACAGAGACGCAAAGAAGAGTGATAGGCCTCGGACCTCGGATGACTTGATCTCTGCAGCCTCTTCGCTGGTCCCGGCCTTGAGCTTTGCCTCCAAGCAGGACGCGAATTCCACGATGAGACGCTTCGACATTTCGTTGATGAGGCCAGTTCTGCCGAACTGGGCCGCGGGCCCTGACAGTGTCACGTCGGCCTCGATGCTGACCTTTGACCCCGCTTCTTTGCCTGACCCGACGTCTTCGGGTGTGATGACATAGACCACTTTCACCTGGCCCCGGGAGCCGCCCCGCTTGTCTACACCCTTGCCCTCGATTGTGGCCTTTCTGGCCTCCGGCTCAGGCGTGACTGTTGCCTTTCCCTCGAAGGCGGCCGACATCGGGCCCAACTTCACCGTGAGCTTGCCGTCATATGTTCCATCGTCGGACTGACCAAGAAGCTCGGCGCCGGGTAGGCACTGGGCCACAGAGGGAACGTCCTGGAAGAGGTCCCAGACAACGTCCGGGCTACGCGCAACCACGAATTCCTGTTCGATTCTCATGAGTCTCCAGAGGTTTGTAGAAGGAAGCCAAGGAACGGTAGTGAATCTAAGCGGATTTGGCCCAGGAGTCTGTCGAATAGTGCTAGGTGTGCTCGGTGTCGCCCGCAATCAGATCCAGGGCATGTGGTAGAAGATCAACGATCGCCGCCAGCCCCTCCGAGGCGCCTTTGGGCGAACCCGGAAGATTCACAACCAGAGTGCTGCCGACCGTTCCCGCCCGGGCCCGGGACAGCGCCGCGTACTCGGTTGACTCCAGGCCCCTGGTCATCATGAGATGGGTCAGACCCGGTGCCTCCCGCTCGAGAACAACCGCTGTTGCTTCGGGCGTGACGTCGCGGGGCCCAAACCCGGTTCCGCCCGTCGTCAACACCAGGTCCTGGTGACCGACGGCGCCTTGAACGGCGGCAACGATCTCGCGTTGTTCATCCGGAACGACAGCCCTCGATACACCGAATCCAGCCTCAATTAGTCGCTCTTCGAGAAGATTGCCCGAGACGTCTTCCCGCGTCCCGGCGTTCACCCCGTCGCTAACGGTGAGAACCAGGGCGACCCGGGAACTCAACCCCACTGGGTGGGATCTAACGACACCCCGCCCCTCAACACGAAGATCTCGAAGAGAAGGATGACAATAAGTGTGGCCGCCAGACCCCACGGCATGGCTGTATCACGGTGCTCCTCGGGTCCACGAACCGATGTCGTGCCCGGTGCCGCGGCAAGAGTCGCCAGGAATATGACAGCCGTGAGCGGAAGCGTCGGCACCACACCGCTCCCCGCGTCCGGGATGAAAAACGGAATCGCGGCAAAGGCCGCAACGACGGCCGGGACCAAGGCGATCCACAGGACCATGGTGAACCGTTTCTTTCCGCTCGAAATGAGTCTGCGATGCGGGGTAAACACCAGGAATGCAGCAGCCGCGGACAGAGCCATCAGCAGGAGGCCGATTCCTCCCCCGGCGGCGATCACAACATCGAGCCCGGGTGGGGTCTCCAGAGTGTCGTAGGCAAGGGCGAGCTGGCTGTCCGCGGCGAATGGAAGTACCGCGGCCTGGGCGAAGGCCTGACGCAACACCTGCAACAGTGTCCACAACAACGTGAGCCTGGCTACGCCGTGCCCACGCGCTGTGGGGTAAGTGAAGAGAGCAAAAAAACCAACGAGGAGACAGAGGATGAAGCCGCCGGCATAGGCCATGTCCGTCGCACCGGTGAACTCCACCCTGTTGTTGAACAGAACCGCGTCACCGCCCAGGATCACAGCCAGCACGCCGTCACCGAGGTCGTCGAGAAACTGAGCGATAACGATGCCGAGCGTGGATCCGAGGGCGGACGCGATTATTAGCGTCGGGCCGATCCTCTTGAGTGTTTCGGTGGTCGACCCGCCGTTCGTCCCTACATCACTGGTCACGATGGGTGATGCTATACGAAGACGCGGCCGTTCCAATGGGCAAAGCCGGTCGATGACGAGAGGGAAGTTGGCGTGGGAGCGGACCGGTTCCTGGGCGGAGCCGGCCAGACCCTCTCTTTGGGCCGCATCCCGGAACGCATCCCCCCTTGAACTGTCGGAAACACGACAAACGAGGCCCAACCGGGGAATCGCGGAGCCGGTCAATTTCGTTAACTCGGCTAGATGAAGTGGTCTAAGCGTGGAGTGGTTATTGTGGTTCTGGGTCTCGTTATCGCTGCCTGCGGTGGGGCAGCCACCGGGTCGTCACCGACCACAGTGCCCGCAACGGCAAGCACTGATGCCAATGCCGACACGAACACGACCCGGGCACCGGATGCTTCCAAGTCGGGCAGCGAGCTTCTGCCGGAGCAGGAGATCCCTGATCTCCTCCGTCACCTGACCACCGTCTGGGAGACCGACTTCTCCAGAGCCACCGTGGATCTCAACGAGATCCTGGTCGGCATACCCGCGTTGGATCCCCGGGATCTGATACGACCCATTGATGATCCTGTCTTCCGGCCCGTCGCCGAAACAACCTGGCTGACCGACCAGGACCCCGGCTTGGCTCTCGAGATCGACGGGGACGCCCGCTTCTACCCGCTCGCCGTCCTCACCCGGCACGAGATCGCCAACGACGAGGTCGGCGGGATACCCGTTGCTGTCACCTATTGCCCGCTCTGCAATACCGGCATCGTGTTCGACCGTCGGTTCGAGGGCCAGATTCTGCGACTTGGTGTCTCCGGGCTCCTCAGGAACTCCGATCTGGTGATGTGGGACGACGCGACCACCTCTCTGTGGCAGCAGATAACCGGCCGAGGGATCGTCGGCACTTACGCCGGTGAACAACTCCAGACGATCGGATCCGCCATCGTCAGATGGGCCGACTTTGCGGTTGCCTACCCAGATGGCCAGGCGATGAGCGAAGACCAGGGGTTCGGGATCAGGTACGGCACGAACCCCTATACGGGGTACTCGTCACGACCGGCGCCTTACCCGTTCTTCAGGGGCGAGCTCGACGACCGCTACCCGGCATTGGAGCGCGTGGTCGGGGTGACACTGGACGAGGCATCCAAGGCCTACCCGTTTTCCGAAATCGAGAAAGTTAAAGTGGTGAATGACATAGTGGCGAACCAGCCAGTCGTGGTGTTCTGGGGTGCGAGCGACACCGCCGATGCGCTGGATTCCTCCCGGATCTCAGAGGCGCAAGGCATCGGCACCGGCATCGCCTACTCACCTGTGGTCGGCGGCCAGACTCTGACCTTCGAGGTGATAGGCGACATCGAGTTTCGTGACATCGAGACCGGAACCACCTGGTCGATTCTGGGCAAGGCGCTCGAAGGCGAGCTCGCCGGTGAGGCGCTGGAACTACTACCACACCGCAACGAGTTCTGGTTTGCCTGGCACGCCTTCTTCCCCGACGCGGACGTCTGGCAGGGCTGATCAGGCGGTTATCAACGTCCCGATCGCCCACAAGAGGAACAGACCGATCGCCATCAGGAGAACGGGCGCTGTCCTCCGCCAGTTGAGAAAGGACCAGGCACCGATCACAACAAGAAGGATGGACATGGTTGCGGTCCACCACGCGGGCACCAGTCCGGCAACGGCTCCTCCCACGATCAGGACGGCGATCACAACGAGAAAGCCCCCGGCCACAAGCGAGTAGAGGACCTGTCTCGGAGTTGGCTCGCTCATTTGACCCCGGCGGCGTCTGCCACGTCCGTGTGCCATCGCGCCAGCGACTCGACAGTCTCGTGGGCATTGAGACCACTTGGGTTGGGGATCACCCACAACTCCGAACCAGCGAGGGGCTGGCGCTGGAGACCCAGAGATGCGAGAGGTTCTCCAAAGGCCGTCCGGTAGGCGGTCACCCCGGCAACGGCGACCACCACCGGATGAAGCTGTTCAACCAACGCTCTCAGGCGAGTACAGCCGACGACCAGTTCGGTCTCAGTGAGCTCCGAGGCCCTCACGGTCGCCCGGGAGACGAGGTTGGTGATTCCCATGCCTTTTCCGGTGAACTCGGCTCGCTGGTCATCGGACATCCCAACAGAAGTGTCTACCTCCAACTCAATCAGACCTGCCTCGCGCAGCGCCGGATAGAAGCGGTTGGACGGATGACAGAAGTGAGTCCCCGTCGCGGCGGTCCAAAGGCCGGGATTGATTCCCACGAAGAGCAACCGGGTATCGGATCCGATCAGGTCGGGAACCGTCTTGTCGCGAAAGGACTCGAGGTACTCGCGAGTGAAGACGGGAGGCATCTCCCGGAGTGCTACTTCTTCTGACTCTCGTAGTAGGGATTGTCCCCGGAGGCGTGGTCGGTCACGTCGACCACCTGGGTCAAGTCAGGGATCGACTCGAGAATGATCTTCTCGATGCCCTGCTTCAGGGTCACCTCCGCCAGCCCACAACCCTGACATCCGCCGGAGAGCCGCAGATAGGCGATGGTCCCATCGACAGAGACCAGTTCCGCACCCCCGCCATGTGCGGCGATCGCCGGGTTCACTTGTTGGGTGAGAACCTGCTCCACTCGTTCGACCAGAGGACCCGTCAAGTCGCCACTGGGCGCCGACATCTCGGGAGGAGCCGGGCTGTTCGGATTGTTCATCGCCAGGCCCTCTTCGGTCAGGTCCAACGAGGAGCCTTCCAGCTTCTCTGCGTCCTCCGCCGGAAAGATGATGGCAAGTCCCTCGTAGCGCTCCTCGACCCAACCCTCCTTCTTGTCGGCCAGGGCTACGAAGGCCAGCTCATAGGTGAACTGGGGCCCGCTGAAACCTGTCACCTCGATGGACAGGGCAAACTCGTCGTCGCCGGGTTCCTGATCGCGCAGCTTGCGGACCATATCGAGCGCATCGGGCGCAATACTCAAAACCGTGGGTTCGGACATCTGCAAGGATGGTAACCGACCCTTTGGACCAACCCAATGCCGACCGCCGTAGTCATCCTCCCCAGCACGACCTATCGGGCCACCGACTTCGTCAAAGCCGCCGAAAGTCTTGGCGTCGATCTCATCGTCGCGTCCGAGAACCCTCCGCCGCTCGACATGGGAGACCGATACCTTCAGATCGACTGTTCCGACCCCGATGGGGCATCTGAGGCGATCATCGCCCTGGGCGATCGCATGGAGATAGACGGTGTGGTGGCTGCCGATGACGCGGGTGTGGTGGTCGCCGCCCTGGCATCGGAGAAGCTGGGCCTTCTCGGCAACGGTCCCGAGCCCGCCGCGGCTACCCGCGACAAGGGTGCCCAGCGCAATCTGATGGAGATCGCCGAGATCCCCCAGCCTCGATTCAGCGAGTTGAGCCCGAATGCTCCCCCTGGTGACGCCGTAATCGGACTCACCTTCCCCGTCATCATCAAGCCTCTCGATCGATCGGCCGGCCAGGGTGTGATCCGGGCCGACAACATCGAAGAACTAGAAGTCAGGACCAAGGAGGTGCGCGGGATTGTCGGGGCCGACGCACCGCTCCTGATCGAGGAGTTCATCTCAGGAGACGAAATAGCCCTGGAAGGGATTGTCACCGACGGAGAGCTCACGACGCTGGCCATCTTCGACAAGCCCGGGGCCAGCGAGGGACCGATGTTCCAAGAGACCATTTTGGTAACCCCATCGCGGCTGAGCCCGGATCGCCAAGCCGAATCCGAGAGGGTTGCCTCCAGTGCCCTCCGGGCCATCGGCATAGAGCACGGGCCGGTGCACGTAGAGATGAAAGTCGACCAAGATCGAGTCAGCATCATCGAGGTAGCCGCCCGGTCGATCGGAGGCCTCTGCTCGCAGAGTCTGAACTTCGGTCTCATGGGGACCAGCCTCGAGACCCTGATCCTGAGAAACACCCTCGGCCTCGACAAGCCCGAACTCAAGCGGGAGCCGATAGCCACCGGAGTCTTGATGATCCCGATCCCACGCGGCGGCGTATTCGGTCAAGTGAGCAACATCGATGCGCTTCGCGAGATCCCCGGTGTCACCGGGATAGACATCACCGTCACACCAGGCAACCGGATCGATCCGCCTCCCGTCGGAGATCGCTACCTCGGCTTCGTTTTCGCCCGCGCCGACAGTCCTGAAGAGGTCACCAAGAGCCTCATCTCGGCGCGTGACCTGGTAGAAGTTGAAATCTCATGAGGGTCCCAGCCATTCTGCCGGTGGCCCACATCTTCATCCACCACCAGGTAAAACCTACCTTAAAGCTCTACTTGAGGGTCACTTCTTACCCGCGCCAACGCGTGTAAGACGATTTTGTCATTTGGCCATCGAAACGATCCTCATGTTCACCGGCGGCGACCCACCAGGACCCGAGATCGTCGACGACCTGCCCGCGGCTGATCTGATCATCGCCGCCGACGGCGGATACGACTCGGCTGCCGAGCTCGGATTCGGCGTGGATGTCCTGGTCGGTGACCTCGACTCGATAGCGGCGACTTCGATCCCCGACCATGTGATCGTGGAGAGGCATCCCGCCGACAAGGACCAGACCGATCTCGAACTGGCGCTCGAACTGGCAATCAGGGAGGACCCGTCAAGACTGGTTGTCGTCAGTGGCGCCGGCGGTCGACATGACCACGAGTTGGCGACGGCAGCGCTCCTTTGTTCTCGCCGTTGGGAGCGGATCGACGAGCTCGACTGGCTGTCAAGCCGGAGCCGGGCTCACGTTGTCAGGGGGAGACGGATCCTCCACGGCGACATCGGATCAATCCTGAGCCTGATTCCTGCTGCTGAAGCCGCATCAGGAATCACGACCAAGGGCCTCAAGTGGAATCTCACCGATGAGACTCTTCTCTACGGTGAGACCCGAGGGGTGAGCAATGTGATGACGTCGCCGGTCGCCGATATTCGCGTCGCCTCGGGATGTCTCATGGTCGTGCTTCCGTTCGGGTTTCAGCCGTAGAGCCCGGTTCCAATCGCTGGATCCAGCGCGGTGAAACCCGCTAGGTAGCTGTCCCGCTCCTCCTTGAGGCGTTCGACACGATCCCGATACCCCTCGCCCCGATCCTGTCGCTCATAGAGTCGAAGGGGTTGGAGCAGCTCGTTATCGTCGATTCCCGGCACCGAAACCGCGATGTCGTAACCAAAATCAGGGTCATTCACCCAATCGATGGTCCCCTCGACGATTCCCTGAACCATCGCCGAGGTATCCCGAATCCGAACCTTCTTCGACCCTTCGCCTTCACCGCCAACGCGGCCGGTGTTGAGGACGAAGGCTTCCAGATCAGGAGTGGCTTCGAGGAGCTCCAGAAGCCGGTTTCCCTGCCAGGCGTCATCGTTGAAAAAGAAAGGGTTGGTGCCCGGCACCCGCAGGCTCTTGCCCTCCTCGGCAGCTCCGCCGGCAGACGTTCCTTTGGTCTCGCCCAGCATGAAGTAGGCCGGGATCTGGGCAGCCTTGAGCCTGGCGACTCCGGGGATGATGTGGTCCGAGCGGTTCAGGATCAGCAAGTATCGGGCGGGTGGCACGTCACTTGGGTCACGATGACGAATGTTGGCGAGGGGAAAGGTAGATCTCCCATTTGCCGTGTAATCGGTGTCGAAGAAGTCCACACGGCCGCTGCCATCGACCGAGACATTCTCGAGCCAGGCGTCAGGCCGGGCGGTGCCGCCGTAAATCGTGGGCTCGTCATCGGGATCGAGTCCGAACGTCTTGGCAAAACAGCCCGCCTCGGTGGTGAAGACCCCTCCACCAGGCATCAGTGCGACGAAGTCGTCCTGAACCGGCAGCGAACCGGCCTGCTGGCGAAACGTTGTGGTGGTCTTGCCGGTGCCGGACAACCCGATGATGAGCATCGACTCCTCAACCCCGCTGCGGGTCGACTCGGCGGGATAGGTCTTGAGCCCGGCATGGAGGGCCAGGCCCCCACGGTCGTAGACGACCTTGTTCCACATCCGCAGACCGCCCATCTTCGACTCACCGAAGTAGTCGGAGCCAAACACTCGAGTCACCCACTTGTCGTGGTCGACGATGATCAGCCGATCGTCGGGTTTGTCGGGAGCCGGAAGTGTCGGCGTGTAGATGACGGTGAACTCAGGGGTGAAATCGTTGCCGGGGGGGAAATACAGCTGCTGCTGCATGGCAGCGATATTTGGCTGCGAAGCCTCGATGAAAAGCCGGCAACCGGTACGGAAGTCGACATCCGGGCCGATGTAGCCCTCGATGAGAATCATGTCCCGTTGGGCGATGTGCTCGTCCTGAAGCCTGGACCAACGATCGGCCTCTTCGCGTGAGATCCGGTTCTGATGGATCTCATCCTCTGCAACGAAGAACGTGGAGTTCTTGAGACGGGCCGTTACCTCGGCCTGATAATTCAGGTTGTTGAACTCGGTCTCGGTAACGCGGGGCATCACGTCAAGTGCCATTTCGCGCAGTCGCGACTGACTCGGGTTTCTCTCAACAGTCGCGGCTGCGGGCAACGTGAACATCTGGCTTCTCTCACCCCTCTGAAGTGAAGGCGGCAGGGTAATCGGCCACTGGGCTACTCACGAAGCGGGTAGGCAGCGGGCATCGGCCTTCCGAGCAAGCCGGCTATGAGATTCTCGACTGCAAGGGCAGCCATGTCCGCCCTCGCCCGAGTGGATGCACTCCCGATGTGGGGCACGACAAGACAGTTGGAAAGACCAAGCAGCGGGTGATCAGACGGCAGCGGTTCCGGCTCGGTCACATCGAGAGCCGCTCCGGCGATCCCACCAGACTCGAGGGCAGACACAAGGGCATCGGTGTCGATCAGCCCTCCCCTGGCGACGTTGACGAGGTACGCCTCGGGACGCATCAGACCGAGGGCTTCGGCATCGATCAGGTGATAGGTGTCGTCGACAAGAGGAGCCGCGAGCACCACAGCATCGGACCGAGCCAGCAGTTCGTCCATCTCGACCCTCTCCGACCCTGCAACGTTCTTCTCGGAAGGCGCGGCATAAAGCACCCTCATCTCGAATCCCGCCGCCCGCTTGGCCACAGCCGTGCCGATTCGCCCCATGCCCACGATCCCGATGGTCATCTGGTACAACTCACGGCCCAACATCTCCCAGGGGTCCCATGGCCCCCATCTGCCCTCCCTGACGACGGCTGCGCCCTCGGGCAAACGACGTGCCACGGATGCCAACAAGGCAAAGGCCGTGTCGGCGACTGCGTTGGTGAGAACACCCGGAGTGTGCCCAACCTGAATGCGCCGCGCCGCACACGCGACAAGATCGATGTTGTCGACCCCAACGGCCATCTGCGAGACAACCCGAAGCTCGGGTGAAGCCGCCAACACCCCGGCATCGACCGGGGTCGTGAGCATTGTGAGTATCCCATCACAGCCGGCCACCTCGCGAACAAGCCTGTGACGAGGGATGGGCCCTGGTCCCGGCCAGATCGAGAGTTCAGCAATATCAGACAGCGGCTCAACGATCGGTTCTGGGATCTCGTTGCAGACAAATACTCGATGCATCAGACGAGGCTAAACAATGCGACAGTTCCGCAGTGCGAGGCCGATATTGTTGGATGGTGATACGACCATCCCGAGTCCTCGTTCTTCTGGTCTTCCTGGTCGCCGCCTGTGGCGGTGAACCGGTCGCGAGCCCCGGCACGACCACCACCACATCGCCGCCTGCCCCGACGACGACGTCGACGTCGACCAGTTTCCCGGTCGAAGTCGAAGTCGAGTCCGTCCCGGACGACCGGCCGATCTTTCAAGGGCTCAGCGCAATGACCGTTCCTGAGGGAACGACCCTCGTGGCAATGGCCTCGGGTGAAGTAGAGGTGTATGAGAGCCCGGGGGACACAACCCCCATTCATGTGCTCCCCGCAGAGACGATCTTGGGGACCGTGACGGTGCTCAGCATCGTGCAGGGGCCCATCGACGGTTGGGCAGAGGTTCTCCTCCCTGTTCGCCCCAACGATGCGACGGGGTGGATCGACACCAGCGAGATGTCGATGTTCGTCGTCGAAGGACGGGTCGTAATCAACCTCTCAGAGCGAAGTCTCATCTACTTCGAGAATGAGGAGGTCGTTCTGGAAACGGCCATCGCAATTGGCACCAACCGCAACCCGACGCCAACCGGCAGTTTCTTCGTCACCGACACTGTGACGCTGGCAGATCCAAACAGCCCATGGGGCCCCCACGCCTTCGGCCTATCCGCGCGATCGGACACGATCACCGAGTACAACGGTGGCGACGGCATCATCGGGATTCACGGGACGAATCGCCCGAGCTCAGTTGGCCAAGCGGCTTCGCTCGGTTGTATCAGACTGCCCAACGACGTCATCACCCAACTGCACGAGAGGATTCCGATCGGGACACCGGTCGAGATCGTCGCCTAAAGGCGAGATCGTCGCCTAAAGGCGAGATCGTCGCCTAGTACTGCCGAAGGCGAGAGCCTTGCTATCGCCCGAGAGCCTTGCTATCGCCGCGTAATCACCGCATTCGTGATGACCGGCAGACCACGCTCCTGGGTTTCCGCCACCACGAGAACGCGATCCCCCTCGTCCCAGATTCGGGACACGATCGTCTCCCCCGGGAACACATGGCCCGAGAACCGGCTCCGATAGGAGGCGATATCGCCGGCTTGACCTTCAAAGACGCTGTCTGCGACCGCCTTGGCGACGATCCCATAGGTACAAAGCCCATGCAGGATGGGACGCTCATATCCGGCGAATGCGGCAAACCCCGGGTCGGCATGGAGCGGGTTCTTGTCCCCCGAGGAGATACGGTAGAGCAGCGCCTGCTGGGGCAGCGTCGCCGACTGGACGACGTGCTCCGGCTCCCGATCTGGGATTTCGATGGATGTCGAGGGACCGCTGTCGCCGCCAAATCCCCCTTCGCCCTTGATGTAGATCGACGACCGGTTGGTGAACAACGGCTCTCCCGTGCTCTCGAGACGAGAGACGATCTCCATCACGACCAATGCGCCCTTGCCCTTATCGAATATGTTGGTGACGGTCCCCTCGTTGGTCACCGCCCCGCTTGTCGGGATTCGATCATGGAGGATCGTCTCCTGCTCGCCGTGTAGAACCTGGGCCAGGTTGATGTCCAGCCCGTCCACGAAGGCGAAACTCATCATCATCTCGAATGGCGGGATCGTCGCGTAGGTGGGCAATACCTGGAGGTCGCCCTCGTACACATATCGAAGCTCGTCGGGGTCGACCGGATCCGATCCGGCTCCGATGCCAAGGTGATAGAGGATCACGTCGTCATCGGTCCAGGAATAAACCGGCCCCTCCAGGGTGGCGCCAAGTGCCTTCTCGATGTCGATAGGCATTGGTTCAGCCCGACATCATCTGGCCGATGAGCACGATCTCCTCGGCCAGGTTGCCGGGGATCACGTAATCCGACAGATCACGAACGGCATCCAGGTTGTCGGCGAGCTCTTCCACGCTGGGAACCTCACCCTGGCCGGCAAACCAACCGCTGTTGGTACCGATGAAGATCCGCGCATAGCGGCCGCCGCCCACCGAGAAGATCTCGTGCGTGTACTCGTTGGTCTCAGAGCAGAGATAAACGACCATCGGCATCACCTGCTTGGGATCCACGAGATCAACCAGCGGGCCCAGGATGTCCTCGGTCATCCTGGTGCGTGCGATCGGGGCGATCACGTTCGACTTGATGTTGTACTTCATCCCTTCGATGGCGAGGACGTTGGAGAGCCCCAACAGGCCGGCCTTGGCGGCCCCGTAGTTGGCCTGGCCGAAGTTCCCGAAGATCCCAGCCGCTGATGACGTATGAACAAACCGTCCATAGCCCTTTTCCTTCATGACTCGAAAGGCCGGGTGGGAAACGAAGAACGCTCCCCTGAGATGAACATCCAGGACCACCTCGACCTCATCGAGTGTCATGTTGGCAAATGACTTGTCGCGTAGGATTCCGGCGTTGTTGACCACGATGTCGACCGTCCCGAAGGCATCGAGGGCCTTCTGGATGATGGCCTCGGCTCCCTCTCTGGTAGACACCGAGTCGTAATTGGCCGCCGCCTCGCCGCCTGTCGACGTGATCTCTTCGACCACGACGTCTGCGGCCGACGTAGATTCCCCGCTCCCGTCGACGGCGCCGCCCAGGTCGTTGACCACAACGCGAGCGCCTCGACGGGCGAACTCGAGGGCGTACTCGCGGCCGAGCCCGCCCCCCGCTCCGGTGATTACCGCGACGCGACCATCAAACGTGATTGGTTCACTCATCTCTCTTCCTTCACTAACGCCCCGACCAGCACCGACAGGGCACTAGAGACCCAACGACCGACCGATGATCTCCTTCATGATCTCGGTCGTCCCGCCGTAGATGGTCTGCACCCTGGCGTCCCTGAAGGCACGGGCGATCGGATATTCCTCCATGTAACCCCATCCCCCAAAGAACTGAAGACAGCGGTCGATTACACGATTCTCGAGTTCGGTAACCCACCACTTGGCCTTGGCGGCCTCCTCCGCGCTCAACTCTCCGGCGTTATGGACGACGATCTGGTTGTCCACGTAGGACTGCCCGATATCGAGCTCTGTCCTCATTTCCGCCATCAGGTGCTTGACAGTCTGAAACGAACCGATCGGCTGGCCGAACGCTTGCCGCTCCTTGACGTACTCCAGAGTCCAGTCGAAGGCCACCTGCGCATGCGCAATCGATCCGACCGCGAGCGACAGCCGCTCCTGGGGAAGATTCTCGACAATATGGACGAACCCACGGCCCTCGTCTCCCAGAAGGTTCTCCACAGGCACATAAACATCGTCGAAGAACAGCTCGGCAGTGTCCTGGGAATGAAGCCCGATCTTCTCGAGGTTGCGACCGCGGGTGAAGCCCTCCATACCGTCCTCAACCACCAGGAGGCTCATCCCGGAGTGGCGCTGGGACGGATCGGTCTTGACCGCGGTGACTATCAGGTCGGAGTTGATTCCGTTCGTGACGAATGTCTTCGAACCGTTGACGATGTAGTGATCACCGTCGCGGATGGCGGTCGTCTTGATCCCAGCGAGATCCGAGCCCGCACCGGGCTCGGTCATGGCGATCGCCGTCATCAGCGCGCCCGAGGCGATACCGGGCAACCATCGGGTCGCCTGCTCCTCATTGGACAGCTTGGTGAAGTACGGGGTAACGACGTCGTTGTGGAGCGTGATCGCAAGACCGGAAGCGAAAGCATCCCCGTAGATCAGCTCCTCAACCACAACAGCGTTGAACCGGAAGTCGTCCACTCCCCCTCCGCCGTGCTCGACCGGAATCGCCATTCCCAACAACCCGGCATCTCCGGCCTTGTGAAACATGGCCTTATCGATCTTCCCCTCGGTCTCCCACTTGGCCACATTCGGGGAGACCTCGCGGTCCACGAACTCGTGAACCGAGGCTCGATACAGCTCGTGATCCGCCTCGTAGAGGGTTCGCTTCATTTGCCTGCCTGGTCCCCCTACACGCCGGAGTAGAGGGCTTCGATCTCCTCGGAGTACTTCTCCAGCACGACCTGCCGCTTGAGTTTCAGCGACGGTGTGACTTCACCGGATTCGGGGGTCCAGTCATCAGGGACGATGACCCACTTCTTGACCTGCTCCACCCGTGCCACCTTGGCATTGGCCGCCTCTATTGCCTGCTCCACCTCCGACTTCACCTCAGGAAGCCGGGAGAAGCTCGCCAGATCGGCGTATTCGAGACCATGAGCCTCGGCCCAATCCGGCGCCTCTTCCGCGTCGAGAGCGATGATCATGGTGAGGAACTTCCTCCTGTCGCCGACCATGGCAGCCTTGGAGATGAGGGGGTGATTGCCCAGCGCGACCTCGAGCTTGGCCGGAGCGATGTTCTTCCCGGCCGCCGTGATGATGATCTCCTTCTTGCGACCGATGATCCAGACATAGCCGTCGTCATCGATCCGGGCCAGGTCTCCACTGTGGAACCAACCGTCGCTGTGGAACGATTCCCTGGTGGCATCGTCGAGCTTGAAGTAGCCATCGGTGATCACGCCACCCCGGATCAGCAGCTCGTCGTCTTCGGCGGTCTTCAACTCGACCCCGGGCAAGGCCTGGCCCACCGAACCGAAACGCATCGGGCCCATCACGGTCACAGTGGCCGGGCCCGAGGTCTCCGACAGCCCATAGATCTCATGCAAGGGGATGCCGATGGTGTGGAAGAACTTCACCAGGTCGGCGTCGATCGGTGCCGCAGCCGTTATGGCTACCTCGACGGCATCCATCCCCAGCCCCTCACGAACCTTTGAAAGGGCGATCTTGTCGAGAATGCCCGCGGTCATCGGACCCGACTTGCCCTCAGACTCGGCTTCGACCCGCTTCTCGTTTGCCGCCAAAGCCCGGTCGAGAATGGTCTTCTTGATGCCCTCGGCCTGCCCAAACCGCGCCATGAGGCGAGCATGGAACTTCTCAAAGACCCGGGGCACTCCAACGAAGAGGGTGGGTCGGGCAACCTGGAGGTACTCCAGAACGCCGGAGATATTGGGGCAGAACCAAACCTGGCCCGCAAGATAGGTCGCGACGTAATGGGTGGCGAGACGCTCCGCGATATGCGCAAGGGGGAGGTAGGACACCATACGCGGCCCGGGACGGATGTTTGCAGCGCGGCGGATCGACTCGGCGGTCCAGACCACGTTGCGATGGGTGATCATCACGCCCTTGGGAGTGCCTGTTGTGCCCGACGTGTAGATCAAGGTTGCCAGTCCATCGGGGTCGATGGCCGACACAGATCGGGCCACGGTCTCGGGGTCTTCGCTGAGCCTTTTCTTGCCCCGGACGAGCAGCTCGTCCCAGCTCAGCACCCAGTCGGCGGTCTCGTAGTTCTCGGCGCCCGTCATCAGGACCACATAGCGAAGGTTGGGAAGCTCGGCCCGGATCTCATCCCATCGTTTCATGAGATCGAGGTCCTCGAGGATCGCCACTGTTGCCTTGCAGTTGTCGGCGATGTACTGGACCTGACCGGCCTGAAGCGTCGAGTAGATGGTTACCCCCGTCGCTCCGGCATGAACTGCGGCGTAGTCGGCGATGACGTGCTCGGGTCGATTGCCGGCCATGATCGCAACGAACTCACCGTCGCCCACTCCCAGGGCCTGGAGCCCGGCAGCCGCCTCGTAGACTACCTGGTGGTACTGCTTCCAGGTGATGTGCTGCCAGTCGCCATCCTTCCAGTGGATCGCCGGCTGGTCCCCATACCGCTCCGCGTTCCGGTTGAAGAAGTCGATAATCGTCTTGCCTTCGACTACGGCATCGATGGCGGCACTTTCGTCAAGGACGGCTTGTTCGGTCATGACTCCTCCGGAACGTCAGGCGACGGCTGCTTTGGCCCGGAGCATACCGATCTGCTCCTGGCTATAGCCCAGTGAGGCAAGCACGCGATCGGTGTCGCTCCCGGGGAAGCTGGGAGGCGTGGGGTGCTCCCGCTTGGTGGCGGAGAAGCGAGGTGCCTTGGCAGGCTGAATCACGCCATCAACGGTGACAAACGTACCTCTGTGCGAGTTGTGAGGGTGCAAAGGCGCCTCGGATAGAGAGAGCACGGGAGCGACACAAGCGTCTCGTCCTTCAAACATGTCCTCCCACTCCTGGCGGGTTCGGGTCTTGAACGTCTCCTCGAACACGGAGCGCAATCTGGGCCAGCCGGATCGGTCGGTTTGGTCGCCTACGGCTACAGGATCGATGCCAAGCCCATCGAGCAACTCACCAAAGAACTGTGGCTCGAGGGCGCCCACCGCCATATGTCGTCCGTCTGACGTCTCGTACACCGAATAGAAGGGAGCGCCCCCATCGAGGAGGTTCGACTCCCGCCGGTCGACCCAGCTGCCTTCGGCCAAGAATCCGTGCGTGGCAGTCGTCAGAAGCGCCGAGCCGTCAACCATTGCGGCGTCGACGACCTGCCCTTTGCCGGTTGATCCGACCTGGATGATGGCTGCGAGAACTCCAACGGCGAGGAGCATCCCGCCCCCGCCGTAATCCCCGACCAGATTGAGGGGCGGAATCGGAGAGTCGGCCGGGCCGGTGGCGTGGAGCGCTCCCGATAGGGCTATGTAGTCGATGTCATGTCCGGCACTCTTGGCCAGAGGCCCTTCTTGGCCCCAACCTGTCATCCTCCCATAGACGAGACGGGCGTTCCTGGCCAGGCATTCTGCCGGGCCCAGTTGGAGACGCTCGGTTACCCCCGGCCGGAACCCCTCGATAAGGGCATCGGCCCTAGCGGCGAGGTCGAGGAGCACTTGCCTTCCCCCCTCGTGCTTCAGATCGACCCCGATCGACAGCTTGCCCCGGTTGTGGAGATCAAACCTGGTGGTCGCCGTGGGACTCCCGATCACATCTGAGACGCGGTCGACGCGGATTACTTCGGCGCCGAGATCAGCCAGCACCATCCCGCAGAAAGGAGCAGGTCCCAGACCGGCCAGTTCGATGACGCGAACCCCCTCTAGCGGGCCCATTTCAGTGGATCCTAGGCCGGCTCGACAGAATCCTCCGGAGGTGACTCCGCATCCAGAAAAAGCTCGTGTCTCCTAGACGACTCTGAGATCAAGGCCTGGATGATTCCAGCCATCGGAAGGGCGAGGATGATACCGATGGCACCCATGAGCTGCCCGCCGATGATGATGGCTGCGATCGAGACCGCCGGATGAATCGACATGGTCCGTTTGGTGATCCTTGGCGAAAGCAACAGATTCTCGACCTGCTGATAGGCGACGAAGAAGATGATGACCCAGATCATCGTGGTTGTCCCATTAGACGACAGAGCAACGATGGCAGGGAGGATCAGCGCCAGATAGGTGCCAACCACCGGGATGAACTGGCTGAGAACGCCGATCCAGATACCCAGGGAAAGGGCGAAGGGGACGTCGAGAAACGCCAGGAACGCAGCGGCGATCGACCCGCCAATGAAGGCGAGGATCAGTCTGGAGTAGATGTACCCACCCATCTTCTCCACGGCAACGTCCCAGATATGAAGCGCTTCCCTCTGCCGGTGCTCGGGCATGAAGGTGAGAACGGTCCGCTGGAGCTGGGGCAACTCGGCCACCATGTAGAAAGAGAAGATGGCCACGGTGCTGGCAAAGATGAAGAAACCGCCGATTGCCCCGGCCAGGGCCGCGAGTCCGCCGGCGACGCCTCCGGCGTTTCCGGCCAACCATTCCGAGAGCGCGCTTGCTTCGTTCTCGATGTCGGCACCGACCTCAGGACCGAGCTCGATACCAAAGGTGTTGGAGAGGAATTCGAGGACGCTCTCTACGTATCCGGGGATGCTGGCAATTATCTGGCCGACCTGGTCTATCAGCAGCGGTGCCAACGCGACAAAGAAACCGACAGCCAAAACTGCTGCGCCAAGGAATACGAGCGCGGTTGCCGGGCCTCTTCTCCACCCCCTTTTCGCAAGGAGATGCACCGGGGGTTCCATGGCAACCGCGACGAAGATCGCGACGAAGACCATGAAGAGGACCCCGCTGATCTGACCGGCAAACCAGATGAGACCGCCCAAGGCCAAAAGCACTCCAGCCACCACCAGGGTGCGGCGCATAAAGCGCTGGTTGTCACGGGATTCGGCTTCCGTGGGCATGACAGTTTTCACGGTAGGCATCCGGGCGTCAGATCCAGCGGATCTCCAGGAGTCTGCTGATTAATGCCGTTGAGATGAGTGACACGCATTGTTCAGCGGGCTCCTAATCTCCGCCAGGTCCAGGAGGGAATGTGGAGAGTTTCGAGATCGTCTGGCGACCCGATGAGAAAAGAGCAGCCGCGACCAACACGGCAGCATTCATGCGTCGTCACGGCATCACGACCTACCAAGAGCTGTCAGACCGCGCTGCCAGCGACCCAGAGTGGTTCTGGGGCGACGTGGTCGACTTCCTCAATATCCCCTTCATGAGGAAATGGCGGGCGGTTCGAGACACTTCGCGGGGCCACCAGTGGGCGACATGGTTCGTAGGAGGCCAATTCAACCTCAGCCAGGCTTGCGTCGATCGCTGGGCCGACGACGACCCGGATCGAGTCGCCCTGAGATCGCAGAAGGAGACCGGCGAGACTCGGGAGTTGAATTTCGGCCGACTTCGCAGCGAAGTCTCGAAGACTGCGGGCGCCCTACGCGCTCTGGGCGTCGATCGGGGCGATGCTGTGGCCGTTTACCTACCGATCGGGCAGGAGGCTGTGACTGCCTTGCTGGCTGTGGCCCGTCTCGGAGCGATTTTCATCCCAGTCTTCTCCGGATATGGCGCCGATGCCGTCGCCGCACGGTTGGTCGACCCGAGGCCAAAGGTCCTGATCTGTGCCAACGGGTTCGTGAGACGGGGCAGGCTGGTCGAAATGAAGGAAGTCGCCGATTCGGCCGTAGAGGCTGCGGGCGGAATCGACCGGCTCCTCGTGGTCGACTACACCGACCGCGCCACGACACCCATCCTGGGAGAAAGGGATGTGTGGTGGCACGAAATCGTGCCTGAGGCGAAGCCGGTGGCACCCGTAGCGACCGGCTCCGAGGACCCGGTTCTCATCGCCTACACGTCCGGCACCACCGGAAGACCCAAGGGAGCCGTCCATGTTCAGGCCGGCCTGACGGTCAAGATCGCCCAGGAAGGAGCCTTTCAGGCTGATCTGCACCGCGACGATGTTCTGATGTGGGCCACGGACATGGGGTGGATCATGGGCCCCTGGATGGTGATAGCCGGGTTGGCCAACGGCGCCGCCATTGCCACCTTCGATGGTGCTCCCGACTACCCGGGCCCAGATCGGATCTGGCAGGTGGCGTCCGAGCTCGGTGTCACCTTCCTCGGACTGTCGCCCACACTGGTTCGTGCCCTCCAGCCTCACGGAGCGGAACAGGCCCGCAAGCACGATCTCTCCAGGCTCCGATCGTTCGGGTCTACCGGGGAGCCGTGGAACCCTGATCCCTGGTGGTGGCTGTTCAAGGAGGTGGGTGAGGAGAGGCGCCCGATCGTCAACATCTCCGGCGGCACGGAGATCGGAGCCTGCCTGCTCTCGGTCAATCTATTGCAGGGCATCAAACCGACTGCTCTCGGCTCACCGTCACTCGGAATCGACGCCGACGTCTACGACAGCGAAGGAAACCCGACAAGGACCGAGGTAGGCGAGCTGGTGGTCAGGGGCTCATGGCCGGGAATGACCCGTGGATTCTGGGGCGAGTCGGAGAGATACATCGCCACGTACTGGTCGCGATTCGAGGACACCTGGGTCCACGGCGACTGGGCGTCGATCGATGCGGACGGGTTCTGGTTTCTACACGGTCGGTCCGACGACACCATGAACATTGCGGGCAAGCGGATCGGGCCAGCAGAAATCGAATCGGCTGTCGTGGCCCTCGAAGAGGTAGTCATGGCCGCCGCTGTCGGGGTGCCCGACGAGATCAAGGGCGAGGCGATTGCCCTCTTTGTGGTGGCGGCTCCGGGTGTCGAGCCGGGACCCGAACTCACTCAGACCGTTGAGAGGACCGTTGCCGACGCCATGGGCAAGGCCTTTCGACCCAAGACGATCAAGTGGGTGGACGACCTCCCCAGGACGAGGTCAGCCAAGATAATGCGGCGTGTAGTGAAATCTCTCGCCGTCGGTGAGGAGCCGGGAGATCTGTCCGGTCTCGAGAACCCCGAAAGCCTCGACGGGATTGCCTCAACCTGACGCCCGATTACCTGGGTGGCAAACGAGTTGCTGCATCGATGCGGATAGTCTCGCCGTTGAGGTACGGATTCTCCACGATGGACTGGACCAGTTGGGCGAACTCCTCAGGATCCCCCAGCCTCTTGGGAAAGACGCTCCTGTTTTCCAGCTCTGTGATCGCCTTGTCGGGCAGCATCGACAGGATGTTTGTTGCGAAAACACCTGGCGCTACCGCCATAACGCGAATCCCCAGATCGGCCAGCTCCCTGGCTATCGGAAGTGTCATCCCGACCACGCCGCCTTTCGATGCGCTGTAGGCAGCTTGGCCAACCTGGCCCTCGAAAGCCGCGATGGAGGCGACATTGACGATTACACCCCTCTCGCCGGCAGAATTCGGTTCGTTCCCGGCCATCCGACCGGCGACATGCCTCAAGACGTCGAACATGCCGATGAGGTTGACGTCGATGGTGAACTTGAACAGGTCGAGGTCGAAAAGGGACCCGTCCCGACCAACCACACGCCCCGCCGTCCCCACCCCTGCGGCGTTCACCAGCACGTCGATCCTTCCGAAAGTCTCGTACGCTCCGGTGATCGCACTCTCAACCGCGCCCGGGTTACGGACGTCGCACTGTATGAATCTCGAGTTGGTACCAATCTTTGAGGCAGCCTCGACGCCCGCCTCATCGTTCAGATCCACCAGGACCACCGAAGCACCGTTTGCTGCCAGTCGCTGCGCGGTGGCAAAACCGAGGCCGGAAGCCCCACCCGTGACCACTGCAACCGAGTTATTGACCTCCAAGGCACGCCTTTCACCAGGAATCGTGCGACGGTACCACTGCCCCGACGGGGTGATTCATCCCTCAGTGACCCACCAGTGATAGGAATATTCGACTCCGGTATCGGCGGGCTCGGCGTATTGATCCAGGTCCGACGGCTGCTTCCCGCGGTCGACATCGTCTATGTAGCCGACCATGCCAGGGCTCCTTACGGAACGCGGTCGCTGAAAGAGGTCGCCGACATCTCCGCGGACATCTCCGGTCGTTTGATCGAGAAAGGTGCCCAGACAGTCGTCATCGCCTGCAATACGGCGTCGGCGGCCGCCCTCCACAGCCTTCGGGCGGAGTTTCCCAATACCAGTTTCGTGGGCATGGAGACAGCGGTGAAGCCGGCGACCATGGAAACCCGCACCGGGGTGATCGGCGTGCTGGCTACTGCCGCAACCTTTCAAAGTGAGCTCTACGAGTCCGTCGTCCAACGATTCGGCGGGGATGCCACCATCAGGACGGCCGCCTGCCCCGATTGGGTTGAGATGGTGGAATCCGGAATCATCGATGGCCCCGCAGTGGAACACACGGTCCGGGCCAAGATCGAACCGATCCTCGAAGAGGGCGCCGACACCCTCGTCCTCGGCTGCACCCATTTTCCCTTTCTGCTGTCGTCAATTGAAGCCGTTGCGGGACCGAACGTGACCATCGTCGACCCGGCACCGGCGGTTGGGCGGCAGGTGGCCCGGGTCGACCCAGGATCCGGCTCTGGCGAGTTGTCGCTGATGTCGACCGGCGATCCAGGGCGCTTCGAGGAACTTGTCAGGAAGCTAGGCGGATCAGAGTTGTCGCTGTCCGCCCTAGCCTTCGGAGATTGATGCCCGTCCGCACCAGCTTCTTGAACAACGTCCTCGATGCGCTCGCTCGCGGACCGGACCACGTCTGGGTCGAAAACCAGTTTGCCCTTCTCGGCTGGGGCACCGAACGGAGATTCGACGTTGGAATCGGCCCTGACCGATATGAGCGAGCCATGGAGGCAGTGCGCGAAGCGTCCCCTACTCCGGCGTTTGTCTCGCTTACCTTTGACGTCGATGAGGAGGGGTCGATGGTCCTGGTTCCGGAGACGGTCGCGAGAGTCGACGGCACCGGTGTCACCGTCATCAAGGGAAGTCTCCCGCCGACCAAAACATCCCATAGCCAAATGCCTCGCCTCGTCAACTGGCGGGACGGACCGTGGAATCAGCCGTTTGATGGCGCATTGGAGGCGCTCAGCCGCGACGAAGTGGAGAAGGTGGTCCTTTCGAGGACCGTGAACCTGGAGTTTGACCACGCCATCCCAACCTCCCTGGTCGTTGAGAACCTCGTTCTCACCCAACCCGACGCATACGTCTTCGGCGTCGAAGGACTTTTTGGCTCGAGCCCCGAGTTGCTCTCGGAACTGAAGGGCAGAGCGTTGAGGTCGACCTCATTGGCCGGCTCGGCCGCAAACGGCGGGTCGGCCGAGAGCGCCCTATCCAGCAGCAAGATCATCCGTGAGCACGACTTTGCCGCCGATTCCGTGGCCGAAGCGCTGGCCTCCCATTGTGTAGATCTCACCCGAGGCCCCCGACAGCAAGCGAGATTCGCGGACGTTGTCCATCTCGCGACCTACTTCGAGGGAACGGTTCGTGATGGAACCTCGATTCTCGATGTCATCCGGGACCTTCATCCGACCGCAGCGGTCGCCGGCACTCCGACCAAGGCAGCGGTCGAATTGATCCGCGAGATTGAGGTACATGACCGTCATCGCTACGCCGGCCCCGTTGGCTGGCTCGATGACTCGGGTAGCGGAACCTTCGCCATCGCCATTCGTTGCGGTTTGATAGACGGAAGCTCGGCGACCCTCTACACGGGTGCCGGTCTCGTGACGGGATCCGACAGCGGGGAGGAGTACGAGGAGACGGAAATCAAGTTGAGGCCGATGCTCCGGGCTCTTCAGATCAGCTGAGCGAGCTCATCGCCATTGCAGCAGCCTCATCCAGCTCCCTTCGCTGCTTCAACTCCACCTCGCGATCGACCGGGACCACCAACACGTGCACTCCGCCCTCGGAAAGGCGGCTCTCGGTCTCCTCCGTCAACTGTTGACGGCTCTCGATCGTCATCGCCCCAACCCCAAAGGCTGATGCCACCGCGACCAGATCTTTGTCGTGAGGTGCGACAAAAAGCCTCTCGAAGGCCGGCGAATGCGTGGCCGGCGGTAGCAGGTCGAATAGGCCGCCCCCGTTGTTGTCGACGACAATCAGAACGACATCGCCGGGGTAGCCGCCGGCCAGAGCGGAGACATCGTGGAGGAACGAGAGATCGCCGCTGAGACCGAGGGTGCGACGATGAACCCCTGCGATTCCCAAAGTCGTCGAAGTGAAGCCGTCGATGCCAGACGCTCCCCGATTGGCGAAGACGCGGCCCCCTTTCACGGTGTGGGCATCCACGTCTCGAACCGGCATCGATGACGCAACCGACAAGGCGCCCCACCCGACTTCAGAGATCGATCGGGCAATCACCGGACCGGTCAGATCGGAACCGTCATCAAGCCGGTCGTCGAGCACATCTCGGACTCTCGTGTCGAGCGCGGACCAAAGTTCGAGCCATCCCAGATCGGGCCGACCCTCTGTCAAGCCAAGGGTCGCCGTCGGATCGGCCTGGGTCAGCACATCGGAATGCCTCCGCGGATCGTGCCACTGGCCCCACCTATCTATCTGAATCTGGGAGCAGTCGAGGGAGGTGAGGGCGGACAGCCGATCACTCGGCCCGATTCGACCGATCGACACCACTGCTTCCGGCATCATGGCGCGAGGCAAGTCGTCCACCAGAAGATGGTGATACGAGGTGACCACCGGTCCTCCTCGCATGTTCGACAGCGCGGTCGCCAACACCGGCCATCCCAATCGTCGTGTCTCAGCGAGAAGGCCCACAGGATCGTCGATGCCCTCACCAGCGATCACAAGGCCGCGAGAAACGTTGAGCTGCTCCAGGACCGCTCCAACCGGTTTCGCAACCTGGCTCGTCTGCCATGGAACGCCATCGGGCAGACCTTCGATCGAATGACGGTATGGCTCGACTGCTGCACGGCCATCGTCCGACACGGGCACGGTCGGCTCGCGAAAACTGAGGTTGAGGTGAACCGGGCCCGGCGACCGCCCGTGACCCATCGCTCTCGCCACGGCCTGAGACACCAAGGTTCGCCAATACACATTCCCGTCAAAGCCCGCATCGGCCAGGCCGACATCGCAGAACCAGCGAACCCGATCGCCGAACATCCCGACCTGATCGACCGTCTGGTTGGCGCCGACCGCCCGAAGCTCTGGAGGTCGATCGGCAGTCATCGCGATCAGTGGCACAAGACTCCGATCCGCCTCGACCATTGCAGGGAGATAGTTGGCGACTGCTGTTCCTGAGGTGGACACACATACCGCAGGCCGTCCACTCGCTCGTGCGAAACCGATGGCCTGGAAAGCGGCGGACCTCTCGTCCAGAACGATTCGCACCTCGATCTCGGCCGCCTCCTCAAAGGCGATGGCCAAAGCCGCGGAACGCGATCCCGGGGACACGAGAGCCAGCGTCACACCATGACGACGTAGCTCGTCGACCATGGCCCTTGCCTGGGCGATGCTTGGATTGGGTTGGGTCAAGTGAGTACCTCGGCGGCAGCCCGGACCTTACGCAGCATCTCTGCAGACCGATCTCGATCCGGTCGCCAGCGAGCCAGAAGCTCCGGGTCGGGCTCCGGCCGTCGAACCTCGAGGAACCCGTCTTTCGGTATGAGGGGACTCATGGTGGGGTCGCCCTCAATGAGCGCGACCGTCCCGAGCCCGCAGGCGTGAGGAAGGTCCTTGACAAGGGAGGCCGCCAACAGGCCCTGGTAGATGCCGATCGACGTCTCGAGGGCAGAGCTGACCACCACCGGTATCCCGGCCCGCTGAGCCAGGTCGAGAACCCGACCCACCCCGCCCATAGGTTGGACTTTCACCACGAGAATGTCGGCCGCGCCTGATTCCACGACCTCCAACGGATCAGCCTTGAACCGAACCAGCTCGTCTGCGGCAAGCAGGACGGATGTTCTCTTCTTGAGCTCCAACATCTCTTCAACAGTTGCCACCGGCTGCTCCACATACTCGAGATCGAATCGCTCCAGCTTCTCCAGTCGGTCCGTCGCGGTTTCCACATCCCACGCTGCATTGACGTCGATCCGGATTCGTCCTCCCGTACCGAGGGCAGAATGAACCGCGTCCAACCGGGCCTCATCCTCCTCCGGACCTTGGCCTGGCTCCGCGACCTTCACCTTGGCAGTCGAGGCCCCTGATTCAGCCACCAGCGCCGCGGCAAGGTCTGGATCTACAGCAGGAATGGTCACATTGACAGGAATCGAATCTCGACCGGGTCCTGGCATGCTGCTACAGGCAGCCTCCAAAGCACATGCCAGCCACCGAGCGGTGATCTCAGGCGGATAGTCGGGGAATGGCGAGAACTCACCCCAGCCGGAAGGACCCCGGATCAATACCGCCTCTCGATGATCCACCCGACGAAATCGATGCCTCATCGGGATTCGGACGGGATGAAGCTCAAGGGCCTCGAGGAGGTTTCTCAACCGTGCTGGACCTCCCGAATGTAGGAGATCAACCGATCAAGCTGAGGATCGTCGAGCGAGGACGCGAACGATGGCATCCGGCCCCGACCCTCGATGATGGTCACCCGGAGGAACTCATCGGGCTGAGTGGATGCGAAGGAGCCCCCACCCAGTGGGGGGCCGATGCCACCCTCGAGGTCGTCTCCATGACAGTTGGAGCACAATTGGAGATAGATCTCCTCGCCGGTGGCGTCCTCGGCCGGTCGACCGACGCATGCCGACACCAGCAGGCCGACAAGGGCCAGAACCATCATCTGCGATCTCACTGATTTCCGATGGTACGGAGAGTCGGAGGAAACACTCAGCCGGCTCGGTCGGTATCACCGGCCCGCTCAACGAGATCCCTGACCTTCTGAGCAGAATCGCGGCCCACAATCAAAACGGTGTCCGGAGTCTCGACAACCACAATGTCATCTACGCCGACGACGGCGATCCTCCTTCCGCTGCTGCTGAGATACGAGCCGGTCACCTCGATGGCGGTCACATCGCCCACGATGACGTTTCCGCTGGCGTCCCGAGAGGACGCCTCCCATAACGAGTGCCAGGTCCCGACGTCTGTCCATCCGACGTCGATGGGGATCATCACGGCATTCTTGGTGAACTCCATCACGGCGTGGTCTATCGAGATCGCCTCGACCCTTTCGAAGTCAGGTCCAAGGACGATCACCTGGCGGGAGGTGTCGCCCATGGCAGACTCCACCCCATCCACCAGATCGGGAGCATGAGTACGAGCCTCCTCGAGCAGGGCATCGGCACGAAACACAAACATTCCCGAGTTCCAATAGTGCCTGCCATCGAAGGCCATCACGTGGGCATCAGACTCGTCGGGCTTCTCCTTGAAACGGATCACCCGTCGTCCGTCGCCTACCGCTTCTCCAGCTTCGATGTAGCCGTATCCGGTCTCGGCCCGATCCGGGGTCACTCCGAACGTCACCATCTCAAACTGAGCAGCTAGATCGACCGCAGAGAAAACGGCCCGCAAGAAGGCTCCGCGGTCAGAAATTATGTGGTCGGCCGGAAGAACGACCATGACTTCGGCGGGCTCCAGTGACATCGCAGCCGCGATCAAGGCGGGTGCGGTGTTTCTACCGGTCGGTTCGACCAGAATCCGGTGGACCGCGACGTTGGCCCGTTCGATCGCTTCCTCTACCAACGCCAGGTGGTCCCGCCCGGTGACGATCACCGGATCGCCCACTCCCTCGAGACCATCGAGTCGTTGGAGGGCCTGCACGAACAATGGCTCGCCGATCAGGTCGAGAAACTGCTTGGGACGGTCGGGAACGGAGAGAGGCCAAAGCCGGGTGCCCGCTCCCCCGGAAAGGATCACCGGTCTCACGATTCGAGGCACCTGTCGAGAGTAATGCCCGTCCCTCTGGCTCTTGGGGAGCTGCAATCCATCAACAGCATCGAAGGCTGGGGTGCCCTCAAACCTCCAACCAGCTCAGTCGGTGACGCCGATAGAGATGTGGCCGCATTCGGAGCAGATGTTCCGAACGATGCCGATGCCGCCCGGCGCTTGGACGAAGTCGTGCTCGTGCGGCGTCCGACTGCGAACAAACGCGGCACGAACCGCCCCGAAGAGGCCTGACTTCTCCGAAGCAGATCCGACGAGAACCTGATCTCGCTCGGAATCATCCGGTTGAATCGGCTCCACCGGCTCGAGCTTGGCCGGCTCCGGCTCGGGTCTGGGTGAATGGTCGAATTCGCCGAGATCGACAATCAGATCGCGAACGTCGTCGTCGCTGTCAGATGCCACCGAGGTTCCGATCAACTCCTTGACGACAGGAGCAGCCTCCTCAACTGCAGCCGCCGGTTCGAGGATCTCGCCGTCCTCCTCCGGCTCCGGCTCGACCACCACAACAGGTTCGGGCTCGGGTTCCGGTTCAGCCTCCGGCTCGGGTTCCGGTTCAGCCTCCGGCTCGGGCTCGGGTTCGGGTTCAGGCTCCGGCTCGGCCACCACAACAGGCTCCGGCTCGGGTTCCGGTTCGGGCTCCGGCTCCGGCTCGGGTTCGGGTTCGGGTTCGGCCGCCACAACGGGCTCCGGCTCGGCCACCACAACCGGCTCCGGTTCCGGTTCGGGTTCGGGCTCGGCCACCACAACAGGCTCCGGTTCGGGTTCGGGTTCGGGTTCGGGCTCGGCCACCACAACAGGCTCCGGCTCCGGTTCGGGTTCGGGCTTCGGCCGGGCAAACACACCTGGCCCGGGAACCAGTGGGAGCTGCCTGGTGACCTCCTCGATCACCTCTTCTCGATCCTCGACCTCGGAGATAGCTTCGGCCTGGTCGGCGGGCAATGCCTCGATAACGGCGACTGCCTCGGTCACGTCCTCTTCACTCGGAACCGTCTCGGCCACCCTTGGCTCGAGTAGGTCCACGCTGGGTTGAGTGACGATCCCAGCAGACTTCTCGAGATTCTCCACCATCGCCTCCCGCAACTCGCCGATGCGTGAGGGCAAGGTATCCCTTCGGGATCGTTTTACTGCGATGACCCGCCGCGGAAGCGTCATGGCCTTGTATCGAGCCCACACCTCGGCCATGTGCTCGACTCCCCCGTAGGCGAAATCGGTGGGCTCATCGGCGACAAAAGTGATCTCGTCGTCCCCGAGCTTCACCGAGAAGGCATTCGAAACGAGTCGGGAAGCTTGCACGTCGAACAGAGACCAACGCCCGAGCGACTCCCCGTCCAATATCACCTCAGCCTGGTCATCTTCGACCAGGAAGGTGACGGGGATACCCGGGTGATCTAGGTCAGGAACTCTTATTTGACCGGCGAAATTCACCTGATCACCGCTTCTTCTCTATCTCCGCGCGAGTCACGATTCTATCCGGACCCGACTCACGATCCCACCCAATGCCCGTTTGTCAAGGGAGGGCTCACGAATACGCGTCCAGAGGTGGGCAGGCACAGATCAGATTCCTATCGCCTCCGACACCGTCAATGCGACTCACCGGCGGCCAGTACTTGTCCAAACCGAGATGATTCGCCGGGAAGGCAGCCACATCGCGAGAGTAGGGATGGGCCCAATCATCGGTGGCTACATCCGCCGCCGGATGGGGGGCGTTTACCAGGGGGTTGTCCCCCCGAGGCCACTCGCCTATCTCGATCTTCTCCGCCTCTGCCCTGATAGCAATCATTGCTTCACAGAAGCGATCCAGTTCAGAGAGACTCTCCGATTCGGTGGGCTCGATCATCAGAGTGCCCGCTACAGGGAAGGCGAGAGTCGGAGCGTGGAACCCGTAATCGGCCAAGCGTTTGGCGACGTCCTCCGCGGTCACACCCGAAGCCTTGGTCATGGGTCGGAGATCGACGATGCACTCATGGGCAACGCGGCCTCCCAGGCCCGTATAGAGGACCGGGAAGTACGGGTCGAGCCGTCGGGCGACATAATTCGCCGAGAGAATGGCAACCCTGGTGGCATCTCTCAGACCGTCGGCTCCCATCAAGAGCAGATAGGCGTAGGGGACGGCGAGGATGCCGGCCGAGCCAAACGGGGCTCCTGAGATGGGGCCGATCCCCGTTTCTGGGCCTGCCCCATCATCCAAGGGGTGGTTCGGAAGGAAAGGTGCGAGATGGGCCTTCACGCCGACCGGCCCGACACCAGGGCCGCCGCCTCCATGGGGGATGGTGAACGTCTTGTGCAGATTGAGATGCCCAACATCCGCGCCGATCTCCGCGGGGCGGGCAAGACCGATTAGGGCATTGAGATTCGCTCCATCGAAATAGACCTGGCCACCCATGTCATGGACGATCGCCGCGAGTTCCCGGATCCCTTCCTCAAAGACGCCATGGGTGGAGGGATACGTGACCATCACCGCAGCCAGGAAATCGGCATTTGCTTCGGCCTTGGCGCGGAGATCGTCAAGGTCCACATTGCCGTCATCGTCTGTCGCGATCACGACAATTCGCATACCCGCCATGACCGCGGACGCCGCGTTTGTACCGTGAGCCGAAGACGGAATGAGACAGACATCACGGCCCTCGTCGCCACGAGCGTTGTAATACGCACGGATCGCCAGCAGTCCTGCCAGCTCCCCCTGGGAGCCGGCGTTGGGCTGGAGAGACACCGCGTCATAGCCGGTAGCTGCACACAGTGCCTCAGCCAGGTCAGAAATCATCTCCCGATAGCCTGCAGCTTGCTCGATCGGCGCGTAGGGGTGGATCGATGCGAAACCGGGCCAGGTGATCGGAATCATTTCCGTCGTCGCATTGAGCTTCATCGTGCATGACCCCAGAGGAATCATCGATCGGTCGAGGGCGAGATCCCTGTCGGCGAGACGTCTCAGATATCTGAGCATTTCGTGTTCTGAGCGGTGATCGCTGAAGACCGGGTGGGTCATGAATTCGCTTCGGCGCTGCTGGGCCTTCGGAATCCCGGCGGGGCCCTGGGATGACAGAGTGTCGATCCCGAACCCCGTCAGAGCGGCGAGAACCACCGACTCGTCAGTGGTCTCGTCCAGGGCGATCCGAACGTGATCATCATCAACCCACCCGAGGTTGACCCCGACCCCCAGTGCGTTGGCAATGACCTGCCTGGCATTGTTGGGGGCCTCGACCGTCAAGGTGTCAAACCAGGTGTCCTCGACCAGGGTGTGCCCGTGGGCTTGCAGCGTTGCGGCGAGCCGGGAAGTCAGGTCGTGAACTTCGGATGCTATTGCCCGTATCCCGTCGGGCCCATGCCAGCACGCATATAGACCGGCCATTACGGCGAGCAGAACCTGTGCCGTACATACGTTGGAGGTGGCCTTCTCACGACGGATATGTTGTTCCCGGGTTTGGAGTGCCAGCCGGTAGGCGAGACGCCCGCCGGCATCCTTTGTCGCTCCAACCAAGCGTCCCGGCAATGCTCGCACCATCGATTCCCTGGTGACGATGAATCCGGCGTGCGGCCCGCCGTATCCAAGTGGCACACCGAATCGCTGGGACGACCCAACCGCGATATCGGCTCCCCACTCGCCTGGAGGCATCAAAAGCGAAAGGGCCAGGAGGTCGGTTGCGACCGCGACCACGCCTTCGCTCTCGTGAATCTGGTCGACGAGTTCCGAGTAGTCGTTGATCCCGCCCGACGCACCCGGGTATTGGAGAAGAATCCCAAAGGCCTCCTCGGGTTCAACGCCCTCTGAAACCATCCGAATCTCGATACCTGCCGCCGCTGCCCTGGTGCCCACTACCGCGATCGTCGGAATATGGCACTCGTCGTCGACGTAGAAGACGTTGCGATCTCCCTTAGCCAGTCGCCGGCACATGGCCATCGCCTCGGCGGCAGCTGTTGGCTCATCGAGAAGAGAGGAGTTCGCCACTTGCAGTCCGGTGAGGTCCGAAACCATGGTCTGGAAGTTGAGCAACGCTTCGAGCCGCCCCTGCGATATCTCGGGCTGGTATGGCGTGTACGACGTGTACCAGGCTGGATTCTCCAGAACGTTTCGCTGGATCACCGGTGGGGTGATGGTGTCGTAGTACCCAAGTCCGATCAGGCTGGTGACCACCTCGTTGCGATCGGCATAAGCCCTCAACCGCTCGATTACCTCACTCTCGGACAGGGCATCGGGCAGATCGAGGGAAGTGTTGAAGATCGCCTCGGGGATTATGTCGTCAATCAGCTCGTCGAGCGACGCTGCGCCGACGGTAGTGAGCATCTTCTCGATCTGATCAGGACGCGGACCAATATGTCGATCCGCAAAGCGTTCGTTCGGGTTGGGCATCGTCTCCTCGCTGGCCGCGTGCCCTCCCAGCTGTTGTCTCCTTCAGCTTCGCCTCGATCGAGTGGTCCAAGTGCCTGAGAGTTTCCGGGAGGTGTTGCCCCTTCGGCGTCCCGTTGAACGGGACTCTCCCACTCGGCGTTGTCGGCTGACAATCATGTTACGGCCCCTCGGATATATCGTCGAAAGTCGATGTCTGGGAAGATGTCTGGGAAGATGTCTGGGAAGATGTCTGGGAAGATGTCTGGGAAGATGTCTGGGAAGACACCTCGGAAGACACCTCGGAAGATTCCTCAGAAGATGTCTAGGAGGATGTCTGAGAAAACGTGTTGCTTCGCTCCTGGGACTCCGAGATCAGACGTTGAACCGGAATTCGACAACATCGTCTGGCCTCATGACGTAGGCCTTGCCCTCGGTCCGCACCAGGCCCTTGCTTCGGGCCATGACCCAGGATCCGACGTCGAGCAACACCGGATAGTCGACTACTTCCGCTGCGATGAATCCACGCTCGAAGTCAGTGTGGATCACACCCGCTGCCTGAAGGGCGGTCGCGCTGGAGGAAATCGTCCAGGCACGCGCCTCCTTCTCTGTGACCGTGAGGAAGCTCTGAAGACCCAATGTTCGATACGCCGCTCTGATCACTGAATGGAGACCCGGCTCGTGTTGGCCAATTGCCTCCAGTAGCTCGGCACGCTCGGCGCCGTCGAGTCCGACAAGCTCAGACTCGATCTGGGCATCCAGGAAGATCGCTTCGGCAGGAGCAACCAACGATGCCAGCCGCGCCCTCGAGCCGGGGTCGGCGAGCGTCTCCTCGCCGCAGTTGAAAACGTAGATAACCGGCTTTGCCGTGAGCAGGTGGAGGTCGGCGAACTCGGGCTCACGGGTCATCATCGGAACCGAGCCGCTGATCATCTCGCCGCCTGCCACCAACTCCCGTAGTTGGCCGATCAGTTTGACCTTGCCCTGGAGAGAGCCGTCAACCTTTGCTTCCTTCTCCAGCTTCGGAAGCCTCTTGTCGATCGTCTGGAGGTCGGCAATGGCCAGTTCGGTCTCGATCGTGCTGATATCCGAGGCCGGGTCCATCCGATCATCGACATGCGCCACCTCCGGTGAGTCGAAGGCACGGACGACATGGCAAATAGCGTTCACGTTGCGGATATTGGCGAGAAATCGGTTGCCCAGCCCTTCACCTTCGCTTGCCCCCTTCACCAGTCCGGCAATATCGACGAACGTGACGGTGGCAGGGACCACTTTCTTGGAGGCAAACAGGTCACCAAGTCGTTCGACTCGAGGATCTGGAATGGGAACGACACCCGTATTGGGTTCGATCGTCGCGAACGGATAGTTGGCGGCGAGAACGCCCGCTTCAGTGAGGGCGTTGAAAAGGGTCGACTTTCCTACGTTGGGAAGCCCGACGATGCCGATCTCGAGACTCATCGCCGCGAAGATTAGAAACCGCCCGCCTCTACCCGGCTACCACGGAGATGCGCCACTGGTGCAGCGCGATGTTGCACTAGCGTGCCGCCATGCGGAGAATTGCTGTGATCGGAGCAGGGTCGTGGGGCACCACGGCAGCCGCACTGGCCGCTCGGTCCACCTCAACGGTCATTTGGGCGCGAAGACGCGAACTGGCCGACGCCATCAACAGTCGTCATGAGAACCCCGACTACCTCCCCGGTTTTCGGCTTCCCTCCGAGCTGCGAGCGACGGACGACATCGGCGAGTGCGTTGGAGGCGCCGACGCCGTGGTGATGGCCGTTCCCTCTCACGGCTTTCGTGAGGTTCTGGGAAAACTCGCCCACCGGATCGCCGATCACATTCCGGTGATCTCGCTCACCAAGGGGATCGAACAGGGTTCGTTGGCGACGATGACTCAGATAATCGCTGAGGAGTGTCCAGGAGTCCGTCCATCGCTCATCGGTGTTCTCACCGGCCCCAACCTCGCCTCCGAGATAGTCGACGGCCAACCCACGGCAGCAGTTGTGGCCCTCGGCGACAAAGAAGCGGCCCGTCAGATTCAGGGTGTGTTCATGGGCCCGAGCTTCCGGGTGTATACCAACGACGATGTTGTGGGCTGTGAGCTGGGTGGCGCCCTGAAGAACGTTATGGCCGTCGCCGCGGGGATGTCGGATGGGCTGGGGTTCGGAGATAACACCCGAGCGGCCCTGGTCACGAGGGCACTTGCTGAGCTCACCAGGCTCGGCGTTGCCATGGGCGGACGTCCTTCGACATTCGCCGGCCTGGCGGGCATGGGTGACCTGATCGCGACGACGTCATCGGCCAAGAGCCGAAATCATCGGGTCGGGTTCGGCCTTGCCCAGGGAAAGACTCTGGACGTCGTCATCCACGAGATGAACATGGTTGCCGAAGGCGTGAAAACAACACAGGCGGTGTTGGACCTTGCAGCTCGCCACGAGATCGAGATGCCGATCGCGCACCATGTCGGCATGGTGCTCTACGACGGAATGCACCCACGAGACGCGGTTCTCGAGCTGATGACCCGGGACGCACGAGCCGAGATTTGACCGAAAGGCGGATTATCCGGTCGTGGCCTTGGGTTGTCGCCATGTCTGCTGCAACCGATTACCGACACACGGTGTTCTATGAGTGACCGATGACTGCCAATCGACTTCTGACAACAACGCACGGCACAAACCGGAGCGCCTTCTCGGCTACCGACTGGACACTGTTCCTATCGGTGAGCGTGATCTGGGGCGCATCATTTCTCTTCATGGCCATCGGCCTCGACGCCTTCCACCCGGGATTGGTGACCTGGATGCGGGTGGGATTCGGCACGCTGTTCTTGTGGGCGCTCCCGGGTTCTCGGAAAATCTCGATCCCCGCCGTTGATCGACCCCGAGTCAGATTCCTCGGCCTGATCTGGATCGCGGTGCCCCTGACCATATTTCCCATCGCCCAGCAATGGGTCGCCTCGTCTGTGGCCGGGATGCTCAACGGCACGGTGCCCATTTTCACGGCCATCATCGCGTCGGTTCTGCTGCGCCATCTCCCTGGAAGACTCCAGATGGCAGGCCTGGCGATTGGCTTCACGGGCATGATCGCGATCGCCATTCCATCATCCAGCGGGGGAACGACCGTGGCCTTGGGCGTCCTTCTGATCCTGGTGGCGACTGTCTGCTACGGATTCGCCACCAACATCGTCGCGCCCCTCCAGCACAGCTATGGCTCGATCCCGGTGATGGCCCGAGTCCAGTGGTTCGCGCTGCTTCTGGTCACGCCCTACGGCCTGTACGGCCTCACCCAATCGGAGTTCGCCTGGCCGTCGCTGGTGGCCACCCTCGCCGTGGGCGTGCTCGGCACGGGACTTGCCTTCTTGATGATGGGAACCCTGGTGGGCCGGGTCGGACCGACCCGATCTGCTTTCGTCACCTATCTGATCCCGGTGATAGCACTGGTCCTCGGTGTCGTGTTCCGCGACGAGGTCGTAGCTTCCCTGGCCCTTGCGGGGGTTGGCCTGGTGATCGCCGGAGCGTTCCTGGCATCGAGGCGAGAGACCTGATTCCCTCCAGTGCAAGTACGTTGGGGGCACCTCAAGCTGCCAAAATGCAGCTCCTCGACCGAGAAGAGGCACGTTTGGACCGGAGCCAGCCGGCTTGACGCTGAATGAGTCAAGGCTGCGTGTCGGACTGTCGCTCAGTACTCCGCCCCTGATGCTCGCCTTGGCGCTGATCGTGTGGACGGGCGGTGTCTCCGGATGGGTTGCCGGCGGTTTGGTCCTTGTGGCGCTGATCTCCGGATGGTTCGTGCTTTTCGACTTTGCCACTTCGATCATCCTCGACACCGACGGGATCATTCGACGATGTATTGCCAGAAATCACGTCATCGAGTGGGCCGCAATCGACCGAATAATGAGGCGCCCCCGACACGGGCTGGTTCTCGTGACGGGCGACGGAGAACATCACATCCTCATCGACCGCAAGCTCGACGACTCCGAATTCGACTCGTTCGTCACCCGGGTCCGGGCTCAGGGAGTCGAAATCCAGGGTTGACCCGGCTCTTGACACGCATTGCACGGACTTGGGCATAATCAGGATGTGGTGGATCGATCTGACGCCAAACTGCTGACCGCGTCGTCGGCAGGCTCTGGAGACGCGTACTCAGAGTTCTTTCGCAGGCATGTCGATGCGATCACCCGATATGCGGTTCGTCGATGCGCCAATCCGGAGGATGTCGCCGACCTCGTCGCGGAGTGCTTCCTGGTGGCCCTTCAGGCCGCCCATCGCTACATCCCCGAAACCGATACGGCTCTTCCCTGGCTGTTTGGCATCTCGAGGAGACTCCTGGCCAAACAGCGGCGCAAATACGTGGGCAACCGGCGCATCGAAGTCAAGGCCTCCAATGCCTTCCCGGTGTTCACCGCCGCCGAAGACAACGAGATCGCCTCTGCCATCGACGCCGCCAGGCAGGCGCCGGCGCTCGAGGCAGCCCTCAACGATCTCACATCTGCAGAGAGGGACGTGCTGGAATTGATCGCCTACGACGGGCTCAGCCCATCGGAGGCCGCTGCGGCGTTGGAAATCACCCCAAACGCAGCGCGACTCCGGCTTTCGCGGGCTCGTCGCGCCGTCAGATCACAGATTGCGCCAGCCCCGCTGGCGGGCAGAGCCGTGGAGGATGGCGAGTATGCATTCTGAGGCCCGTCGTCCCGCGGAGATAAACCTCGATCAGTTCGTAGACCGCCTCGACGCTCGACTCCGAGATGAGCTCGCGGCAACACGCCGCGCCACACTCCCGACGACCATCAACCGGTGGCTGCGGGCCTTCAGAATCAGGGCCCTGGCCTTTGTCCAGGGTGGAGCAATGGCTGTCACCGCACTGGCGGTGATGGTGGCGGTCGGGGTGGCTCCTACGATCCGCTCAGCCGACGTCGCGGTCTCTGAGAGCCCGCTTTCGTCCCCGGTAGTCAAGGTCGACTCGCACCTCGCCGAGAAACTGGGTGCCACCGTCCTGGTGTCAGCCCAGGTCGACACCGTCGACTTGCAGGTTCGGGGCATAACCCCCTAGAAATCCGCTGATCTCAGAGCACGGCCGCCGATCTCAGAGCCCTGATCGCCAGCTCTCGATCTCCCAGACGTCGTCTCAACTCCCGCTCCAGACCGCCGATTGGATAGAGGTTCTGCGGCGCCCGCGGGTCTTTGTGACGGGCGGAAGCAAACCGGGGAAGGGACGCCGTGACCAGGTGGGCAAGCCGTGAGGCATCGGCCACCGGCATGTCCGCTTTTACCTCGCAGCGAACCAGACCGCCAGCCGGGCCTGAACCATTGGACAATCGCAGATACCAGGAAAACCGACTCCACGACGTTGTAGTGAGGAATATTGGGGTTCGGGCGCCCACCGGGAGGGTGGCCAACGACGCCCGCAGCGCGTCCGGCAGGTATTGGACATGCTGAGTCTTGATGTAGCCGATGGCCCTGTCGACGTGCCGCCGATGGGACAAAGGCCCGTCGACCACAACCAGAGACGCTTCATCCTGGCCGCTCGCCACCTCGCCCTCGAGGTCTCCCATGCGTTCCTGGATTCCCAACCACAGCTCCTCCGGCGTCGAGCCGCGGGTGCTCATCACCTCGTAGACCCCCACGCTTGTCTCGATTGGAGCGGCATCGACTCCGGTGAAAATCCCGCGGCGTACCTCGGCGGCGACCACCTTTGCCCCACCGTTGCAACGGACGGCTCCGGCGGCGAAGGTGGCGGCCAGACCGAACCCGGGGAACTGCTCGCTTCGGTCGATCCAGAGGTTGGCATCGACCCGCCTCACGCCATCGATGAACAGGATGTCCTCGGCCGGATCGCACTCGGGTGTCAGGGGGCGCCACGCTGCGACACTCAACTCGACGGAGGGATCAACGTTCTCAGACGAATCGATCAGATCGGCTTCGGACGGCGACCCGTACTCCGGAGCCCAAGACTCGACGGTGAACTTCACGACGCCCGTCTTGAAATCGTGGCGGTGTCAGGACCTTTGGTCACCTCGAACCGCACCGGAATCCGCTCGGCCAACTCCTTGACATGGGTCACGATGCCAACCGTCCTCCCTTGATCAACGAGCTCATCCAAGACCGAGGCCACGATATCGAGCGACTCTTGATCCAGGGATCCGAACCCCTCGTCCAGGAAAATGGACTCGAGCCGGGTCGAGGAGCCGGTCAGCTCGGCCAGCTGAGATGCCATCGACAAGGCCAGCGCCAGGGAAACCAGGAAGACCTCCCCTCCAGACAGAGACCGGGTGGTCCTTCTCAGGTCGGCGTTGTAGTGATCCACGACTACGAATCCGTTCCCCCGCACTTCCAGTGAGTATCCGCCTGCCGAAAGGTCCAGCAGCAGTCGATTTGCCCCCTCAACCAGGACTTCGAGGGCCTCGACCATGACCCACGCCTCGAAGTTGTTGGACTTCAGATGGTTTCCCAGGGCCGATGCCACGCGGGCAAGCTTCGACTCGTCTTTGATCTGCTTGCTGGTGGCCTTGGCAGTTTCCACCGTGTCCACCATCGCGGCAACCTCGGTTCGCTTGCGCTCCACTGCCAGAGCTAGATCGGTCCGGTACGAGCCCTCAGATTCGACATCCAGCGAGCTCAGCCAGCTACCCAATTCGACCCCGGCCCCGGCGAGCGTCGCCTCCGACCGACCGACCGCGGCGGCCGCCTCAACCAGGTCGGCTTCCAGGACCTCTGCCTTGATGACACGCCATGTTTCGAATTGCCCCCAGCCCTCCAGGACATCGTCGGGCGGGGCCGGTGGATCCTCGCGAGTGACGCCGGCCATCGCCTCATAGAGCCGCACTCCGAGCTCCTTGGTGGTCTGTTCGACGGACTCCGACGACACCAGGAGCTTTTCGTACTCACCTCGGACCACGGACAGCTCCTTTTCCACCTGCCCGAGCTCATCGGCAAGGCCTTGCAGCGCTTTCAGCGTCGAAGTCATCTCCTCGCTGGTAGGCGCATCCGCCTGTCGCTCATCCAACTCCGCAATCCGCTCCGACAACTGGTGATCCTGACCCTGAGCTTCCGCAAGAAGGCGCCGGGCTGTGTTGGCCGACATCTCCTCCGCTTCCAGAAGACGACGCGCTTCCTCCGACGTCGATGCGTTGACGTCATCGGAGTCGGATACCTCGAGGACGTCCCTTCCACAAACCGGGCATGGCTCGCCGGGCTCGAGGTTCTGGCGAAGACCATGCGCGGCATGGGCAGCCACCTGTGTCTCGTACACGCCGCGTAACTCCCCGACGCTCCGGTCGATATCGGCGAGTTTGCGTGCCAGCCCCTCGAGATCGAGGGCGTCCTTGGCTGTGTGAAGGGCGCTGAGACGGGTGCGTCCATCGAGCCATCGTTCGAGATCGCTCCTGGCGGGCATCGTCTCGACCTCCGAAACCAGGGTTCCCTTCCTAGCCGTCAGTCGATCAACTGCTTCCTTCTGCGCGGCCAACTTCGCCTTTGACTCTGTCGCGAGATCCTTCAATGTCACCAGATCGTCGGGCAGAGCAGCATGACGAAGCATCTCCAACCGCGAGGCCAACTCCTGACGACGCTTTTCGGCTTCGACACTCACAACCCTGAGGGACTCGACTTTCTCCATTCGGGCCGGGAGCTCCTTCAGGGCCACCGCCAGAATGGACAGACGCGTTTCCGCCGCTGCCAGCTCTTCGGCTCCAGGCACATCGAGTTTCGCCAGGTTCTCCTCGAGTGTGTCCACCCGGCCCTTGGCAATGGAGGCCCTCTCATTGGCCACTACCTTGATTCTCTCGAAGAGCCCCAGGTCGAGAAGGGCGCGGAGCAGGTTCTGCCTCTCTTTGGGAGTATCCGTCAGGAAGTCTGCAAATGCGCCTTGGGGCAGAACCACCGCCTTGGTGAAGTGCTCAAAGCCAAGCCCGAGTAACTCCGTTACGGCTCCGGTGACCTCCTTCGAGCCCGATTCCAGAATCTTCTCGTTTTGTTGAAGACGGGCTTCGGTGACCTGTGCCCCGCCCTTCGTTCGCTCGACTCGACGCGCAACCTGATAGGTCTGATCGTCAATCGAGAACTCGAATTGCACCCTGGCGACGTCGCACGTGGCGTTTATCACCGGCGCCACCGCCGACCTGTGGCCCAGGCGAGGGATGGTTCCATACAGGGCGAAAGTCATGGCATCGATGACACTCGACTTGCCCGATCCGGTAGATCCCGCGAGCACAAAGAGGTCGGCGTCCGCAAAGTCGACCACGGCACGGTCCCGATAGGCGAGAAACCCCTCCATCTCCAGACGCAGCGGCCTCATTGAACCGACACATCCTGTTCGATCTCCCGAAACAGATCCACGACATCGGGATCATCTAGCTCTCGGGTCTTGAGATACTCCCTGAACAGCTCTGTCGGGCTATGGGCCGAGGTATCCACCGACCGTCGCGGCCTCTGTTCGGCAACAGACCGGACAACCACATCAACGGCGCCCGGGATGGCCTCTCTCACCTCGTCGTTGAGACCCGCCCTCCCCGGTTCGTCGAGCAACACCTTGACGTAGGCCCCTTCGACCTCTCCAGCCCGGGCCAAAACCTCATCCAGCGTTCCTTCGAGTTGGATCAGGGGGACTCCTGATTCGAGCCCAACCTGGCGAACCGAGGCCGGTTTGCCAGGGTCGGCGTCAACAAGGAGAACACCCTTGGAATCGTCTTTCTCTCCAAAGTCGAGTTGGAGCGGAGATCCGCTGTACCAGACCTGGGTGGGAGCAGCGATCGACTGCTGGCGGTGAAGATGCCCGAGCGCAACATAGGTCAGGCTCCCGGGAAACACCTGAGGCGGCACGGCGTATCCGAAGATGTGGGAGTCGCGTTCGCCGCCGCCGACGACGCCGCCAAATGCCGTGAGATGGCTGGCCAGGACGTTGACCGTGTCGGTCCCCATAGTGGCCGTGAGCGACTCGATCACCCGGCGCATCCTGGCCTCGTAACTCTGATGGTGCTGATCAGGATCGAGATTCATGATCTCGCCTACCTTGACCATGGATCGATGCGAGACAAAAGGAAGAAGGGCAAGCTTGAGGCCAATGCCCTCGAACATGACCACGCCACCGTCCTCCGGACGACGCGGCGCTGCGACGACCACAATTCGCCCCAGCTCCAGGAGAGGCCGAACCGCCTCGAGGCGACTCGGCCCGTCATGATTGCCGGCGACGATCGCAACCGGAGCGACCTCGGCCAGATCCAGGAGGGCGCGATATACCAGTCGTTCGTCATCTGACGACGGCGATGACACATCAAACAGATCACCCGAGACCACCGAGATGTCGACCGACTCCGTTCCTGCTATCGCAGCGATTTCAGCGAGGACCGCCTTCTGCTCGCCGACACGACTGCGACCGCGGATCTTGCGGCCGACATGCCAGTCGGATGTGTGCAACAGCCTCAATGGATCCTTCTGAGTTCCATCAAGGCCGATCGTAGAGGCCGCCCCCGACAGATTCGCCGATGCCGACTAGAGGAGCCCGCTGAACAATGCATGTCACTCATCTCGACGACCAGATCATCGCCACGCCGCCGATCTGACCAACGGCATTAATCAGCAGACTCCTAAAGGTCGTCGAAGGGATCGTTGGGCCCGCCTCCGGCCAGGTCGGCGGCCGCCTCCGAGGCTCTGGTCGCCCACGCGGGAAAGGGAAACTCGAGAACCAATGGGACGGGAAGCTCCGGCTGGGCAAGGAGCATGGTCCCGGGTTTGAGAATCGTCGCCCTCTTTCTCTGGGCAGCCGGAAGAAACCCGTACTCCTCACGTGCCGCCTCGGCGGAGTCGAGCCGTCCCACGACGCGGATCGAGGAGTTGGCGATGATGCGCCGCTCTACCTCAGAGGCCGTTTGTTGGGCTCCGATCAGGATGATTCCGAGCGAGCGGCCTCTTTCGGCGACATCGAGGAGAACCTCCTTTATCGGGCTGGCGCCTTCGCGGGGCGCGTATTTGTTGAGCTCGTCGAGAACCAAGAACAGGAGTTCGTCTGATTGGCCGGCCTTTTCTTTCTCGTCGAACGTTCGGCGCACGGTCACGCCCACGACAAACCGCTTGGCGCGGTCATTGAGGTTGTGCAGATCGACCACGGTCACCTGGTGGCCACTCGTCTCGATCCGGTGTCTGTCCGGGTTCGGGATGTCGCCCCGGATCAGCCGATCGACGTGTCGCACCGCGCCCTGGAGGCGTCTGACGAAAGCGTTGACGGTACCCAGACCGATATTGGGGCCCGCCCAATCATGGCGGGAGTCGTCCTCCTGAACCTTTCCGATGATCAGATCGACCAGATCACGAAACGTCCGCGCCGTCTCGCCCTCGATGCGCACCGCTCCCCCATCGACGCCCTCTGCTTTCCGAAGCTGCGCCATCACATTGAAGACCACCATCGTGTATTGGGCTCGTTCGTCTTCGGCGTCGGCGAAGAGAAAAAGCATCAGGTCCTCCTGGCAGAACTCCTCCAGCGTCCAGAAAAACGATGTGATGTCCGACCGGGAGCTGACATCGGCCACTCCGCTTTGCGAGCCCGGGCGCGGCGGGGCGTACAGCCCGACCGACTCAAAAGGCCTGGCCGGGAGGCCGAGGACCGCGTAACGGAGCCGCTGATCGTCGTCGAGATGGATATTCGGCCGATCGATATGGAGCAGGTCTTCACCCTTCACGTTGAAGATGAGTGCCTTGGTATTGACCACGGCCGCGCCAAGCACACCAGAGTTGAACAAAGAGTGAAGGAGAAATGTCGCGTAGCTCGTTTTGGTCGCCACTCCCGAAACCCCGGAGATACTGACATGGGCCCCTCGTTGGCCGTTGAGGAACTCGAAGTTGGCATAGAGAGGTTCGCCGTTTCGGGTGGAGCCAACGGGAAACTTCCGCTCCATTCGATCAAAGAACAGCGCCTGGTCGCGCTCATCGCCGCGGGCTCGCCGCACCGGGTGGCCTGGCCGAGGCGGGACAAAGATCTCCGGCTCGACCCGGGTGACCGTCACCTGGGCGGCCTCGATGACCTCGGCAGGTAGCACTCCGTCCTCGATCAGGAATACGTCGGAGTCGAATCGGGCGCCCTCGTATCTAGCCCGGACCTGACTCACCGTCCCGAACAGCTTGACAACCTCTCCCGTAGGAAGGACGCGTTCCAAGGCGACGACATCGTCGAGTTCGAGATATTCGCCTTCGGCCACGCCCACCCAAAACTCGAGCGGCGTGGCGTCGACCGTTCCGAGAACACGACCCACCATTTCGTCCATGTGGCGAGAGTAGACACTGGCTATGACGAAATCGGATACTGCGCTCGGTTTAGGCTCGAGACGGTGAGCCTCGTCGTCTTTCCCTTCAAAGACGAGCCGGCGTCATTGGTCGCCAACAACATTCGGACCGCAGCCCGTCACCAGGTCGTCGAAGAAGTCTGGGCGGTGGTAGCCGGCGAAGACAACATCGCCAACTCCCTCCTCGACGCCACCAGGGCGATCTCAGATGAGACGTCGACCCCGATCGAGATCGTGTTGCAGCAGAGGATCGGATCTCTGCGCCCGGGAAAGGGAGACGCCATGAACACCGCGATCCGCCGGGCGGCGGAAAGGGAATGGCAGCGAGTCCACTTCTATGACGCCGACATCACCAACTTCGACGAATCGTGGATCGATGGCGCCGAGTCGGCGGCGGATAGAGGTTTCGGGGTGGTTCGCCACAGGTTCCCCCGCGCCTCGACCGACGCCATGATCACCTGGATGATCACCCGGCCAGGCTTGGCGATCGAGTTTCCCGAAACGTTCCTTCCCCGTCTGAACCAACCGCTCGGAGGGGAACTTCTTCTCACCAGGCCTGCGTTGGAGGCGCTTGCCGACTCGCCGACCGTCGGGGACCGATCCGATTGGGGAATCGACACCCTGATCACCTACGAGACTTCGGTTCTCGAATCTGGCGTCTATGAACATCACGTGCCGGACGGGAAGCGCCACACTCTCTACGGATCGCTGGATGACATCCGGACCATGTCGTTGGAGTGTCTGGACGCCGTGGCGTCGCTGCATGGCCGACCGGCCCCCGGCCCTGAGGTGCCACACGGTTCTGATCGCCCGACCCCGGCGCCGCCCGACCTCAAACGCACCGTCGCCTACGACATCGAGGGCTCATTGCGACTGCTCACTTCAGGCTGGACACCCGCCGAAGCTGAACTGGCCTCGGGTCTTCCCGACGCTGTCGAAGTGCCATTTCTCGAGAACCGAGTCAGGCCCAACTTCGCCTTCATGGACGCCGACCTCTGGTTCGCAGCCCTTGGCTACCTCATCGACAACTTCCGGCTCGGCGATTCTGCCTGGGAATCACTCGCCTTCCGTTTGTGGCTCAGCCGGGTGCTCGCATACACCACCGGCCAGGCCCTGTCCGGTTATTCCCAAGCGATGAGATACCTCGAATCGACCATTGGCGACTACGAGAAGACGAGCCGGTGATGAGCGAGCTCCTATCGTCTCAACCGTCGAAGTCGACAATCACCCTGCTGTAGCCGAGACCCAGAAGAAAGTTGCTGATCGCGGTAGATGCGTTCTCTTCTGCCTGCTCGAGGATCCCCTTGTCGAGGGCGCTCTGAGTCAAGATCGTGTCGGCGAGACGTCTCGTCTCAGACTCCAATTGTGGTTCGCCCTTGGTCAACAAGCCCTTCTGACGATCAATGACCTGAGTCGCCTCCTCGTCCACATCCACGTACTGAAGTTCCGCGTGCGGGAGTGTGACAGTCACAACGCCGTCATCGCTGAGTCGAAAGTCGGAAGTCTGAACTGCGGCGAGGTCAACCCCCGCTCCAATCGCAGCCACCGCCATGAGCCGAACCCTGTCGCCACGCGCCCACTCCAACCACCCTTGATCGGTCCCTTTCTCGACGATGGTGAACTCGACCATCTCGACGGTGGTCAGGCTCGCCAGATCTCTAACCGATTCGACAACGACCGGGCCTATCTTCTCGTAGGGCTCGGGAGCAAGCGCAGCCACGAGATCGGCAGGTGTGGGTACTGCATCGACTAGCTGGCTCACGCCGGAAGCCACCATCGCTCCAACTCCGACCACGGCGGCCAGTAAGGCGCCTACAAGAAAGGTGAGCAGGGTGCTCCGGCTCGGGGCCTGGTGGGTGTCATGAACGGTCACGCGAATAGAACTCCTGGTTTGGGGGGAATGCATGGTGTTTGACGTTCCTGAGCAGCCGGGAGTTCCCGAGCTCTGAGCCCTCAACCCAATGCGATGGCCGCGAGCGCGCCCAGGGTGAGAACCAGACCCACAATCTGGCGCTTGCGAAGGTGTTCGGCGTTGACGACCCGCGCCATGAGAATAGTGACGGCCGGGTAGAAGGCAGCTGCAACTGCTGCCAGAGCAAGCGAACCGGCTCTCAGCGCAAGAAGCAGAGTCACGTTCGCGGTCACATCGAAGATGCCGTTGGTGGCAACGATGCCCTTCGGCACCTGACCGAACCCGACCACCTTCCATATCCCAAATACCCCAATACCGATGATGAGCAGCATGGTGGCGCCGCGCGAGGCGATGAGAGGAAGAAGGTTCGACTCGGGCGCCGTGAATCGGATCAGGGCCGTGAATGTGCCGAAGCCCACCCCGGCGGCGACTCCGTAGAAAAGCCCACCCGCCTTGACCCCGCCGGTGTCTGCAACCGACGAGCAGAGCATGATCGCCGGTATCCCGACCGCAATACCTGCCCACGCCAGGGATGAGGGCCTCTCTCCGTCGATGACACCCACCAATACCGGAATCACCGCGGCCAATGCCGCCGATACCGGGGCCACCGCTGCGGCCCGACCTCGACCGAGCCCGGCGAAGAGAGCGACCAGTCCGAAAGCACCGAATACCCCGGCGAGAGCACCGAGAATGAAATCGCCCAACACCGGTTCGCCTCCCACCATGAGCGCCAATGCAGTGAGCAGGGGAAAGCTGATCACACCGGCCCAGAGAACCACTGACGCGGCCGGGGCACGCTTGGCTCCTTCGCCGCCTAGGAAGTCGGCCACCCCGTAGAAAAGCGCTGAGATGCCGCCGAGAAGGATCTCCACCTACTCGGATGCTCCCTCGAGGCCCAATGAGCTCAGCGTGGACCGGATGGACCCGGCCGACTCCTCCAATTCCTCCTGGGAAACCGACGGTGCCGCGTTGGCGAAGTCGAGGTCATGCACGCCATCCATCGGGACCAGGTGGATGTGAAGGTGTGGCACCTCGAGGCCCGCGATCATCAGGCCGACCTTCGTCGGCCGATAAACCTCCATGATGGCCCTGGAAAGGTCCTGGGAGACACCGAAAAGATGGTTCCGCAGGTCGGGCGGGCAATCGACCCAGTGATCGACCTCCATCCTCGGAACGACCAGGGTGTGGCCCGCCCGCAGCGGATTGATCGACATGAAGGCAACAGCCTGGGGATCGCGCCAAACGAAGGTGCCCGGGATCTCTCCGTCGATGATCCGGGTGAAGAGAGTGGGCATCGTCCGAGCCTATCGCACCGCTGTCAGCGGATAGCCACCAGCCTGAGGAGAGCGTTGGTTGTGGTCACATAAACCTCGCCGCCGCCATCGACTCCAAACCCGGTCACCCGGCCCGGCACTCCGACGTCGTCCGTCCAGTCGCGCCGATCCACAGCTTCACCTTCCTCGAACCGGAAACTTCGTAGATACCCGCCGCAATAGTCGGAATAGAGGTAGAACCCGTCGAGCTCGGGGATGAGCTGTCCCCGATACACCACTCCTCCGGTTATGGAGCATGTACCGGCGTCGGCATGACTCACCTCGACCACCGGGAGAACGGTCCCGGACGGGTCGCAGCCAGAGCTCGGGTTGAAGCAGTGCAGCCCCTCGGTGATCGGCCAGCCATAGTTGATGCCGGAGACGAAGGCCGCAACCGATACCTCCTCGTATATGTTCTGGCCGACATCGGCGATGTAGATGAGGTCGTCTTCGATCCAGAACCGCCACGGATTCCTCAGTCCATAGGCGAACAGGGTCGGGTCGGGGTCACCGACGATTGAGAGGGTGACAATCCCGCCCAGCAATGTGTCGGTGTTCTGGCCGTTGCCAAAGCCGTCGCCGGCGCCCCCGCCGTCCCCCAGTCCTACATACAGGGTGCCTCCGATCAGTTGGATCATCCCCCCGTTGTGGTTGCCGGCCGGCTGGTCGACCCTGAGGAGGATCCGCTCACTGTCCGCATCGGCCAATGTCGGAGTATCGAAGCGGAACTCGGACACCACGGTGTCGCCGTCGCCGTCCGAGTAGTGGAGATAGAAGAACTCGGCGTCTTCGGACTCAGAGTCTTCGGACTCAGAGTCTTCGGACTCAGATTCTTCGGAGAGCGCGATCGAGAGGAGTCCCTGCTCTCCCGAGTCGCGAACCCGATTGGAGATGTCCAGGACCGGAGTCTCACCAATCTCGCCGTCCTGAAAGGCCCAGACCCTGCCATCTTTGGTGATGACGTATGAGATCGAACCCCCCGGGCGTGCCGTCAGCTGAATCGGGAAGTCGAGATCGGCGACCTTCTCGTATCCGAGGGCCGAGAGCTCTGCCAGAGGCAAGGTGGTCGAATCAGCCACGGTGGTCGAGGTCGTCGGAGTCATACCGCCGGTATTAACAGTCGATGTCGTTGCAGATGTCGTTGCAGAAGTCGTCGCAGATGTCGTCGCAGACGGGAGCGGCGTAGTCGTGGTGGCCAGGTCGGCCTGGGGTGCGCACGCGGACACGAGGAGAACAGCGATAAGGAGCCATCGAGGCATGGTCATCAGGTTATGTCGTCTCATGGATGGCTTGACAGACCACAGTCACGCTGCATTAGCGTCTTGCTGGCAGTGACCAGCCCGGCCCCCAATGATCCACGAATCATCTTTGGCTGGGCGATGTATGACTGGGCCAACTCGGCATACATCACCACCTTCGGTGCAATCGTCGCTGCGTTTTTCACCGGGGTTATCGTGCCCGAGGACGGGTTCAATGGCCTTTCCGGCGAGACGCTGTGGTCTCTGGTGGTCTCCATCGGCGCGATGATCCTGTTTCTGTGGATGCCGGTGCTCGGCGCCATTGCCGACTTCACTTCGGCCAAGAGGAAGTTCCTACGAGCCTTCGCATGGGTCGGTGCCCTCACCACCATCGCCCTGCCATTCGTGCCCGACGGAGCGGTCATCACCTTCCTGCTCGTGGTTCTCATCACCCAGATCGGCTTCGTCGCGGGCAATGTGTTCTACGACGGGTTCTTGCCGATCATCAGCACCGACGACACCATCGACCAGGTCTCGTCCAAGGGGTTCGCCTTCGGCTACCTCGGCGGTGGCGTCTACGTGCTCCTGGCACTCGTGCTGATAATGCTCAGCGGTGACGAGAGCGTGACCGGTCTCAGCGAATCGACTGCGGCGAGATTCGCGATAGCCGGCGCCGGCGTCTGGTGGCTGGTGTTCACCTCCGTGGCGCTACGTCGCCTGCCTGCGGACGGAGAACCCCAGGCCCTACCCGAGGAGGCTGGATCGGGCTCGGTCTGGCTGGGCTACGCCCGACTCGGGTTCAGGCGCACCCTGGCCACTGGCAGGAAACTTCTCGGATTCCGCCATGTCCTGCTGTTCATCGTCGCTTTCTTCTTCTACAACGATGCCGTCAATACGGTGATCGTCGTCACCGGCGCCTATGCGGCCGGAACACTCGAACTGGCCACCACCGAGATAATCATCACGTTCTTGATCGTTCAGTTCGTCGCTTTCGGCGGCGCGCTCCTGTTTGGATGGATCGCCGGCCATCTGGGCGCCAAACCGACGATCATGATCACCCTCGTCATCTGGATCGGCATCGCAGTGGCAGGGTTTCTCCTCCCCACCGGCGAAGCCCTCCCCCTATACGCACTCGGCTTCGTGGTCGGTTTGGTGCTCGGAGGAGTGCAGGCGTTGTCGCGATCCCTCTACGGAAGCATGATCCCCGAGGAAGCCTCGGCCGAGTTCTACGGGTTCTTCACCGTGTTCTCGAAGTTCTCTGCCATCTGGGGGCCCCTCATCTTCGCCCTGGTGAGCGGGGTGACCGGATCGGGTCGACCGGCGATTCTCTCTGTGGTCGCCTTCCTTGTCATCGGCATGGCCATTCTCAGCCGGGTCGATGTCGAAAAGGCGAGGGCGTCACGCGAACGCTGGGTCCTGACCGACTCCTAGAACTGACCCCATGATTGGGATTTAGCCTGACGCGACGTCCAGTCGCCAGACTTCACCATCGAGGTTGGTCACGAGCAACTCGCCATGCCGGTCGGTGCCGAAGCTGGTGACATTCCCGAGTCTGCCCAGGTCATCTTGCCAATCTCTGTGGTCGTCGACTATCCCTCCCCGGACAGCGAACGAGCGCACCCAGCCAAGGCAGAAGTCGGCATAGAAATAGTGACCATGCAATTCAGGAATTGCCTCACCCCAGTAAACCTCGCCGCCGATTACGGCACATCCGTCGCCTTGGTGAAAGTACTCGAAAACCGGCATCGTGATCCCCTCGGTATCGCACTCTTCAAGCTCATTGTCGCGGTCATAACAGAGCGTCCCTTCGGTGATGGACCAACCGAAGTTGTGGCCACGATCATTGATCGGGACGATATTTATCTCCTCGCTCCCTTCCTGGCCGACGTCCGGGATGATGATCAAACCCTGTCGCGAGTCGATGGAGATCCTCCAGGGGTTGCGGACGCCGTAGGCCCAGATCTCCGCCATTCCGTCTCCTGAATCGACGAAGAAGTTGTCCGACGGGATCTCGTAGGGAACTCCACCGTCAACACCAACCCGGATGATTGTGGCTTCGATGTTCTCGGGATTCTGGCCGTTCTTGTCGGGATCACCGATACCCCCGCCATCGCCTATCGACACCCACATGAGGCCATCAGGGGCAAAGGCAATCGATCCCGATTGGTGATACTGCCCGTTCACTTGGGGAACCTCCAAGATGAGTCGGAACGACCCGGGGTCGACGCGCCCAGGATCCGAGGAAGCCCTGACCTCGACCAATTGAGAGTCGCCCTGGAGGTCTGTGTAGAAGAGGAACCCGCGCCGGTTCTCGGAAAACTCGGGATGAAGCTCAAAGCTCAGCAGACCTTGCTCGTTGCCCGAGCTGTTCACCCGATCCGAGATGTCGAGAAAAGGCTCCTCCCGAACTGTGCCGCCCTCAACCACGAGAATGCGACCAACTTTCTCCACCACGTAGAGAAGATCGGAATCAGGATGCGCAGCCACATCTGTGATCGGGCCGAGACCATCGACCACAAGGGTGGATTTGAGGTGGAGGTCCGGCGGTGCCGGAGAGACCACAGGAGGCGGGCCGCTATCGGGAACGACGGGTGGCTCGACGATCGACGGTCCCCTGAAGAGAATCTCTGCCGCGAGGATCATCAATCCACCCGCGAGCAGCCAACGATTCATCTGGCGACGATACGGGTGTTCGACCTGTATGTGATCTTCTACGATGTGCCGGCGCGCCAATGTTGAGGTATGGCATGGGAATCATGGACAAGATGAAAGAGCTCCTCGGAACGGCCAAGGAACAAGCGGCCCCCTATGTCGAGAAGTCGAAGGAAGCGGCCGCCGGCGCTGCCGTGAAAGCGGCCCCTTATGTAGAGAAGACCAGGGACTTTGCCACCGATGCCGCCGACAAGGTGCTGGATGCCTCCCAGGAGGCCGAGTCCGACAGCGCCGAAGAGGAATAGCAACCTGACCGCCCACTCAACAGACTCCTGATGAACAGAGTTTCCCAACGGCTGGCGCGACTACCCGGCTCGGCAACCATGGCGATCAGCGCACGGGCCCGAGAGCTCGTCGCCGAAGGACGCGACGTGATCTCGTTTGGCGCCGGGGAGCCCGACTTCGCCACGCCGGAACACATTTCTGCCGCCGCGGCCAGAGCAGCGCACGACCCGGCCAACCACCACTACACCGCCAACGCCGGCCTCCGGCCGCTGCGTGAAGCGGTGGCGGAGTACACCGCCCACTACTCCAAGGTCGAGGTGGACTTCTCCCAGGTGGTCATCACCAACGGCGCCAAGCAGGCCGTCTTCCAGACGTTTGCGGCCCTGCTCGACCCCGGCGACGAGGTGCTGATGCCATCACCGCATTGGGTGACGTACCCGGCCGGAATCGAGCTCGCCGGAGGGGTTACGGTGCTGGTGCCAACCGGTTCTGACAGCGGATTCAAGGTAACGGTGAAAGACCTCGAGGCAGCGCGAACCGAGCGCACCAAACTGTTGGTCTTCGTCTCTCCTTCAAACCCCACGGGGACCGTCTACACCGCCGGGGAAGCTCGGGCGATCGGTGAATGGGCAGCAGAGAACGACATATGGGTCGTAGCCGACGAGATCTATCAGCGACTTGTCTACTTCTCCGACATCGCTCCTTCGATCGTCTCGGTAACCCCGAGATTCGAGAACTGGATTCTCATCAATGGGGTAGCAAAGAGCTATGCGATGACTGGCTGGAGAGTGGGCTGGATGGCGGGGCCGCGGGACATAGTCGAAGCCGCTGAGCGTCATCAGTCTCACGCCACTTCCAATGTCGCCAACATCGCCCAACAGGCCGCACTTGCAGCCCTTACCGGCCCTCAAGACACGGTCGACGAGATGAGGGAGGCGTTCGACTCCCGAAGGAAACTGATGTACTCGCTGGTGTCGAGAATTCCCGGAGTGACTTGTGTCGAGCCGGAGGGAGCCTTCTACGTCTTTCCCGATATGACCGGGGCCATGGCGGGGCGTTTCGAAACGTCCATCGATCTTGCAGCAGCCATTCTCGAGGACGCGGACGTGGCGGTGGTGCCCGGCGATTCATTCGGCGCGCCCGGCTACATCAGGCTGTCATATGCGGTGGGGAAGGACCAGATACAGCAGGGCCTCGACCGGATCGCGCGGCTTCTCGGCGCGTGATTGGGTGACTTCGGGGCGGGTTTACACTCGCCCCGATGGACCCAGGCACAACAGCGCGAGCGATGATGCTCGTGGAGCCGCGCCACTTCACTCTCACCGAGCTGGCAACCCCGGAACTCGAGGATGGAGGCTGGCTCGCAGTCGAGGCCACCGGTATCTCGGGTGCCGATGTTCAGGTGTGGAAGGGCGACGCCGCCGACGTACTGTATCCGCTGATACCAGGCCACGAGGTTGTGGGGAGGGTCGCCGAGGCCGGGCCAACGATCCCGTTCCCGGTCGGGACGCGGGTAGTCGTCGAACCCCGAATCAGATGTGGTGAGTGCCATCGCTGCAAGCAGAACCTGGCCACCTGTGTGCGAAGGAAACCTTCCAATTCCTATGGCTTCATACCCTCCTCGGAACCGCCGGCACTGTGGGGTGGTCTAGCCGAACTTCTCTACATCGACCCTGCCGCTCGTCTTCACCCGCTCACCGATGATGTGCCCGCCGAGGTCGGCACATTTGTCCATCCGCTTGCCGCCGGCCACACCTGGGCGGTTGAATTGCCCTCCCTTCAGCCGGGAGAGAACGTTCTCATCTTGGGTCCGGGGCCGCGAGGTCTGGCATGTCTCATCGCCGCCAAAGTGGCTGGCGCGGGCTGGGTGGGTATCACCGGTCTTACCCATGACAAGGACCGATTGGAGCTGGCCACGCGACTCGGTGCCGACCTTGTCATCGACGCCGAGCAGGAGGACGTCGGAGGCGCCATCGCAGGCGCCGTCGGAAGCCGGCCTGACATCGTCGTCGACGTCACTTCGGACGACCCCGAAGCCGTGTTCACTGCGCTTGACCTCGTCAGGAGCGGGGGTCGGGTCATTCTTGCCTCCACCAAGGGAAACCGGGCCTTCCCGTTCCTGAGTGACGTTCTGATCGCCAAACAGCTAACAGTCCGCGGGGCGATGGGCGCTACCAGCGTCGGTTACCAGTGGGCCACCAAGCAGCTGGAGACCGATCCCAGAATCGATGACCTCGTCTCACATCAGTTCCCCCTTTCGGAGTCATCCCGCGCGCTCCAGGCCGCCGCGGGCCTGCTGGGACGCGAAGAGCTGATCTCGGTGGCAGTCACGTTCTGAGGGCCCTTTTCTTCCAACCGGGTGTGATCTCCCGATCAGCTCATCCTTGTCAACCCTCACGTTCCCCGGCCATGAGGTGGTTTTCGACCGCATAGGGAATTGGCAGATCACGAACCTCGGCCGGACCGCGAACCATGCGACGACCGATCTCGGCAAACCAGGTGTCGTTGGCAAAGGCCCACGGCCAGGCTTTGATGCCCGCTCTTGCCCCGACCATGGCTCCGACGATCGCCCCCAGTGCGCTCCCCCCGATCCGGGCCGCCTGCTCCACGGGGAGATGGTCTCTCTTTGCGACTGGAGCAGCGAGGAGCAAGCCTGCCTTGATGAGATCCCATGGGCGGCGGTGGGCGTCTCCACCGACCGCGGCGAAGGTCTCTTCGCCATTTTCGATCCCCAGCAGGTCGGTCATCTCCGCGAGTTCTGCAACAGCAGCCTCGGCAGCCTTCGAGTTGACGACAGCGTGGTCTGAGACCAGCAGGTCCAGCAGCGGCTCAACCGCTTCGCGGACACCGACAATCAGATCGCGGCCTGATTGTCCAAAGCACGACGCCGCCACAGCCGATGCCACAACTCCCCCGCCAAGAATCGTCACCGCGTCCGCGTGAAACAACATTCCGAGTTCGAACACCTCGGCTCGCAGCTTCTCAGGCTCCTTCCGATTGACTACACCTAGAGGCACGGAGCGAGGTCCCGGATCGATCGAGGCATCGGTGTCGGGGACTGGTCGGCCCGCGGCAGCACGGTCCAGCCACACCCGAAATTGGGGGCTGACCGCTCGATAGACCGGATCCTCGTCGTGTGCGCCATCGAGTTCACGGATGGCGTCGACAAGTAGGGTCGGATTCAGGCGGCCGTGCTCGATCAGGTGGTACGCGATCACAGTTGCCTGTTCGGTGTAGGCCGAGTAGCCAAGCTCCCAGGCGCCCCCGGCCGTGTCTCCCGCCGCCATCCCCAACATGACGCCGTCGCCCTCCCCGGCAACCAGTGAATAGCGGGATGCTGATTCGTCCACGTCGGGGGAGATTACATCTGTACTGTCGCCGGTTCATGGATCGAATAGTCGTGATTGCCAATCCGGCCGCATCCCAATTCACAGGGGGGTCACACCGGGACGTCATGGCGACCCTGGACCGGGTCGCCCGTGTCGAGGCCGTGTGGCCGGAGTCCGCAGCTGAAGCCACCGGCCGGGCGGCTGAGGAGGCCGCGGCGGAAGCGGACATTGTGGTCGCGATGGGTGGTGACGGAATGGTTCACCATGTCTCCCAAGGTCTGGTCGGGACCGAGACCGCGCTAGGCATAATCCCGGTCGGCACCACCAATGTGTTGGCCCGGCTGCTCAAGATCCCCTCCAAGCCAACCAAAGCGGCCCGATTGCTTGCGTCCGATCTGGTCCCGAGACGTCTTGGCGTGGCCAGGATGAAGCTGTTCCGGGGTACCACCGAGACGCTCCACTACGCAATGTTTTCCTGCGGATTCGGGTTGGACGCGGCGGTTGTCATGAAGGCTGACAAGGATCCCTACCGAAAATACCGATTCGGGTCGCTCCATTACCTCAATGCCGCCCTCGGCGTGGCGCTGACCGAATTTCCCAATCGGCTACCACACGTCAGCCTCGTCGCCGACGGGCGGGAGAGCCTCTCCACCGCGGCGCTGATCCAGTTCAGGTCGATCTACACGTACTTTGGGAAGATCCCTCTGAGACTGGCCCCAGGGCGACCCGAACCGATGACGTCGCTGACAATTGGCCGCCTTCCCCGCCATCGCATCCCTCAGATCGCGGCTGCGGTCTTCGCCGGGCGGGATCTGGGCTCGATAGACGATTTCGAGACCTGGACCGGGGTCAACCGGATCGAGGCCAAAGCCGACCCCCCGGTTGCGGCCCAGGCCGACGGCGAAGCGCTCGGAATGGTTGACGGCGGCGTTGTGGACTGGTATCCCGACTCCGTCCTGGTAATCGCCTCTTAGTCGTTGCGCTGATGCACGGTGAGCTGGGGGAACGGGATCTCGATGCCCTCGGCATCGAATCGATTCTTGATCCGACGCAACGCCTCGCGCCGCACCGACCACCGTTCCACTGCAACGGTCGTCAAACGAGCACGAATCACCACAGAGGAGTCTCCGAGCTCGTTGACGCCAAGCATCTCGGCCGGCCCCCGAATCTTTGAGCCCCAATCGGGATCCTCTCCCAGGTTCTGAAGCTCATCGAGCATGACCGACATTGCGTGATCGATATCTGCGGAGTACGCCACACCAATATTGAGAACGGGCTGGGCGAAGACGCTGGTGTAGTTCGAGGAGAGAGTGATCTGGCCGTTGGAAATGTAGTGAACGACCCCTTCGTGATCTCTGAGGACGGTTACCCGAAATTGAATGTCCTGCACCGATCCCGTCGTCCCGGCGATGGTGACGATGTCACCGATGTGGTATTGGTCTTCGGCGAGGATGAAGAACCCGGCAAGCACATCCTTGACCACGTCTTGAGCACCGAACCCGATCGCGGCGGCAAAGATCGTTCCCAGAGCGAGGAAGGGAGCAATGCTCAGGCCCCAGATCCCGAAGACAATCAGGACGGAAGTCACGACCAGCACGGCCAGGATCACCCTCCGAACCATCAGCCAAAGGGTGGCGGCTCGGGCCCCCCGCTCCGGGCCTTTCGCTTCGAGTCGCGCGACGAAGCGGCGACCAGCCCAGAGGGCGATCAGGTAGGCGACCAACGTCAGAATCAGGACGATGCCGGTTTGTATCAGCGGGGTGTAGTTGATGTCCTCCATGACGGTGCGAGCGTAATGGTTTCCATCGTTGGGCCTCAGCTGTAGAAGGAACGGATCAGTTGGGAAACGCTGAGAGCGAGATCGGCAATGGCGGCCTGGCTTCTAGCCGTTTGTTGGAGCGCCTTCCGCAACGGCCGACCCACTTCGGACTCGAGCGCGGCTATCACCGGGGCTGCGACGAGGGAGGCGCCGCCATCCGGGGGGCGCCGCTGCCAGAACCGGCGTCTCGGAGCAGGCGTGGAGCGGTTTTTCAGGCCGACGATGGTCTCGTCGATGACCGGGCGCACCCGGACTGACAACTCCTCGAGCTCGAGACGAGCCATATCCCCCGACTCATCGGCAAACCGAGAGACAAGAGCGGCGACTATGTGCGCCGCCTCCGAGGTTCGACCCGCCGCCAGCGGGATCTCGATGGCCTGCATTGATTCGGCCCACCTGCGCTCGAGGTCGGGGCTTTGTGCGCCAGACGTGGCCTCCAGAAGAGCTCGCGTCGCGGTATCGAGGTCAACAGCAAGCTTTCTATAAACGGGGGCAGGCTCTTCGAAGATCTGACGGAGCCCTTCGATGAGCTCTGCGACGCCGACTGGAGGCCCTGCCGGGGGGCTGGCGGCCGTGAGGTAGATCCGAGGTGAATCGATTCCATCCTCGGCCAATGCCGACTCGAGATCTGACTCGATCTGTGACCTGGCACTCTTCCCGATTCGATCGACCTGATTGAGCACGAAAAAGAACTGATCCCGGTACTCCGAGAGACGGGAAATCTCATGGTGAATGGCGGCATCCCGGTACTTCTCGGGGTCAAGCAGCCAGATCACCAGGTCGAGGCGGGGAAGAAGAGCATCCACTGTGTGCTTGTGTTCGACCACGACCGTGTCGGTGTCGGGCAGGTCGATCAAACACACCCAATCCAGTCCCTGGCTGGTCGCGCGTGAGGTGACTCCGAGTCGGTCGAGGTAACCGGAAAGCGCCCGTTCATGGACCTCCGGCACCAATGCGAGAGGATATCCGGTGGTCGGACGGACACCGCCCACCTCGGAGACCTCTTCTGATGCAATAGCGTTGAGAACGCTGGACTTGCCCGAACCTGTTCCACCGACCAACCCGGCCACCAGCACCGAATCCGGGTAGGCCAGCCTGGTGCGAATGTCGTTTCTCATCGCAACAACGGGAGCGAGGTCGAGTTCTGAGACGACGCCTGCCGATTCCGCCACGGCGAGATCGACCTTCTCGAGAAGGTCGACAATCCGCTCACGCATTGGCGAACGAGACCCTCGCAAACACTTCCGAAACCGCCGCCCTTGTCAGATCGATTTCCTCGACCGGGGAGCTCGCTTCGAGGACGGTCCCTACGGCACGTTTCCGAGCTCTCTCATACACCGGCTTGAGCTGTTTTCGCAGTGAGTCGGCCATCAAAGGGGCGACTTCGGACAGGTCGACCTTCGGGGCCAGCACCTCTGTCATGTCATCGGGCCAGGTCGAACCCGCCACTGCACCGATCCGGACCAGAAGATCGACCAGTTCGCCGTCTACTCCACGAATGGGCTCCGGAAGGTCGATTGGCGTGAGCAGCCATCGCTCGATTGCGAACCGAAGGATTTCGTAGTCGGAGTCCGGAAAACGCTGCGGTTGCCCATACGGGCCGGGGATCCGCCTGAGCTTGGCCTCCTGCGACGCAATGAGCGCCTCGGTGAGGCGCAGCCGCTCGCTCGCCACTACCTGACCCGGGGGAGAACTGCGTCTCGCCCATCGCCGCACTCTTCGCGGCGACAGCCCGACCAGTGCGCCCACCTCAGCGGCCGGAAGCCCACCCGGGGAGAATTCGTCGAGGAACGGGCCGTCATCCAGTCGGATTCGTTCAGCCGCTCGAGTTTCCGCCGAGTCCCGTTGGGTCGATGCCACGCGCGCCGTCTCGATGACCTCGAGAGCCTGGCTACAGGTTGCGGACAGCACTTGCTGGAGGGTTTCGGATGCCGCTGACCTGTGCGCTTCGACCTGGGAGACGAGCCGCTGTCGAAGATCTCGAACCGAGCCGGAAGGCACCGAGTATGCGCCGTCGGCGAGGTGATGCTCACCGATCGCAAGGACTTCGTCCCCGAGCCCCTCGGCCCGAAGGAGGCTCCGATAGTCATTGAGCGACCCGTCAGAGTCGGGACGGATCCGGTTCAAGACGCATATCACCGGCGCGCCCCGCGAACGGGCTCTTCGGAGGACCTCCCAGGGAACTCGGTCGGCATAGCGCAACGCCGAACTGACAAACACAACGAGGTCGGCGTTGTCGATGAGTGCTTCGGCCATCGATCGGTGCCCGACAGAAGTGGAGTCGATATCCGGCGTATCCACCAGCGTCATTTCTGCAAGGATCGGCAGCCGGCCACGAACAACTTCACACGAGACACCGCCGATGCTCAGATAGGAGTCGGCCCGGTCGGACGAAGCAAACACGACTGGCGATCTCGTGGTCGGTCGAAGGGGCCCGGTGGCGGTCAGCTCGGCACCCGCAACACTGTTGAGCATTGTCGATTTGCCGGCACCTGTCGGCCCGGCAAAAACCACCGTGAGGGGCGTTGCCGGATCCAGCAAGCGGGGAATCACATACGAACGGATGGTTCGGACTGCCTGGTCGCGTTGCCGGCCCGCCAACTCCCCCGGTTCGCCTTCAGGCAGGGCAAGATCCTCGAGCCGCGACGCCAGGGCCTCGAGACTCTCGACGGAAGCACTAAGTCCAGTTGTTCCAGCCACTCAACCAAAGTCTGGCAGGAGTGGCGCAGAAACGGTGTCAGCCGATCCAGCCCGAATCGGGTCGATCGAACCACACATGGACTTGACCCGTGCCTGTGGCGTTCTCGTAGTCGGAGAACAGCTCTCCAGGCGCAGTGCAATCCCTGCCTCCAATGGCCCCGAGCATCATGAGATAGTGGCCGAAGCCTCCCTCGGGTGAGTGTTGGAAGTAGTCGCCCATTGTGTCGACGATCCGGGCATGATCGCCCGCCCTCATCCACTCGAGTCGCTCCTCGTCGGCGGCGCGAGCGTCGGGAGTGATGATGTGCACCGGATCGGAAGCCTCGTGCTTGACGATCTGCTTCAAGGGCCAAAAGCGATGGCTCATCCCGCCTGACGCGAGCACCACGACACGACGATCGAGGCGGGAGACCGCTTCTCCGATCGCCTCGCCCATCGTCATGAAGTCATCAGACTCACCGGTTTGAACAACCGACACCGACATGATTTTCTCATTTGACCTGAGGTAGTGAACGAGGTTGATGGTTGCGTAATACACCTCGAGGTATTGATCCTCCGAGGCGTGGGTGGGTGTGCCCAGCCCCTCGCCTAGGGTTGCGGCCAGCCTCGCGAGTTCGGGGTCGCCGGGGTAGTCGTAGGCGATCCCCGCCATCCCTCTCGGAAGCTCGGATGAGGTGAACTTTCCGGAGCGGCGGTCATGCGCCGAGATCACGTGCTCCACAGTGGTAAACCAATGCGAGTCGACGATTACGATCGTGTCTACCTGAAGGGGGACGAGAATCTCTTCACGGATTCTCACCAGACCTGGAACCAGGCTTATTTCCTTGCCCTCGTTTATCTCCCGCCGGGTGTCCTCGTCGAACATGATCGTTGGGGAGTGACTTATCAGGCCTGCGCCGACGACTTCGCCCATGAGATTTCTCCTTCCACGATCGTTAGGAACCTAACGAGATCCTATCGCCAGCCCCGCTCCCCGCCACGAGAGGCAAATCGTCTGCTGTTGCGGTTACCACTCGAAGCAACCGGGCAAGCTCATGAAGCTCGTCCAGGCCGAGTCTCGAAGTGAACTCAGTTTCGTGCTGATTGAAAGAGGGGAACACCTCCTCGATCTGTTGTCGACCGCTGGATGTGAGATGAACCAACACCCGGCGGCCATCGTCGGGATGGCGACCCCTGATGACCAAACCCCCCTTCTCCAGTGTGGTCAACATGCCCGAGAGCGTCCCCTTGGCCAGTCCACAGTCATCGGCGAGATCGCCGGTTTCGCGATCACCCCATACCCAGAGGACGAAGAGAATCGTGAACCCACCCCATGTCATACCGGCCGGTCCAAGCACCTCACGCTCCATCCGATTCCGAACGGCGTTGGCAGCTCGGTAGATGTTGGAGACCGCCAGCAGCGCGTCAAAGTCGAAGGGCTTATCCCCCAACGCAGCACGAATATCGCTCTCGGCCTCGAGAACGACTTCAGGGTCGTGGGCACTCAGTGGTTTGGGCATCTTGGTGAATCGAGGGGGAGTTTATCCTTAGGTTGCTAACGATCCACCCCCGGGAGTGCCCGAGTGCCGTCGCCACGATTTGAGATCTCCGAGATACCGGTCTCGCCCGACCATTTCATCGGAGGAGCAAGAGTCTCCTCCACTGCCACCTTTGAGGTGAGATCTCCTCTCGACTGGGACTGGAAGTTGGGAGAAATGGCGCGGGGCGACGCACTGACTGCCGATGCTGCCGTCACCTCGGCAGTCGCAGCATTCGAAGGGTGGGCGGGGTTGGAGCCCAAGGAGAGGGCTCAGTACCTGCATCGTCTCGCAGACCTGATCGACGAGAACATCGACGCGCTGGCAACTGTCGAGTGCGCCGACATGGCCATGCTCCTCGAGAGCCTTCAGGCTCGGGTCATCCACCGGGGTGCAGAGAACTTTCGCAGCTATGCCGACCTGGCAGCGGGGTACCAGGGGAGAACCTGGTCGTCGAAGGGAACCGACAATCAAGTCATTCGGATGCCCGCAGGCCCTGCCGTCATCATCACGCCCTGGAACGCCCCATGGCTGCTGTCGACCTGGAAGCTCGCTCCGGCATTGGCCGCGGGCAACCCGGTGATCCTCAAGCCTGCCGAGTGGTCGCCCCTGTCGGCGTCGATGCTCGCCGACCTGGCGTCCGATGCAGACCTGCCACCTGGCGTCCTCAACATTGTCCATGGCTTCGGTGATGAGGTCGGGGCGGCCCTGGTCGCCGACAAACGGGTGCGCCGCATCTCGTTCACTGGATCGCCGGAGACCGCCCGACACATCGGGGTGGCCGCCGCCCGGAATATCACTCCGTTCACAGCCGAGTTGGGAGGCAAGGGCCCGTTGGTGGTATTCGCAGATTCGGATCTCGAGGCGGCCGCCAAGAAAGCCGCGGGCCAATTCGACGATTCGGGCCAGGTGTGCCTGGCTGGAACCCGGCTGCTGGTGGAAGCGAGCGTTTCCGCCGAGTTCCTAGAGATGTTCCATCGATTCACCGACGCCCACGTGCTCGGGGACAGCCGTGACCCGAGGACCACCATCTCGCCGATGATCCACCCCGACCACCTGGCTCGCGTGGCCGGTTTCGTGGATAGAGCCCGCGATCACGGTGACCGCATTGTCCGTGGCGGTGAGCGATGGAAACAGGACGGGTTGTGGTACGAGCCCACCCTGATCGAACCGGTGGCCAATGACTCCGAGGTGGTCCAGAGGGAAGTGTTTGGCCCCGTCCTCACCTACCAGACGTTTGAAGACGAGACGGAGGCCATCGAGTTGGCCAACTCCACCGACTATGGCTTGTCCGGGATCGTCTACACGGGATCTGAGGAGCGCGCCACCAGGGTGGGGAGCGCGATCATAGCCGGGACCGTGTGGGTCAACACTTTCCTGGTGCGCGACCTGACCGCGCCTTTCGGGGGCTGCGGGATCTCAGGCATCGGCCGGGAGGGCGGCGACTATGCCCTCGACTTCCACTCCGACCTGAAGACACTCCAGATCAGTCAGGGCTCTGTCTGCTGACAGCTTTGGGGAAAGTCATCGTCCTTCGCATCGGCGACCGCCGCGACGTCTATCGCTCGCACTGACCCAGGAGTCCGAGTGGGAGGCGCCACGCTCGCTATCGCTTGAGATCAGTTGGACCAGATCACACTTTGAAGGATGCGAATGATCCCCGGCGCTAATCGGGGGCCTCTGTAGACCCATGCCCTAGCACCGGCGTAGCGCACAACGTCACCTTCGAGATGGCCGCGTGAAGGTAGGCCTACAGGTTTCGCCGCCCCGCGAGAGACGATGGATCAACTCGCGTAGGACCCACTCCTCAATTCCTCCAGCAGTGAAGGACCTGAAGGCTGCCAGCCCAGCTCGCGCTGGGCCTTCTCGGTCGAGACGACCATGTTGTGCCCTATGAGTTGGCCGATGAAGCCCGCCTTTTCTACCTCCTCGGGCGGGATCGAGACGGTCTTCCCACCCAGACCAGCGGCCTCGCTTATCGCTTCGGCAACCTCCTTTGTTGCTATCGCCGATCCGGCAGCCGCGTTGTACGCCTCGCCCGGCTCCGCCTTCTCCAGCGCCAGCCGGTACAGCTCGGCCAGGTCATCGATATAGACGCTGCTAATCAGCGCATCACCCTCTCCGATGTATACCCCGCCGCCCATTTTCCGCGATATGTCAAACCAGGCCATCAGCGGGAAGCTGCCGCCACGGCCGTAGGCAATCGTGGGCCGTAACACGATCGATCGGACTCCTTCTGAGGTAGCTCCCAGCACCTTCTGCTCGTTGGGCGCATGAGTCGGCGCGATGATGGGCATGCTCTCATCCAAGGGAGTCGTACCGGTTTGGGGGCCGTAGCCGCCGGCTCCGCTGGTAAGGATGAATGTCTTGTCTGTGCCCTTGAGCGAATCGACCATCGCCGCCACCGCAGCCGTCATCATTCTCATGAGGGCTTCAAAATCTGTGTCCGGGCCCATTTGAGGAAAGGCTGTGTGAATGACCGCGTCCGCCCGCTTGGCGCCCTCGACCAGACTCGCCGGGTCGGACAGTTCTCCGCGGTGAACCTCGATTCCCTGATCCCGGAGCTTCGCCGCCGACGCATCTGAACGTGCCATCCCCAACACGGTGTGTCCTGCACCCGTCAGGTTCTTGATGAGCGCCGTGCCAACGTATCCGGTTGCTCCTGTTACGAAAACCTTCATCTCAAGTTGCTCCCTTCAGTATTTAGTTGAGACTCTAAACGATAATGGTTAACATTGTCAACCAACCTGGGAGCTATTATCCAGCCATGATGACCAAGGAAAACCAGCGTCCGCAGACTTCCCTGGCCGTGCCGCTCGTCGGGCTATATGTGGCCATACAACGGATCTATGTCCTGACGAGCCGGGACTTGGGGCTGACCCCTCAGCAAGCGCAACTGCTGTGCGAAGCCGACTCGGTGACGCCGGCGCTCGGAGAGCTCGCCACCGAGCTCGCGTGTGACAAAGCCAACATCACCGGACTGGTCGACCGGATCGCCAAACGCGGCCTCGTTGAGCGCATCGGCGACAAGGAAGACCGTCGCGTGATTCGAGTCCAGCTCACCGACAAGGGACGCCGACTAGTTCGCCGGCTGCAACAGCAGCTCGAAATCCGGTTGGGCGATCTCGAACTGCCGGTGGAGACCACCGCAGACATGATCACCGCCATAACCAATGGTTTGACCCGCTCGTATCAAGCCGATCTTCGGGCAGACTCAACGCCCCGATAGTCATATTGCCTGGGCCCTGCCTCCCGG
>JACZUI010000065.1 GCA_022573225.1 Acidobacteriota bacterium
GAAGCGGTGGCGTTCTACCGGGATGCATTGGGTCTCACGGAGGAGTTCTATGTCGAGAGCGAAGGGGACGCCCGGGAAGATCACGACGCGAATCGGTGATTACCCCGCCGACAATCTTCGCCTTTTCTCCACCAATACGGGATGAACCAATGAGGGACTAGGACGACCGTGAAATAAGCCTCGAGGGAACCGATGCTTGCCGAGCTGCGGAGCTCATCGACTGGGAGGCCAAGGCGATTAATAGGCCACCACTTCCAGAACACATCCCAAAACCGACCAATCGAAGGCACCATCCGAGGCCACGGGAGGACCGCGACAAGCAATCCGTATCCGACGACGCCCAGGGCGACACCGACGACATGCTGCTGCGAGGGCGGACTGTCCCAAGAGTCGAAGCTCGCGCCTATGGCCGCAACCGGAGCGGCGACAACGACGCGTAGGAAACCAAGGTCTCAGGTCTCAGGTCTCAGGTTGTGAGTCGTGAATGAGGGTGCTGCAGCGGAGGGCTCTCTCTTCGTGTTGGACCACGCTCGATAGTGTGCGGACCATGCGAGCAGCGGTGCGCAATCTCATTGTGACCTTCGAGAGGATCGGTTTCGATCCCGCCGACGGAACCGACACCGGACTCCGGAAACGGGTGCTGGTCGCCCTCACGGTGCTGGTCAACTTTGCCGCGGTCCTCTGGGGCTTCATCTACCTCGCTCTTGACGAACCGCTGGCCGCGACTATTCCCCTGTCATACGCGGTGCTCTCTTCGTTGAGCATCGCCGTGTTCGCATTGACCAGGCGATACATCTTCTTCCGGGCGAGCCAATTGACGCTGATCTTGCTCTTGCCGTTCCTGCTGATGGTGGCACTTGGCGGATTCGTCAACGCGAGCGCGGTGATTCTCTGGTCGCTGATCGCACCGCTCGGTGCGCTGCTTGTTTCCGGACGCCGCGCCGCCACCTACTGGTTCGTCGCGTTCGCAGCCCTTGTCGTCATCAGCCGCATCCTCCAGCCGCATGTCCGGGCCACCAACAATCTCTCAGACGGCGTCGTCCTCCTGTTTTTCGTCCTCAACATCGTCGGTGTCTCCCTGGTGGCGTTCGTGCTTGTCCACTACTTCGTCGGTCAGCGCGATCAGGCGATGGCGCTCCTCGGCGTGGAACGAGAGAAGTCGGAACGACTGCTGCTCAACGTCTTGCCCAAGAGCGTCGCCGCGATCCTCAAAGAAGAGCAACGAACCATCGCCGAGCACTACGACGCCGCGAGTGTGCTCTTCGCCGACATCGTCGGGTTTACTCCCCTATCCGAGGAACTGGAGCCCGAGCAGATGGTTGAGGCGCTCAACGAGGTATTCACCTACTTCGACGATCTGTGCGCGACATACGGCGTGGAGAAGATCCGGACCATCGGCGACAACTACATGGTCGCCTCCGGGGTGCCGCACCGAAGGGACGACCACGCTCTTGCAATCGCCCGCCTGGCACTAGACATGAGAGGGTTCGTGCCGAGCGGAGTGATCGTGGGACCGGAGCGCATGGTGTTCAGGTTCGGCATCAACTCCGGTCCCCTGGTTGCAGGTGTAATCGGCAACACCAAATTTCAGTACGACATCTGGGGCGACACCGTGAACACCGCCAGCAGGATGGAATCGCACGGGGTCCCTGGCAAAATCCAGATCACCGAAGCGACGTACAACCTCATCAAGGACGACTTCGTCTGCACAACTAGGGGCACCGTCGCCATCAAGGGCAAGGGGCCGATAGTGACATGGTTTCTCGAGGACGCCAGGTAGCAGGATCATCCACCCCGGCTTCGCTGCGGAGACCGGCTCACCAGCATTCGTGACCTTGCCGAGATAGCCGAGTGCGCATGTGACAGGTGCTGGCATCCCCCACTGCTCGTAAATGTCACCAGAGGCAGGATCGTCATCGGGCTGTCAGAATTCGGTCGATGAGGATCAAGTTAGAGGCAGGCTGGTTCTCGTACATCGAGTCAGGCGATGCCGGCGAGGTTGTCCTGCTGCTACACGCCTTGGGGAGATCCGCCGCTGATTGGCAGCCCGTGATCGACCGACTAGGCGCCGCGTATCGCGTTCTCGCTCTTGATATGCGGGGTCACGGCGATAGCTGTCGACCAGGGGTGTACTCGTTCGAAGTGATGCGAGACGATGTCCTCGAGTTCGTTGATGCCCTCGGACTCGATCGCTTCCATCTGATCGGTCACTCGATGGGCGCAACCACATCGATCCTGTTCGCTGAACGATGGCCAGACCGCCTGGATCGCCTGGTTCTTGAGGACACTCCGCCGCCGTCGGGCCGAGAGTCAATACCCCCACCTCCGGATCAGCCTGACGAGCCGGTGGCGTTCGACTGGCCCTTAATCGGGTCGATCGTCGACCAACTCAATCACCCCGATCCGAGCTGGTGGACAGACCTTGATCGGATCACGGCGCCAACACTGATTATCGCCGGGGGCAAAGACAGCTTCATCGATCAGGCTGAGCTGGCTGAGACCGCGAGACTGATCCCGAACGCAGACCTGGTCACCATCGAAGCCGGACACCACATACACACAGGAAAGCCTGACGAATTCACCTCAGCCGTTATGACCTTCCTGACCGAGTAACTCACTTCGAGGCACAGCGCATCGCCCTCCCCCAGGGTACGAAAATGTTATATGAGGCTGACGGCGGTATTGATCGTTATCAGACGTCAGCCGCTGAACCTCCAGGTGTAGCCGACAAGCAGACGGGCGGTGTAAATCATGGCGTTCGTGAGCGCTCCAGCGCCATCGTCGACCACATCACACCGAGGCAGAACGCTGCGGTGAGGCCGACGGAGAACAGGGCGAATTCGCCGAAGACCACCAGCAACGCCGACGACGACTCGACCAGGCCGAGGAAAGCGAACTGATGGCCTAGCAGGAACACCAGGAGGACCTGGGTGACCATGATCGGAGCCAGCGCCGCCCGGCGCCGACCGCAATAGAGCCAGACCAAGATTGTTCCCACCACCATCGCTCCGATCATCAACGGCACCGAGGGCGGCATTAGCCGTTCGAAAGCGTCGTCGGCCACCATTAGCTCCGCCATCGTGAACCGGGGCCGCAACACCGCCAGCGACACTGCGCCGAGGGCGATCATTTCGGCTGCGTAGAGACCGGCATACCCGAACCACGCTGCGGTCGAATGGTCAGCCACCCCCTTCCGGTAGCTCCATGCGATGCAGAATCCGCACAGGCCGCCGGCGAACAGCATGGGACCGACGTTGAACCAGATATCAGATATGAAGATGTCGTGGACGATGGTGAAGCCGAGGACCACCATGACCCCGGACAGGGCGCCTAGCCACCTGGGCGGCGCGGCCCAGGTGAGAGTCGATTTTACGGGTCGTTCCGGCCTCAGTCACGTCGGCCAACGTACACCTCCGAGTCGATGCATGGACAGTGAACCGGCCGACTCTGTACACGCACGTTGGCATCCCAAAGTGTTCGAAAATGTTACATGGGGAATCTTCCAGGCTCTGTAACGACGCCTGATCGTCCTCGAGTCCCTGAGTGTGTTCGCGAGGGTGCGCGATGCTGAGGCGCTCCTGCACATATCCGCGGTTGCGTCAGGGTTCGAGAAGAGGGGCGACCGTCTCCGCGAATCGTTCGAGCTGGTCCAGTTCGTCGGTCACGGGCCAGATGAACACTCGTTGGACACCCGCATCTCGAAAAGCGCTCAGCTTCTCAGCGAAGCGTTCAGGCGGGCCGACGGGCAGCCGGTCGCGGAGGATCTCCTCCGGCCGTCGGATGGTAGGGAGGAGCCGTTCTCGGAACACGCGCTCAGCGACGGCCTGATCGTCGGTCAGGTAAAACCACATGGTGGCCAGCCCATTCGGGAAGGCGGCGGGGTCCTTGCCGGACTCGGCGACGTCGATCTGGAGTCGCTCCCAGGCATCCTTGAAGTCGCCCGGGGTTGTGTTGTAGGCCGAGGCCAGCCAACCGTCCCCCAGCCGGGCAGTTCGTCGCAGACCCGCTTTCGAGCCCCAACTCCCAACCCAGATGGGCGGCCCCGACAGCTGGGCTGGTCGGGGCTGCAGGTCGATCCCTTCGGTCGAGTAGAACCGACCGGTAAACGGCTCGGCATCATCCGACCACAGGACCCGCATCACCTGAATCGCCTCGTCGAGGCGCTGCCAACGTTCCTCGAAGTCGATCCCAATGGCCTCATAGTCCCGCTGCGAGGAACCGGGCCCGACCGCAACGATCATGCGCCCACCGGACAACCGATCGATCGCGCCCAATGCCTTGGCCAGCTGCACCGGGCCACGCACCACCGGAAGCGCCACCGTTGTTGCAAGCGTCATGCTGCCCGAGTGGGCCAGCACCGCGGCCAAAGCCGTCGGGCCGTCCAGCCACGGCACCGAGAACACCATGTGGTCGTTCACCGCCAAGGCCTTGAACCCCAGCCGGTCGGCGCTCTCGGCATAGGCGAGCAGATGCTCCAGCGTGTAACGATGGCCACCGAAGTCCATCAGCGGCAGATGCGCTCCAAAATCCACCCGGACGCCCCTTCGCCGGAATCCCCCAACCAGGAGGAACGCCAGCGTACTGCGAAACACCGATGTCGAGCTGCTAACGCTGTGCCGTAGTCGTGACCTCAAACGGGACTCTGGGAGCGGCCATGTTTCGACACGGGTGGTGAGGTCCGGTGACCTCACCATCACATCCCCCAGCGTTCGAAATTGTTACATGAGCGACGGTGGCGTGTTAGCGGCGATCGGCCGGTAACCAACAGCCCATTGCAGCGGCATGATCGGGTCTAGATGCATCTCACACGTGCAACGGTATGACTCGCGCAACAACCTGTCGTCCGTCATCGACCGTCTCGGTCAGTCGACCCGCGTGCTCTAGAGGTAGCTCGAGGGCCTTCACGATTTCTTCGGTGAAGAGTCCATAGCCCAATGCGCCCACCAGGCCGACGGCATCGTTCTTCAAGAGTCGGTGGGCAACGTTGACTTCCGGACCAACAGCATCGACTTGGCGACCCACCACCTGGATGAAGAACTCGCCGAAATGAAGGATGAATTTGAGATCAAGCGTGTCCTTGCGAATGCAGGCCTCACAGGAACAGGTCCATATCTCACCAGCAGCGGAAAGCCGATCGACAAAATCCGCATAGCAGTCAGCGACACAGTCAATCATCGCTCCGGCATGAGGGGACTCGTCATCGGGAGCAACTGCAAATACGGCGTCTCCCTCGAACTTGATAAACGTGAACGGTGGGTCGACCCTGGCCGCGATACCTTCGAGGAAGCTCGACATCATGGCGTATGCGTCTGGGATCTGTCCGTCGGCGAAGGCGTTAGACGCATGAGCGATCTTCACACTGTTTAGAAAACTCGTATAGCCGGAGATGTCAGCGAGCAAGATGCTCCCTTCATACCGACCTGAAGGCAACCGTCCGTCCATCACAACCTCCGCCGATGCGAGCGCAGCTTATACGTCGAGTGGCTGTTCGGGTGCGGGACCATTGACAGGCCTGAATTGCGTGCCCGCGAGACCACCTTCGACCCACCATTAAGTAGGTCAGAGATAAAGTCCAGAAGTCGGCTCGATCCGCTGTCCTGTCGCGCATTGTCGGCCCGCGTATGATTGCGTTCATGTTGTGAAGGCGAAGTTTCTTCAGACCTGAGGAGCGCCTTCTGCACAACTTGAGAGGATGATTCATGGTCGATTTCAAGGCGGCGAACGCCACGGTGCCCGCTAGCGACATGGAGCGAGCGATGGCTTGGTACGCCGACAAACTTGGACTGGAGCCGACGGAGTCGGAAGAAGAAGTGGGTGCTTTCTACGGCGTAGGCTCCGGCCGCTTTCTGCTCTACCCGAGTCCGTCTGCAGGGACTAATCAGGCCACGGCTATGAGTCTTGAGGTCGATGACCTTGAGTCGGCAGTGGCCGAGTTGAAGACCAACGGTGTGGTGTTCGAGGACTACGACATTCCGGGCGTGGAGACCAAGGACAACATCGCTACCTTCGAGGCAGGCGGTCGCGTGATAAGCGCGGCTTGGTTCAAAGACAGTGAAGGCAACACTCTGTCGGTGGGAACCGGGTAACTCAGCCCATCGCGGTCGCCGGCCACAACTGTCG
>JACZUI010000066.1 GCA_022573225.1 Acidobacteriota bacterium
GCGAAATATCCGGCACCGTCGACTACCTGGCATCGGCCGGGTCGGTGTACTCGGTGACAGTCACCGTCACCGACAACGGAACCCCCAGCCTCCAAGACCAGGTCGGATTCAACTGGACAATCACCGACACCAACCAGGCTCCGGTTTTGGATCCGGTTGGTGACCAGTCCGGCGCCGAAGGGTCACTGATCGGGTTCACCGCCACCGGATCCGACCCCGATGGCGACGGGTTCACCTTCACCCTGGCCGGGACTGTGCCCGCCGGAGCTTCGATCACCAGCGGCGGGGTGTTCACCTGGACACCTACCGAAGCACAAGGCCCCGGCGTCTACACCTTCGACGTGGTTATCACCGACGATCACATCCCAACAAACCTCGACGACAGCGAAACAATCAACGTCACCGTCACCGAAGTCAACACCGCGCCAGTAGCGGTCAACCCGGGCGACCAGTCCAACGCCGAAGGCGACAGTGTCTCATTGTTCGTAGCCGCCTCCGATGTCGACCTTCCCGCCAACCCGCTGACCTGGTCGGCATCAGGACTCCCCGACGGTCTCACCATCAACACCGCAACCGGCGAAATATCCGGCACCGTCGACTACCTGGCATCGGCCGGGTCGGTGTACTCGGTGACAGTCACCGTCACCGACAACGGAACCCCCAGCCTCCAAGACCAGGTCGGATTCAACTGGACAATCACCGAGCCGAATCATGATCCGGTCGCTCGGCCTGATTCCATTCGGCTAATCGAGGATGGGTCCGTCACCTTCAATCCTCTGATCAACGACTCTGACCCGGATGGCGATTTGATTGCTATCGCAATAATTGAACAGCCGAGCGCGGGTGTGATCACGGCCCAGGCCGGTGGCAGCTATCGCTATGAGCCGCCTGCAAACTTTGCCGGTACTGCAAGCGCCACGTACACCATCTCAGACGGACGGGGTGGTGCCGACAGCGCAACCATCAGTTTCTTGGTGATCGGCGTCAACGATGCGCCGATCGGCCGTCCGGACGACATCGTCCTCACAAGTTATCTACCACAGGCGATCTTCGTACTAGCCAACGACTCCGATGTCGACGGTGACGTTCTCAAGATCGGATCCGTCGAGCAGCCCCAAGACGGCGAGGCGACCGTCGTCTCCAACACCATCGAATTCACGCCACCATCCGGCTGGGTGGGCTCCACCTCTTTCACATACACCGTGGTGGATCCGTCCGGGGCATCCGATGAAGCGGTGGTGACGGTGACTCTCCCAGCCCAGGCTCTGGCAGCCGCAAAGAGTCTGTCGAGTGATCTGGGCACGGAGTCGCTCAACGTCGATACCGTCCCGCCCAACTTGGGGACTCCAGCGGTTGTCGTGACCATCATCCAAGGCGTCAACCTGATCGCCAAGGCCTTTTTCCAGACCATTGCCGCCTTCCAGATCCCATCGGCACTGATCGGCCTGACGTTTCTGATGTTCATGGGCATGGGAGGCGCCACCAGCGTCCCGATCATCCTGGCCCGTCAACGTCGACGGTATTGGTCGGTTGTGATGTTGAGCCGGGAGACCCAGCTTCCTGTCTACGCCGAGCCAAGCCGAACCAGCCCAGTGATCTACAACTTCAACCCAACCACTGAGGGAATCCTCACCACAGGCCGCCCGATCTCTGCTGAGGACACTCAGTGGATGCCGGTGGAAACGACTCGAGGTGACGGGTGGGTCAACGCCGAGCACCTGACAGAGCAGATGGATGCAGAGGCCTTTCTCAATGACGCACGCCCGGCGAAATTGGTGAGGAAATTTGCAGAGCGGCTTCGCGAGGGCCGCGACATATCGTCGTTGATAGCCAGCCGCGGGCTCATAATGGCCTTGACAGGGTCACCAACCCTCGTCGACCCCGAGCATCTCAAGAGCTTCCCCCAGGATCCGAAAACCTCAGGGCTGGAGAATGTTGGTGTCGTCTCACATGAAGAGGAGGACTTCAGAATCGCAGTGGCCGAGCCCTTCCTCAGTGCATTCGATGCCACTCCGGATCTGGCGCTGAGCGCTTCCCACTCCAAGAAGGCGCTCATCCCGGTCGAGGTCTGGAACTTCCGCTATCTCGCTCTGAATGGTGAGAACACACAACCGTGGCTGGTGTTCTTCGAGTACGAGGGAGGGAAGCCTCGCATCGTTGGACTCGGAATCGACGAGTAGACCATGCTCTCAGATGCCGGCGGCATCGACTATTGGGGCTTCAACCTCGAATTGATTCTGTCCCAGAGCTGCTCGTCGATGAGAGATTGGTATTCAGGGTGTCGATCGACGTAGCCGGCTATGAAGGGGCAGATCGGGATGATGGTCCCTCCCTTGGCCCTCACGTCGTCGAGCGCATACCGAGCCAAAACCGAGCCGAGCCCTTGGCCCGTGAAGCTCGGCTCGATTTGGGTGTGGACGAAGAAGTAGCGACCACCACGAACGTGATAGACCGTGAAACCCGCGACGACGCCGTCGACCTCGATTACGTAACGGTCGTTTTCAGGTTCATTTCGTGTTTCCATCTGCGACAAGGGAGCGTATTAGCTCTGATTCAAGGGCTATTCAGCCAACAGAACCGGAGTCACGTGGGCTCTCACCGGGGGCACCTCACCGACAAACCTCTCGACCTCGACCAGACACGTCTGCGCGGTCGGACCTTGAGCCAGCGATGAGGTGCCGACATCACGTGTCAAAACGTTCGGGTTGCCACTTCGGCAAAGTCCTCCCGGCTCCACCGGGTCCCACCATGCTCCGGTAGGCAGTTGCACCACCCCTTCCATCAGGTCATCCCTGATGGCCACGGCCGCCATACAGGCGCCACGGTCGTTGAACACACGAACCAGGTCCCCGTTGGTCAGATCGCGGGCTGCTGCGTCGGCCCCTGCCATCCCGATCTGTTCCCTGCCTTCGATCTTTCCGTTCAAACTGGTCTCACCATGATCCCATTGGGAGTGAAGACGAGTTTTGGGCTGATTCGAGATCATGTGGAGGGGGTACGTATCGGCGTTGCCGAGCCACTCCGCCGGCTCCATCCAGGCCGGATGCCCCGGACAATCCGAATAGCCGAAGGAGGCGATCGTCTCCGAGAACAACTCGATTCGGCCCGATGGCGTGTTTAGAGGCGACCCCACCGGATCCTTCCTGAAAGCGACAATCTGAGAAGGCAGGGGTGGTATCCATTCCTCGGGGATCTGGAAGTGGCCGGAGCGCTTCAACTCGCCGAGATCCGGGTAGTCGGAGTGACGGGAGTGGAACCTCTCATAGAGGTGCTCTAGCCACTCATCTGCTGTCCGACCCTGGGTGAATTCTTCGCCGGAGCCGAGGCGATGAGCGAGGTCGGAAAATATGTCGTAGTCATTCCTGGCTTCGCCGACGGGGTCGATGACCTTCTCCATCCAGAACACGAAGTCATCCATTCCGCTGCCGCCGACGTCGTTTCGCTCCAGGGGCGTCGTGGCCGGCAGGACGATGTCCGAGTAGCGGGCCAGGGGATTCCAGAACGGTTCGTGACATACGATCGTGTCGGGCTTCTGCCAGGCCCTCGCCAGTCGATTGAGATCCTGGTGATGGTGGAACGGGTTGCCCCCTGCCCAGTAGACGAGGTGGGTCTCGGGATAGGTGAGCCGCTTGCCGTTGTAGTCGTACTCCTCCCCGCCGAATAGGAGCAGGTCCGAGATCCTGGCCACGGGGATGTAGTTTTTCACCGGGTTCTTGCCCTGGCCCAAACGTGGCAACTCGTGATAACCGACGCCGTGTCCGACCAACCCGACGGCCCCGTAGCCAAACCCAACTCCGCCACCGGGAAGCCCGATCTGGCCGAGCATCGCTGCCAGTGCTGATGCCATCCAGTAGGTCTGCTCTCCATGGTCGGTTCGCTGAACCGACCAGCTCACTGTGACCAGGGTTCGAGCTCGAGCCATTTCCCCAGCCAGCGAACGGATGCGATCCGGATCGATTCCTGAAATGTGGCTCGCCCACTCCGCAGTCTTGGGAGTGTCGTCGGATTCTCCCAACAGGTAGGAGCGGAGTCGGTCCCAGCCGGTGCAGTAGGTCTCGAGGAACTCTTCGTCATGGTCACCGGCCACCAGCAGACTGTGGGCCAGGCCAAGCAGCACCGCGGTGTCGGTGCTGGGACGAGTCGGTATCCACTCGGCATCCACGGCGTCGATCATGTCTCCCCGCAACGGGGACAGGTTGATGAACCTGACGTCCCGGTCTCGGCAGGCCTCGAGTCGAGCGGAGACCATGTGCCGCCCCTGCCCCCCGTAATTGACCTGGCTGTTTTTGATGGCCAGGCCTCCGAAACTCACCACTAAGTCCGAGTTGTCGGCGATTTCGGTGAAGTGAGGTTGCTCGTCGGAATAGTCGTCGAAAGACAGCCCGAAGACATGAGGAGTGATGACGTGACCGGCCGCGATGGAGTAGTCGTCGACCGAGTATGTGTACCCGCCGACGGAGTTCAGGAACCGGTGGATCTGGCTTTGAGCATGGTGGAATCGGCCGGCGCTGGCCCACCCGTAACTACCTCCAAAGATTGCCTGGTTTCCGTATTGGGTGCGGACCCGATCGAGTTCGGAGGCCAGCAGATCGAGGGCTACCTCCCACTCGACTTCTACGAATGGCTCTTGACCGCGACGGTCTGTGTTGGAGCCGGGGCCATCACGAAACCAACTTTCTCGAATCGCGGGCCGCATGACTCGACTTTGGCGAACGGCCTTCATCGACTGCCCGATTGGCGACGGATCAGGATCCTTGGCAAAAGGGTGGACCGCAGTGATGTCGTGACCGTCGGTCTCGACTTCGTAGGCACCCCAGTTGGTCAGCGTCAGATGTCGTCTGGTGGTCATCGTCCTCTCTCGTCAACCCGAGAATCTACCGGGTGAAGCACTTCCCCCAATGTACGGAGTGTGGCAAAGGTGCCGTCTGGGAAGCACCCCCTAGAAATGGTCGGGCGCCAAGCGTTTCAGGCAGTGAGCAGCCCTTCGGCACGGGCGCGAGAGACGGCATCCTCCCGGTTGGAAGAGTCCAGTTTGGTCAACACCGCGGCCACATGGTGCTCTGCCGTCCTCGGTGAAAGAAAGAGCCGGTCGGCGATCTCAATGTTGGAAAGACCCTCATCGAGCAGCTCGAGCACCTCCGCCTGCCGGGCGGTGAGCCCAGCAGCATGATCTCTGGTCTCCCGACCCTTGCCACGAGGCACCGCCACTCCTTCGTCTCTCAGAGCCTTTCTCAATTTGGCGGCCACCGCGGTCGCCCCCAACGTCTCGAAGATCTCGAGCGCCTCCAGTCGAGAGGCTTCGTCGCCATGCATCAGCGCGAGGCCCCTTTCGTATGGAATACCCTTCGCATCCCAGATGGCGGCGGCCTCGGCCGCCTTGCCCTCCATGACCAGGCGATAGGGTTCGGCGATCCCCTCCGGGGACTCTGTGATCTCACCGAGTTTCCAAAGCCAGAAGGCGAGCGAGCCGGCCGTCCAGGAGAATGTAAGCCGCGCTCCTTCCTCGAGCACCTCGAGGAAACGGACGATCTGCTCCGGGTCACGCTCACCGGTCAACCACATGTACTCCGACTGGGCGGCGGCGATAGGGATGAGGTTCTGCATCTCGCCGGTGGGCTCGGCCAGTGACCAGGTGCGATCTAATGTGGCTAGCGCTTCGGGCCGCCCACGTCGAGCCTGCAATCTCCCCAGCACCCACCCTGCGAGCAAGTCCGTGTGGGGGTGGGACCCAAGGGCCTCGGTGGCAATGTCCCCGGCTGCAGCCCATTCGCCCTTCCAGGAGAGGACCTCCGCATACTGGGCGTTGGCGTACGCCTCAAGGAGTCTCAACTCATGTCGAACGGCGGTGTCGCGGGCCCGCTGCGCCAGGTCTCCGGCTCGTTCCACTTCGCGGAGTTCTCCGGCCGCTGCTGCCATGTTGACCAACGCCCGGATTTCCTCAAACGGATAATCCCCTTGTCTCGCTCGACTCAGGGCCTCCTCGAGAAGTCGAAACCCGTCGGGGTCCCCAAGCATGTACATCTCGGAGCCCTTGGTATTGAGGGCGTAGATCATGGTCAACTCGTCGCCGGTCTCCTCGGCGAGGTCGATTGCCTGGTCAGCAAGTTCGATGGCC
>JACZUI010000005.1 GCA_022573225.1 Acidobacteriota bacterium
CGAGGCTTGTTGGGATGTGATCGTCGGTGATAACCACGTCGAAGGTGTAGACGCCGGGGCCTTGTGCTTCGCTAGGTGTCCAGGTGAACACCCCGCCGCTGGTGATCGAAGCTCCGGAGGGCACCGTGCCGGCCAGGGTGAAGGTGAACCCGTCGCCGTCGGGGTCGGATCCGGTGGCGGTGAACCCGATCGGTGACCCTTCGGGGCCGGACTGGTCACCAACCGGATCCAGAACCGGGGCCTGGTTGGTGTCGGTGATTGTCCAGTTGAATCCGACCTGGTCTTGGAGGCTGGGTGTTCCGTTGTCGGTGACGGTGACTGTCACCGTGTACACCGACCCGGCCGATGCCTGATAGTCGACGGTGCCGGAGATTTCGCCGGTTGCGGTGTTGATGGTGAGACCGGCGGGAAGTCCTGACGCCGACCAGGTCAGGGTGTTGGCGGGAAGGTCGACATCGGAGACGGCTACGAACACCGAGACACCGTCGCCTTCGGCATTGGACTGGTCGCCCGGGTTGACCAACACTGGCGCGGTGTTGACTTCGGTGACGGTGACGTTGATCGTTTCGCTGTCGTCGAGGCTTGTTGGGATGTGATCGTCGGTGATAACCACGTCGAAGGTGTAGACGCCGGGGCCTTGTGCTTCGCTAGGTGTCCAGGTGAACACCCCGCCGCTGGTGATCGAAGCTCCGGAGGGCACCGTACCGGCCAGGGTGAAGGTGAACCCGTCGCCGTCGGGGTCGGATCCGGTGGCGGTGAACCCGATCGGTGACCCTTCGGGGCCGGACTGGTCACCAACCGGATCCAGAACCGGGGCCTGATTGGCGTCGGTGATGATCTCGATATTGTCGAGGAACAGCGCTTTCGGCACTCCGAATGCCCCCGACAGGTTGGGAACATTGAAGCGGATGGCCGTTGTGGACGAGATATAGGCCGCGATGTCGATCGACCGCGATAGATAAGCCGGGTCGGTGGCCAGGTTCTGATCGCCCGCAATTGTGAAAACGGTTGTCCAAGGCCCCGCGAAACCGTTGGTGGACATCTGGACCTCGATGTATTGGGCCGGCGTCAGCTCCTCGCGTCGATAGTCGAAGTTGAGGGATGCCGACGAGAACCCCTGGAGGTTCGCCTGTCGCTGAATCCCGGAGTTGATCGAGCCAGTCTTCCGGAGGGAGTATGCGGGGAAGACGCCGTCTTGCACCACCTGCCACTCTCCGGACGTCGGGTCGGTCGACTCTCCCACCTCTTCCCAATCGCCCAGCCACGATTGCGATCCGTCGTTGTTGTCGTATGCCTGGGCGTCGAATTCATCCTTGAAGTTCTCCACGGCGGCATATCCTGGATCTGACGTCACGACCACCTGGGCGACGACAAGAAGGAATCCCAGCAGAAGACGCCAGTATTGGCGTGGGGATGTACGCCTTTGCGGACCCTTGATAGGGCTTCGGGTGATCGTCCACGACCGATTGGCGAAGGGGCCGGAATCGACATCCGACCGGCCCAGGGACCATGAGTTCATAGATCCACCGCCGGGTGCGCGACCAGATGGCTGGTGTCGGATACAGCCTTGGCGTCCGTCTCCGAAACCTGCTCGGTATCTGTCCCGCCAGGGCCGACCACCAGCGGAAGTCTTACTCGAAAGCGGCTCTCACCGTCGGTACGGACGTAGACGACAGTTCCACCCATTCCCTGAGCCAGAGCATTGACGATCGACAGCCCAAGGCCAACGCTGCCCTGCACAGGCTTCTCCTCGCCCTGATGAACGAACCGTTCGAAGAGACGATCGGTGACATGCTTTGGCACCCCGTCGCCGTTGTCGCTGACCTCGAACGTATATGTGTGCCCGTCAACATGGCCGTCGATCCGAATGTCGGGGCCTCCATACTTCCGGGCATTCGACAGCAAATTCCGAAGGATCTGACGAAGCCGCACCTGGTCGGCCCGAATTGTGGCCGGCTCGCATTCGACCTCGATGGATGCTCCGGCGCGTCGCATCGACTCCGCGACCTCAGCGACCTCCTTCGCGGGATCGACATCCTCAAACGCGTAGGAGAGGGCGCCAACATCAAGGCGGGCGGCGGTGAGGAGGTCTTCGACCATTCGGGTGAGATCGCCTGACTCGCTGATTATGAGGTCGAGGAGTTCCGTTGCAGATTCACTCTCGCGGATGACCGGATCCTCCTCCAGAAGGAGCGCGAGCCCGGTAATACTGGTCAGGGGCGTGCGGAGCTCGTGGGAGGCGTTGGCAATGAACTCCTCGCGGGCGATGGACACTCTCCGTTCGGCTTCGAGTCGGGTCTCTAGCGCTGCCTGACGGGCTTGCCGGCGGATTAGCGCGCGGTACAAGAAGATGATGGCAGCAGGTAGAAAGAACGCCACCAGAAAACGGGCCGCATTTCCGATGTGGCCAAGAAGGGCGTCGGAGGATGCGACACTTTCTGCGAGACCGTCCCTAACCACCACCAGCTCATCAACGAGCGCCCGGAACTCGGCGTCGAGATCACCGGATGCGAGGAGCTGGGCCTCCGCATACTGATCCAATCTCGTCATGGCGATCACGGCATCGGCTGTCGCGGCAAACTGTTCGACGGAGGTGGTGATGGTGGTTCCAGAGTCACCGTTTTCAGCTGAAAGTGCTTCCATCCCATCATCGAGATCTACAAGGGCGCTCTCGGCCTCGTCGATTGACTGGTCGATTGCCTCCGATGAGTTGGACCCAAACTCACGATCTACCGTTCCCGCATGAACGGCAATGGCCAATTGTGCTCTAACGATTGTTGCCGACCTGAGTACCTCGTCGGCCTTGTGGAGATCGGTAGCGTCGCTCGTGATCTGTTGACTGCCATAGGCAATGGAGAAGACAAGTCCGACCAGCATCAGCACGGCGAGACCGGCGACCAATGAGATCGCTAAAGCTCGATCCAGCCTCGAATTGGCCGACGGTCGAGAAGACATGGATTTTCAATCGACCAAATGACCAAGTATCTACAGGGCCATTCGACTTATACTCGAATGGACTAGTCCTTTGGCATTGACGTGGTTTTGCCCAATCCGCGAAGGCCAGGGTCAGCGGGGGAGGAGGCCGTTGATCAGCTGAGGGACAACCGCATCGGCCGTCTCCTGCGCGTCGAGGGTGCCGTTCATGATGAGCGCCTTCATCGAGACCATGTGGAGTGCCCCCATGATCGCGTCGGCTGCTACCTCGACATCTGTGAAGCTCAGCTCTCCGGCGCCCCGACCCTCGATGAGTACCTCTCGGAAGGGCTCCATTACCGAACGATCCATATTTGCCATCAAAACCGCGTGATCCTGGCCGGCCTTGATGGCTCCTGGGAGCTCCAGGCACATCTTCGGATATTCGGCGAAGGCGCCGATGACGGCGGTCATCACGGTCGCAAGACGCTCGGCCGTGGTCCCCTCGAAGGCAGCGGCCTTCTGGATAGCGGCTCGAGTCCGATCCATCAGGTCGTTGAGATAGAACTCCACCAGGTCATCCTTGCCTGAGAAGTAGTAATAGAGGGTCGCCCTTGGGATGTCGGCCATCCGGGCCACTTCGTCGACGCTCACGTCGAACCCCGACCCTTCGGGCATTTGATCTGATGCATCCAGCAGTTTGTTGGCCAGATCCTCGGGAAGCTTCTTCATTTTCAAACCTTTCTCGTCGCCCACCTAAGACAGATAACAAAGAATACTTCAAACTTAATTCCAGATGCCGGAATAGACAAGTGTCTAAGTAACTTTGTACGGTTGTCCAAAGAGGCATCTGGACACGGATCTCGATGCTTTTACCCAACAAGGAGAAGAGAGAATGTCCACCACATTGGATACCCGACCGGACGAAACCTCGTCCAGGCGTCGCTGGTTGGTGCTGGCGGTGATGTCGATCGGGACCCTGATCGTTTTCATCGACAACACCGTCGTCAACACAGCTCTACCGGCGATCTCGATCGACCTGGGAGCATCCACCTCCACTCTGCAGTGGATTGTCGACGCCTACGTCTTGGTACTGGCCGGGCTCTTACTTCTCGGGGGAAGCCTCGGAGACCGATTTGGCAGAAAGAGATGGATGATCGTTGGCCTGTTCGTCTTCGGAGCCGGATCCGTAGGCGCCGCCCTTACAACCACCGCCGGAGGACTGGTCGGGTTCAGAGGCGTTCAGGGGTTAGGTGCCGCACTCGTGTTGCCGGCGACCCTATCCATTATCACCAACGTCTTTCCCCGTGGTGAACGGGCCAAGGCGATTGGCATATGGACGGCCGTCGGCGGTCTTGGCATCGGGCTCGGTCCGGTTCTCGGCGGATGGCTGGTCGACAACATCGGATGGAGTTCGGTCTTCTGGCTGCACATCCCAGTCCTGGCAGCCGCTCTGATCGGGATGATCTTCGTCCCCGAGTCGAGAGACGAGCGGGACCTGGGCCTTGACCTACCCGGGGCCCTTCTCAGCACGACGGGGCTCATCGCCCTCGTTTACGGAATCATCCAAGGACCGGAAGCGGGCTGGTCGTCGCCTGAGATCTTGGTTGCGTTTGGGCTTGCCGTCACTCTTTTGACTGGCTTCGCCGTTGTCGAAGCGAGGAGCGAAGCACCGATGTTGCCGCTGAGGTTCTTTCGCCAGAGGGACTTCACCGGGGCGGTCCTCACCCTCGGTCTGATCATCTTTGGGATGCTGGTCACCTTCTTCTTCCTGACTCAATTCTTTCAGATTGTCCAAGGGCGCTCGGCTTTCGAGGCGGGGCTTCTGATCATCCCGGCGTCGGTAGGAATGATCCTGGGTGCGCCGTTGTCGGGTGTATTGGTGAAGAAGATCGGTCCCAGGTATCTGGTACTTGCAATGGCCGGAGCCATGATCACCGGTGTCCTGTTGCTGACTGGAGTTGAAATCGACTCCTCGACCCTCTCGATAATCATCCCGCTCGGCATATTCGGATTTGGCGCCGGACTTGGAATGCCCGCTCTCACAGACACGGTGATGGCCGCAGTGCCCGAGGCCGATGCTGGGGTTGGGTCGGCGGTCAACGACGTCAGCCGAGAACTCGGAGGTGCCCTCGGCATCGCCACCATCGGGTCGTTCGTGTCGAGCTTCTATCGGAGCAATGTCAGCGACGCCCTCGTGGGCACAGTGCCCAACGAAGTCGTGGAACTGGTCGGCGAAAGCGTCGGAGTCGCCACCGTTGTTGCAGCCAGTCTTCCCGAAGAGGTCGGAGCGACTGTCATCGCGGCTGCCAACCAGGCGTTCATCGACGCGATGAACACCGGATTCCGGATCTCGGCAGCCGTACTCGTGTCAGCGATCGTGATCGCATTCACCCTCATCCCTCGACAGATGAGAGCCGAACAGGCGACGGAAGAACGAAAAGTGGACGATCCCGCGGGTGCAGTTCCCGAGCCATCAGCGGCCTGACTGGGAAGGAATACACGATGACGAGAGATACAGACAGGCCGGTCGCAATTGTCACCGGCGCATCGCGAAGCCAGGGAAGGGCCATCGCGCTGCGGCTGGCAAGAGAGGGTTACGACCTCTCGCTTGCCGCCCGCTCCGAGGAGGCAATGCGTGATCTTCAGCAGGATCTCGCCAACGAGGGTGCTTACTCGCTGGTTACGGCTGTCGACCTCACCGACTGCGAAGAGCGCAAGGTATTCGTCGCCCGGACGCTTGCCGAGATGGGCCGGGTAGACATCCTGGTCAACAACGCCGCAGTGTCGAGTCTTGTCAAATTTGTCGATGCCGAATGGGAAGACGTGAGCCATCAGATCGATCTCAACCTCGAGGCACCGATGCATCTCTCGCACCTCGTGCTCGGCGACATGGTGAATCGTGGCAGCGGGAAGATCGTCAACATCTCCTCGATTGCGACTTCGGCGTCCCTGCCTGTTTTGACGACCTACCGAACCACCAGGTCGGGTCTCGAGTATTTCACCAAGGCCCTCCGCAGTGAGTTGGAAGGCACTGGAGTGTCGGTTACGGCTGTGCTTCCCAGTGGCATCGCCGACCCCCGCATGACCAAGTCGCTCGAGGCCGGCTCTGGGGTCAGGCTCGAGGGAGCTGTGGCCATGGGGATCGTGTCGGCGACAAAGATCGCCAACGATGTTGTTGCGGTGATCAAGAATGACAAGGTCGAGAAGGTACTCGTCGCCTAGAGACCGTGTCCGGAATCTGAGGTTGCGTACTCCACAGCGGCACTGATGATGATCTTGATGACGGCGAGGTCATCATCGGTGCGGGGCGCATAGACCATGAGCAGGTTCGGCATCGAACCGTCGAGCGAAAGCGGATGATGCTCGCCCCAACCCTTGTCGACCACCTCGGAGGTCTGATGCGGGGGGAGCTTCATGTGCATGCTGCCGCCGTATGGCTGTGGGTGGATGTGTGCGAATTCGCGACCTACCAGCATTGCTTCCGGGTCGCCAATGGGGACATCCGGTGACACCGTCAGCGCACGGGCTCCAGGCAGCGACGCTCGACTCGGCTGTTCCGTGACCCCTGACAGTGCAAACGCCCACAAGGTCATCTTTTCGAGCATTTCGTCGCTAGCGGTTTGGTCGAGCTGAATATGAGGCATGCCGTCGGTAACGGCAGGTTCGGCTCCGGTTCTGCGTGGAAGAGTGAGCTGGCTGTGCGTCACTCCTCGAAGGGGACCGGCATCATCTCGAAGATATCGACGGCGTAGTCGCCAGTTCCGGCACTGAGATACGGATGGCCATCGGCGAGCGCTTGTGCAGCATGCATGTCTGCCGCCTCAACGATCGAGTACCCCGTAAGCGAAAGGGCGGTACCCGGGGTGCCATCGTCAACCACTGACGTTCCAGGACCGAACGGTGTGCCAACGTCTGCCAGCCCAGACCCGACCTTCTCCATCCATGAGTCCCACTTCGCCATGACTTCGGCGCCCTCTTCCGGGCTCATGTCAGCCATGTCGGTGGCTTCGCCCTTGTACAACATGATGAACTTCGGCATTGCCGACTCCTCGGTATCACTTCGGGCCGGGAACCCTACACCACCCTCCCGGCATCCCACGGCCGGGTCGTACTATCTGCTCGATGGCCTTCACGCTATTCGATAATTCTGGCCTCGACAGTCCAATCGGCGTTTTGGCTTCCGACCGACCGAACCCGCTCGAGTTTCACCATCAACTTGCCGGGTATCGGGCGACTGCTCTGGCAGAGGACAATCAATTAGCCGATGATCTGGGTTGCGAGAAGGTGTGGCTGAAGTTGGAGCTGCGCCGATTCGGACTTCCGTCGTTCAAGTTTCTGGGCGCTTCGTACGCTTCGTATCTGGTGCTGCTGCGTCGACTCGACATCGAGAAGCTGTCGCCCTCCCTCGATGATCTGGCCCAGCGGCTGTCGAAACAACGACAGTTTCGGTTGGTTGCCGCGACAGACGGGAATCACGGCCGGGCTGTCGCCCACTTTGCCGGCTTGGTGGGGTTGCCGTCCAAGATCTACGTGCCTACTCCTACCGCGCCGGCACGTGTCGAAGCCATCCGGGCGGAAGGTGCCGAAGTGGTCGTGGCTCTCGCCGACTACGACGCGGCCGTCAGGCAGTGCGCAGAAGAGGCTGGCGACCATGACGTGATCGTGTCGGACACCTCATGGCAGGGTTATGAGGACACGCCCCGTGATGTGATTGAGGGATACCAGACGATCTTTGCGGAGATCGATGACCAGATCATCCGGCGGTCGGTCCAGTCTCCAACCTCGCTGGTGGTTCCAGCCGGTGTTGGAGGCCTCGCCGCTGCCGGGGCGAAATGGATTTCGCGGCAGACAGCGCCGAGACCGTCGCTGGTTGCAGTCGAACCGACTACGGCGGCGTGTGTGACCGTGGCCGCAATTGCGGGCCGGTCCGTGTCCTTGTCCGACGCTCAGCAGTCGTCGATGGTCGGCTTGAACTGTGGAACGGCATCACCGGTCGCAATGGAGAGGCTGCGCCCGGTGCTGTCCGCCACGATGACGATCAGCGACGACGAGGCCGGCCAGGAGGTCAGGCGTCTGGCTGGCATCGGCCACGAGGTCAGCGAATCTGGCGCCGCCGGGACGGCGGGCCTTCGAGCAGCCTTCCACCGTGCCCCCGATGCTGCGGCCGCCGTGTTCGGAGCTCGCCCCATTGTCGTCGTGACCGAAGGGGTTACCGACCCGGTCAGCTTCGAGCGTATCGTCGGGCGATCACCCAGTCCGGTACAGGAGGACGAATAGGGATGAGGTCGTGATGGCGACGAAAAACCTAAAGCGTCACAGACTCCCTATCCGCCGGACTCGTGTTTGAAGGAAATCTTCACCTTCGCCCGGTACGCGATTATCCGTCCATCTTCGATCTGCAGATCCAGTTCTGTGACCTCGGCCACCCGGAGATCCCGGACAGACGAAGCTGCTGTCTCGATTGCCGTCTTCGCGGCATCCTCCCATGAATTCGGGCTCGATCCCACGAGTTCGATGACCTTGTAGACAGCCATTTGCGCCTCCTTGTTGCTCTGTCGTGGAACGATTGACCCTACACCCCGGGCGTCTGCCGACGGGTTGGCCTACCTGGGTGGATCGGGGTACAGGACGTGCACGGCCGTACGAAACTGTCCGGCTTCTCTATCCAGCAATCCCTCCTCGTACCCCCATCGATCGTTCAGCCAGAGTGGCTGTGGATGGCCCGGAGCCTACGTGCCGCCACCTATCTTGAGATTGCTGAATTGACACGCCGGAACCATCTCGGTCGAACCTATTGAGGCTCCGCAGCCTATGTGCTATATGTAGCACTATGGTCAAGATTGGAATCCGAGAGCTGAGACAGAGGGCCAGCGAGTATCTCCGCCGTGTCGAGGCGGGGGAAACCATCGAAGTCACCGACCGCGGACGCCCTGTTGCGTTGCTGACACCTTTGCCGGATGCGCCGCCTTTGGACCGGCTGCGCGCGGCGGGCGAGATTGATAGAGCAGTGGGCGAGCTGAGCGAGCTTCCAGCACCGCTGAACCTCGAGCCTGACCAGGAATTGCCTTCATCAGTGCTAGCTGAGCTTCGTGCCGATGAGCGCTGAGAGAGTCTCCTACATTGACTCATCGGCCATTGTGAAGCTGGTCGTACGGGAGCCGGAATCTGCTGCCTTGAGTCGATATCTACGACACAAGAGACCCCTGGTGTCGAGTGCGCTGGCCCGAGCCGAGGTGACCAGAGCCTTGTCCCATCTAGGCGAGCCGGTTCAGCGCCGAGGAGAAGAAGTATTGAAGCGCATCGATCTGGTTCGAATCAGCAATCAGGTGTTGACAACGGCAGGCGCGATGGAACCCCAAGAACTCCGAACGCTTGATGCCATTCACCTCGCGACCGCGTCGCTGTTCGGAGACACTCTCAACGGCATCATTTCGTACGACGAGCGAATGGCATTAGCCGCCCAGGCGCTCGGCTGGATCGTGAGAGCGCCTTCGTAGATACGCCGGCGTCTGGAACGGCGTTGGCAGGCTTGATTGGTCCGACATCCCCCGGGACGAGTTGATTAGGTTCGTCGCGGCGTCAACGCTTGGTAGGCATGGAGACTCTCCAACATGATGTTCTGATTGTCGGAGGCGGTGGAGCGGGGCTTCGTGCGGCGATCGCCGTGGCTGAGGAGCATCCCGCTACAAGCGTCGGTGTGATCTCGAAGGTCTACCCGATGCGGAGCCACACCGTCTCGGCTGAGGGGGGCGCCGCTGCCGTCATCTCTTCGACCGACTCACTCGAGGACCACGCCTACGACACGATCTCGGGATCCGACTGGCTGGCCGACCAAGACGCCGTCGAGGTTCTTGTCGAGAATGCTGCTGCGGAGATGCTTCAACTGGAGCACTGGGGATGTCCATGGAGCCGTGAGCCTGATGGCCACATATCTGTCCGCCCATTCGGTGGCATGAAGCTGGAACGGACCTGGTTTGCCGCCGACAAGACCGGTTTCCACCTCCTCCACACCCTCTTCCAGACATCACTCAAGTACGACGAGATCTTCCGGTACGACGAATGGTTCGTCACCAGCCTCATCGTCGAGGACGGCCGCTGCCAGGGGGTCACCGCCATCGAGATCCGCACCGGGAAGATGCTCTCCATAGGTGCAAAGTCGGTGATTCTCTGCACCGGCGGGGCCGGCCGGGTCTATCCCTTCACAACAAACGGAAGCATAAAGACCGGAGACGGCATGGCTCTGGCTTACCAGGCCGGAGTGGCGCTGAAGGACATGGAGTTCGTCCAATACCACCCCACGGGTCTGCCCGGCACCGGAATCCTGATCACCGAGGCCGCCCGGGGTGAGGGCGGGATCCTGGTCAACAACGAGGGTCGACGGTATCTCCAGGACTACGACCTGGGTCAGCCTCTCGACCTCAACGACCCCGACCACCCACAGAAACGAACCATGGAGCTGGGCCCCCGGGACCGTCTCTCCCAGGCCTTCATCCATGAACGGCAGGCCGGTCGCACCTTTGAGGATCCCGCCGGGGACTATGTCCTTCTCGACATTCGCCACCTCGGGGAGCGGGAGATCGACCGCAAGATCCCGATGGTGCGCGAGTTGGCGGTCCGCTATGTGGGGATTGACCCTGTTTATGAGCCAATCCCCGTTCGGACCGTGGTCCATTACATGATGGGTGGCATCGACACCGACACTGACGGTGCGACGTCTCTCCCTGGCCTGTTCGCCGCAGGGGAGTGCGCCTGCGTCAGCGTCAACGGAGCCAACCGTCTCGGGTCCAACTCTCTCACCGAGATCCTCGTTTTCGGTGTCCGCGCCGCGTTGGCAGCGGTCAGCCAGGCCGTCGAGGTGTCATCACCCTCGGATCAACTGCTCGAGCAGTCGGCGATATCGGAGGAGAGACGGCTGGAGAGCACGTTGTTTCGCCGAGACGGGGGAGGCGAAACCCTCTCCGGAATTCGGTCAGACCTACAGGAGACCCTCGAGGAAGGTGCAGGCATTTTCCGTGACGAACCCACGTTGAGACGCACGTGTGCGACGATCGCCGAACTGAAGAGTCGTTATGAGAAGCTGTCCGTTGGTGACACCAGTAAGACCTTCAACACAGAGCTCGTCTCGGCTCTCGAACTGGGAGCAATGCTCGAAGTCGGGGAGGCAATTGCCCACAGTGCCCTGGCCCGAACGGAGTCCCGGGGGTCTCACCAGCGGACCGACCACCCCCACCGCGACGACGACCACTTTCTCAAGCACACGCTCGTCCACCGGGGTGAGGGCGATCCGACGATCGGGTACAAGGATGTGACCATCACGCGCTGGCCAGTCGGCGAGAGGGTGTACGGGCGTGGTTGACCGGGCGATCCTCGAGGTGTACCGCTATCTGCCCGACGAAGAGACCGAGTCGAGATTCCAGAGCTACGAGATCGCCTACCAGGACGACTGGGTGGTGCTCGACGCGCTCAACTACGTCAAAGCCGAGGTCGACTCGACTCTCAGCTTTCGATGGTCGTGTCGGATGGGAGTCTGCGGGAGCTGCGGAATGATGGTCAACGGCGAGCCCAAGCTCACCTGCGAGACCTTCGTCAGGGACTACGACACCGAGACCATCAAGATTGAGCCCCTCGCCCACTTCCCCGTCATCCGTGATCTCGTCATCAACATGGACGACTTCATGGAAAAACTGCCGACGGTTTCACCGTGGCTGATCCCAGACGAGGAAAGGTCGGTCGAGGACGGCGAGTTTCTCCAGACACCGGCCCAAGTCGCCCATTACCAGCGGTTCTCCATGTGTATCAACTGCATGCTTTGCTATTCGGCCTGCCCGGTTTATGGCCTCGATTCGTCGTTCACCGGCCCGGCGGTCCTGGCTCTGGCCGAGAGATACAACCTCGACTCCCGAGATGGCGGGAAGAAGGAGAGGGCCGACGCGATCACAGCTCACGAGGGGATCTGGGAGTGCACCTATGTAGGCGAGTGCACGCAGGTCTGCCCCAAAGGGGTCGACCCGGCAGGCGCGATTCAGATGCTCAAGCTGTCCTACTCCCTCGATTGGGCCAAGTCGCTTGTCATGCCGAAGGGAGGCGGTGGCGCATGACCAAGGAGTTGATTCGGCCGCTGCCACGCACCTGGTGGCTGCGAAAGCAGAGCTATTTGGTGTTCATGATCAGGGAGCTGACCAGCCTGGTTGTGTTTGCCTATGCCGCGCTTCTAGTGGGAATGATATTGACTGCGAGTGACGACGCTTCCTTCTCCGGGCTGTTCGAATTCCTGGAGAGCACGACAAGCGTCGTCATCCATGTCGGTCTGTTCATATTTGCCATGTTTCACACCATCACCTGGATCGCCCTCACCCCAAAGGTGCTGGTGCTCTGGCGAGGCGACGAGCAGATCGAACCCGATGTGATCGCCGGCGCCAACGGCATTCTCTTCCTTTTGGTATCCGGTGGCGTGTTGTGGTTGGTGCTTGGATGAGCTCGGGACCCGACCGGGCTGCCCCGTTGCTCTGGCTTCTCTTCTCCGGCGGGGGAACCGCGTCGGCGATGCTCCTCCCGGCCATGGTGATTGTCACCGGGGTGGCAGTCCCAGCGGGGTGGGTGGCCGAGGGCGACCTGCTGTCGCTGATCAGGAATCCTCTGACACGGCTTGTCCTGGTGGTCCTGGTCTTCCTTTTCCTTTTCCACTGGGCTCACAGATTCAGGTATGCGCTGGTCGACCTGGGGCTTGGCCGTCTCGGTCGCCAGGCCTGGCTGTTTTATGGGACGGCGGTGGCGGGAACGATCCTCGCTGCGTTGGCCGCCCTCCGTCTCTAGGCCAATGGTCTTCTACTAGCGTCGGACGCATGGGGCATGGATGACAGAAGAGTTTGAGCTGAAGGCCATCACTCCCGACGGCATCAATGCCGCCACCGGGCGGGCCGAGCACTATCGGTTGCTCAACCAGCCGGTGCAGGCACAGAGCATCTGTCATGACGTCCTGGCAATCGACCCCGAGAGCCAGCGGGCTCTGGTGGTGCTGGTGCTCGCGATCACAGACGAGTTCAAGAGCGGCGCCTCATCTGCCAACGATGCCAAGACCTACGCCAACCAGCTCAGCGATGAGTATGAGCGTCACTATTACAACGGAATCATCGTCGAGCGCCAGGCCCATGCGTTGTTGACCAAAGGTCCCAGCGCTGCCTTTGCCTATGACGGGTTCCGGGAGGCGATGGAGTGGTTTGAGAAGGCCGCCGAATTGCGACCCGAAGGCAACGACGACTCCATCCTCCGTTGGAACTCATGTGTTCGCACCATCCAGAACCAGAACCTCCATCCCCGCCCGCCCGAGGTGGAACTGGGCCTGGAGTAACACCGCCTGGGGTAGGAGATGGGGAATAAATCTGTGCGTTATACGCTCATATTTGAGACATTGTTAATGTCACATCTGGAAACACGCCTTTTCTAACCCCCGCAAGGACATTCGAATGCCAGAAACAGCCCAACTCACCCTTCCGGTGCTTCCCCTCCACAACGGTGTGGTTTTCCCTCACATGGTCGTCACCGTTCGAGTCGAGACAGACGAGGCCAAGACGGCCCTGGCCGCGGCCACCAACACCGGCGGACGTTTGCTCCTCGTCCCGCGAATCGAAGGCCGATATGCAGATGTCGGCACGATCGTCGAAATCCAACAGACCGATCAGGACGGCGACATCGTTGTCTCCGGCGTGGCCAGAGCTCGCGTCGGAGCCGGATCGGTAGACGAGACCGGCGCCTTGTGGGTGGAGGCCGAGGCGTACCCAGAAGTAGACGTCATTGACAGCGAATTGGAGGAGCTCGTCACCGAATACCGGGCCGTGGTGAGTGCGGTCTTGGAGAATCGGGGTCTGGCCGGAGTCGCCGAACGGCTCCTCTCTGTGGACAACCCGTCACAGCTTGCCGACCTCGCCGTCTATTCCCCCGACCTGGCACTGGAACAGAAAGTCGAGCTGCTCGAGGCACTGGACATTCGCCACAGGCTGGGACTTCTTCTGGAGTGGATGAGAGAGGTGCTTGCGGACCTCGAACTCCGTCGCAAGGTCCGGAAGGACGCAACCGAGAGCATAGAAAAAGGCCAGAAGGAGTACATCCTTCGCCAACAGCTCGATGCCATCAAGAAGGAGCTTGGCGAAGAGGATGGCCTGAGCTCCGACTACCGGAAGAAACTCGAGGAACGGGATCTGCCCGAGCAGGTGGCCGAGGCTATCGAAAGGGAGATCGACCGCCTCGAGCGAATGAGTGAGCAATCCCCGGAGCACTCCTGGATTCGCACCTGGCTCGACACGATGTTCGACCTTCCACTGGGAATTACGTCGGAGGATCGTCTCGACCTCGACGAGGCCTGGGCGGTTCTCGACGCCGATCACACCGGACTTCACGATGTGAAGGAGCGAATTGTTGAACACCTCGCCGTTCGCAAGCTCCGCAAGGAGCGCGGGCTCTCCGACAAAGGGGAAAGGAACACAGGCGCAATCCTGCTCCTCGTCGGCCCTCCCGGCGTGGGCAAGACCTCACTGGGCGAATCGGTGGCAAAGGCTCTGGGCCGCGAATTCGTAAGGGTTTCTCTGGGCGGGATAAGAGATGAGGCGGAGATCCGTGGCCATCGCCGCACCTATGTGGGCGCTCGTCCGGGCCGTGTCGCCCGCGCGCTCACCGAAGCCGGGACCATGAATCCGGTGTTCCTATTCGACGAGATGGACAAGGTTGGGGCCGACTGGCGGGGCGACCCTTCATCGGCGCTGCTCGAGGTTCTCGACCCCACTCAGAATCACACATTCCGGGACCACTATCTCGAAGTGGACCTTGACCTTTCCGAGGTGTTGTTCATCGCCACCGCCAACGTGGTCGAGACCATTCCCGGCCCGCTGCTCGACCGGACCGAGGTGATCCGCATCGACGGGTACACCGACAACGAGAAGGTAGAGATTGCACGAGATCATCTCCTGCCGCGCCAGATTCGAAACGCCGGTTTGGAGCCTGAGGAGCTCGAGGTCACCGATAGTGCTATGGCGGCGATCGTCGACCGCTACACGAGAGAAGCCGGCGTCCGAAACCTCGAGCGGGAATTGGGCAAGCTGGCCCGCAAGGTTGCCACCGGGGTGGCGCAGCGCGAGTTCTCCGAGGAGTCTGAGTCCGCGACGGCGCTGATCGATGAATCCGACGTCCGGGACTACCTCGGCAAGCCCAAGGTTTGGAAGGACGAAGCGTCCGATCGCACCGACGTTCCCGGTGTAGCCACTGGGTTGGCGGTCACCGGAGCCGGTGGTGATGTCCTCTTTGTCGAGGCCACCGCCATGGATGGAGAACCCGGCCTGACTCTTACCGGCCAACTCGGCGACGTGATGAAGGAGTCGGCGCAGATCGCCCTCTCGTATGTCAAGGCTCACGCCAGAGAGTTCGAGATCGACTCGGCCGATACGCAGAAAAGGTTCCATCTACATGTTCCTGCAGGAGCCATTCCGAAGGATGGGCCTTCGGCGGGGATCACCATGCTGACCGCCCTGGTGTCATTGCTCACAGGCAGGGAAGTGAAGGAGACCGTGGGAATGACCGGGGAGCTCACATTGCAAGGGAAGGTCCTACCTATCGGTGGCTTGAAGCAGAAGGTGCTGGCCGCTCATCGGGCAGGCCTGACCGAGGTGATCATGCCGAGAAGGAACGAGGCAGATCTCGACGATGTGCCGGAGCAGGTGCGAAAGGACTTGACCTTCCATATCGCCGACACGGCCTCCGACGTGTTGAGTGCGGCCTTCGACTGATGCAATAGCGGACATTCGCTGCCTCGCCTCAGAAGGCACGCCCTGCCAAATAGCCCTTCTGTGAGCCCTTTTTCGCGGCTCACGGAAAGAAAGGCTCACAGAACGGGAAGATCGCTAGATTTCGGCGCGGTGTCCTTCTTGCCATTCTCGATCCGTCGTCTCTGGCTCCTGGCCCGTGGCGCCCTGGTCGATCGAGATCGACCTCGCTTCGAGTACCTGGGTTCAATAGAGGATCCTGAGCGATTTGTTTGGGCGATCCTTCCTCACGCTGCTCGATCCTTCGCGCCCAGCATTCTCCTTCTTCCGGAGGAGGAGGCCCGGGCCGCAGCGGTGGGATACCTATACGCCCGGATGCTGGACACCTACGAGGACCTCTCCACCACCCCGTCGGCGACTCGAGACGCGCTCTCCGCCTTTTCCGGCCGTTTCAGCACGGAACGCCCGGGAAAGGCTCCATCTCCCCCCAGCCCGTCGGCGCCCGATCGCCGCGACCGAACCCACCTTCTGCTGATTGAACGCCATCGACTTGTTGACGAAGTCTTTTCGCAACTCAGCACCGGCGATCGAAGCCGGGTCATCCGCCTCATCGAGGACATGGCGTCCGGCATGATCGAGTTCTCCGGCATTTTCGAGCGACAGGGCGGAGTCCTGCGCGATGAGCAGCAAGTCCTCGATTATTGCCATCGCGTAATCGGCCTGCCGGCGCTGTTCGTGATGGAACTCCTGCTAGGCGACCTTTCAGGCGACCAAGCGCGCGACACCATGGAGGTGTCAGCGCTCATACAGCTGGCCAACATCACACGGGATATCGAGAAGGATCTCCTGCGTGGCATCGCCTACCACCCCGCGCTAGAACCCCATCTCGGCTCCGATGGAAATGGCCCCGCGGCCCCGGATGTGGCCGTGGCCCGACGCGATCTCATGGTTTTGGCCACCCAACGTGCCGCTTCCTTTCGCCGGCTGGTCGATGCCGTCGATCTGCCCCGACTCAGCCCCGCCCGAGCTGCCGCCGTCTTGATGATGCTTTTCACCAATCGCCACTACCGCGATTGTGCCGTCGCGGTCGGGGTGCCCACCCGGTCGGCTCCGCACAGGTTCCCGGCGATGGTCCTGGCGTCGCTCCCCGCAGCAGTCTCACCTTGGTGGGCCACGCGAGTGTTGCTTCGGGTGGAGAGAGACCTCCTGGCGACGGTCTGAGGTCGGGAACGATCTGAACAGAGATCTCGGCACAATGAGGGGCCAATGGCTGATCTTGAGTGGGGGTAATCTCTGGTTCAGACCAGCCCCTGCTCCAGTCGGAACCGGATGACCCAGCTTCTTTCCACCACGATTGCCGGAAGCCTCCCCAAGCCACGTTGGTTGAGCACGCCCGAACAGCTTTGGGCGGAGTGGCTCCACGAAGGCGAGTACCTCGAAGAGGCGAAAGTTGATGCGATTCGCCTTGCGGTGGCAGACCAGGAGGCGGCAGGGCTGGACATCATCTGTGACGGCGAGCAAACCAGACGGCACTTCGTCACGACCTTCATCGAAGGTCTCGAGGGGATCGACTCGGACAACCGGGCGAGTGTCACGATCCGACAGCGCTACGAGGCATCGGTGCCGAGAGTGGTTGGGCCGGTTTCCCGAAGCGAAGGTGTTTATGTGGACGATGCCGCGGTTCTCAGGTCACTCACGGACCATCCCATCAAGTATCAGTTGCCTGGTCCGATGACGATGACCGATACGCTCGCTGACGATTACTACGGCGACCGTGAGCAACTCGCCATGATCTTCGCCGAGATCCTCAACGAGGAAGCCAAGGAGCTCGAGAGGGTGGGGGTGGACGTGATCCAGTTCGACGAGCCTGCTTTCAACGTCTTCCTCGACGACGTCGGTGACTGGGGCATGGAAGCGTTAGAGAGAGCGGTCGATGGATTGGGGGTCACCACCGCGGTCCACATCTGCTACGGATACGGCGTGAAGGCCAACATCGAGTGGAAGAAGGGCCTCGGAGACGAGTGGCGTCAGTATGAGAAGACGTTCCCCTTGCTGGCCGACTCGTCGATTGATCAGGTGTCGATTGAAGTCGCGAATTCCAATGTGCCTCTCGAACTCCTCGAATTGCTGAGCGGAAAAGATGTTCTGGCCGGCGTGATCGACGTTGCCACCGAAACGGTGGAGACACCTCAGCAGGTGGCCGACACCATTCGGGCCGTGCTCCAACACGTCTCACCGGAGAACCTCTATCCGTGCACCAACTGCGGAATGGTTCCCCTGCCGCGCCGGGTTGCTCAGGGCAAGATGTCCGCCCTGGCGGAGGGTGCCGCGCTGGCCAGGGAGGAGCTCTCCTAGGAGTCTGCTGAATAATGCCGTTGGTCGGATCGGCGGCCAGGCGCGCCGCTCGCAAGGACGAGGTTTCGCCACTCCTCGGGGCGGAATGGCGGGGCCAAGGACACCGCGGGTGGCGATGATCTGGTCGTCGAGATGAGTGACATGCAATGTTTAGCGGGCTCTTAACAACTTGTATCGATAAGGATCCAACCTCACGGTCCGTCGCTAAACGACCTTCAGTCGCCAAACCCTCCGGTTTCCTCTCTGAACTGTCTAGCTGCGTCGAGGAAGTCGGCACGGGCCCTGGGGCTTTGCCGAGACGATTGGTGACATACCTCTACACGGAGACGACGAGTGACACCGCCACGTAGTGCGCGATGAAGGCGGCGACAGTCAGAGCGTGGAACACCTCATGGAATCCGAACCAGCGTGGGGAAGGGTTCGGGCGCCTCAGGCCGTAAACCACTGCCCCGAGGCTGTACAAGACCCCACCGACCGCGATCAGTACGACGACGGTGACGCCGGCACTGGCGATGAGATCGGGTAGATAGAAAACTGCCACCCACCCGATGACCACGTACACGGTTGTGTACAGCCATCGAGGTGCGCCGACCCAGAAAACCCTGAATATCACCCCGGCCAGCGCGCCTATCCACACGATCAACAGCAAGGATCGACCCTTGCCGGGTGGCAGGGCTAGGACAGCGAAGGGCGTGTAGGTCCCCGCGATGATCAGATAGATGCTCGAATGGTCCAACCGTCTCAGCAGTACCGCTACGCGGGGAGACCACGAGCCGCGATGAAACAAGGCGCTGGTACCGAACAGGAGGACAGCAGTCGTTGCGAATATGGCGACAGCTATCCGTGCTTCGTTCGTTGCCGCAGATGCCACGAGAACGATTCCGGCCACGACGGCGCAGGGGAACGTCACCGCATGCAGCCACCCCCTGAGCTTTGGCTTGGGAACATCAGGAGGCGTTGTCTCGCGGTTCGCCTCCCGGTTCGCCTCGCGTGTTGCCTCGCGGTCCTTCACGTTCGCAATCTACCGGACACCGACGATGGGTATTGGGTACCGTGGTTTCGTCGACGCGCAAGAGGAGGAGCGACTCCAATCCCATGTCTGAGACTCTCGACGATCTGATGACTGGGTTCGACAATGAGGCGCGAGCAGTGGCCAAGCACGTCAACGCCCAAGGTGGCTGACATGGAGGAGGGCGACAGCGCTACCCGGTCCAGGCGGATCAGCGAAGGCGATATCGAACTCTTCACAGCCTTGTCGGGAGACCGGAACCCGCTCCATTACGACGAGCGGCTCGCCAAGAAGACACGATTCGGCGGGATCATCGTTCAGGGCGGAGTGACGACCGGACTTCTCAACGCAATCGTGGCAGAGGATCTGCCCGGGCCCGGCTCGGTGTTCCTCAATGTCAATTGGAGTTTTCCGGCACCGGTCCGGCCGGGCGACACGATCACTGCTCGGGTCGAAGTGTTGGAAGCTCGTCACGACAAACCGCTGACCAAACTCGGTTGCCTCATCACAAACCAGGACGGCGTCACGGTCCTCGAGGGTGACGCTCTTGTGTGGACCGAACCGCTCGACTAGGAGTCTGCTGATTGATGACGTTGGTCAGATCGGCGGGCTCCAAATGCACGACCACAGCCCGGCCATCTAGGCTCGCGGCCTTGCCCGACTGCTGCGACCCCACACCGTATCGGCGGTTCTTCAACCGCAAACAAGCCGAGCGAAACGTGCGCGGTTATCGCCGAAGAGGCCTCGACCCGATGGCATCCAGCTTGGTCGACTACTTGATATCGCAGGATGTGGAAGGTGCCGACGTCCTGGAGGTGGGCGGGGGAGTCGGTGCCATCCAGCTCGAACTTCTGAAAGCAGGCGTGGCGGAGAGTGTCAATATCGAGCTTTCTTCTGGCTACGAGGAAGCGGCGCTGAGGCTTGCCGAAGAGGAGGGGCTCGCGGATCGGATCACACGACGTCAGGGCGACTTCGTCGAGCATCAGCATGAATTCGAACCGGCGGATATCGTTGTGATGAACCGCGTCATCTGCTGCTATCCCTGGATGGAGCGGATGATGGAGGCGGCAGTCGGCAAGACGAGTAGATACCTGGCCCTGGTGTTTCCCCGAGAGAAGTGGTGGATGAAGTTCGGCCTGGGAACGGGGAACGTGTTCATGAGGCTTCGCAGGTGCGATTTTCGAGCCTTCGTCCATCCCGTAGACGACATTGAAGCTGTTGCTACGAGAGCAGGTCTTGTGGTGCGACACACCGACAACAATCTCGGTTGGCAGGCACTCGTCTTCGAACGGGCGGCCTAGAACCGACTCCGCTGGGATCGCCCCACGTCCCAGCCCGAGCCTCCTCTACGTCATCGGGGTATGTGCTCGTCGTGCACCTCGAGACGTCCTCGTATCCGCGCGGGCTGGTAGGTCGTAACGACAGATAGGCTCCATGCGATGTCGAAGCAAGCAGGGGAGCAGCGGGCGCGACGGCTCGTAGATCAGATCATGGCCGATGCCCGCGCCGATGATTACCGGGCGTTGCTGAAGATCGACGCCGACTCGGATACCCCAATGCTGCTTCGTCTTCTCCCTGACGAAACAACCCGCACTGCCAAGGTGCACTTACGCGGGGCGCGTCTCTGGCGGGATCAGCAGAACGAGAAGGCGCGGGACAGGCTCAGCGCGGTCAAGATCGCTCTCGACGGGCTGGACATCTCCCTGGCCAAGGGTCTCCTCCGCAAAGTCGATTCGAGCATTCTGGGTGATTCGGAGTTGGCTTGGTTCGACGAATTGTTGTTAGCCACCGAGGCGCGAGCTGCCGAGCTGGAGGACATTCAGGGTCGAATTCCCTCGTCGTCGCCCGAGGAGAAGCCCAAGCGACGTCGTCGATAACAGCACCGGGCGCCGCAACACATGTCTGTTGTCCTCAACCGACCACAGCGCTGCCTAGCTCCTAGGCAAATCAGCCCTTCAGCTACCGTCATATCTGGCATGAAGAGGTCGCCGTGACAGGAACGGGTAAGAAGTCAGCAGCGAGGAGGGCGCGTCGCGAGGCTGCGCTCAAAAGGACCCGGCGACGGCGGTTTCTGATCCTGTCGGTCGTGGGCCTAGGCATTACCGCGGTCATTGCTTTTGCGCTGACACGGCCGACGCCCGAGGAACTCGTCAATGTCGAGACATTCGGGGACATGGGTGGAGGCCATCTTGCCGCCGGGAGCACTCCTCCCGAGTACAACTCCTCGCCCGCGACGAGCGGTAGGCACTCGCCCAGCGCCGCCCAATGCGGGATCTACGCGTCGGAGGTTCCCGACTCGATCCAAGTGCACAACCTCGAGCATGGGACAGTGATCATCCAGTACTTACCAGACCTTCCCGAGACCGAAGTGGCATCACTTCGTGGCTACGCACTGTCAAAACCAGGCCATATCCTGGTTGCTCCCCGCACGGATCTGTCTGATGCTGTGGTCGTGACGTCTTGGAGACGGATGTTGCGCCTCGACTCGGTCGACCTGGACACGATCGATGTCTATTACGACAGTTTCGTCAGAACCGCACCGGAGGTCGGAGTGCCCTGCGTGTTCGCTGTCGACGAATCCGCCTGAGGGACCCGACTCTCACGCCCAGGCGGGCGACCGTGGTTGGCCGCCCGCGATAGTGGTGTTGGATTAGTTAGCCCGTGGTCTGATCGTCCTCGGCGAGGATCTGATAGATCTTTCGTCTGGCTTCTTCGAGGATCTCCTTCGTTTTGGCCACCTGTGCCTCTGACCCCGCTCGGGCTACCTGCATGACGGCAGCGCCGACCTGGAAGCCGACCTCGCGGAGGGCGTGGAAACCCTCGTGGGTGTCGGAGCCGAAACGCTCCCATGGGGGAGCTCCTTGATCCGATTCGACCTTGGCTCGTCCCTCGTCGGTGAGGGTGTAGGTCTTCTTCCCATCTTGTTCGTCAGCTTTGACGAGTCCTTCGTCTTCGAGCTGCTGGAGGGTGGGATAGATAGAACCGGGGCTTGGCTGCCAAATGCCATCGGTTCGTTCTGTGAGCTCCTGCATGATCTGATAACCATGCATTGGAGCCTCGGCCAGTAGGTGGAGGATGGCGGCGCGGACGTCGCCTCTGCTCACTTTTGCTCTCCCGCCGTAGAAGGGTCCGGGACCCATGGGAAATCCACCCCACTCATTGCTCCAGCCTCGTCTGCCTCTTCGGGCTGCCATCGCCATCATGTGACGTTTGGCGACCCATGGGGGTGTCATTGCGTATGACAAGTAGGTCTCCTTTCAAGACTTCTAAGTTGTATCACGATATATCGTGACAGGTCGTCCAACCGGGCCGAGTCGAACCATATTCCCTCGGACACCTCTTTTGAGTCGGGTCAGAGTGTCTGGCGTGCCTACGAGGTTTGGCGCTCGCAGGGCCAGTCACGCCGAATCGGGTTGGCCGCAGCGTCACGTAGCATCGCCTGATGCGACCATTCAGTCGGAGACCTCGCCGTGGTTTCACCACTGAGGAGCGATCGGACCTACCGCTTCGAGAGCAGCTAGGACAGCTCACCAGGCTCTTCGGGTTCCTGCGTCCGTATCGGTGGTGGCTGGCGGCCGCAATCTTCGGGGTCACCGTGGCCTCGGCCCTCGGCCTCGTTTTCCCTCTGATCATGGGAGGTTTGGTCGACACCGCCATCGGAGAGGAGGCGACCACCGAAAGCCTCGATCGGATCGCCTTGCTTCTGTTCGGTGTTTTCTTCGCTCAGGCCGTCTTCAACTACCTCCGCGCCTATGCGCTGGGCGTGGTTGGCGAGGGTGTGGTAGCCGACCTTCGACGCGCTGTCTACGAGAGAATCGTCCGACTCCCAGTGCCGTTCTTCGACCAGAGGCGAACCGGGGAAATCACCTCGCGGCTGACATCCGATGCGTCTGTGATCCAGACAACCGTCTCCACGTCGGTGGCGCAGGCGCTCTCGCAGGGCATCACCCTCATCGGAGGTGTGGCGTTGATGCTCGTGCTGAGCCCACAGCTCTCGCTGGCCGTGCTCGCCTTCTTGCCGATAGCAATCATCGCCGCTGCTTTTTTTGGCCGCCGCCTCAACCGCATCTCGACTGTCTTCCAGGACGAGATCGCGTCCGCCAACGCCTTCGCCGAGGAATCCATCTCGTCGATACGAGTCGTCAAGTGGTTTACCGCCGAGGCGGACGCCATCCACCGATATGACAAGGCGATTCGCCGCTCCTACCTCGTGGCGCTGCGCAGGGCTCGGTTGCGGGCTCTGTTTGTCCCGAGTGTGACCTTTGTCGCGTTCGGAACCCTCGCCGTGGTCCTTTGGGTCGGTGGTCGGCAGGTGCTCGCCGGCTCGATGACAGCCGGCGAATTGGTTTCGTTCCTTCTGTACACCCTGACTGTGGCCGGGGCCATCGGAACCTTCACCGGCCTTTACTCACAACTTCAGGAGGCCCTCGGCGCCTCCCGGCGTATCTTTGAGCTTCTCGGCGAGCCGGTGGAGGTCCACGAACCCGAAGAGCCTCGGACGCCCTCGCAGAGGGACGGCTCGGTTCGATTCGAGTCGGTGAATTTCAACTACGTCGGACGGGATATCGGAGTTCTGCACGAAATCGATCTCTCCATCGCCCCCGGTGAAGTGGTCGCCCTTGTCGGCCCGTCAGGATCTGGCAAGTCGACGATCACCCAGCTGATAGCGCGCTTCTACGACCCGTCTGACGGTCGGGTCCTCGTTGATGGTGTTGATGTCAGAGAGCAGGCCCTGGGCGACCTGCGGGCTCAGATGGCAGCCGTTCCACAGGAGGTCCAGCTCTTCTCGGGGACGATCAGCGAGAATCTTCGTCTCGCCAAGCCGGACGCGTCGGACGAGGAGCTCGTCGAGGCGGCCACGGCGGCCAACGCCCACGACTTCATTGTCGGGTTCCCCGACGGCTATGAATCCCTGGTGGGAGAGCGGGGAGTAAAGCTTTCGGGCGGTCAGCGTCAACGTGTCGCGATCGCTCGAGCCCTTCTGGCTGACCCACGCATTCTCATCCTCGATGAGGCCACTAGTTCGCTGGACGCCGAGGCCGAGGGTCTCGTCCAGGAGGCCCTGGAACGGCTCATGGTCGGGCGTACGACGCTTGTCATCGCCCACCGTCTCAGCACGGTGCGTGCCGCTGACAGGCTGGTCGTCATCTCCGATGGGAGAATCGTGGAAGAGGGCACCCACGATGAACTCGTCGCGGCGAGCGGTGTCTATGCCCGACTCCTGTCGCGCCAACTCGTCGGCTGACACCCCGATCGTGTGGCACGCATGGTCGTGGGTACTGTGCCCGGTGATAGCCTCAGCGACGGAGCTTTTTCGACTTCCAGACCTCTAGACACAGGAGCAAGAACGTGGGCAAGGAGTTTTTCACGGACGTACCAGAACCGATCGGGTACGCCGGGCTCGATTCATCAGATCCCCTGTCGTACAAGGTATATCAGCCCGATCGGCTCGTCCTCGGAAAGCGGATGGAAGACCAGATGAGAGTTGCCGTCTGCTATTGGCATTCGTTCAACTGGCCCGGCCAAGACGTCTTTGGCCGCGGCACGTTTGATCGCCCCTGGCTGGAGGTGGGAGGAGACGCCATGGTGGCGGCGCGGCAGAAGATGGACGCCGCCTTCGAGTTCGTCTCGAAGCTTGGAGTTCCGTTCATGTGCTTCCACGACGTTGACATCGCGCCAGAGGGTGAGACGTTTGCCGACTACGCGACAAACCTTGAATCGATGGTCGACTATGCCGAGGAGAGGATGTCCGAAACGGGTATCCGCCTGCTTTGGGGCACGGCCAACCTGTTCTCGCATCCGAGGTACGCAGCCGGCGCATCAACAAACCCCGATCCGTCCGTCTATGCCTACGCCGCGGCTCAGGTCAAGCATGCCCTCGAGGCCACACACAGGTTGGGGGGAGAGAACTATGTGCTCTGGGGTGGCAGGGACGGTTACGAGACCTTGCTGAACACCGACCTGAGGCAAGAAGGGATCCAGATGGCTTCCTTCCTGACGATGGTCGCCGAGCACAAGCGAAACATCGGGTTCGAGGGAACGCTGCTGATCGAACCGAAGCCGGCTGAACCGACGAAACACCAATATGACTACGACTCTCAGACGGTCCACGGCTTCCTGGAACGTTTCGATCTCGCCGGCGAATACAAGCTCAACATCGAAGGCAACCACGCCACATTGGCTGGGCACAGTTTCCACCACGATGTCGCCTATGCCGTATCTCACGGCATCTTCGGCTCCATCGACGCCAACCGCGGCGATCCGCAGACCGGTTGGGACACCGACCAGTTCCCCAACTCGGTCGATGAGCTGTCTCTCATCTTCTATGAGATCCTCAAGGGTGGCGGATTCACCACGGGAGGCTTCAATTTCGACACGAAGTTGCGCCGCCAATCCCTGGATCGATCAGATCTCTTCCATGGGCACATCGGAGGCATCGACGCTTTGGCGAAGGCGCTTTTGGTTGCGGCCGATCTCCTCGAGGCCGATACGCTCTCAAACCCCCTATCGCACCGATATGCGGGATGGTCAGAGGATGTGGGGCGTGGCATTCTCTCTGGCTCGGAGAGCCTCGAGTCACTCGAGGCCAGAGTGATGTCAGGCGAACTAGACCCCAGCCCCGTTTCTGGCAGTCAGGAACTCCTCGAGAACAGAGTCAACCAAGTCATTTGGGGTTCGGAAGCCTGAGCGCGATCCAGGGCGCCGCTGCGCCTGACTCCAACGCGAGCACCGCCTGCATTGAACTGAAGATCGGTCCATATCTCATCGCCACGACGACCAGCTATGGGCCCCGCATAGTTGGGGTCTGGCGAGGCGAGTCTCCTGAGATGCTGGCGCGATTGCCTGAGCATTTGGGGATTGAGCTTCCCGAAGGCGGTACTTATCGATTTCATGGAGGCCATCGGCTTTGGGCGGCTCCAGAGGTGCCCGCCGTCACCTACGCGCAGGACGATCATCGATGTGAGGTGGCCACGACCGCCAACGGATTGAGGATCACTGCGCCGGCCGACACGGCCGGCCTGACCAAGGAGATACGAGTCGGCCTGGAGGATGATGCCCTGGTGGTTGATCATCAGCTCATCAACGAAGGATTCGAGGACGTCAGAATCGCTGCCTGGGGGATCACCCAGTTTCAGCTCGGAGGAACGGCGGTTCTTCCCATCGGCGGAGCGCTGCCGTCCGCCGGCCCGCAGGCCGATCGCAGTGTGGTCGTCTGGCCCTACACCAACCTGACCGACTACCGGATCTCATGGATGGACAGGGCCGTTCTCGTGGATGCCTCGCCAGGCCCGAAACTCAAGATTGGGTCCGGACCCCGCCCCGTTCGCCTCGGTTATCTCTTGGATGGTTATCTCTTCACGAAAACGATTCCGGCGGCGGGGGAGGGCGACTACCCCGATCGGGGAGCAGTGGGTCAGATCTTCGTCAACGAGCACTTCTGCGAATTGGAAAGCGTCGGGCCCGTCCGCACCCTGAGCCCCGGCTCATCGATCTCGATCCGGGAAAGATGGGAAATCACCGAGTGCTCCGACCTGCCGACGGCTTGTGACCGTGTTATGGATCGAGGTTCGTTGTGAGCTTCGTCATCGGAATCGACGTGTCGACGACGGCCACCAAAGCGGTGATCATCGACCGTCAGGGAGACATTGTCGGAATCGGCTCGGCTTCGTACGGCTACGACACGCCTGCGGAAGGGTGGACGGAGCAGGATCCCCATTTGTGGTGGGACGCCGCCGTGGCGGCTGTCGGGCAGGTCTTGACGGACAACGACGTGGCCCCGTCTGACGTCGAAGCGGTCGGATTGACCGGCCAGATGCACGGCTCGGTGCTTCTCGACGATCGGGGTGAGGTCGTCCGTCCGGCAATCCTCTGGAACGACCAACGAACCGAAGCCGAATGCGACGATATTCGCCGGCGCGTCGGAGGCGAGCGTCTCATCGAGATAACGGGCAACGACGCTCTCACAGGTTTCACCGCCCCCAAGTTGTTATGGGTGCGGCGCAACGAACCAGAGAAATGGGCTCGCGTGAGCCATGTTCTTCTTCCTAAGGACTATCTGCGATACCGACTCACTGACGAGTTGGCCATCGATGTTGCCGGTGGGTCCGGGACGATTCTGTTCGACCTTGGCGCCCGGACCTGGTCGCCGGAGATTCTCGACGCTCTCGAACTGGACCCATCGCTGCTGCCCGCCACCTTTGAAGGCCCGGAGGTCACCGGAACCATCTCCAAGGCCGCAGCCGAGGCCACGGGCCTCGGACACGGAACCCCTGTCGTGGCGGGAGGTGGCGACCAATCTGCCAATGCGGTTGGCGTCGGGGCGGTGTCTCCGGGAGTGGTGGCGTTGTCGTTGGGAACGTCAGGTGTCGTATTCGCTACCACAGATACGCCGCAGATCGATCCTGAAGGCCGAGTTCACGCCTTCTGTCACGCCGTTCCGGGACGGTGGCACATGATGGGTGTCATGCTTTCGGCCGGTGGGAGTCTCCGCTGGCTGCGTGACGCGTTGGCTCCCGACGCCTCATTCGAAGAGCTGGTGGGCGCGGCCGCCGAGATACCCGCCGGCAGCGATGATCTTCTGTTCCTCCCCTACCTCACCGGTGAGCGAACTCCCCATCCCGATCCACGAGCACGGGGTGCATTTGTCGGTCTCACGGTCCGTCACGATCTTCGCCATCTCACCAGATCTGTTCTGGAAGGCGTGGCGTTTGGACTCAGAGATGGGCTAGATCTGATGATCGAGGCTGGGCTCCCGGCCCCGACACAGATTCGAGCCTCTGGTGGAGGTATCCGCAGCCCGCTTTGGCGTCAGATCCTGGCCGACGTGCTCGATGCGGAAATCGCCATCGTGCAGACGGAGGAAGGCGCCGCATACGGCGCAGGTCTGCTGGCGGCTGTCGGGGCGGAGTGGTTTGGCTCGGTCGAAGATGCCTGCGCCGCAACGGTCACGGCGGAAACGTCGGCAGATCCATCAGAGTTGAGGACCATCTACACAGAGGCTCACGCCCGATATCGAACGCTATATCCGGCCCTGGCGCCGACGTTCCACTCGGGGCGAGATTAGGGCTCTAACCCCAGGAGGCCTCCGTCGCAGGCCGTAGTGCGACTTCGAGAATCCGGTGATTCCGCGGTCGAGTGACAACGAAGGCCACTACCTCGGCCACGTCTTCCGGCGACATCATCCCCTCCAGCTCGGGCATGTCCGGGGTACGGCCGCGGCCCATCGCAAAATCGGTCGCCACCCCGCCAGGCGCCACATTGGTGCACCTGACTCCGCTTTCCCGAAGCTCATGATCCAAAGCCCGTGTCATCCCGATCTGGGCGAACTTCGATGCCGAGTAGACCGCCTCGAAGGGGAGACCGCGTCGGCCCGCCTCACTGGCCAGCATGACTATGTCGGCCGAATCGCTCTCGAGAAGGCGGGGCAGGGCCGCGCGGATCGAATAGAGGGCACCCTTCACGTTGACGTCGATCATCTCCTCGAGCTGATCGTCGGGTAGGTCGAGAAACGGGCCGTATGCGCCCACGCCGGCGTTGACCACGAGTATGTCAAGGCCACCAAATCGCTCTGTGGTCTCTCCAACCAACGCCTCCAGCGCCTCGGGGTCCCGAACGTCACATGGCCTGGCAACCGCGTCTTCGATCCCCAGATCGTCCCCGCTTCTCGATGCAAGCCCTAGTCGGGCACCTTCCGAAGCCAGCCGGTGGGCTATCGCGGCACCGATTCCACGACTGGCACCGGTGACCAGCGCAACTCTGCCGTCCAATTTTCCCACAACAACCGTCCCTTCTGTCCCGGAAATGGCCACTTCGCCGTGAAGCTGGTCGTCGTCGGATCGTAGCGTCGCGACGGCGGGAGCCCTTGAGAACATGGCCACGACGTGCCGAAATCGATCTCGCCTCAAGCACTCGGTCCTCTCCCAGCCACCGCGGCCGCCGCGTTTTGGGACACCCCAGCGACTTCGCCAGAATGACCACATGTTCCAAGTCGACTTGATGCGCGTTGCCGCGCGCTACTTGGCGATCTGCGCAACGCTTGGTCTGGTGATAGTGGCGTGCTCGACGGCGGACACCGCCGAGGAGCCGCAGATCGCTGAACTGCATTTCACCGACGTTGCCGACGAGGTCGGGCTGGATTTTCGGCACGGTGCGTTTCGGTGGGGACCATCGGCCGACCCGGCTGCGATGATGGGAGGAGGCCTGTGCTGGATCGACTACGACAGTGACGGTTGGCTCGACCTCTTCCTGGTCAACTCATACGCCGAAGCAGAGTGGGGCCGGTGGCAAGACGAAGGCGGGCTTCCCCGAAGCGCCCTTTACCGCAACCGTCGTGGCCAGTTCAGCGACGTCACCGATGACGCCGGGGTCGGCCTCGAAGTTCGGGGCAGTGGCTGTGTCGCCGCCGACTTCGACCTCGATGGGTCGACAGATCTCTATGTCACCACCGCTCGGGGTGATGTCCTGATGTGGAACGAGGGCGACGGAACGTTCACGGACGGGACAGAGTCCGCCGGAACCGACGTCTATGGATGGCACACCGCTGCGGCGGTTGGCGACGTCAACGGCGACGGTTGGCCCGACATCTTCGTAGCCGGCTATGTCGACCCGAACACTCCCAACCCGATGGGAGGAATCGCCTTCCCCAACACTCTGCTGGCTCGCCGCGATCTGCTGTACCTCAACGAGGGCCCAGGACCGAACGGTCACGTCACGTTTCGCGAGGTGGGTGAGGAGGTCGGATTGGAGAGCAGTGGGTATGAGTACGGGCTGGGGGCCGTGTTCAGCGATCTGGACAATGACGGTGACCTGGACCTGTTCGTGGCGAACGACACCAATCCCAACAGGCTCTACGAGAACGTCGCCCGGCCGAATGATCCGCTCGGGTTCCGGCTCATCGACGTCACCGATAGTGCCCAGGTCGGAGACCTCAACAGCGGGATGGGGGTTGCCGTCGAGGACTACAGCGGCGACGGCTTCTTCGACCTCATCGTCACCAATCTGGGAGACCAACTCCACTCGGTGTATCTCAACGAGTCCGGCCTCGAGTTCACCGAAGGCCACGATCGCCTCGGGGTGGATGATTTCGGAGTTGGGAGTACCGGGTGGGGCGTGTCGTGGGCCGATTTCGACCTCGATGGGGACCGTGACCTGATGATTGCCAACGGGTTCGTGCCGATCAACGGCGAGGAGGACCGTCAGCAACTGACCCTCTACCGCAACACCGGCGCCGGGTTGATCGAAATCTCGAACCTGGCCGGACTTGGCGCCGTTGGCCCACTGCACGGACGCGGCCTGGCCGCGGCCGACTATGACAACGATGGTGATGTCGACGTGGCGGTGAACTCGATAGGTGGCCCGGTGCTGCTGCTCGAGAATGCCGTCGCCGGTTTGCACTGGCTGACCGTCGATTTGGGGGGCTTCTATCCGGGTGCCGTGGTGGTAGTCGAACTCGACGACGGGACGAGAGTGCGATGCGAGGTGCGAGCCGGCTCGAGTTGGCTGTCATCGGAGGATCCGCGCTGTCATTTCGGCCTGGGAACAGGGGATGCCACCGCGATACACGTCGTTTGGCCCGATGGGACATCCAGAACTGTGGTCACACCCGAGCGCGATCGCATCCTCCAGATAGAGCGAGAGGGCTAGGTGTATTGATCCGGAGGGTTGGTTACGCGGCTGATGGGTGGGCCGCCTATGGCGGTGTGGTGATGATCTGGTCGTCGAGATGAGTGACATGCATTGTTCAGCGGGCTCCTAAGCGATACCGGAGGCTCGCTGGGCACGCCTGCTGAACGAGTCCACCAGGACGGCTGCGAGCAACACCAATGCGGTCACAACGAATTTGACACCTGACGGCAGGTTGGGAATGAGGCCAAGCCCATTGTCCAAGCTGGCAATCACCACTGCTCCCAGGAGCGCACTCACCACCTTGCCACGGCCACCGAACAGGCTGGTGCCACCGATAACGGCCGCGGCTATCGCGTTCAACAGCAGGTTGCCGCCGCCGGCAGCCGGGTCGACAGATCGCAGCCTGGAGGCCAACACGATGCCACCTACCCCGGCCATGAAGCTGCAGATCATGAAGACCGCGATACGGACCCGGTCGACGTTGATGCCGGCGCGCCTCGCCGCCTCCGGGTTGCCCCCGATGGCGTAGATGTGGCGGCCGAATCGGGTGCGGGAGGCGATGAATGACCAGAAGACCAGCAGGAACAGCACCAGGAGAGCCACCATGGGGACGCCGCGGTCGCTGTTAGCCACCGCCACCACGAACGCCGCGACTGCGCCCAGCGCAGCCACCTGCAGAATGATAATGAGTATCGGCTTCACCGGCAGTCCTGCCCTAGATCGGGCGAGGCGGCGAGCCATTTGAAGTCCAGCAAAACTGGCTACAGCAACTATCGCCAACACCCATCCCCAGAAGTCGGTCAAAAAGGCGTTGGCGATGCCAATCACGACGTTGTCCTGGATGAGGATGGTGCCGCTGTCGGTGAACTCGGTCGTCAGAATCAGCACGACGCCGCTCCATCCGAGGAAGCCGGCCAGCGTCACCACGAACGACGGGACGTCGGCCTTGGTGACGATGAATCCCTGGAGAAAGCCGATGGCGGCACCCAGCGACAAGACAAGAGGGATCACAAACCACCAGGCCCAATCGGGCCCGGATTCTCGCAAGAGCAGAGTCATGCTGACGCCCACCACGGCGCTCACAAATCCCACCGAGAGGTCGATCTCGGCGATGAGCAACACGAACACCACACCAATGGCGATGATCACGAGCGCCCCTGTCTGACGGGTCAGGTTGACGAAATTGGCGGCTGATAGGAAGACCGGGCTCTGGGTTGCAAAGATGATTGCAACGACGATGAGGCCCCCGATGATTGGCAACGACCCCAGATCGCCGGCCTTGACCCTCGTCCAGTACTCGTCAAGGTACTCCCGCACCGTCGGGTTGCTCACCTCGGTCATCGGCTCGAGTGGTCGGTCTTCGAGGCCGGGCGGCGTGGTCATTTCGCCATTCCGGGCACAGTCTCGATGGTTCCCGCGGTGATGGCTTCGACGACTTCCTGCTGGTTGCTTTGGGCGGCTTCGTAGAGGGCGACTCTCTGCCCGAGGCGCAAGACGGTGATGCGATGGGCCACCTCAAAGATGTCGTGCAAGTTATGGGAGATGATCACAACGGCGAGACCCCGATCGGCAAGCCGGGTGACCAGATCGAGAACCTGCCGTGTCTGGGCAACGCCCAGCGCTGCGGTCGGCTCGTCCAGGATCACGACCTTCGAATTCCACATCACGGCCTTGGCCACTGCCACCGCTTGGCGTTGACCTCCTGATAGTCCGGCCACGGCCTGCCGTACAGACCTCAGCGTCGTCACCGAGAGCGAGTGGAGGGTCTCCCTGGTCCTTTTCTCCATGACTGACTCGTTGAGGCGAAAGGGCACCCGGATTTCTTCTCTACCAAGGAACATGTTGGCAACGACATCGAGGTTGTCGGCGAGAGCCAGGTCTTGATACACGATCTCGATACCGAGGTCCGCGGTGTCGGCCGGGCCGTGGATACTGACTGGACGGCCCTCGAATATGATCTCCCCCTCGTCGTACGGATAGATACCGGCGATCCCCTTGACCAGGGTCGACTTCCCCGCACCATTGTCGCCGACCAGAGCCATAACCTCTCCGGCCCGGACCTCGAAATCGACATTGACCAGCGCCTTCACCGCGCCGAAGTGCTTGGAGACCCCCTTCAGTTCGAGTATCGGACCGTTATGGCCGTCAACCATGCGCCGCACACCCTCCCAACAAATAGGTAGCCGGTGGCGACGCCGGCCAAAGCGCCCCCACTTTTCTGAGCTCCGGGGACCGTACTAGGCGAAACGACGGACAGGACGATCCCGGAAACCGAACGGGGACGCCAATGGCGTCCCCGTTCGCAGTCGAGAAGCAGAAGCGTCTCGACTATTCGCTAGGACAGTCCGGCATCAGCGCAGAACTGCTCGAAATCACCGACGCAGATCTCTTCCACCGACCGGAAGCCGTCTGCGATCACCGTATCGGCGATGTTGTCGATGTTCACCGATTGGACGTCCAAGCCGACGAAAGGCACGTCGGACTGGCCGTTGTTGATGGTGTTGCCACCAGCATGTGCGGCAATGTCCTCTCCATTGAGCAGAGCAATCGCGGCATCAGCAGCGGCGCTCGCCTCATCCTGGATCGGCTTGTAAACCGTCATGAGCTGGTCGCCCGACAGGATTCGCTGGATCCCAGGCGTAGTGGCGTCCTGGCCGGTCACCGGGATCGGGTCCAGACCCGCCCCCTGGAGCGCCGAGCTGACCGCGCCAGCGATGCCATCATTGGCCGCGATAACGCAATCGATCTCATTGTTGTTGGCCAGCAGCATCTGCTCGAAGAGCACCAACGCCTCCTGATTGTCCCAGCCCGGGACGAACTGGTCATCGACCTCGACCCAGTCACCAGAATCGAACTTGGGATTGATCATCTCGTCGTATCCCGACTTGAACAGGTGAGAGTTGTTGTCCTCGTCACCACCGTTGAGCACGGCCACATTGGAACCGTTCGGACAGGCTTCGAGCAGGGATGCTCCTTGGGCTAGCCCGACGTTCTTGCCTTCAAAGCTGACATACACGTCGGCTCCGGGGCCTTCCGTGGTGAGGCGGTCGTAGTCGACCACGAAGGCGCCAACCTCGTGCGCAAGCTCGATGATTGTCGAGCTGCTCCCGCTGTCGAGGCTGACAACAACGAGCACCTTGGCGCCCGAGGCAAGAGCCTGCTCCGCTTGGGTGATCTGCGTTGAGGCATCACCCTCGGCGTTGACGATGTTGTACTCGACGCCGGCCGCATTGAACGACTCCTCGAAGAATCGACGGTCGTCGTTCTCCCAGCGATCAGACGATGCGCTATCGGGGAGTAGCACCCAGATGCTGCCCTCGGCATCGCCTCCGCTGTCATCGCCGCAGGCCGCGACGATGAGGGCGAAGATGGCGATCAGGGGCAGCCACCTCGTCCGTCTAATTAGATTCATCTCGTTCCTTTCTGTTGCTCGTTCTCGCGAAGTTGAGGAATCTTGTGACTCCAGGATTAAGAGATGGGAGGCTACTCCGAAAGGGAATATCGTGCGAACGACCGTCAGCCTGGCTCCGGCACAATCTGCAGCGGTCCTCTTCTATGAAGACCCGGTGTTCGTGGCAAGAGGTTTGGCCCCCGCCGCCAGCACCGCCTCGATCACTCTCATATTCGCTATCGAGTCGGCGTTCGACAGCGCGACATCGCCACCATCGAGGACCGCAGTGGCGAAGCTATCGGCTTGAAGCGTGTACTGGTTGGCGGCCTCGGTCTCGATCGTCTCCACATCGGGATTGGCCGGAGGATCTCCTCCCTGGGTGACGAATATACGGTGCCGCCTGTCGGGCGGCGCATTGAATGGGATCTCTACCTCGAGCCGAGCTTCGGTACCGAAGACGTGTACCCGCTGGTAGTCCTCCATCGCGGTGGAACAGGTGAATGTGGCATGGGCGTCCCCGAAGCGCAGCAAACCCGAGGTGAGGACGTCGGTTCCGAAGTCAGCGCTTCGGTGGACGATCGCCTCGACATCATCGGGTTCGGAAGCGAAGAGCATCCGCGAAAGGTTGATGCAGTAGCAACCGATGTCCATTACGGCTCCGCCGCCGTACTCGACAATATTGCGGATGTTGGTGGCGTCGGTGTTGTTGTACGAGAACCAGCTTGTCACCGCAGTCAGAGCTCCCAGCCGGCCCGAGGCGACGATGTCGCGCACCATCACCCATTGGGGGTGGAGTCGATACATGAACGCTTCGGACAGTTTCACGCCGGCCTCGTTGCAAGCACTGACCATCTCTTCGGCCTGACCCGCAGACATGGCGAGAGGCTTCTCGCACAAGACATGCTTTCCGGCTGCAGCGGCGGCCATGGTCCATTCGGCATGAAGATGGTTTGGCAGCGGGATATACACGGCGTCTATGTCTGGGTCCTCCAGCAGCGCCTCATAGGTTCCGAATGACTTCGGTATCCCTAGCCGTTCGGCTGCGTCTCTGGCTCTGGCCTCGTCACGGGAAGCGATTGCTGCCACTTCAACGCGTTCTGCTTGCTGCATGGCCGGGATCACGGTCGCCGTCCCGATGTTGGCGGTGCTGAGTACCCCTATGCGAAGCTTGGTGACCATGTGACCTTTCTGATTTGACCGGCCCCAACCTACTGTCGGTCTACTTCACCATTCCGAGGCGGTGACCCGACTCGTCACGTGACGAGTTTCGCCCCCATGCGGGCCAGCTCCACGTCATCTGCCTCGGGAAGCCCGCTGACTCCAACCGCGCCAACGGTGTTGCCACCAACGATGATCGGGACCCCGCCACCCCAGCCGGTATAGCGGAGGTCCCCGAAGTTGGTGATGGCGAAATCCTCGGTGCGGGAAGCTTCTCCGACCTCTTGAGATTCTTTGCGCTCACGGGCCGCCGTGAAGGCTTTGTTGATGGCGTTGTTGATCGAAGCGAGAGGACAGTCGTCGGTCCGCAGCAACGCGATGAGTTCGCCGTGAGCGTCGCATACCGCTACAGCTGCTCCCCGGTCGTCCCTTTCCAGCTCGGCTCGCACCGCGTCGACGATCTTCCACGCCTCGACGTGCGAGAGCACTCTCGTGGTCTTCATCTTCCCTCCCAATCGGTGTGGCCGACTACGACCTGTATATCGTCACCGACCCGATCACAGGAGTCAAAGAAGATGGATGCGGATACCAACCCGGTTATTGAGATCTTGGGCCGCCGCCTGCGGCTGGCGGTCATCGGAGGGGGACCAGGGAGCTTCATCGGGGCCATGCACCGCACCGCAGCTCGCCTTGACGACCGATATGAGCTGGTTGCCGGATCGCTTTCTTCAGATCCCGAACGTTCGAAGGCAGCAGGAGTTGCAATCGGGTTGACGCCGGAACGCGCCTATGGGAGAGGCATGGACCTGCTGGAGAAAGAGGCAGACCGAGAAGACGGTGCCGATGTCGTCGCGATCATGACTCCGAACGACACCCACCACAGATATGCCACGGCGGCACTTGAGCGCGGCTTTGACGTGATCTCCGACAAGCCGATGACGAACACGCTGGACGAGGCCATCGACCTCCTCGAGCAGGTGCGCGCTTCGGGCCTCATCTACTGCTTGACCCATAACTACACCGGGTACCCGTTGGTCCGACAGGCTCGTGCCATGGTGGCGGACGGACAGTTAGGCGAGATCCGTCTCGTCCAGGTCGAGTACGTGCAGGGGGGCAAGGCAGACGAGAACGATCCGGAACCTGGAGAGGAAATGTCCTGGAGATACGATCCGGTGCGGGGAGGGCCATCGTTGGTGATGGGCGACATCGGCACGCATGCCCACAACCTGCTCTGTTATATCTCCGGCCTTCAAGTGGCCGAAGTTGCTGCCGAAGTTGGCACGATCGCACCCAACCGTTTGGTTCACGATTACGCGGGGGCGTTGCTCCGGATGTCGAACGGGGCCCGGGGCAGCTTCTGGGTGACGCAAACGGCCGCCGGGGTGGAGAATTGTCTCCGAATCCGCGTTTCCGGTACCAAGGGAACGGTGGAGTGGATGCAAGAGGTGCCGCAGGTATTGACGTTCAAGCCTCTGACGGGGCCGGTTGAGGTGCGCACCCCGAATGGCCCAGGCACGTTGCCGCTGGCAGCGCGAGCCAGCCGGATGGTTGCAGGCCACCCGGAGGGTTTCCACGAGGGGTTCGCCACGACATACTCCGACGCTGCGGAGGCCATTGCCTCCCGCCGCGCCGGACAGAAGCCTGACCCACTGGCGCTGCATTTTCCCAACGCCGAGGACGGGGTACGCGGAGTCAAGTTCGTGGAGGCCACGGTGGCCTCGAGTGAAGCTGGCGGTGCCTGGACGTCCTGCGAATTAGACCTCTAGCTCCCTAGGAGCCGGCTACCGCAGATGCCACCCTGGCTTGGTGGCCGCGAATGCCTCACGCGCCGAGGGGACCACGACCAACAGGGCAGGAACGGCGATCAGGAGCGCCACCGGCCACAGCCACCAAGAGCCGGCGGTGGCCAACACGCCGAGCAGGACGGAAGCGACCAGAGCCGGAAAAAGCAGGCCCTTCACGTACCAGCGAGCCTCCGTCCATTCGGTGAAGTCATCGCTGATGTTGCGAAGACTGTGAACAAACTTGCGTTCGGGCAAAAGCCGAACCTCCTCGGCACTTCAACCTGATCTTATGTCGCGGAGACGTCGCCGGAGAAGTCGACGTACGGATGTTTGGGCACGCACCTGCCAGCCATTTCCTAGTAGTCCCGCACCACGAGGTGTAGGGGCTCCTCGTCCTCAACGATCTCGGGAAAGCGGCCCGCCGGTTCTAGGAACACGTTGTCGGTGTGGTCGTTGTTGACACTCGAGACCTCGCCGAGCACGCATGGGGCATCCACGGCCCAGAACGTGTGGTACACCCGCGGTGGGATGCTGACGCTCTCGCCAGGCACCAGTAGGACCGATCCACCGGCGGCAACGGTCCGCGGACCCACGTCCACGACGATCTCAACGTCGCCGGTCCCCAACGACTCATCATCGTCTGAAGGGTGGAACTGGACCTCGAGGATTCCACCCGAGCGGTTGATGATGTCCTCTTGCTTGAGACGATGGAAGTGCAACGGGGTCACCTGGCCCACGTCAACGTACATGAGCTTTTCTGCGTACACCTTGCCGCCCCCGTCGGCCAGATCGTCCAATGATCCATTCCGCAGTGTGAACAAGCAGAGCCCGATCTCGGAATAGGTTCCGCTTCCGAAATCGGTGACGTCCCAACCCAGGCCCTTACGGATGATCTCGTTGACCGGCGCCCGGTCCTCCGGCCAGTCCGATGGCGACCATCTGCCAAACGGCGGGAGATGCCAGCCCCCGGCGGCGAATGCCGCCTCGGCCTTGGTCATGACTGCGTTGATCTCAGATCGCTTCAAATCTTGCTCCAGCTCCGGTCACTCATCCTGCTTCGTGGGGCTCGAGAACGGTCCGCCCGGCCATCATCGCAGCCCCGGCCGCGGCCGATTCCAGCCGTTCGTCGTGCACCGCATTCGGAAACTGGTGGAGCTTTCGGCTCCTGAAGGATTCTTGCTTCATCCATCCTCCAGTGAGCACTACCCGCTCGGGAGCTCCGAAGATCTCCTCGATCGTTGTCGCCAGGGCCGAGGATCGTTCGAAGGCATCATCCAGTCCGGCTTGCCAGACAGCGTCGGATGAGGTTGCAGATACCAGACCGTCGATCGTTTTCGCTTCGTCGGGGTCCAGAACGGCGTGGAGGCCCTCCGGGTCCGCGTCCGGTGCGCCTTGCTCCGACACTGGCTTGATCGACTCGAGAATCAGCCCCGATGGAACAACGCCGATCGCCACAAACCCCGATCCTCTGGTGTGGCGGCCGATAGTCAGCCCCGCTTCGACGGCGCGGATGATGAGGTCGTCGCTGAGGAGGTCGTCGTCGAAGAATCGCATCATCGCTTCGGCCGTTCCGCAGGAGTCGAACAAGACGCCGTGGCCGGTGGCGTCACAGGCTTCGGCCGCCGCGAGATGGTCGAGTCCGGTGACCAGAAGCGCGGCACCGATAAGGGCGGCAGGCCCATCCATTATCGCGCCTTGGGCGCGCTCGGGGGCTGCCGGCGAACGCAACAAGTCGTGTGTCTTCCCTAGATCTGCTTCCAGATAGTCGAAGACCCCGGCCCACGCCTTCCCGGTGTGCAGGTCCAACAGACCGGTCCGCGACGCCAGCGACCATTCGGAATGCGTAGTCCCGCCGAGCTCCTCTACGACCCATTCGGCCACGCTGTACCACGATGCACCGGCCAGCGATGCACCCCATTCGTCGACCATCCATCTCATCTTGACGAGTGAGCACAATGTCGATCGGGGCAAACCGGTGGCTCGTGTGAATTCTGCGCCGTGATCACGCTCCAGCCGGGCCGCCTGGGTCCCACCGCGTGAGTCGAACCAGGCGATGATCGGAGGCGGTGACCCACCGGGTACGGAGAGAACCCCGGCTTCGGCGATTCCGGTTACGCCGAGCGACCCCACTTTGGTGCTCGCCGGCAACTGAGACACCAGATCGACCAGTACACCGCGGACAGTTTCGATGAGTGCGCGAAGCGGCATCTCCGCGCCAGAGTCAACACGCTCCCATGGCGTCGCAGATGATGCCAGGGCCATTACACGGTCATCCGCCTCGATGGCTACTGCCTTGATCCTGGCCGTACCGATGTCGAGACCGGCTCGCAAGGGCATGGCCGCAAGGTACCGTCAGTCGACAATGTTGTCATCAAGGGAGGTGTGTACATGGCGGTCGAGTTCAGGATGGCCCGGCTCTTCGGGCTGTCTGGCAACCTGCTGAACGTGGCCATGGACCACGGGATGTTCGGTGAGCTCGGGTTCCTCCCCGGGATCGAACGTATGTCAGAGGCTGTGGCTCGCGTGGCCGACGCAGGTCCAGATGCAATCCAACTCACCGCCGGACAGGCGCGACATCTCCAGTCGATTCTCGGTCGGGATCGCCCGGCCCTCGTGCTCCGGCTCGACACCTCCAATGTGTATGGCGCCGAGCTACCGCGGCAACTATTCAGCCTCGCATCTCCGACAAGCGTGGAGGAGGCGGTTCGGCTTGATGCGGCCTGTGTCGTGCTCAACCTGTTCGATATTCCGGGACGGCCTGACGTGCGCGACGCCTGCATCCGCAACATCCTCGAAGTTCATGCAGAATGTCACCGCTTGGGTATGCCGCTCATGGTGGAACCGCTGGTGGCCCAGCCCAGCGTCGGTCGCGGCTACGAGGTCAACGGCGACGTCGATGCAATCCTCCCTCTGGCTCGTCAGGCGGTCGAACTCGGCGCCGATGTCCTCAAAGTCGATCCAACCGATGATTTGAGCGTGTTCCACCAGGTGGTTGAGGTTGCCGACGTTCCGGTGCTGGTTAGAGGGGGGAGCAAGGTCTCCGAAGCCGAGCTTCTCGAGCGAACCCAGTCGGTGCTCGACCAGGGAGCAAGGGGCGTGGTCTACGGTCGCAACATTTTCCAACACGAAGATCCGCCTCGCCTCGTCGGCAAGATCATGCGGATCCTCCACGGGACCGGAGAGGAGAACACCCCCAATTGACAGATGTGACGGTCGGCGTGATCGGCGCTGGTCTCATGGGTCAGGAGCTGGCCTCGTCGATCGGGCGATGGATGGCCCTCACCGATGCATCGTTCGCACCCCGAATAACCGCCGTCTGCGATCTCTCCTCAGAGCGGAGGCGCTGGTTCGAACGGCTCGGCACGATAGAAGTCTCAACTGAGGACTACCGCCAAGTCCTGAGCTCGGACGTCGATGTCGTTTACATCGCCGTCCCTCACGATCTTCATGAGCAGATCTACACGGCAACGGCGCGGGCTGGAAAGGCGTTCCTCGGAGAGAAGCCCTTCGGGTTCGATCTCGAGGCGACCCAGGCGATCGTCTCTGCCATTGACGAGTCAGGAGTGTTCGCCCGGTGCTCGAGCGAGATCCCATTCTTTCCAGGCGCGCAGGAAGCGGTCCGGGCGGTCATGCAAGGCGAACTCGGCACGATCCTCGATGCGAGATTTGCCTTCCTTCATTCTTCGGACCTCGATCGCTCCAAGCCGATCAGCTGGAAACGTCGGGTGGAGACGTGTGGACCGGGCGGGGTGATGACCGACCTCGGCATGCATGTGTTCCATGTTCCGCTTCGGCTCGGGTGGGGGATCGAGGTGCTCGCCGCCCACCTCCAGAACATCGTTCACGAGCGCCCGGACGGAGAAGGGGGTGTCGCCGAGTGCGACACCATCGACAACGCCACCATTTTCGCCGAGGGGACCGCCGGCGACTCGCAGTTCCCGATCGTCTTCGAGACGAAGCGCATCGCGCCCGGCGAGACCAACACCTGGGTGATGACGATCGTCGGCACCGAGAGCGGTGTTTCGTTCTCGACCAAGTATCCGAAGTCGTTTCGCCGATTCGAGATGCGGGCAGGCCGTCAAGTGTGGAGCGTGGAGGACCTGGGGAGTGTGTCGGCCCACCCCAGCATCACTGGCGCGATCTTCGAGTTCGGTTTCGCCGATGCCGTCCAACAGATGTGGGCGAGTTTCTTTGCCGAGATGGCGGATGACCTGGCGGGTCGGTACGCATGTGCGACACCGTCGGAAGCGCTCGAAGCCCAACGGGTCGTCGACGATGCGCTACGTGTCGGAATCCGGCGGTAGTTATCGGCACCCACGCGATGCACAGATCAACGCACTGCCGCATTAGGACACCGGAGCTGCCGGCTTGTAACGAAGTGTCGCTTGAGCACCAGGCGAACCGTTGGTGCGGGGGATTGGGGGCGGGCACAACACAAAGCCCGCAAAGCGTGTTCCCGCCGGTATTACCCGACCGGTAGTGACGGTCATCGGCTCCTAAAGTCGGTTTCTCAGCCGGGAAGGCACCCAGCTCCCGTCTCGCCTCGCAGGCTCTGCATCCCTACGTATACGCCTTTGGAGCTCCGGTGTCCAGCGAAATACTGGACTCGCGAAAAAAGTCGCCCGGGGCTTGGCAGCCACTCCAGGCTGTCGTCGTCCCAGAACGCTGTCTGTGCCCATTGGTCGTTTTATGTGGTGAGGAATGGCCCCAATCCCGCGTGGAGGGGATAGTGCTTACCGACCGGTCCGATTCACCCCTTCACGACGCCGAGGGGGCGGAGCCGGGCGACCCTGGCGGCAAGGTTGGCACGTTCACACACATCGGCGACCTCGTCGACGTCCTTGTAGGCATAGGGAGCCTCCTCGGAGAGGAGCTTGACCGACCCAGGACGAACCGAGATGCCCGCCTCCTCGAGCTGTCGTCGCACCTCCTGGCCGGATGCCCTTGCCTTCGCCTTCTTGCGGCTCATCAACCTCCCGGCCCCGTGAGCGGCCGAGCCAAAGGCCGGGTTGTCTTCTTTGCCCTTCAGCACCCATGAAGCCGTTCCCATGCTGCCCGGCACAAACACGGGTTGACCGGACGATCGAAGATCAGGTGGGAGGTCCGGATGTCCAGGTCCAAATGCCCGGGTTGCGCCTTTGCGGTGGACACACAGGGACACCTCGCGACCGTTGACCTGGTGGGACTCGATCTTGGCCAGGTTATGGGCGACGTCGAACACCAGGTGCATGCCGGTTGCTTCTGGCGACAGCCCGAATACGGCCGCGAAGGCGGCCCGCGCCTCGTGGGCGAGAATGTGGCGGTTTGCCCATCCGTAGTTGGCCGCAGCGGCCATGGCCCCGAGGTATTCCTGTCCCTCCGGCGATGTGACCGGGACACAGGCGAGTTGTGGGTCAGGTATCTCGATTCCGTAGCGGTGCATGGCGTCCCCCATGAGGCGAAGCTGATCTGTGCAGGTCTGATGACCGAGACCTCTGGAGCCGCAGTGAATCATCACCACCACCATGCCTGGGGCGAGGCCAAAAGCGCGGGCCGCAGCGTCGTCGAGGATCTCGTCGACGACCTGCACTTCGAGAAAATGGTTTCCCGCGCCGAGTGACCCGAGCTGGCCTTTGCCCCTCGTGATCGCTTTCTCGCTGATCATCGACCGGTCGGCGCCCTGGGAAGTGCCCCTTTCCTCACACCGATCTAGGTCACTGTCCCAGCCATAGCCGGCCTCCAGCGCCGCGGCTGCGCCGACGTGGAGAACGTCGGGAACCAGACTGGCAGGGGCGATGGCTCCCTGGCCGATACCGCGGGGAATACGCCGGTCCAGCTCGGACATGATGTCTTCACGGCGTGCGTTGAAGTCTGGCTCGGTGAACTGAGAGGCGATCAAACGGACGCCGCAGCAGATGTCGAAACCGACTCCCCCGGGAGAAACGACGCCATCATCGACCGTGGTGGCCGCCACACCTCCGATGGGAAATCCGTAGCCCCAGTGAATGTCGGGCATGGCCAAAGACGAATCGACTATTCCGGGCAGGTGGGCGACGTTGGCTACCTGTTCGGCGGCTCGATCTCGGCGCACCGACTCCATGAGGGCCTCCGATGCGAATATTCGTCCTGGGACCAGCATCCCCCCCCTGCGGGGAATTTCCCAGACGACGTCCGAGACACGCCTGATATCCATCTCTCTAGTTTGCCCACAATCGACGTCGCCGTCTGCGCCGAACTCCGCTACATCCTCATAGGAGGCTGCCACGACATTCGCCCGATCCCCGTGTCGGCAGTGTGTTGCAGAACGGGGTGCCACAACAGGTGCAATGGTAGATTCGTCCTGGCGGCTGGGTTTTGTCCGCAGGAAGATCCTCGGCGGATCGCGTCATCCCATCGTTTCGCTCGGGAGGGATGCAGGTGCTCATTGTTCGAACCGAAGCTGGTCCACCCATCCAAAGTGGGCTCACGGTCAGATCCAGCGCGGCGGCCCACGGTTGAGATGAGTACGCCGGGCGTCACTCTTTTCCTTTGCGGCGATGTGATGACGGGCCGGGGCATTGACCAGATACTCGAGCATCCCGGAGATCCGCGGCTTTACGAGTCCTCGGTCCGCTCGGCACTCGGGTATGTGCGGCTCGCCGAGGAGAGGAACGGTCCGATACCACGAGGTGTCGATCCTGCCTACATCTGGGGCGATGCTCTCGCCGCATTGAATGGGGCCGACACCATGGCTCGCATCATCAATCTGGAGACTGCGGTCACCGATGGGGGCGAGCCGTGGCCAGGTAAGGGCATCCACTATCGGATGGATCCTCACAATCTCGCCTGTATCACTTCGGCAGGGATCGACTGTTGCGTTCTCGCCAACAATCACGTCCTCGATTGGTCCTATACGGGGCTGGAACAGACCCTCAACTCGCTTCAAGGAGCCGGGTTGGGCGTGACCGGGGCAGGGTTCGATTCAGCCACAGCCACCAGGCCGGCCCTGATAGACATCAAATCCGGGTGCCGTGTTGTGGTTGTCGCTCTCGGCACCCCGTCGAGTGGGATCCCGCCCTCGTGGGGAGCGGGGTCGGATCGTCCCGGCGTGGCGCTGGCTCGAGCGCTCTCGTCAACCGAGGTCGATGCTGTCGCCGCGAGGGTTGCCTCGGCTGTCACAGCCGGCGACATCGTGGTCGTCTCAATCCACTGGGGCCCGAATTGGGGTTACGACATCCCCTCTTCGCACCGGCGTTTCGCCCGAGCGCTCATTGATCGCGCCGGTGTGCATGTGGTCCACGGACACTCGTCCCATCACCCCTTGGGCATCGAGGTCTACCGCGGCAGACCGATTCTGTACGGGTGCGGAGACCTCATCAACGATTACGAAGGGATCCGCGGGCACGCGAAATACCGCCCCGATCTGGGGCTTCTCTATCTGGTCACCATGGACCCGACCGCTGGTCGTTTGCAGCAGTTGGAGCTGGTGCCGGTTCGGATCCATCGGTTTCGCCTGACCTTCGCTTCGACCGAGGAGAGGACATGGCTCCAAAAGACCCTCACTCGGGAGGGTCGGACCGGGGGAGCGGCGATTGAAGCCACCGACAGCGGACGTCTGTTCGTTCGCTGGTGACCGATGGGTCAGAGGAATTTGCAGGCTGAATCCTGCGGGGTGAGAGAGCGCCGAGGTTTGGTCATGGCTCTCCCTGGTTTCTTGGATGCTCTCTATCCCAAACCCTTGAAGTCGGGCGAGAACCCCGCAACGCCGGCCGACGTCCCCGCATCCATCGGAGTTCCGTAACATTGGTGTCGCCGTGAGCCGGTGGATTGTCCTTTGTGCGCTGGTGGCGTCGATGGTGGCCGGATGCACCACCACGTCATTGAGATCACCTGTGACGCAGGTCGAGGAGGATGCCGGCGACTCGGTTCCAAAGGAGAATGTCAGTGACTCGGTCTCCGACCAGGAGAGTCGTGCACAGGAGCGAGATGCCATGGTCGACTCCCAAATAGTGGCCCGTGGCGTGAGCAACCCGTTGGTCCTGAGGGCGATGCGGGCTGTTCCCCGCCATGAGTTCGTGACCCCCGACTATCTCGATCAGGCCTATGACGATCACCCACTGCCCATCGGGCACGGTCAGACCATCTCGCAGCCCTACATCGTCGCCTGGATGTCCGAGCTGCTCGAAGTCGAGCCAGGGGACAAAGTGCTCGAAATCGGTACCGGGTCTGGATATCAGGCAGCGGTTCTAGCCGAGATGGGAGTCGAGGTTTACACGGTGGAGGTCATCGCGGAGTTGGCGGCCACGGCGGCGCCCCTTCTGGAGCGACTTGGCTATCAGAAGATCAAAATGCTGGAAGCCGACGGCTACTTCGGGTGGGAAGAGCACGCTCCCTACGACGCCATCGTCGTCACCGCCGCTCCCGACCATCTGCCCCGACCGCTTCTGCTCCAGCTTGCCGAGGACGGGCGGCTGGTGATCCCGGTGGGTCCGGTCGGTTCCTTCCAGACGTTGTGGCGGTTTACCCACGGCGACTCGGATGAGGTCTTGGCGGAGAACCTGGGCTTTGTGTCGTTCGTGCCGCTCACCGGGGAGGGGACTCGAGAGTAGGTCTCGAGGCCAGACCCTCAGAGGCGCCGACTCGGGTGCTGGCCATCGCCATCAGGGTCGCACCTGCGTAACAGGCCGCGCCGACAAGCATTACCGCGGTAAACCCCCAGGAGAGCGCGGCCAGCGCAGCTGCGATGGCAGCCACCACCGAGGCCGCTCCGTTGATTCCCCAGGCCCAAGGGACCAGCTTCGGAGCGATCGTCTCGAGGTGGTCGATCCCTTTGGGGAACATGGTTCCCATCAGGAACCCCACCGGAAGCACTGATCCGGCCACCAGGGCGGCCCGCTGCCACAAGGGCGCCCCCAGGGAGCGCTCGATCACTCCGGCCACCAGCCACGGTTGCAAGGCGGCCACCACGCTGAGAACGATCGCAGTTCGAACCCAGGGGAGACGGTCAGACATCAGGCTGCCCAGACCAGAAGCAACCAGCACCGAGGCCAAAACCACCGCGAGGGCTGTGGTGGGCCGTCCCAAGACCAGGATATATCGCTGAAAGATCGGAATCTCGACCAGCAGAAAAGCGAGTCCGAGCAATCCGAAATAGCCCGCCGTCCATCCCATTCCCGGCCCCCGCCGGACCTTTGTCGTCAATGGACCCAAGATGAGTAGTCCGGCGGCCAGGATCGAGAGCAGCAACAGCGCCACCAACACGAAGTAACCGGCGCCTCCAAAGGGCTGCCAGGTTCGACCCAGGGTGGCCAACACCTCGTCGGTCTGTTCAAACGTGAAGTAGTGATGGAAGAACGGGTGATCGTCGCTGGGCGGAGTTATGTCGAAGCTGTAGGACTCGTACAGCGCAGTGGGCCTGGACTCCGCCAGGAGGGGGGAGGCCAGCCGGAAATAGTCGTCCTCGGGGAGTAGGTTGAACTTGTTGGCCTCCTCTGCGTCGAGTCCCGGAAAAGCGACGAGGTCGAAGCGGAGCCTCTCGGCAAAGTCCCTTATTCGATCCAACTGGTCGGTTCGAAGACCGTCTGGGGAGACCAACACCAGGAGGTTCGAGAAACCACGGAGCGCAACCACGGATGAGGCCGGGTCGCCTCCCCGTCGGCGGATCGCCTCACCCGCGAGCGCCACGGCCCGCATTCCCTCGGAAGGAGGTGTTTGCAGCCAGCGCACCACCGCCAGGATCCCGCCGGGTCGCAGCCCGTCGAGATAGGCAGACATACCCTCGAGGGTCAGGGTGTAGTCCTCGGCCAGGCTGTAGGCCCCGGATGTCACGGGGCGGAATGGGGCGTCTAGGGCGAGGTGGACGACATCGAAGGAACCTTTGGCCCTCTCTGCGAAGGTGCGGGGCTCCTCCACGACCACCTTGACCCTTGGATCACGATAGGAGGGAGACGCCGACGCGGCCTTCGCCACCAACGGATCGGGTTCCACCGCGGTCACGCTGGCGGCTCCCGAAGCCAGAGCGGTGAGCACGGCCAGGCCGCCTCCGGCGTCGAGGACCGCCACTTCTGCTCCAGGCTTGAGTTCGTAGGGCAGCGCATAGAGGAGATAGGGGACGAAATCTGCCTGCTCGGGTTCGATGAGCGGGATCGGGCTCAAGTCGTCACCGTCGACGGTGACCCCCTGCTGCGCAGGTGGAATGCCACGATAGGTGAGAGAGAGCCCGGGCAGGGACCGGATTCCATCGCTTTCCACATGATCGACCCGGGACGCGGGCGTCCACCCGGTGGAGAGCAGCGTCGCCCCCGGATATCTGAGCGCTGCGCTCAGCTCCTTATAGGGAGAGAGCCGAAGTTCGATGCTCCCGGGACCGGCGAGGATCATCCCGGCCGTCACTGTCACCAGAACCACCACGGCGGGCAGGGCTTGGCGTCTGCTGGTGCCGGCCGCCAGGAGAAGGGGAACCGCCAGCGCCGCCGTGGCCGCCGTGGCCACGACTGCCCCCTCGCCGCCGAGGTGATCGATCGCCGCCAGGGCCAGGGGTGCTCCCAGGCCGGCTCCGGCCAGGCTGGCGGCGTACACCCGGTGCACCGGCACCCGACGCGGTTGGTCCCATCCCGCGAGGAGCACCGTGACCAGTGCGCCGGCGAAGAAAAACGGAGTGGCCAGAGCCAGGTAGACCACGGCCAGGTACAGGATCTGTCGCCGGTCCCAGGCCAGGGTGAAAGAGTCGAAAGGCACCCGGTTCGCCGCCAGGTAGCCACCGATGGTCGCGGCAGCCTGTAACGCGGCGAGGGTGGCCCAGCGGCCCGGGCCTCCCCGACCGAGGCGTGGCCACACATAGAGAAACGACCCGGCAGCGCCAAACCCGAGGAGAGCCAGGCTCACCGCTACGAAGGCGAAGTGGTGAAACTGGGCTACGGCGAATACCCGGGTGAGGACCACTTCGAGCATCAGAACCGCCGCCGAGGAGAGGGCGATGCCGAAGAGAACCCGCCATCCCGATCGTTCACCCATTGCTGGAGAACACCTCATCGAGGAATGCAACAACCTCGTCTATGAGCCGGTCACCGGCTGTCAGCGCGAAATCGTTGTGATCGGCACCCTCGATCACCAGGAGCCGCTTGGGCCCGGGCGATGCCTCGTACAGCTTTCTGCTCTGCCTGATCGGAACGATGCTGTCGGCAGAGCCGCCGACGATCATCACGGGTATGTCGATGCCTGCGATCGTCTCGAGGTTCGGATAGCGGTCCCATAACAGGAGGGACACAGGCAAGAACGGGTAGTGGGTTGATCCGATGTCCGGCAGTGAGGTGAACGGCGAGCGCAGCACGAGCGCGGCTGGCGCTTGGTGTGCGGCGAGCCCGAGGGCGACCGCGGCACCAAGCGACTCGCCAAAGTACGCCAGCCGGTCAGAATCGAATCCGGAACGGGTCCGTAGGTAGGCGACCGCGGCTCGGGCATCGGCGGCCAGCCCTTCCTCGGACGGTCTTCCCGGATTTCCACCGTAGCCCCTGTAGTCGACGAGCAACACCGCATACCCACGTCCGGCGAGGGCTTCAGCGAGCGGGGTGCGGTCGGCCCGGTTGCCGGCATTGCCGTTGAACACCACCACGGTTCCGCTGCTTTCCTCTCTGGCGGCCGGCACGAACCAGGCCGCCAAGGACAGACCGTCCTCGGTGGGGTACGTCACCTCCTCGGAGCCTGGCAGAACGGTGGCAGCGTCCGGAACGGCCTGTGTCGGGAAGTAGATCAGACGCCGTTGCGAGATCCATATCAGGCCAAACGCCGCCAATGCGGCCAGAACCAACATCGCGAGCCCTCTCATGGCAGAGCGCAAGCTCCCCGCTCCCCGCGTCTTGGGTGCGGAATCGTGGTTTCCGGCATCGTTGTTCGCATCGTACGTCGAAAGGTCAGCGTCGAATAAGGTCCGGGTGTGGATCGTCGTCGACGCACTCTGATCCTCACCGGGGTCGTGGTCGTGGGGCTGGCACTGCTTCCGGTGGTGCGCAACCGGATCAGCGCCGCTGCCACTCTCCTCGAGGCGCTCGGAATGAGTGTGCCTCGACCCTTCGCTCCGAACGTCAAGCCGGAGACGGCCGAGGTAGGGGGGGTGACGGGCCGTCTCTACAAATCCGGCGACTATCCCGCGGTCCTGGTGGTGCCGGGTGCGACTCCCGACGGAGTGGAAGATGCTCGAGTCAACGACCTGGCCCGGGCGCTGGCCAGGGCGGGGAGGACCGTTTTCATCCCCGACCTCGATCTCTACCGTGAGCAATTCACCAAAGCCGACCTGGAGCGGATCGTGGCTGCCGTCGGTGGCCTGGCCGAGTCGTCGGGACGGCCGGTGGCGGTGCTGGGGATCTCATACGGTGGCTCATTTTCCTTGGTGGCTGCCGCCGACGATCGCATGGAGGGGCGGCTCTCCCGGGTGGCCACTCTTGGCGCCTACTACGACTTGGAGGGGGTGATTCAGGCAGTGACCACGGGCGGGTCCACGGTCGATGATCGGTTTATCCCCTGGGAGGGTCATCCCATCGCTGGAGAGGTGCTGGCCACCAGGACCGCCGAGTTGCTCCCGGAAGAAGAACAGAAGTCATTCCTCGCAGCCTTGGACGGCCGACTCGATATCGAACACCTGGCCCCCAGCTCCCGAGCACTGTACGACCTTCTCGCCAACGACGACCCCTGGCGCACATCGGAGCTCGCCGAGCGACTCCACCCCTCGCTCCGGTCGTTGATCGAGGCGTTCTCTCCATCGCAGGTCGCCGACGAGATCGGAGTTCCGGTGTTGGCGCTGCACTCGATCGACGACCCGCTGGTGCCTTATGCCGAACTGATTCGGTTGGAGGCGGGGATGCCCCAAGCTGAGATTTTGACGGTGCGGTTGTTCCGCCATGTCGACTTCGATCCCTCTTCTCCGTCCGGCTGGTGGTCGCTGATCCCCGACATGTGGAAGGTGTGGCACTTCACCACTTGGATCCTCGCTGGCTGACTGGGTGGCGTGACATGCATTCTTCGCCCGGTTCAGATGCAGCGCGGAGCACAGGAAAGGACCACCGGTACCATTCGGTGATGTCCGGACCACCGGTGCTCAAGTCGGGTGGGCTGCTCGGCCATACCCGGGCGTTTGCAGACGACCCGTTGGGCATGTTCTCGCTCCTGCTCGAGACTTTTCCGAACGAGGAGGTGGTCAGAATCCGTTTCGGTCCGTTCATGGACTATGCCGTGACCGGGGCCGAGGCTGCCCGTCAGCTCATGCTGGGGGGTCATGACCACCTGGTGAGACCGTGGTTCTTCAACCGGGTCTTCAAGGAGATGTCCGGGCTCAACCTGTTCACGGCCAACGGAGAAGAGTGGTCGTGGCGCCGGAAGATGATCGGACCGGCCTTTCACAGTGCCGAGATAGCGGGAATGGCCGACACGATGGTGTCGATCGCGGAGCGGGTCGCCCGCAACTGGCATGTAGGGGATCGGATCGATCTGACGGAAGAGATGACCTCGCTGACGCTCGAGGTCGCTGGTCAGGCCCTCTTTGGAGTTGACGTGAGGGCGGATGATCGTGGCCGCCGACTGGCCCTGGCATTCGAGGGGATGATCCAATGGACCAACTATCGGGTGGAACGCTTCTTTTCCGAGCCCGTCTGGGCGCCTACGGCTCGGGCGGCCCGAGCCCGGCGGGCTATTGGCGTCGTCGGTAGCATCGCCGCGGAGGCGGTTGCGGAGAGAAGGGCGCAGGGAGGGGAGCACCACGACCTTCTCCAGTTGCTCCTCGACTCCCGCGACGCCGAGACCGGTGAGCCTCTTGGCGACTTAGAAGTGGTTTCGGAAGCCAAAGCCTTCTTCTTCGCCGGCCACGAGACCACATCGAGCGCCTTGTCCTGGGCCTGGTTGGAATTGGCGCGTCATCCCGACATCGCCAACGCCCTCCGGGAGGAACTGACTCGGGTGCTCGACGGACGGTCGCCAGAACTGTCAGATCTCGAAGATCTCGATCTGACCCGTCGGATCGTGGAGGAGTCGCTGCGTCTCCATCCTCCCGCGATGGTGCTGACCCGGCGCACCCATGGCGCGGTGGAGGCGGGCGGCTACCGCATCCCCCGCAACCGGGGGATCCTTGTCCTGATCTATGCGATCCACCGCAACCCCAAATATTGGGATGCCCCGCACACATTCGATCCGGATCGGTTCACCCCGAACCGGTCCAGAGGGCGCCCGGCACACGCCTTCCTCCCGTTCGGTGAGGGGCCGCGAATGTGCGTCGGTTCCAGATTCGCCATGACCGAAGCCTGTCTCATCCTGGCAACCCTGGCGCAGCGATGGCGGTTCGAAGTCGAAGAACCTACCGAGGTGAAGCCTGACACCCGGTTTGTTCTCAAACCTGCCCGGCTGTCGGCGACCGTGTTAGGTGGTCTCTAGGCGATCCAGCCGAGCGTGTGCATCCCGGGCCTCCATCCCGTGATCTGCACACGCTCGCCGATTTCTCGGTGCTCGGGTTTAGGGTCAACCAGGCAACGGGTGACTCACAGGCCGCCCAGCGGGAGTCAGCTCATGACAACAACAAGACCGGCAACCGAGGAGACCACCGAGGCTTGGAGCGAGAGGGTCGTCGGGCAGAAGGAGACCTTCAATCTGGCCCTGATCCACCTGCTGGAGGAGCTGGCCAAGGGGGAGCCGATCTCGAGGGAACGCGCCTCGGAAGTCGTTGGACTTCCCCTGGAGAAGATCGACAAGATGTTCATGGCGATCGACACCGCCGGCGGTCAGCTTGACGACCAAGGCAATTTCATTGGGATGGTCCTGACCCTCAAGCCCACCCGACACAGCTTCCGGGTCAACGGCAATGACATGTACGCCTGGTGTTCCCTGGACACCATCCTGCTTCCCGGGATTCTCGAGGCTGAGGGTGAGATCGAATCGACCGATCCTGTCACCGGGGCAACCGTTCGGCTGACGGTTACCGCCGACCAAGTAGTCAATGTAGAACCGGCCGGCGCGGTGACCTCCATTTTCGTTCCAGGAAAGACCCCGAGCGAGGCCAAAAACAGCCAGCCTGTCGTTGGTGCCGACTCGAAGGTGTGCAGATCGATGCTCTTCTATGAGTCACGGGAGAGCGCTGAGAAGGCGCTCGAGAACTATCCCAACATTGCGATCTTCACCATTGAGGAAGCCTTCAACCTGGCTCGCGAAACCTGGACCAAACCTGCCCGACGACTACGACGGCAAGGCCCATAGCCGCGACCAGGTTCTCGACCCGGTGTCGACACAGCCCATGAGGGCGGTCCCTAGCAGAGCCGTCAGGGCCGCCAACTCGTGGCGTGGGCGATGGCCGGTTCGCTGCTGACCACCAGAATCGGGTACGAACTCGAGCCCACAAACTCGGGGACCCGTTCATCGACCAACTTGGAAAGCCGAGACGGGTGGCGCGCCCTAGCCGTCTAGTTGTAGGTCGACCCCACTTCGCGGCCAGTCAAAGAGGTGGAAACTGACATATTCCTTGAGAGCGTCCATTGAATAGAGAAACCCCCGCTCCTTCAGCCCGGTGGGGATTCGCTTGTGGGTGAAATTGAGACCAACCGCCACCCGGGCAAGAAGGATCTGGCTCTCTATGGCCGAAGCGCGGTCAGGCTCGTTTTCTTCGACCCACTCCCATGTCGTTTCCCTCAGGATCTTCAATAGCGAAACCAGTCCGACATCATCCCCCGAAGGATCCTTACGACCGGATATTGCGCCGAGAATCGGGGTCCACTCCTCGACCGGCCGTTCTGAGCGCGACTCGAGCAGGTGACTCAACTCGAAGTAGGCATGATCGAAGAAGAGAAGAGCGTCGGGCTCATAGAAGGCCAGGTCGATCAGGTACCAGCTCAAGTCAGGTTCACCTGCCCGGACCAGGACATTGAAGCCGTGGAGATCGCCGTGGGTATGTCCCGCTATTGGTCGAATTCCAAGCCGACTGGGACCCGGGAAGACGCCGGCGGCAAAGGCCAGCGGATTCGGGTACCAGTGCCCATCCCAAATCAGGGTAGGGGTGGCCGGGTCGATTCCGTGATCGGAAAGGAACCCGTGAATCCGCCCACGGCTCGGGTCAATTCGATAGTCGAGCCAGCTAGCCAGGACTTCTTGAGGGCTGAGGATCGAGTCGGTCAGTCGATACTGGGCGTTCCATGAGTCCAACAGCTCGCGTACCAGATCCCTGCCCGCGGTGAGTTGAGCGTCATAGGAGGAGGACTCCCAGTTCAAGGTGTATTCGAGGCCCCTTGCTGCGATGGTGGCGAGCAGAGCTGTCGCTCTGTGCTGATCGAAAGCGTGGACGATGCGAGGAAGGTGGACCTCGGCAAACTCGGGTGCGTTTGCCCAAGCAAGCTCGTGACGACGCGCCTCCTGTTCAGCCGGCTCCGACCAGTCGCCCTGCTCCATTTTGAGTATCGCTTGGCCGCTGAACCCGCTGCTGGCCAGGTCAACCGCCATAACCGATGCGCCCGACTTGCCTCCCAGCTCGCGAAGGATGTGAATGCCACCCTCGATTCCCCAGGCTCGCTCGAGGCGACTGCGGAGGCCTTCGTATTGCGCCGGCCAGACGGGACTCTCCGGCTCGTCGGGAGGGCTTCCCGATGGCCGACTCGATGTCGGTGTCATCGTGGCAACCGCCTGGGTTGTCAGCAACGAGAGATCAAGCGCGGCGCCTTCATCATGGAGCTGGTCCAGTTCCGCTTGGCTAAACTTCTCGGCGAGTCGTTCAACCGTCTGTTGAAAGTCGGCGGTTTCTTGCGGGGACAGATTTTCCCTTCCACCATCTCGCAGCCCGTCAGCGGCACCAACGAGACGAGCCGCCATCACGTCCTCCCCGGCTTCCATCGCCCCTCGGGCCAAGCGGCGAAGAACGGCTGCGATTCCGGCCTTGTGGTTGACTTTGGCGAACCCATCCACGGCCGCGGCGAGCAAGGTGCCAGCTTCACTGGATCCACCATCGCGGGAAGCGACGTCGGACAAGTACATGCGGGCGAACGCAAGACAAGCGACGTCGCCGATTCGCTCGAACATCGGAATCGAATCGAGCAAGTGACGCCGCGCCTCCTCATACTTGCCCAGGCCTGCCATGACCGAGCCCAGCCCGCGAGTTGCGTGGGGTCGGATGAGACGATCATCAAGATCTGCAACGAGATCCAGGGCACCCTGGAATGCCATGTTGGATTCGTCGAGTCGATCGGCGGCCAGGAGACTGAAGCCGAGGTCGAAGGACAGCCACGCAGCCGACCACCGGTCCCCCAACTGGGTGAACCCTTCGACCGCCTCACGCTGGTAGGTGATGTTGGAGTGCGGATCGCCATACGCGATCAGCTCCACCTTGGAGCCCAACCATCGCTTTGCGTACGACTCGCCCCAGGGGTCACCAGCCTCCTGGAACAGTCTGATGCTCTCGTCAATCAGCTCCTTTGCGTCACCAGTGAGCGAGCGGACCTCGGCGAGGGTGTAGGTGGCCATCGCCAACTCACCGAGCGTTCCTTGCTCATCGACAATGCGGTACGCCTCTTCGACCGATGATGGTTCTCGGGGTGCACCCTGGGTGATCAATTCGATCGATCCGGTTTTGAGAAAGGCTCGAGCCCAGGCAAGAGGATGGTTGTCTTTGGCCAGTTCCGTCGCCCGTCGAAACCAGCGGAGCGCTTCAGCCCAGTGAGTCTGCACGAACCAGTAGCGCCCCATGGCTGCGACCAGCCGAAGCGCCAGCTCACCTTGCCCTGTATCGAGCGCCCAGCCCAGGGCCGTTCGGATATTGTCGAGATCGGGCTTGATTCGCTCGACCCAGCCAGCCTGCTGGTCGGTGCGCAGGCCGGCGTCGGACTGCTCGGCAAGAGCCAGATAGAACTCAGCATGTGCTGCTCGCGCTTTCTGGCTTGAACCCGAGTCGTTCAGTCGCTCCAGCCCGTACTGCCGAACAGTCTCGAGCATGCGGTAGCGGTTCTCACGGTCGCCGGTGACCACTTCGACCAATGACTTGTCCACGAGACCACCCAGCAGAACCACGGCTTCCGAACCCAACACAGCCAGGGCGGCGTCAAGCGACCAGCCCTTGAACACGGAAAGACGCTGCAAGGCCGACTTTTCGTCGCGTTCGAGATGGTCATAACTCCACGCCATCGTCGCCTGCAAGGTTTCGTGCCGGCCGGTCACCCCTGAGCCGGCGTGGAGAAATTGGAAACGATCGGACAGCCGTTCGAGAATCTGAGAAGGCGAGAATAGTTTGGCCCGCGAGGCTGCCAGTTCGATTGCGAGAGGCAGGCCATCGAGACGGGTGACTATGGCCTCGATGGTCTCGAGCTCCTGATGGTCGGGTTGATGCGACGCGTCCACGAGAGCTAGTCGCTCCAGGAACAGTTTCACCGAGTCCGATGCGGCTCCCCCGGATTCGACTCCCAGGCCGAGGGGGGCAACCCGGTACACGACTTCGCCGAGGATATCGATTGGCTCCCGAGATGTGACCACGATCCTCATGTCGGGACATCGTTGGAGAAGGGTGGTGAGGAGAGACCTGACCGCTCCCAGCACGTGCTCACAGTTGTCCACGATGAGGAGCAGGCTTTTGTCTGCAAGAAAGTCTGCCAGCACCTCGACCGGTGCTCTGGTCGTGCTCGTCGCTATATCACCAACGTCAAACGGCCCCCCGACCACGTCGGGGACGATCTCCGGATCATTGGTCAGTGAGAGATCGATGAACCACATACCGTCGGGGAAGGGCTGTGATGTCGTAATGGCGAGCTGAGTGGCAAGCCTCGACTTTCCGACGCCGCCGGGACCGATCAGGGAGACGAGCCGATGCGACCTGACGAGATCCGAGACGGCCGCCAACTCGTGGCTTCGCCCCACGAAGCTGGTCAACTCGATCGGCAGGTTGTTGAGCCGTTCATCGTCCATGGGAAGGTGGAAGCTACACCCGGCTAGCTTCCCCGAGGTGAGAGCTCTTTTCGACGATCCGGAACCAGCGGGCCAGGGCCGGCGACGGGACGGCGACTTCCAGGATCCTTGATGAGCAACCAGGCACCGAATCCATGATCCACACGGAGCACCCGTTCGTCGACGCTCCCAAAGACCGTGACCCCGTCCGACGTTTCCGGGGCCGGTTGGTCAAGCCGGTCACGATCATCACGTCGGGCGAAGGAGATCGGCGCACCGGGCTCACCGTCTCGTCGTTGTTTGTTGTCGAAGGTGAACCGGGTCGCGTGCATGCTCTTGTCGGACCCATCTCCGATCTATGGGACGTCGCAGCCGACACGGAGCGGTTCGTCGTCCACGTCTGCCGATTCGAGGACTCCGGGATCGCAGAAGTCTTTGCTGGGCTTCGTCCCAGCCCGGGAGGGTTGTTCGCCACCGCTGCTTCAACACCGTCGAGATGGGGTCCGGTGCTCGACGACATTCCCGACCGACTCTCCTGCTCCCTGGAGTCCCGCGAAGAGAGCGGATTCTCTGGCGTTCTCATCGGGGTTATCGATCATGTCGAGCTTTCCGACATCGAAGATCCTCTCGCCCACTTCCGGGGCGCGTATCGAAAGCTGGGCGAGTGACTGAGCGGGTTGTCTATATGGCCCGGACTTGTCGTCCGTCTCGCCATTCGATGGTGATGGGCGTGTGCCCGACTTGTCGCCACGACACATTGAGGGCGAAAGAGCCGAGCAGCGTGGTGGTTCGCCATTGCCTCACCTGATCGTGGTCATACCCTCGGTGGGCCGCTTCGGCGGAGAGAAACCCGGTCGCTGCGGCCTGAGCTGCCACATAACCGGGTGGCTCGCCATAGGCCCTCTCGTAGCGAAGTGTGAAGTCAGCCGCGGCCGGGCCGACCTCGGGCGTGGTTGGCTCGGAGATCCACTGCGCCGGACCGACAATCCCTTCGGATGCCGGGCCTAACCGGTCTCCGAATTCGAGAAGGCCGGCAGCCACACAGCCGATTAGACCGGGTCGGCTCCCCGCCCGAACCTGTTTCACCAAGGCCAGGTCCTCGGTGAAGGTTCCCACAATCAAAAGCGCGGCGCCCTCCACCGACCCGGCGATGGACCATTCAGAAAGGCTTCTGGCGCGGAAGGTAAGACCTAGCTCGGCCGATCGTTCTCGAGCTCCCGCTGTCACCGCGGCGGCGAACCGACCTTTTCCCTTGGCGAGCATCACTCGTTCCAAACCCAGGCGGTGGGCGAGGTCCACCGTCCCTGAGAAATAGCTCGAGGCTGGAGCCGAGACCGGTACCACGAGAGGGCGAGCCAAGTCGTCGGCAGAACCCCCGTGATTCCATAGCAAGACTCCGGCCCCGGACGTGATCGGCCCAACACGGCGCATCAGGTTGCTTCCATACGGACCGAGCAATAGATCGGTTCCAGCATTGAGCCAGTTCTGATAGACCTCGGAGGCCCTCTCCGTGCGGCCGGCATCGTCCACGATCTCCAATTCGATCTGATCGGCCGACGCCCACAGCTCGAGTCCGCGGGCTGCTTGTCGGCCCTGCAACGCCAGCGGACCGCTCAGGCTGATGGTCGCCGCCGCTCTCGTTGGCATACCCTGATCCCTCATACAGACTTCGACATGTCACACCCAGTGGAGCAGAGTTGACATGACCCCATGACAATTGAAGACACCAACGGATCCATCGAGTCGATCAGCGCGGTGACCCTGGCGACACAGTCCATGGCGACGTCCGTCAAGTTCTATAGGTCACTTGGCTTCGAGCTTGCGTCAGGAGGCTCCCACGCCGAGTTCACGACGTTCCGAGTTGGCGGCCAGTACCTGAACATCATCGTCGCCGCGGGTGAACCTGCTTGGTGGGGGCGGGTGATCTTCTGGGTAGCGGACGTCGACCGGATGTACCGGCGGGCGCTCGAGGCAGGATGGTCGCCGGAGGCGCCTCCCCGTGATGCCGAGTGGGGTGAGAGGTATTTCCATCTCAGCGATCCTGATGGTCACGAGCTGAGCTTTGCCCGTCGGTTGACTGAATGAGCGGTGTTATCCGGACTCGGTCGCGAAGCCACGCTCCTGCCAGGCGCTGGTGCCTCCCGTGATGGACCTGGCGTTTCTATAGCCCAGGCTGTTGAGGTACAGAACGCCGGACAAAGACGTGTTGCCGACTTGACAGACGCTCAGCACCGGGGCCTCGCGATCGTCGGGCAGCTCTCCAAGATGGTCGGGAAGATCGAGGAGGGGAATGTTGATTGCGCTGGTTATATGCGACTGGCCGTAGGTGTCGGGGTCACGAACGTCAACCACCAGGGGTCTCTCGCGTTCCCACAACTCGTGAGCGGAGTCGACATCGATGGTCAGCTCCGGGTTGTGCCGTGCGTTTTCGATCATGGCATCCAAGAGCTCCTCGCGCCTGCTCTTCGATGGCACAGGGGGAGCACCCAAACCGGGAAGATGCTTCACAACGGAGGACGCATACTTGAAAACACTGTCTGGGAAGATCACGACAACGCGTTGGCCCGGTTCGTCTGGGATCGCCCTGAGTGCCCCGGCCAAAGCAAGCCCCGAGCTGGGTCCCGCAGGAATGCTCTCCTCCCGATTTAGCCGCAGGCACATCTCATAGGCCTGACGATTCTCGACCTCGACGAGCTTGTTGTACTCCTCGGGTTCGAAGAATTCTGTCTGCCTCAGTTGACGGATGCTTCGAACGCCGGGGATGTCATGTCCCTCGGCGGGGTGCACGCCAATGACCTTGATATCTGCGCTCTTCTCCCTGAGGAACCGGCCGACACCGCTGATCGTGCCGCAGGTGCCGAGAGCGGCGACGAAGTGGGTCACCCCCCCAGAGGTTTGGCGCCATATTTCCGGTCCTGTGGTCTCGTAGTGCGCTTCGGGGTTGGCCCGGTTGCTGTATTGGTTGAGCATGACGAAGTCGGGCTGTGCCGCTACCTCCATGGCCCTGGCAATCGCCCCCTCCGGTGCCCCCGGAGCAGGGCACAAGTCATCTTCGAGTTCTTCAACCCTCGCCCCGAATAGCCGGAGCATCGTCTTCTTCTCCAGCGGGATCGCGCTCGATAGGGGAGTGGTCAGCGGGTATTGGCTTGCGTTGGCGATCATCGTCAGACCCAGACCTGTGTTACCCGAAGTGGGTTCGACGAGTTGCTGCCCGGTCCGGATCGTTTCGTCGGACTCCGCCTCGCTCAACATTTTGGAGGCGATCCGGTCCTTTACCGAGCCGAACGGGTTGTACCACTCGAGCTTGGCCAACACTTCCGTGTGGTCGTAGCCGAGCACGTTGTTCAAACGCACCAAAGGTGTTGGATTGTCGACGCCGGGAAGCAACCCGAAAATCGACTCGTAAGTACGCAAGGTGTCTTCGTTCACGCCGTCGCACTCCTCAAAAGTCGAGGGCGGAATTAACACTACCGGCATAGGGAAATTGTCGTTACGCGACCCACCTGCCAGGGGCAGTTTCTTGGGTTGGGCCGGCTCAGGGCCCAGTAGTGGGACTGATGTCCTGGGGAGATTGGGCCGTTTCCCGTGAGGCGGAGACAACCTGAGGGTTGTTGCGGAATCCGATCCTGCGGTGTGAGAGATCGCAGAACGGTTGGTTCTGGCTGGCTCCACATCGACACAGAGTGAAACGTGGGCCAGCCGTGAACAGGTTGCCTCGAGCATCTCGAACTGCGATGTTGCCGCGCACCATGAGTGGCCCGTTGGGCCACGGAATGACTGTGGTCTGCGAAGGAGCCTCCTCGTCGGGAGCTCCGTCGGTCCGCTCGTAGGTGAGAGCACCCGTCGGGCACTTTTCGACGGCGTGTGCGATCTCGTCGGCGCCGGCGTTCTCGATCGCGATCCAGGGCTTCTCCCCGACATTGAAAACCTGCGGAAGCGCGTTGAGACACGCAGCGGTGTGGATACACAACTCTGAATTCCAGTGCACCGTGATCTTGTCGGTGCGGTACGACCGTTTGACCATCGGACCAGAACCTCCTCAGTCACTAGAAGATCATGCATACCGTAACTACTGCCGAGAGGTGCGAGCATCGTCCTGTCAGACCCAGAGCCATTCGCTCCCGCCAGACGCCAAGGCCGTTCGAGCCTGCGGAGAAGGTGGGGCGATGTGTTTGCATGTTCGAACATCTGTGATGATCGTCCGACCGTCATTGGGCTGAGCTGTCGAGAGGAGAGAGATGAGTCTTGGATTCGGATTGTTGAGCGCCCAGCTGAGGCCTGGTGAAGGCGACTGGTCCCACGTCTATGAGAACACCATCAGGTTGGCGGTCGAAGCCGAACGGCTCGGTCTCGGTTCGGTCTGGACCACGGAACACCACTTCGTGGACGATGGCTATATGCCCTCCCTTGCGGTGGTGAGTGGGGCAATCGCTGCTGCCACCTCGAAGATCGAGATTGGGACAGGTGTGATGCTCGCTCCGTTGCATCATCCTCTCCGTCTTGCCGAAGACGCCGCGACTGTGAGTCTGCTCAGCGGCGGTCGTTTCACATTGGGTCTCGGATTGGGATGGAGCAAAACAGAGTTTGCGGGTCTCGGGATGGACCCACGGACTCGGGGTGCGGCCATGGAGGAGATTCTCTCCATCCTTCCAAAGGCGTGGTCGGGTGAGCCGTTTAGCCACCAGGGAAAGATCTACGACCTGCCGGAACTCGCGGTTCGTCCAGTGCCATCGAAGAAGATCCCGGTGTTGGTCGGCGGCGGGGCAGAGGTGGCGATCCGGCGGGCTGCTCGTCTGGCCGACGGCATCTTTGCCAATGTTCCCCGAGACCAGTTCGTCCAACAGTTGGATTGGATTCGAGATGAGTGCGACCGGGTGGGCCGCGACCCGTCCGAGCTACGCATCGTCCACTATTCGGTGATGCTCCCAGGCAACTCCGAGGCCGAGGCTCTCGAACGGTACACAGAGCATCTTTGGCAGATGATGTGGAAGTACTCGGACATGGAAGCGTCGGCCAATCGGACAGGTCCGCCTCCAGCCGCACCAGAGTTCACCGAGCAACATCGAGACCGATTGTTTGGCCGGGCCACCATCGCCGGATCGGCGGAAGAGATCGTGTCGTCGCTACTGGACATCCGCCAGGCGGCCGGGGTACCAGTGGAGTTTGTCGCTCGTAGCTACTTTCCAACTCTCGAACACTCCGATCAGGTCGAACTCATGCAGCACCTCGCAGAAGAGGTAGCCATACACATCTGACCAACGGCACCTATCAGCAGACTCCTAACCGGTGTGGATTTGTACATCGGGGAATGCCCCAACGAAGGCAAACCAGAAGGTGGTACGGCTCGGGATCGGCCGCAGGGCCGTGCCTTTGTAGGTACCCGACACGGCCACTCCGGAAGGGGTCCAGATGGAGCCCGTCTCGGCGTCGACCAAATCATCGTCTCTGTTCTGGAATTCCAGCGTCTCACCGTCCACCACCGCACTGAACACTGCTGCTCCACCGTCGGTCGGGAAGATCACGATCGGTTCACCGCCAACGGTGTCGTTGATCGGATCGGTCATGATGTCGACGGGATAGGCACGGGCAACTTCGGCGAGGACGACTCCGACGACGAGGGCTGATGGCGGGAGCCGGGCGTCGCGCGCTGCCTCGCCAACCGGGAACGCGAACCGACCCGAATCGAGGATCTCGGCGTAGTCGGCGAACGCGTCTCGTTCGTATGGGCGGGTGTGTCCGGTGTCGCGGGTAAGTACCAGAGTCTCCGGATACTGGGATGCCCAGTCTGCCCACGTAGCCACCGTCGACGGCAGCGGTTCGAGCCGGGCGCCGGTCAGCGGTCCGACGATGGCAGTCCCCGCGACCTGCCACCAATAGGATCCGGTGCTGCGGTCGACCATCACGAGATCCGACTCGTAGAGGGCGCTGGTGTTGCCGAAGCTCAACACGTCGCCCCCGACCCGTCGGTCGTACACGATGGCACTTCGACAAAGAGGGCAGTAGCTGATCAGAACGGGCAGCCCGTCCAAATCGTCGTTGACGATCTCATGGAAGTTCAAGATCTTGAACGGATAGGCATACGCCTGGCCGCCCGACACATACCCGAGCACAAGATCGCTCTCATCCAACCAATCACCCGCACTGACATCTCCATATACCGGACGGTCGATCGGCGGGATTACGTCCAGAAGGCGCTCACGCAGTTCTGGAGTGGAATCGGAAAGCGGGACCGAACCACCGTCAAACGTATCGAAGTACACCTCGTTGAGAGGAACACTGTGGAGGCTCAGATCGACATCCGGTGGCCGCGCCGGCTCCTCGACGGCCGCCGCTTCCGGAAGCGAGGTTGTCGTGTCCACCTGCGCCCCGGGTGGCTCGTCTCCAGACGGTGTGGGCTCTGCACCGGAGTTCTCGCTTGATGCCGGAGAACCCACACAGGCACTCGCAACAAGACCGATAACGGCGAAGAACGCTGCGACGCTCCGAAGTCTCACATCTCTTGAAACAGAAGTGGCCGTCACCTCCTTCCGGGCGGATTCGACTACTTCTACATTTCCCACCCTTGGATGATCGGCCACGTGCCCTCCTTTGCTTCAGGTCGAGTGGCCAGCGTCTGACTGTGAGCTCTCCCTCCAGGGAATCCGGTGGATTCCCGAAGACCACGGCGGCTGTGGGGGGCGTGGTCTTTCTTTTACTTGGGCTCTGGGCCTTGGCCGCCCCCGCATCATTTTTCGATTCGATCGGAAGGACATCGTTGAATGACATGGTGATGTCATCGATCACGTAGCCCCAGGGTCCGGGCTCGCCGATCTCTCGAATCGCGATTTCTGTTTCCGGGTCGAGCACCTCGCCCAGGGTCTCGAGGCACTGTTCCGCTCCGTAGATGTCGAGAGTCACCTGATTCAGACCGGACGCGAGGCTGACGCATCGACGGCTTAGGATTGTCTATCGAACCGAAGGGCGCATGTGGACATCGAGACGATCGATCGTGAAGAGCTGAAGGCGAAGCTCGACCGAGGCGACGATTTCAGGCTGGTCATGACGCTCCACGATTGGGCATTCCGTGCCATGCATATTCCCGGATCGATTCACTACAAATCTGTAGAAGATGCTCTCGCCGGTCTCGACGTCAACGATGAGATTGTTGTCTACTGCTCAAACGTGGACTGTGTCGCCAGCCAATTCGCATACAGAGGCCTGGTCGAGAACGGATACACCAACGTCCGCCGCTACTCGGGTGGGCTGGCCGATTGGCAGTCGGCGGGGCTCCCATTAGAGGGCGAGTCGGTCGCCTGACAGGTTCTCCTATACGGCGTACTCCAACAGCGACCGGGCTTTTCGAGAACTCGCTAAGAACGTGCCTTGTTCGACCGTACGATCACGGAACAGAAGGCAGGGACAATGGATCAACCACCAGGATCGGCTGAGGAGCGAGGCGTATGGCAACGGTTCTGGGATTGGTTCGATGAGGGCACGACCACGGTCAAGATCCTCACCACCGTTGTGTCCATCGTTGTGGTGATGGGAGGGGCGTTCGCCTTGATGAGCGCAGTGGTCAGCCAACCGAGTACGGGCACTTCCAGGTCGGAACAGCTTGATTCCTACCTGTCCGAATATGGCGGCGATCGAGATGTCTACATCCGGATTCTCACCACTGAGAGCTGTGACCGACTGCGAGAGGAATTCGACTCTGCGGAAGCCGATCGTCAGAGCGAGAAACCGGGCTCTGAAGTTCACCAGGCCAACCTTGGATACACGACCGCCGCGGATGACATGATGGGGGCGGCCGGGTGTGGTGAGTAGCTCGACCGGCTCACACGCTCGGAGGCTGTGAGGGGGCTTCGTTGCTCTCAGCTAGCTCGGATAGGAACGGTGAACCCGTCCCCGAAGAGCTTCGCCGGGACCGCCAGGCCGGCCCGCCGATAGGTCTCTCGTGGAATGCCGATGTCGGCCAGCCAGAGATCTCCGGCAGCCACGCCATCGAGACCGGTCTTGGGCAGTGCAAGCGTCATGGTGTGCGCCGCGACCACATGAGTGGTCGGCGCTTTTCCGGTGGTCGAATCGATGCCAGATGGTATGTCTAGAGAAACGACCGGCGCGTCCTCGCTCAGCGCCCACTCGATCATGTGAAGGGCAGGTCCCCGGGGAGGTCCCGAGAGGCTGTATCCGATGACGGCGTCGAGGATGAAGGAAGGATCGAGGCCACCCAACTCGTCCGGACCGAGAACCCGACCGTCCGTCCCCCGGTACGTTGCCAACTGCTGTGCCGGCACCTCACGGAGATTGGTGGCGTCGCTGACGACGACCAACACGTCTCCGCCACGATTGGCCAGATGTCGGGCGCCGCAGATGCCGCCGCCTCCGTTTCCGCCGGTCCCGGCGAGCACGACAATCCTCTTGTCTCTCCACTCCGAACCGAGAAGGCGAATCGTCAAAGCGGCCAGATTCCGGCCGGCGTTCTCCATCATCTGATAGAGGTTCGGGCCGATCTCTTCGATTGCGATCCGGTCGACTTCCCTCATCTGGGCTGCGGTCACCGCCCCCACTTCGATGCCGGCACCGGTGACGAAGGAAGACGCCGTCACGACGAGGATTCCTCAGATCCGAGATGACACGCGATGTTCCATGTTCGGATGACACGGTTCTCCCGCTCCCACCCGACTGTTGAGACTGTGGCCGTGTCCAGTCTCAGCAATCGCCCATCAGCCGGACGAAGCCCGATCCATCTCGCTGCCAGGACCCGAAGTATGTGCCCATGGGCGAACACCAGAACCGGGCCGTCTCCCTCGAGGGCGAGGGCAACGACTCGATCGGCGCGTTTTCCGAGATCTTCGACCCTCTCTCCACCGTCAATCGGATGAGTCCAGACAGACCATTCCGGGATCTCTTCACGAATCTCTGCTGTCGTTCTTCCCTCGTATTCGCCGTAGTCCCATTCGAGAAGGTCGTCCTTGGCGACACCAGCGTTACCGAACCCGGCGCCGGCCATGGTTTCCCAGGCCCTGGCCAGGGGGCTGGAGAGGACGAGATCGAACTCATCACCCGCCAGCATCTCGCCGAGGGCGTCGGCCTGACGTCGTCCCAAATCGGTCAAGGGGATGTCGGTGCGCCCGGTGTGTTTCCCCGTCACGCTCCACTCGGTTTGCCCGTGACGCACCAGGGTCAATTCGGACGGGGCCCTCAAGAGTCCCCGTTCGTGATCCACTCCCAATCGTCTCCCAGCAGCGAGTCCGCTTTCGGCGGTCCCCAGGTGTCCCTCTCGTAGCTCACGGCAGCGGGGTGGTCGTCGAGTGCCGGCTGGACAATGCGCCAGGCCTCCATGACACCATCCTCTCTCGCGAACAGGGAGGGGTCGCCCCGAAGCGCATCGCCGAGGAGGCGGTAGTACGGACCCCTCCCCGGACCTCCATCCTCCTCGTGTAACAGAGCGAGGTCGACAGCCTCGCTCACCATCTCGGACCCCGACCGCTTAGCCTGCATCGACAAGGTGACGCGGTCCTGGGGCTTGCTCCTGAAGGCGATCCGGTTCGGTCCTGGAGCGGCATCGGCCGCGGCGAAGAGCATCCGGGGAGGCCGGTTGAACTCAACAACGGTCTCGGTGACGGTGGAGGCCAAACCCTTGCCGGCCCTGAGGATCCAGGGCACACCCGCCCACCTCCACGAGTCGATTTCGAGTCTCGCCGCAAAGAAAGTCTCGGTGTCCGATCCCGGCTCCACCCCTGGCTCATCGAGATAACCCAGATACTGGCCCCGGACGATATTTTGCGGGCTCATCGCCTTGGTTGCAGTGAGAACCTTGACCCGCTCATCTCGCAGAGCATCGGGTTTGTCAGAGACAGGGGGCTCCATGGCGAGAAGAGACATGAGTTCGAGCAAATGGTTCTGGACCACGTCCCGCAATGCTCCGACCGAGTCGTAGAAACTGCCGCGGCCGTTCACTCCGAAATTCTCCGCCAGCGTGATCTGGACACCGCGGATGTAGTGACGGTTCCAGATCGGCTCGAGAATCGTGTTGGAGAACCTGTAGACCATCAGGTTCTGCACGGCCTCCTTGCCAAGGAAGTGGTCGATGCGATAGACCCGGGATTCCGGGTAGTGGCGGTGGATGATCTCATTCAGCTCCGTCGCGCTCGCGGTGTCACGTCCGAATGGCTTCTCGACGACAAGACGTCCGTCACGGGCCAGCCCGGCACCGGCCAAGCCCCTGACCACCTCGTCAAAGAGTGATGGCGGGACGGCGAGATAGGAGACGGAGAACGTCCCGGCACCCAGACGCTCCGTGATGGCGTCATAGGTTGCTGGATCGCGATAGTCTCCCGACACGTAGCAGAGGTCTTGCGTGAGACGCTCGAAAACGGTCGGATCGATCTCGATGCCTGCCTCGGTCACAGCCTGTTCCGCCCGACGTCGCAGGTCGGCATCGTCCCCCTCGGTTCTGCCCACCCCGACAACCGGGATGTCGAGATCGCCCGACGATGCCAGGGCATAGAGCGCCGGGAAGAGACGGGTCCGGGCCAGATCTCCGGTGATGCCGAACAAGATCAGCGCATCTGCGGGGCCTGTTGTCATCCGTCTACCACTTTCGCTCTCATCGCATCGGGGTCAAGACACGGTACATCCAGTGGACCGACCCGACTCCCTACTTCACGTAATCCAGTTCTCCGGCCTCAATAGGCACCTGAAGCCAGTTCTCCGCCGGTGGCAGAGGACACGAGTAGGCATCGTTGTAGACGCAGGAGGGGTTGTAGGACTGATTGAAGTCGATGGTGACTGTCCCATCGGCGTTGGGCTCGATATCGAGATAGCGGCCCGCCCCGTAGGTTTCCTTGCCCGAGGTCGCGTCTCGAAACGGAATGAAGAATCCGGGCTGACCGGTCGAGTACAGCGTGAGGGTCGCCGTCTCGCCCGCCACCTCGAAGTCGACAGTCGCGGCCCGGTGGAAGACCCGCTCCTGACCGTCGCTGGTATCGATTCTGACCTCGCTTCCGTCGGCCGGCTCAGCCGGCAGCGTGAATACCAGATCGGGGTTGGGTTCGAAGTAACTGAGGCCGGCGAAGTTGTGCCGATCGTGATGCTCTATCGGCGAGTGGTGACTGGTGGCGAAGAACTCGTCCTTCGATCGTCGGTCCTCCAAAAGCGTTTCGGTGTCCATGGCTCTGGCAACGCGGAGACACGTTGCCAGATTCCCCCGGCTCGAACTGGGCTGCGGGGCTCGACGACCTCTTCGCGGGCCGCGCCTCCGCAGGGCGATGAGTAGCTTCTGGCTACCTGAAAGCGCATCCCACATGTCACGGCCATCGCGCACTTGCAGAAGAGAATCATGAGCGAACCAATACTTGAGTCAACCGGCCATCTGCTCATCGACGACTTCATCGATCACGAGGAATGCCGGACGCTCTTGGGGCAGATCCGCGACTACCGGACACACAGCGATTTGCTGGAGATCAATCGGCCAATGAAGGGCCGGTCTCTGCGCTACTCAGTGATCGATGGAGAAGAGATCCGCGCCAATCTGCCATCAATCTGGGAGCTGTATCGAGGAGCAGCGAAAGACTTGGTGAACGAGCTCACCGGCTTGTCTCTAGAGCCCCTCCTGAACATCAGGGCCGGGGTCAACGTGAACGTCATGCCCCCCGGCAGATCCGAATATCGGTGGCACTACGACCGGACCGCTATCACTGCAATCCTGTATCTCAACCAGGTAGAAGGAGGAGAGACAGAGCTTTATCCGAACTATCGAATCTTGCTGAAAGGAAACCAGCAGCACTCAAGGCTTCAGCTCACGCTCGACGGGGTTCTCCGACTCGCAGTGGTACGCCGACTGTTTGGGAAGAGGAAGGTGGTGGAGCCCCGTCCAGGCCGGCTGGTGGTCATGCGCGCCAACCGATGCTGGCACAGCGTGCGGGAGGTGCAGGGCTCGGAAGACCGAATAAACGTGATCCTGGCCTACGACGCTCCCGGGGCTCGATTCGAAGTGGAGGATGACCTCGATTCCTACCTCTATACCCAGGAGACACCGAAGTCGAAAGATCCAAACTACGCACCCTGACTTGCCCTCGACTCCTGCGCTGGCTGCGGGTTCGGGCTGACTCGTGACCAAGCCCAAAACCGATCGCTATTACGCCGATGAAGACTGGGACGTCGACTCATGGGTCGACGTGATCGCTGTCGAATACGAGACCCTCGTCAGGGCATTTCCGTTCGGTCGAGTTCTTCAATCGTTATCAGGTTCCGGGAGCCTGAGGGTCCTCGATGTCGGGTGCGGGACGGCGATCTTTCCGGGCTACCTCGATGCGATTCTCCCGCCAGATGTTCGACTCATCGCCGACCTTTTCGACGTCTCAGAGCCGAGCCTGCGGCGGGCGCGAGATGTGCTGGAACAACTTCCACACTTCAGTGTGGGTCGGACCTACCAAGCCCTCATCGAGGATCTCCCGACGACGCTCCCAGTGGAGATCGATCTGTATGACGTGATCTGGGCCATACATTCGTTCACGACGGTGAACGTCGCACCGATGGGGGCGGTCTACTCCCGTCTCCTCGAGGCGCTCCGTCCAGGTGGATACCTGTTCGTGTACCAACTCACGTCAGAGTCGTACTACCAGAAATTTCACGGGCTTTACAGGAGCGAACATCCCCACGGCCGAGACACGGCACCGTACATGGAGTTCGAAGACAGCCAGAAGATCCTGGAATCCCTTGGCGTGGACTACGAGGTGTACCCGCAACGATTCGCGCACGAGATCGCCGAGAACCGAGTCGACCTGTTGGAGAAGTATCTCCAGAAGGTCATTCTCGACGACACCGTCGACGTGGGGGAGTTGTTCGGACCACTTCTCGAAGGCGTCTACGACTCGGCCCGGGAGCGATACGTCATTCCCCAGTCAGTCAACCTGATCACCGTCTGCAAGTGAGGTTGTTCATTCGAGACCGGAGGCGGCAACTCAGATCTTGCGACGCAATCCGGTGGCTCAGCCGGATCCGCTGATGTCGTTGCTGACCGAACCCTATTACTCGGCCTGCAACGAGGTGTTCCGTGGTTGTACCAATCAAGGCGCACTCATGTTGGAGGAGATGGAGGAGATGCTTCGGGATCTAGAGCAAGTGAGCATCCTCAGTGTCGGATCAGGTGTCGGCCTATTCGAGATCCCGATGCTGAGGATGCTTCATGACGGTGGCGTGCAGACGAGCCAGTTTGTCGGTGTCGACGTCAGTTCCCATGCGTGTGCCCGACTCGAGGAGAACCTCGAGGCCGAGTTTGGTCCCGGCAGGTGGTACGACGTGGTTTGCTCGCCGTTTCAGGATTTCACCTCGAGCCAGGACTTCGACATCGTCCTCCACAACCACACGTTTGAGTATCTGGGAGACCACCCTGACAGATGGCTTCGCAAGTCAGAGAGCTTCTTGACGCCCCGCGGACGGGTGATCGTCTTCAGTCCCGACCGAGGAGGAATCAACCTCATCTACGAGGAGGTGGCTCAGGAATTGGGCGGATGGCGCCCATTGTTCGCCGATGACATCGAGGAAACCCTGGCCAACTTGGGCAATCCCTACGAGAAGAAGTCACTGGTCGCAGAATGCGATGTCTCTCTCCTCGACACGAGCGACCCTCACCCGAAGAAGCTCGAGCTCCTCAGCTTCCTCACGCAACGAGATTGCAGAGAGATCGATCTCGCGGCGCAGGAGAGCTATGTCGAGTATTACCTGTCCCTCCGCCAGGGCGGGCACACGATTCCACATCCGACCACGCTTTTCGTCCTCCAGAATGGGAATCTGCCGCACATGGCCGGGAACCATGCGCCCTCGAATCAGTAGAGAAGCTCGATGATGGCGATGACCGACGAACAGACCAGGTATCTAGAGCAGTTGTTGGCCAGCGATTCCGTAGGAAAGGCGAGGGTCTACGACAGGGGGGAGATCACAACGGGATGGGAAACACGAATCCAAGCCTTCTCGGCCGCGTACTTTGCAAATGGACAGGAGAGGAGAGACGAGCTCGTTGTGCGATTGTTCCCGGGACTTCGCGGGATTGAACAAGCGAGAACAGAGTTCGACACCATGAAACAGGTGGCGCGGTGGGGGGTGCAGGCGCCACGGGTTGATTTCGTTGTGACCGACGAGACGCCTTTTGGGCACCCCTTTATCGTGATGGAGCGGGTGCGAGGCGAGAGCATGGCGGACACGTTGAGAGCCGCTCCCGAGCGGGAGGTTCACCGGCTTGTCAGGGCCATGGTGGAACCCCTGGTCCGCCTTCACGAGATGCCCACAAAGGAGTTGTCTCCCCTTCGGTCCGAAGGCACAACCGACGAGCAGATTTCATTCGTCCACCCGGAGCACGCAGACATGCGGGTTGCGGTCGACCGATACGAGCTGCGCGACTTCGAACCCCTCCTCCAGTGGCTCGATTCGAGCACGGAGGAGGTAGGGCCCGGCCGCATCTGCGTCCTTCACAACGACTACCACCCCGACAACATCGTGGTCAGAGAGGACGACGGGCAATTGGTCATCCTTGACTGGTCATTCGCCGACATCGGAGATTTCCGACTCGACCTGGCTTGGTCCGCCCTGCTGGTGGGCGTGATGGCCGGTGAACGCTATCGCGACGTGCTCATCAAGGGCTATGAGGCGGTCTCCGGTCTCGGCGTGGAGAACTTCTCATACTTCGAGGCTCTCAAGTTGGGGGCACGGCTGATCACGATTGCAATCTGGCTCGAGGAGTCGGTGGTGATCCCGGTCTCCAAGATCACGAAGCAGTCGATCCGGGGCGAATACAAGGTCCACGTTCTCAACGTTTACAACCGTGTGAAAGAGATCACGCGGTTACAGATTCCGCTGTTCGAAGATCTCTGACAACACTGTCGTGCAGGTCGTCCCGTTTTACCGGGACATTAGGCACGAGCAACCGAGTTCGGTCTCGCCGGCGGGCGTCTGATATATGTCCCGCTGATGGGTGTTTGGCGTGAGGCCGGTTTTCGCGTGCAGCAGATTTTCCAGGCGACTAGCTTCGGTGGCACGCGACGAGAGGGATGGCAGTGCTATCAGTTTCGGTGATTTTCTTCACCTTTGCCCTTGGGGCATGGGTGATGGGTTTGTATTTGATTGGAATGGGTTCCGAACCCGCAGAGGATGGCCCCAATCCGCTGGTGTCGGTCGGTTGGATCGAGTTGATAGTCGGCATACTCCTGGCCACCCAGGTCTTCATCCTGGTGCAACAGGCTGATGGGGCGGCTCTGATCCTTATTCTCGCTGGCCTGGTCGCGCTCTTCGCCGTGTTCTTCACGGCACTCGGGGCGGCACTGATCACGGGAGCAGACCTGCGACCGGTCGGCAATCTGGCGATACCGGTAGCAGTCCTGGCTGGGTTCTACGTGTCGTTCGATCTCTTCGACACGATCTTCCTGTTCCAGTCCCAGGCGATTGTCTGGTTGGTGGGCTTCCTTCTGATCGCCGGGTTTACTTACGGCAAGGTTTCAGCCAAGCTGCTGGGATGGTCACTGGTACTCGTGGCACTCTGGGGATTCGCCCCCGCGGTTTATCTGGCACTCAACCTGGACATCCCCTGAGATAGGAGCAATCCGAGCGGCGGGATAATCCCTCTGCGTCACGAGATCGGCCGCCGGTCGAGCCTACGACAGCGGCCGGTCTCGTACGCGTCCGAACCCATACCCGGATGGCGGAGGCGGCAATGCCGCCCAAAACGGGTGTTGTGGGCGGTTAGCCGCCGCGTCGGGTGAGGGTCAACCCAGGATGGAGGTGGTGTACTTCTCGAGCACGTAATCCCATCCGGTGTTGTAGTTGTCTCTGATCTCGGGCGCCGTTTCGCCCCTTGCCTCCCACCCGGTATGAAGCAGGATCATCTCGGTACCGCCTGATACCTCCCGGAATCGAACGTCGACGGTGGTTCGCTGATCCGGCGGGAGACCGGGATACCAGCTGAACTCGATCCCTCGACCTTTCTCCCACGAAATCACGCGGCCCCACTCGTGCTCAACACCGTCGGCAGTGGTCTCCACGATCCGGCCGCCGACATGGGACTCAAACCGAACCGAGACCGCCTGGTCTTCGCCGACGGAGTGGGTGTCCAGAGGCCACCATGTGTGTATCTCCTCGGTGAAGCGTCTGAACGCCTCATCCGGGGTCAGCTTGAGCCTGAGGCTCTTGACAACTGGTTCGATTCCAACTTCTTCAGCCAACATCTCACTCTCCTTGTCATCGGTGGTGACGAAGTCTGCAAATCTGCCGATGGCGTCCGACCAAAGGCGATCGGCCCAGGCGCGAAATTCGGCGGCCCCAACCGGGTCCACCGAATACACCCGTCGGGTGGCCACCGTCGTAGCTTTCGCAAGCCCGGCCTCGACAAGCACCTTCAGGTGTTGCGAGACCGCGGGACGCGAAACCGGCAGTTCGTCAGCCATTTCCTGAACTGATCGAGGCCGTTCCAGGAGCATGGTGTAGATGTCGCGCCGGGTATCCACGGCCAATGCTTCGAGTTGGGCATCAATCACGGACCCGACGGTAACTGACCGCTTACCGTAAGTCAAGGCTTACGGATGCAGTTTCCACCAGATCAAGGTTCCACAGACATCTGTAGGTACTCATTGACCCGCAAGAAATTGGGTGGCGCCTTTGTGGTTCGGGACAACAACTGCCACGCATCTTCTTTCGAGACCAGCCTCGGCGACAACAAATCGAACTCATCGCCGTCGATCTCGAGCGTGGCAGCCCCGGCGGCCAACACGTTCTGGACCCAATCTGAGTCCGAGCCATACATCAAGATGAAGATGTAGCCACCGTCGACGGAGTGAGCGTCGAGCGGTGTTCGGTAGGTCTTTCCAGACGATCGACCCACATGCGTCAGGACAGGACTGACGCCCCGCCTGAGTTCCATTGGATTGAAGACGCGTTTGTTTACCTGGGCGACCCACCTCGGCACGGGCATCAGAGATCCCCGGTGTCGAGTGTCGTGGACTCGTTGTGCACCGTCGCTTTCATGGCGCTTCCCTTGCGTTTTACTGAACGGCGACACGGTTACGTTCTCGACCAGATTCCACCAGCGGAGCATCACCGATCGTTGATACTTGTAGCCATTATGGAATCGTCCGAATTGATTAATCGCTTCCCGAGGCTGTTCCACATGGCGCACGCCAATGCTTGGCCGGGGATCCTGCGGGACGGGCTCTTGTCGACCAGCGCATTGCTCGACATATTTGACGTTGAGGGCGCGCGACGCAGGGCGATCGAGGAGCATCTGCGGTCTTCTTATGAGGTGATCACCCATCCAGACCATGGGTCAGCCCATATCAGGGACAATAAGCCTCTAAATCGTGGTCTCTTGGAGAACGCTTTAGAGGATCTGTCGGTGGAGGAGTACCTCCGTCTACTGAACGGAAAGGTCTTCTTCTGGCTCACCGAGAAACGCCTTTCGACTTTTCTCGACGCCCGAGCGTTCCGGAACGACCCACACCTTGTTATAACGGTTGACACGGAGCGCCTTGTCGACACCTATGAAGATCGAATCACTCTCTCGCCTATCAACTCAGGTGCAACTGTGTACCGCGCCGTTCCTCGCGGCACTACCACATTCCAGACGATCGCCGACTACGACTTTGAGGTAAGACGACGGAGCCGGGGGCCGGCGGAAGCGATTGCAGAACTTGCCGTCGAGTACGCAGTCCCAGATGTCGTCGAGATCACCCTTCTCGTTGAGATCCGCCGCTCGGCCGGAGACCGTGACCTGGTGTTCGCCCGATAACTACTGATATGACCGCACAGTTTTTCCAAGTCGAGTCGCTGGGCTGCTCGTGACCGTAATGGTCCCGGTCGCCGGAATCCTTGGGGTGCAGGCGCTAACTTGGCTGCTCATTCTTGGGGGTCTGCTGGCGCTAGCTTCTGAGCAGGCAAGGCGACGTCGCCGCACCAGAAATCATTCGGCTCGTCGCAGACGCGTTCGGGACGCTGTTTAGCCTCGAAGCCTCGACGGAGTGGACATTTCGGGCGTTTGCCTGATTCCGCGCTCGTCGGTCGGCGGTAGCTGGCTGGTTCTAGGCGGACGTCGTTATCCGGACAGGCCGGAGCCGGGCTCAGATTTCGCTCATTGAGAACGCCGGGGTCGATCCTCCGCCAGACGAGGTTCTACAACGGTCCTCGCCCAACCACGTACCCATAAGCTGATGTCCGTGGAAGTCACAAACGCCGACCGCGTGATCTTTCCGGAGGACGGGATCACAAAAGGTGACGTAGTGGCCTACTACGCCCTGGTTGCCGACCGAATGCTCCCTTTCATCGCGGGTCGGGCCCTAACCGTGGAGCGGTTCCCTAGAGGGATCAGTGCCAAGGGCTTCATGCAGAAGAACGTCCCCGATCATTACCCGGAGGACTTCATCGGCCGCCACAAGGTGCCCAAGGAGGGGGGAGGGACCACCGTGTATCCGGTCGTCGACTCGGCCGACGGCATCGCCTACTACGCCAACCTGAGTGCGATCACCTTCCATGTCCCTCCGGCCCTCATTGATGACGAGCTCCATCCCGACTGGGCTATCTGGGACCTCGACCCTCCGGAAGGCCGCGTCGATTTGGTGCGGGAGTCGGCGTCGCTTCTTCGCTCCGTGTTGGAGGCCTACGAGATCCCCACGGTGGTCCTCGCCTCGGGATCCAAGGGCTATCACCTTCGGACCCGGTTGGAGCCAACCCTCACCGGGAACGAGGTGGCTGGTATCGCCAGAGGCACCGCCGCCCTGGCGGCAGCCGCTCACCCGAATGTGATGACACTGGCTTTCCGTAAGACCGAACGCGGCGGCCGGGTGTTTCTCGATTGGCTGAGGAACGCGGCGTATTCGACGTCGGTGGCTCCCTGGTCGCTTCGCCCCCGGCCTGGAGCCCCTGCTGCCGTCCCGCTGAGCTGGGAGGAGGTCGGCTCGGTCGAGCCGGGCGGGATCGGACTTCGATCGATACAGGGGAGGCTCGCCTCCGATCCATGGGCAGACTTGGCGCCGGTCGATTTGACCCCTGCCGTGGAGGCCGTTGAGCGTTCTCTGTCCGATGCCGGCATCGAGTTGGAGCCGTTCGACCGCTTCCGATCCTGACCCGTCTTGTCGGTACGCTCATCGATGTGCTGCTCGCCGACCTCGCGGCTGTCTCCCAGGCCGTGGCCTCGACCCGATCACGATCTGAGAAGATCGAGCTGCTTGCCGCCACGTTGGGCCGTCTCTCGCCGGATGAGGCGCCAGTTGCGGTGTCCTATCTATCCGGGAAGCCGACACAGAGCCGGCTCGGGGTGGGTTACGCCACCGTGTACGGGGTAAAGGCTGATCCTGCTTCCGATCCCAGCCTGGAGATCCTCGACGTTGATGAGATCTTGGAATCCATCGCCGCTACTTCGGGACCGGGTTCGAAGCAACGAAGAGAGTCTGATTTGAGCGATCTTCTGGCCCGAGCCACGCCGGCCGAGCAGGAGTTTCTCCGCGGCTTGATCCTGCGCAACCTTCGGCAGGGTGCCCTCGAGGGTGTGATGGCCGATGCCGTTGCTGTCGCCCTCGGGGTACCCGCTGACCGTGTGCGTCGTGCGGCCATGCTGGAAGGGGACCTGGTCGCCGTGGCATCGCGAGCGCTGGCGGATGGCTCCGCCGCCTTGGGTCTCGCCCGGCTCGCCCTGTTCACACCGGTGCAACCCATGCTCGCCAGGACCGCAACGACTGCCGGTGAGGCAGTGACCGCGGTGGGCACCGCGATCGTGGAGTGGAAGCTGGATGGCGCCAGAGTCCAGGTTCACAAGGATGGAGACCGGGTGAGCGTGTTCACCAGGAACCTCAGAGACATCACAGCACGGGTTCCGGAAGTGGTCGATGCCGCACGCCGTTTCGAGGCCGGTTCCTTAATCGTGGACGGAGAGGTCCTCTTGCTTGGTCCCACCGGGTCGCCCCAGGAATTCCAGGACTCGATGAGCCGCTTTGGTTCCGGGGAGGCGTCGGGCGGAGCGCCGCTGACCGCCTTCTACTTCGACTGCCTGCAACTCGACGAAACCGACCTGATCGATGAGAAACTCACCGAACGCCGGCTCGCCCTCGAATCAGCTGTGCCAGGAGACGCCCGGATCGGGTCGATCACCACCGATGACCCCGACGAGGCAGATCGGTTCTTCACTGATGCGGTGGCCTCTGGATACGAGGGCGTTGTCGTCAAGGACCCGGATCGGCCCTACGAGGCCGGTCGCCGTGGCTCAGGTTGGCTGAAGGTGAAGCCGACGCACACCCTCGATCTCGTGATACTCGCCGCCGAATGGGGATCGGGGCGCAGGCAGGGATGGCTCTCCAACCTGCATTTGGGTGCCCGGGACGAGCGGGGTGGGTTCGTCATGTTGGGCAAGACGTTCAAGGGCCTCACCGATGAGCTGCTGGAATGGCAGACGGCTCGGTTCCTCGAAATCGAGGATCACAGGGAGGGCCGTGTGGTCCACCTGGAGCCGGAGATTGTTTACGAGATCGCCTTCGATGGAGTGCAGCGCAGCAGCCGGTATCCGGGTGGCGTCGCCCTCCGCTTCGCTCGGGTCAAGCGTTACCGCGACGACAAGAGTGTGGACGAAGCGGACTCGATTGAAACTGTCCGCAGCTTCCTTCCCGGCTAGGCCCATCCTCGGCAATGCCGGGCGGGTCAGGCGGATTCGAAAGACGTCGGTTTAACCACTCACGCCATGTCGCGGAGTTCGATCCTGCGGATCTTGCCGGAAATCGTCTTTGGCAGTTCCGTCACGAAGGTGATCGCTCGGGGGTATTTGTAGGGAGCGGTGATCGCCTTGACGTGGTCCTGGATCTCGACGGTCAGCTCGTCCGATGGTTCGTACCCAGGTGCGAGGATGATGAAGGCTTTGACGATGTTGCCCCGGTCGGGGTCGGGCTTGGCGACCACAGCCGCTTCGGCGACGGCAGGGTGCTCAATCAGCGCAGACTCAACCTCAAACGGCCCGATCCGGTAGGCGGCAGAGAGGATGACGTCATCGGCCCGGCCAACAAACCAGAGATACCCGTCTTCGTCTCGGTATGCCCGATCGCCTGTGTAATACCAGCCGTGGTGGAACACCTGGGCGGTCCGTTCCTCGTCCTTCCAGTAGCCGCGGAACAACCCGACCGGCCAGGGGTCGGTACCAACCGCAATGTGTCCCTCCTGGCCATCCGCGCAAACCTTGCCGTCGTCATCGACCACATCGACGTTCACGCCGGGTGCGGGACGGCCCATGGAGCCCGGTTTGACCGGGAGGCTCGGGTAGTTCGCGACCAGGCACACAGTCTCGGTCTGTCCGTAGCCGTCGTATAGCTCCGTCTCCGTGGCCGACTTCCAGGTTTCGATGACCTCGGGGTTGAGGGGCTCACCCGCGCTGGTGCAGTGCCGCAGCGTCGACCAGTCGTAGACGGACAGGTCCAATTGGGCGAATGCCCGATATAGCGTTGGTGGTGCGCAGAACGAGGTGACGCCGAGTTCGCCGATCAGGCTCAGCATGCGGTCGAAGTCGGGTTTTCCGACGATGTTCCACATGACGACAGCGGCCCCGACGATCCACTGGCCGAACAGCTTCCCCCATGCCGCCTTTGCCCAGCCGGTATCAGACACCGTCCAATGGATGTCGTCGGGGGTCAGGTCGTGCCAGAACCGAGCGGTGATCTCGTGGCCCAGGGCGTAGGAGCCGAGGTGCTGGACCATTTTGGGGTGGGCGGTGGTGCCCGACGTGAAGTAGAGGAGTAGCGGATCGTCGGAACGCGTCCGTTCAACGGGGCCCGGTCCGGCCGGCATCGCCTCGAGGGCTGCACCAAAAGTTGTCCACCCCGGCCGGTCGGCGCCGACTACGAATCGGGTCGTGAGGGAAGGGCATTCCTCCACGACTTCGTCGAGGTAACCCGCCCCCGGCCCATCACAGATAGCAGCAACCGCGCCGGCCTGGTTGATGCGATAGGACTGATCCCTGGGCATGAGTTGTGTGGTGCCGGGCATTGGGATCGCCCCGACCTGAAAGCATCCCAACAGCGCCGCGTACCATTCGACCACCCGAGGCAGCTGGACGAAAACCAGGTCGCCCTTGCCGATCCCGTGATGATGAAGAAGGTGGGCGGTCCGATGGGCCAAATCGGCAAGGTCGGCGAACGTATATCGACTGACCGTGAGGCCATCGGGCTCGACCCCGATCAAGGCGACCTTGTCCGGAGTCTCGTCGGCTCGAGCACCGATCACGTCGACCGTGTAGTTGAAGAACTCGGGAACCTCGACCCGAAAATCGGCCCGGGTCGCCTCGTAGTCGACCATGTTCGGCATCGCTCGCACCTCCGGTCGCCGAGAGTAGCCCCAGACCCGGCAGCTGCCCCGGGGAGTTGAGGTGGTCGGGTGGCCGGGTTAGAAACCGAGCCAGGCGACTTCCGTCAGCGTATCGAGATCACTCTTCAAGATGCCCTTGGCCGAAACCGTGTACACATCGTCGCCGATGACGACCGATCGCATGATCGCGGCCCGGTAATCCCAGCTGTCATCGTCACCGCCGGGATGTGCAATCCGTCGAACCTCCCTGAGTTTCCCGTCGTCGTCGACCGCAAGGCCGATTGCGCCGAAGAACGCCGATTCGGACGTTTCGTCCCACCACCATTGCTGAACCGGCACCATCACAAGGCCACTCGGTTCCCAATAGAGGAAGGCGTGATGGTCATACTCGATCTCGCTCGATGAGCCCTTGTCCAGGGTGATCTGGTCGATGCGGGTCGGGTCTGAGGGGTCGCTCACGTCGAAGATCGACACCTGGGTACCTTGGAGACGCCCCGTGTCGGTCGCGTCCTGGCCGACGCCCATCAGCAGACCGTCGCCGAGGGGGTGCAGGTAGGCGGAGTATCCGAGAATCTTCAGCTCGCCCACAACCTTGGGCTGTCTCGGATTCGATAGATCGACTGTGTACAAGGGGTCGGTCTGGCGGAATGTCACTACGTAGGCAATGTCTCCCATGAATCTCACCGAGTAGATCTGCTCGGTTTCACCAAGACCGTCGACACGGCCGATCTCGACCAGCTCACCGTCGTCCTCCTCGAGGACGGTCAACAGCGACTCGGAGTCGAAGCTGTCACTCCACCCGGCGGGACTGGTCGTGGAGGCCACCCGGAGAAGTCCTTCGTGTTCGTCCATGGCGAATTGGTTCAGCAGGTAGCCGACCACCCGACCGGACGCCACATAGCTGGTGACATCGCTGCGGCTGATGTCAAACTTGTGGATTTCGGTGGTCACCCCGTCCGGCTGGACGGTGCCTTCCCCGGTCTGGGCCCACTGAAAGGCGTCCCAGTTCTGGGTGGCGACATACAGGTTGTCGGCCGAGGCGTAGATGGTATTGCCGGTGGCCAGGACGCCGGTTGCGTCCACCACATCGAGCCCACTGCCGAGATCGATCGTGGCAACCGACAGCATGTTGATTCCGGCGAACTCCTGAGGATGGTTGGCCCGGTCGCAATCGAACAGGGTGCCCTCGGCGGTGACGTCCCCGTCGGCGTCGGTGATCACGTAGTAGGGAATCCAGTTGTCTGCTGTGGAGTTCTCGATGATCTGGCGGTTCTCCTCGATGGCCTTGCGCTCGGCGCGGAGGCCGGAGCCACCGGGATAGCTCCACTCGAATCCGACCGGTCCTGACGAAAGGATCAGGCGAACCGTGTCGTCGATCATGCGTGCGGAGAGATACCGACCGTCGATACGCATGGTGCGGACGATCCCCGGTTCGCCACTGATGTCGACCTCTATCAGCCGTATCGTTGGTGTCTCGTATACCGGCGAGAACTCCGCGTCACCCTCGATGAGGGGGTGAAAGCTGGACCAGTCTGATCCGAAGAGCAGGACGGTGTCTCCCGAGAGGAACAAGCTCTGGACTGAGAAGTTGCCGACCTGGAGCCGACCGATGACCTCGGGTTCGGCACCGGTGATGTCGGTGACGATCAGGGTGCCCTCGGATAGCACAAGGATCCGCTCACCATCGGTCTTCACCATGTCGGGCTCATCAACGCCGAGCACCTGGACATTCGTCTCGGAGTAATTCACGCGCGCTTGGCCGACGAAGCTCGCGTCAGCGCCCGATGCGGCGGCCTCTTCGAAGAAAACATCATCGCCTCCCCACCACGGGTAGGAGAAGGGATCGTCCAGGCCGTGGGGACCCACCAGATCAACGGCCTGCGAGGTCACGTAATCGAGAAAGGTGTCGCAGGCGTCAAAGGGGATCAGAGCGTTGGCGGCTGGAACGCCCACTGGCCGACTCTCCGGCCTCGTGGAGATCGCCCGGGTTGTAGACGGGTTGGCATCGCGGTTCGTGCTCGTGCTCGTAGTGCAAGCCGTCGCCAGGACCGCCAGTGTGGCCAGCAGACCGATGTATCGGGAAGTTCGGGTACGCACTCTCTGACCTTCCTTGTCGCTTCTACCTTTGATGCGTTAGGACCGACTCTGGTTCCCGAGGATCAGGAAACACCAGGCGCCAAGCCCGTAGGTACTGTTCGGATAAAGAGAGGTGGCTGTTGGACATTGCAGAGCGGATGGATCAGATTCCTCGGATCGGCCTCGACATCATGGGTGACCAGGCCGATGCTCTGGACGGGGCTCCCTACCGGCTCGAGAACGCGGATAGTGACATTCCGCCGGCGGAGCACGTCGTGGCGGCGACTCGGGACGCTGTGGGCGTCGACCGGTACAACAGCTGGCTGCCACTGAACGGACTGGGTGAGTTGCGCCGCGCCGCCGCTGGCCTGTCGGTCCGAGAAGGTGGTCTCGAATACCACCCCGACACGCAGGTCCTTATCACCAACGGTGCCCAGGAGGGTCTCGCCTCGGTGCTTCTCGCCTTGCTCGACCCGGGCGACGAGGTGATCACGTTCGAGCCGGCCTACTCGGGGATCATCAACCGGATCCGACTCGCCCACGGCGTTCCCCGTTTTGTGCCGCTGGTGGAAAGCGAGGGTTGGCGGGTCGACCTCGAGGCCTTGGCCGCAGCTGTTTCCGATCGAACGAAAGCGATCGTCTTCAACGCCACCAACATGCCGACCGGGGTGATTCACACGACCGTCGAGATCGACGCCATAGCCCATCTGGCGCAACGTCACGACATTTGGGTGGTGTACAGCTCACCATCGAGTCGCACGATTTTCGGAGGCGGTGGGGCGCACAACATCGCGACCTGGCCGGGGATGAGCGAGCGGACCATCATCGTCGACGGCGTGTCGAAAGACTTCAACCTCACCGCATGGCGCATCGGCTGGGTGATGGGCGACGCGTCAGTGGTGGAACCGGTCGCGAGGGCTCACGTTTACAACGGGACGCTGACCGGCGGCTACCAACAGGCCGGAGTGATCGCTCTGCTCAACGACCCCGACGCCATGGAAAAGGACTTGGCCATGCGGGTGGCCGAATTACGGCGACGCCGTGACGTCGTGGTGGACGGCGTGAACTCGATAGCCGGCTTGTCCTGCGTCAGACCGGACGGTGGCTGGTGGCTGCTCGTGGACCACCGTCCCATCGAGGCCGACGAAACCAAAATGGCGCAGTATCTACTCGACGAGGTGAACGTGGCGGTCACACCAATGGGGACCTGGGGGCCCACCACGGCCGTGGGCCATTTCCGGATCATCTACTCCAACGAGCCGGTGGCTCGACTACAAGAGGCGGTCGAATTGATCGGCACCGCCGTGCAGAGACTCGCCGAGTAGTCCTCGATCGTCTCGCCTACGAGATCTCGGCGACGGTCAGACCGGATAGATACGTGCCGTTCGGAGGGGTCTGAGCCGGGGACGGAGATAGGCGCCTTACACGGTGATGACGACCTTGCCGGCGGCGTGGTGTCCCAGCATGTGGGCGACTGCGTTCGCGGCCTGACTGAGCGGGTAGATCTCGTCGATCACAACCTTGACGTCTCCGGATTCGAGGAGTGCGGCGAGAGCAGCGAGGTTCTCGTGATTCACAACCCAATCCTTGACGAACCGCACATCGGTCGAGCCCAGCCCCATGAGGGCCGCCCACGCCATCCTCGGCAGGCCCGCGAAGAGGCCTCCGGTGTTCCCGACGCTGTTGGGAATGAGCATCCCATTGGGTGTCAACACCTCAGCTGTCGCCGAGGGCGAATGGTTCATCACGTTGTCGAGGATGACGTCGTAGCGCTGCTCTCTGATGGTGAAGTCCTCATCCGTGTAGTCGATGACGTGATCCCCGCCGAGGGACCGGACCAGCTCGAGGTTTCTGGTGCTGGTAACGCCGGTGACTTCCGCGCCGAGCGCCTTGGCGATCTGCACCGCAAACGTTCCGACGCCTCCCGATGCGCCGTTGATCAGAACCCTGGTCCCCGGTCCGACCCCGCCCACGTCGCGGATAGCGATCAGCGCGGTGAGGCCCGACATGACAGATGCTGCGGCCTCTTCGAAGGTGAGTCCGATGGGCATTTTGATGAGCTGGGACGACGGCGCCATCGTGAACTCCGCGAACGCGCCGGCCCGGTTGGCGAGGGTGTCGGCCCACGATGACCCGAACACCTCGTCGCCGGGCTTCAGGTCGGTCACATTCTTGCCGACGGCCTCCACCACCCCGGCGACATCGGTTCCCCGCACCGGGGTCGACGGCTTCAGGAGCCCAGACTTCAACCGGAGGACATAGGGGACTCCAGCCACCGTGAGCCAATCCGGAGTGTTGACGCTCGTGGCGCGCACCCGAATCAAAACGTCGTCAGCGCCGGCTGAAGGTCGGTCGACCTCTTCCAGCTTTAGCACCCGTTCCGGCGCCCCATAGCCTTCCTGAACGATGGCCTTCATCACATCTTCGTGGCCTGAGCCGGGTTTGCTTCCAACGATTGCTTTCTTCGTCTCCATCTGGGCCGTCGTCTCCGTGGGGGATGACGATTCCATGTTTATCTCTCTTTCTCTCCAGGGGGTGGGACCAGTCATACGTTGTAAGTTATACGACGTAAGGTACTCGTACAACGTAAGTCTGTCAAGCGAGGAAGGGATACGCACCCGAGATGCGCCGGATCTGTCGAGTTTTTATGAGCTGCCGAGCGCCGTGTGATAGTCCTCGTATGAGTCAGGTGGGCGGCTATTCCCACCCGTCGATGTCAATCACGTCATCGCGTGGACTGTCGGCGAACCCAGTCCCGTCGTGCCAGTCTCCACGCAGCACTTGACCGCCGGCGCCGAATCCCTTTATCCGTGCGGTAAGCCGTTTCGAAAGCATGCGATAGACCAAGCCTTGCACCGCTGGAATCAACAGGAGGAATCCCAGCACGTCGGTGATGAAACCTGGTGTGATCAAGAAAGCACCAGAGACGAGGATGGCAGCACCATCGCTGAGTTCGCGTCCGGGGATCCGGCCTTGACCCAGCTTGCGCTGGATGCGACCGAGAACTGAAAGGCCGGCACGCCGAACGAGAAACGATCCGACCAACGCGGTGAGGACGGCGAGTCCAAGGACCCAGCCCAGCCCAATCCTTGATTCAACCCAGAAGAACGTCGCTATCTCGGCAACGGCGATAAGGGCGAAAACCATTAGAAACCGCATTGGTCCCAACGGTACAGACGTCATAGCACAAGGTGTCCTCCCGTCTCGGCTCTGGAGCTAGGACTCCGAACCACGACCAAAGGGCCAGCGATCAAACAGGGGCAGCTCACGGCACCCGTGTCGCTCGTGCAACCCCGAGGGTGATCACGGAGGCGACGAACAGCGCGACAGCGACGGTGGTCCAGCTTGCGGCACGCGAAACGTTGTCGATCAGCCAGCCCAACACTATGGGTCCTACCCCCGCGCCGAGGAAGATGCCGGTTTGAGTGACTGCCGACGAGGCTGCCGGTGTTCCAATGTTGGCATTCACCACCGTGTAGGTCATCAGCCCGGGCCAACCCCAGCCCGTGGCGAACGCCAGCAAAACGAGCCCAACGAACCAAGGTCCGGTGGCTCCACTCAGTGCGATAAACACGAGGCTTCCAATGCCCATCAACCCGGCGAGGCCAGCGAAGCCCCGAGCGCGTCTCCGATCAGTTATTTGCCCGGCCACGACCCGGGTGCCGATTGTGGTCAGCGATCCAAAAAACAGCAGCAGCCCCGCTCCAGCCTCGGATAGGGAGGCGTCCACAGCAGCCGCGACGAGGAATGTGCTCAGTGACACCGCTGCCCAAGTGGCCAGGGCGGCCGCACCAGCCAAGGCCGCCACCTGAGGGATGGACATCCGCTTGACGCCGCCGGAGGGGCTCTCGATCTCGGCGAAATCGATGGGAGAGTCGCTGTCCGATGCGAGGAGGAACCAGATAAGAGGGAAAAGGAGAGCAGCGAAACCGAAGGCGAACCTCCATCCGACTGTCAACGCCAGCGTCGGCACCGCCAGACCCGCGAAAAGCGTCGATGACGGGATCCCAGCATGTTTCAAGCCGAACATGAGGCCTCGGCGCTCCGGTTGCACCCTCTCGGCCAGCGCCTTGTTGGCGGCCGGGTTCGCCAGACCGTAGACGGCGCCCCCGGCGACCAGGAGGACGGAGAGAGACATGACGCTTCTGGCGGCCAAGGCAATCGAAACGAGGATCAACGCAGAAAAAGCCGAGTTGACACGAAACGAGGTTCGCCATCCGATTCGTTCGATGACTCGGCCCAGAGGGGCCGAGGTGATGGCCGCGGTGAGAAAGAAGAGAGCAGTAACGGCTCCGAGACCCGTGGTGGTCAGTCCGATCTCCCGCTCGAGTTGAAGGAAGGTGGCTCCGACCAGAAACACTGGAAGCGAGCTCAGCGCGACAATCAGGATCGACAACGCGAGCCGCCGCCAGGGCAGTTCTGTCATTCAGGCGAGTCGTCGCCGAATATCGGTCCAAGCGGACCTTTGCCGGAGACCCTGTCCACTATTCCGGTTGGAGCGGTGCGCTCAGAGTCTGGCCCGGAGTCCTTATCCCGCCCCGCGTCGGGCCAACCTCGATGCTGCCGAAGCGTTCGGCTATGACGGGTGGGAGGGGCCGTGCGTTCGGTGGCGTCAGCCAGAGACGAAGAAGGTGCCGTTTTCGCTCAGGCTCGGGATAGTCCTCATATGGGGTCCGGGAATGCAGAACCTGATGGTTGTGGATGAATTGCATGTCACCGGGTCGGAAGTCCATATCGAGGCGGATGTGGTCGCTGTCGGCTAGCTCGTCAAGCATGTCCATAGCCTCGATCTGTTGATCGGTCAGCCTTGGTACTTCGTCGAAACGCTGGGCAGCTGTGATGAAATCCCGGTTGTAGGTGGTGGTCAGGAATCCGCCGTCTGGATGGAAGATCGGCATTTGATAGTAAGGCCCCTTGCCTTCCGGGATCTCGCCCTTGCGATCCATGTAGAAGGGCTCGCTCAGAATCTGGACCAGGTCCGGGCGTCGCGAAACCATCTCGTCGTGAGCCGTGACGGAACTGGCGATCTTGCTGAGACCCCCCTCTTTTGCCTTATGGAGACATAAGAGGGCCACGATGTCGCACGAGTCGGTGTGATAGAGCTGTCGGGCGGTGGTCCCGTAAAGACGGTGTGTCGGATTCGACGGGTCGAGGCCTATGTCCCTGACATGACCCAGGACGTGGCCCTTGGCGTTTTGGGGAATGGCCCACCCGAAGTAGGACCCGATGAGGAAATAGGCGATCGCGGATTCTTCGATCGTCAGATCGTGGACGGGCAGACCCCGAATCAGCACGAATCCTCTGCCGTTGACGACCTCACGCTGAATCCTCTCGAGGGTGGGGCCCAGAGTTTGCAGCGGGAATTCGTCCTTGTTGACACGCAATATCGAAATATCCGCTTTGCGAACGGCGTCTACAGCGATTCGGATCTCATCCAAATCGTCTTGCCCGAGTTGATAGGTCCACTCGTCCGATCGCGTCGACATTTCTGAGCCATACCACGCGGATGGTCCCTCGATCTTCTTGTGTTCCCGTTTCGTCTCCGTCATGTTCTAGACGCTCCTTACCAGTCAAGACCCGCCAGCGAAGATACCGTGATGAGCCCTAAGACGTGAGTGCAATGACAGAAGCCCCCCTCGATGGTCTGAAAGTGATCGACCTCACCCGAGTCCTAGCCGGACCGCTGTGTGCGATGTTGCTCGGAGATCTTGGCGCCGATGTCATCAAGGTGGAGCGCCCCGATCGAGGTGACGACACCCGGGGTTGGGGCCCCCCGTTCGCTGGTGGCGAGTCGGCCTATTACCTCCATGTGAACCGAAACAAGCGGAGCCTGACACTGAACCTGAACGCGGAAATCGGAAGGTCGATACTGGCCGAGCTGATCACGTCGTCCGACGTCGTACTCGAGAACTTCAAACTGGGAACGCTCCCGAAGTGGGGCTTCGACGAATCATGGTTCCAGGAGCATGCGCCTCATGTCGTGCGTTGCACAATCTCTGGATATGGCTCCACGGGTCCCGGGGCCGGAATCCCCGGATACGATTTCATCGCTCAGGCAGAGAGCGGTCTCATGGCAATAACCGGCGAGCCGGATGGCGATCCCATGAAGCTAGGGGTGGCGATCGTCGACTACTGCGCTGGGCTGATGGCAGCCATCTCAATCCTGGCGGCGCTCCAATCACGTGAGCAAACAGGTCGGGGTCAAAACACCGAGGTGAGTCTGCACGATACGGGGCTTCAGATGCTGGCGGCCATCGCTTCAAATCATCTGATCTCCGGTGAGCCCGCGGTTCGGTACGGCAATGGCCATCCGAACCTCGTTCCCTATCGCACCTTCACTGCCGCCGATGGCAGCTTCGCCCTCGCCATCGGAAACGACACCCAGTTCCGGGCGATGTGCGACATCGTGGGGCGTCCAGATTGGGCCGACGACCCCAGGTTTGCCCGAAATCAGGACCGCGTGGTCAATCGCGACACGATTGAGGCGCTGATAAGCGAGGTCCTGATCAGTGGTCGCAAGGCCGAATGGATCTCGGTCTTCAGAGCCGCGGGGATTCCGTGCGGTCCCGTCAGATCGGTTGTCGAGGCTTTGTCGGATCCCCTTGTGGCGGCAAGGGAGGTGGTCACAGAGATCGACCACCCAACCATTGGGAGAATGAGCATGTTGGGGCTCTCCCTGCGTCTCAATGACACACCTGCCGAGATTCGTCGTCACCCACCGTTGCTGGGCGAGCACACCGAGGAAATTCTCGTCGGACTTGGTTATGACGAAGCCGAGGTGAAGACGATGCGTGAGTCAGGAGTGGTTTGAGCGTGCCCGTGAGAGACCCGATCCAACGCGTACCAGATGACGTAACCGCGGCTCCTCAGGGCCGGGTGGCGGCCGATCGGTTGGGTCAAATCGGGGTCTGGAGCGGTCGGCTGCATCGCATCGCCATCAACGAGGCCAGCGAGTTGGCCGCGGAGTGGGAGGAGCTCGGCTACGGCGCCATCTGGATCCCTGAACCGCCGGCGGGGAGGGACGTGCTGAGCTTCGCCGCCGTCTTGCTTGGTCGCACGAAGAAAATCGTCGCGGCCACGGGCATAGCGGTCATATGGAATCGCGACCCGACGGCAATGGTCAACTCGGGTAGAACCCTCCAGGAGGCACATCCTGGGCGGTTCGTCCTGGGAATCGGGGTCAGCCATCGAAACTCGGTTCAGGGCCGGGGCGGCCAATATGAAACTCCCGCGACGGCGATGCGGGAGTATCTGGAGTCGATGCGGCGTGCGCGCTACGACGGCTTCCCTCCCGGCACTCAGGCTCCGCTCGTGGTGGCGGCACTCGGGCCCCGCATGACCAGGCTTGGCGCCGAACTGGCCGACGGAGTTCACCCCTTTCTCACCAATCCAGTCCATACGGATGCAACCAGGCAGGTCTTGGGAGACGACCCTCTCCTGGCCGTCGAGCAGGCAGTCATCCTGAGCCGGAGCAAGGAAAAAGCCAGGGAGGCGGCCCGAGAAAACCTGACCCGGTACCTGGAGTGGGAAAATTACCGCCGTCATTTGATACGCATCGGGTTCACCGAGGATGACCTCGAGTCGGGGGGGAGCGACCGTCTCATCGATGGCATCTACGCGTGGGGGGACGAGGCCGACGTCGAACGACGCGTATCTGAGCATTTTGACGCGGGCGCCGATCATGTGTGTCTTCAGATCGTGCCGGTAGAGGACGCCGACGAGCCGAAATCCCTCAGACTGCTGGCGTCGGCGCTGCTCTAGTGCCCGACCCTGGAGGCAGCCGCCGACCCGGCGAGAAAGCCGAGTCCCAATGCACTCAGGAGGCCGTTCCCCGATACGTAGCCGTATGAGCTGTCGCCGGAGATTCCGACTGCGGCCCCTCCCGCCGCAAACAGACCGGGGATGGGGCTGCCCGACCGGAGCACGGCTCCGGTCTTGTCGACCTTGAGGCCTCCTTGGGTGTGAAAGAGTGCTCCGGTGACCTTCACCGCGGCGAAAGGCGATTCGATGCTGTGCGCCCAATCGGTGCGGCCAAGGTGGTCGGCCTCATCACCCAGCGCCGCCCGCCGCGCCGAGTCGAGGGTTCGCTCCAAGTCCTCAAGGTCACAGCCGATGATTTTCGCCAGAGCGTTTACATCGTCGGCCCATTTCACTGCGTCCATGCCCAACAGATCCTGATAGTCGGCGAAAGGCTCGGCCTTCTTGTGAACGTGGCGATCGAAAATCGCCCATGCGATACCACCAGGCTGCGCCAGCACGTTGACCGCGGATTCCGAGTATCCGATGGTCTCATTCTGAAATCGGGCTCCGCTCGAGTCGACGAGCAGCCCGCCGTTCATCATTGTGGTCCAGGTCAAAAGGACACCATGCGGGCTGGCCACCGACCCGTGGCCCTGGTAGGCCCCAAGACTCGAGGTATCTCCACCAAGACGGCCCCCAATTAGCAGGGCGTCACCGCGACTTCCATCGCCACCGTGGTAGAGCCCGTTGGCGATCTCGGGAATATGGCGGCGGACCATCTCGCCGTTGGCGCCAAAGCCGTTGGTCGCCAAGATCACCGATCTCGCGAGGATCACATCCTCAGACCCGTCGGGCCGGGCAGCAGTGGCTCTCAAGCCACCATCAGCCTCTTCAACATCCGTGAGCCGGCTCGGCACCACGAGGGTGATCTCGCTCCTGCTGGATGCGGCCTCGAGGAGGTGACGGAGGAGAGTGCGTCCCGACCGATCCGGAACACAATGATGTCTCTGTCTCGAGTTGCCGGGGTATCGAAAGTCGGTGACGAGCTCCAGGGGTACTCCGCATTCGTCTGCCAGCCATTCGACGAGTCGAGGGGAGACGTCGGCAAGGGCCCGTGCCACAACGGGATCGGCCTTGCCCTTGGTCTTCGCCATGATGTCCCCATATAGAAGATCGGGTGAATCCTCGATTCCGGCCTTTCTCTGCCATCTGCTTCCACCGGCAGGGATCATCGACGTACTCATCGCGGTGTTGCTACCTGAGCGAAAGGTGTCCTGGGCCTCCAGCAGCAAAACCGAGGCACCAGCGTCGGCGCCCGATATCGCAGCCGCCAAACCGGCGGCGCCGGCGCCGGCAACCACGATGTCTACGTCGGTGGACCCCATGCCACAACCCTATTAGGTAGGGTCGGCATCATGAGGGACAGTGGGTTCAAGGTGCTTGTGCTGGTGCCGTTTCCCATGACCTCGGACCAGTTGGCCAAGCGAGAAGAACAGACACACGAGGCCGAGCTCCCGGAGCGAGTCGAGTTCCACTACCGCACCACCAAGGCGGCTCCTTCCAACTACGTGTCGGCCATGGACTACGTCCTCGCGGATGTGACCTTGTTCGAAGCCGGGATGCATGCCGCCGACGAGGGATACGACGCGGTGTGCATCGACACCGTCAGCGACTCCGGAGCGGCCGCTTTGCGGTCGGTGCTCGACATTCC